>NZ_JAPIVK010000036.1:0-5612 GCF_026183675.1 Microbulbifer halophilus
CGCCGCGGCGCAGGCGCTGGAGGCCGGCGTGGCCCGGGCCGAAAAGGCGCTGGCGGACGCCGGCGAGCCGGTGGAGCCCGCCGCCGCCAAAAGCGAACAACCGGCCGCCGGGCCCGCCATCACGGTCCGGGTCACACTGGCCGGCGGGGTGGATGCGGAACCGGATACCCCGGTCTTTATCTACGCCCGCGGCACGGACGGCCCCATGCCGCTGGCAATCGTGCGCCTGAGCGCCGGCCAGTTGCCCGCGGAGGTGGTGCTGGACGAATCCCGCGCAATGATGCCGAATCGTTCCATCGTCGGTGTCGACGAAGTGCAGTTGGTGGCGCGACTCGCCGTCCGCGGCGACGCCCGCCCGGCGCCGGGGGACTGGCAGGGCGAGATCGATTCCCTGCCGAAGTCCAAATGGGATCAGCCCCAGCGGATTGCCATTGACCGCAAGCTGTAACAGGGAGCCGATAGTCCCAACAGCGACGTAGCGACGTAGGGTGCGCCGCGCGCACCGTTGATCGGGCCTGTAGAGGTTGCCGAAGTTCGCTTCGTAAGCAGGTTCCGGGACGGCCCTGCCGCCGGTGGCTGTTTGCTCAACAGCCTCATCGGCACAAATCGGCAGGGCCGAAGGCGCGGTGAATACATGGAGCGGCCGGACCAGCCGATTTGAACGCCGCAGGCGCCCGAAGGGCGAGGGACATGGATGTCCCGAGTTAATCGTTTCCCAAACAGCCCCCGGCAGCAGGGCCTTCACATCCGACCTCGATATTCTTTTCTGCATTGACCGGCCGGTACGCACGGCACACCCTACGCCGGGTCCCCAGTCCCCAGTCCCGAAAAAAACCCACTGAAACCCCCGCCGCCGCCATGTACAATTGGCGGTTTGGCGAGTCATGGCGCCAGCCGGCATAGAAGAATTACCGAGTCGAAAACTACATGCGTCTGAAGTGCATCAAGCTTGCGGGTTTCAAATCCTTTGTTGACCCGACCACAGTCCATTTCCCTTCCAACCTCAGCGCCGTGGTCGGCCCCAACGGCTGTGGCAAATCCAACACCATCGACGCGGTGCGCTGGGTGATGGGGGAGTCCTCCGCCAAGAACCTGCGCGGCGACTCCATGACCGACGTGATCTTCAATGGCTCCAGCGGCCGCAAGCCGGTGGGCCAGGCCTCCATCGAGCTGGTGTTCGACAATTCCGCCGGAAAACTCACCGGCCCCTATGCCGGCTTCTCCGAGGTCTCGGTCAAGCGCCGGGTGACCCGCGACGGCCAGAACAACTACTTCCTGAACGGCGACAAGTGCCGCCGTCGCGACGTGACCGACCTCTTCCTGGGCACCGGCCTGGGCCCGCGCAGCTACGCCATCATCGAGCAGGGCATGATCTCCAAGCTGATCGAGGCCAAGCCCGAGGAGCTGCGTGTCTATATCGAAGAGGCCGCGGGCATCTCCAAGTACAAGGAGCGCCGCCGCGACACCGAAAACCGCATGCGCCGCACCCAGGAAAACCTGGAGCGCCTGACCGACATCCGCGAGGAGCTGGAGCGCCAGCTGGCCCGCCTCGAGCGCCAGGCCGCCGCGGCGGAAAAATACAGCCGCTTCAAGGAGGAGGAGCGCGGCCACAAGGCCCGGCTGCAGGCGCTGAAATACCGCGACCTGAACGAGCAGGCCAAGGCCAGGCAGCAACAGATCTCCGAAATGGAGCTCACCGTCGAGGAGCTGGTGACCCGCCAGGTGAGCTGCGATACCGATATCGAGCAGAAGCGCGTCGGCTACCACGAGCTGTCCGACGGCTTCAACGAGGTGCAGGGCCGCTTCTACGCTGTGGGCGCCGATATCGCGCGCCTGGAACAGAGCATCGCCCACGCCCGCGAACGCAGCACCCGCCTGCAGTCGGACCTGCAGCAGACCGAGCGGGAGTTCCGCGAGGCGGAGACCGGCCTGGAAAGCGACAGGGAAAAGGCCGCCCAGTTCGAGGCGGAGCTGGAAGTCATCCTGCCGGACCTGGAAATGGTCCAGGCCGCCGAGGAGGAATCCGCGCAGGCCCTGCAGGCCGCCGAAGAGGCCATGGGCGAATGGCAGAACGAGTGGGACCAGTTCAACCACGGCGCCTCCGGCTCGCGCCAGAAAGCCGAGGTGCAGCAGTCCCGCATCCAGCACCTGGAGACCTCCGGCCAGCGCCTGCAGGAGCGCATCGAGAAATTGCAGGCGGAGAAGGAGGGCCTGCGGGATAGCGGCGACGACGGCGAGCTGGAGCAACTGAACGAAGAGCTGGCCGAGCTGGAACTGCAGGCCGGCGAGCGCCGGGAGGCGGTGACCGAAAAGAACGAAGCCCTCGCCGACCTGCGTGGCCGCGAGAGCGATATCGCCACGCAACTGGACGAGCAGCGCCTGCAACTGCAGACCAGCCGAGGCCGCCAGGCCTCCCTGGAGGCGCTGCAGCAGGCGGCGCTGGGGCAGGGCAAAGCGGTGGAGAATTGGCTGCAGCAGCAGGCGCTGGCCGACAAACCGCGCCTCGCCGACCAGGTCTCGGCCAAGGCGGGCTGGGAAAAGGCCGTGGAAACCGTGCTCGGCGCCCAGCTACAGGCGGTCTGCGTCGACCGGCTGGAGAGCCTCGGCGACGGCCTCGACAGCCTGGAGAGCGGCCAGGCGGTCTTTATCGACGGCGGCGCCGTCAGCCCCGCGGCCGGTGGCAGTCTGCCGGCACTGGCAGACGCGGTCGAGGGGCCCGGCTCCCTGGCGGGTATTCTCGCCGGTATCTATACCGCCGAGGACCTGGCTGCGGCGCTTGCCGCCCGGGCGCAGTTGCAGGCCCACGAATCCATCGTCACCAGGGACGGCCTCTGGCTGGGCCCCAACTGGCTGCGGGTCAGCCGCGCCTCCGACGCCGAGGCCGGCGTGCTGGAGCGCAAACAGGAGCTGGAGGAGCTGGAGGCGTCCATCTCCGCCACCGAAGAGCAGATCGAGAACCTCAGCGAACAGCGCGAGGAGCTACGCCTGAAAGCCGGCGATCTGGAGACCGCCATCGAGCAGTCCCGCAACGACGCCGAGCAACTGGGCCGCCGCGAGTCCGAGCTGCGCAGCCAGCTGTCCGCCCGCCGCGCCCGCGCCGAACAGATGGGCGAGCGCCGCACCCGTGTCGAGCAGGAGGTGGTCGAGGTGCGCGAGCAACTGGAGCTGGAAGCGGAATCCCTGTCCGAGGCGCGCCTGCTGTTGCAGGAGGCGGTCGAGGCCATGAGCGAGGATACCGACCGCCGCGAGACGCTGCTGGCCCGCCGCGACGAACTGCGCGAGGCCCTGGACGCGGCGCGCTCGCGCGCCCGCGAAGACAAGGACCGCGCCCACGAACTGGCCATGCGCGAACAGTCGGTGCGCACCCAGATGATGTCCCTGGAGCGCACCCTGCAGGTGATGCGCGAACAGCTGGAGCGCCTGCGCAGCCGCCGCGAACTGCTGCAGGAACAGATGGCCGAGACCGAAGACCCCTCCCAGGATTTCCAGGGCGAGCTGGAAGAGAAGCTCGGCGAGCGGGTGGAAGTGGAGACCGAACTGGCCGGGGCCCGCAAGAAACTGGAAGAGGTGGAGAGCGGCCTGCGTGAACAGGAGCAGGAGCGCCACAAGGTGGAATCCGCGCTGCAGGGCGTACGGGCGCAGCTGGAACAGGAGCGCCTCGCCGCGCAGACGCTGGAAGTACAGCGCAACGGCCTGGCGGAACAACTGAGCGAAGACGACCAGGACGTGGATCGGGTGCTGGAGGAAATCCCCGGCGACCTGACCATCGATCAGGTGCAGCAGGAGCTGGAACTGGTGGCCGCGCGCATCTCGCGCCTGGGTGCCATCAACCTGGCGGCCATCGACGAGTACAAACAGGAATCGGAGCGCAAGGAATACTTGGATCGCCAGTACAGCGACCTGATGGGCGCACTGGAGACCCTGGAAAACGCCATCAGGAAAATCGACCGCGAGACCCGCACCCGCTTCAAGGAGACCTTTGACCAGGTCAACGGCGGCCTGCAGGAACTCTTCCCGAAAGTCTTCGGCGGTGGCCACGCCTACCTGGAGCTGACCGGCGAGGACCTGCTGGATACCGGTATTGCGATCATGGCGCGCCCGCCGGGCAAACGGAACAGCACCATCCACCTGTTGTCCGGTGGAGAGAAGGCACTCACGGCGATCGCGCTGGTATTCTCGATTTTCCGCCTCAACCCCGCACCTTTCTGTATGCTGGACGAGGTGGACGCACCGCTGGACGATGCCAACGTCGGCCGCTATGCGCGCATGGTGCAGGAGATGTCCGAACACGTGCAGTTCATCTATATTACCCACAACAAGATCGCCATGGAGATGGCCAATCAACTGCTGGGTGTCACCATGCACGAGCCGGGCGTCTCGCGCCTGGTAACCGTGGATGTGGAAGAGGCGGCCGAACTGGCATCCGCATAAGAGGCGTAAGGGAGAGACGCTCTGATGGGAAACTGGCTGATCACCATTCTCGCGCTGGTACTGCTGGCGGCGATACTCGACGGCGTGCGCCGCGCGATCCTCAAACAGCGCTCGGCGATGAAAGTCTCGCGCAATCTGTCGCGGGCCATGCAGCGGGATACCTACGGTGATGAAGAAGCGCTGTCACCGGGGCGCGACAAGCGCTCAAAACAAGAAGACGACGAAGAGTATCTCGACCCGGAAGAGGAAGAGAAACGTCGCCAGATTGCCGCGGAACTGCCGGGCAGCGTGCGCGTGGTACAGCGCCGCGCGCTGGAAGACGCCCTGCAGGTGAACCGCCAGGTACAGGAGAGCTTTATGTCCTCGCGCAAACCGCCCGCCGGCAGCGGCCCCGAGAGGAACGAACCGGAACAGACCTCGCTCAACCTGGAAGAACAGGTGCCCACCCTGATGGATTCCGTCGACGACGAAGAAGATCGCCGCGAACCGGAACTCGACGAGTCGGAAAGCCTCGAAGCTCTGAATGCCAGAGAAAACCAGAGCGAGGTGCCGGAAGCCGCAACCGCGGAACCGGTACCGGAATCCAGCGGCGCGCCCGCTTCACATGCCCCCCGCCGGGCGGAGAAGCCCGGGCGCAGGGAGAAGAGGGCCCCGGTGAAGAAACCAGCGAGCAAACCGCGCGAAAAATCCCCGGTCGAGGAAGTGCTGATCATCAACGTGATGGCAGCGGAGGGCGATCTCTTCGAGGGTAACGATATCCTCCGGGCGATGATGGCCGCGGGCCTGCGTTTCGGCGAAATGAACATTTTCCACTACCACCAGGGTGGCAGCGACGACGGCCCGGTGGTATTCAGCCTGGCCAATATGGTGGTGCCCGGTGTCTTCGACCTGGCCGAGATGGAGGAATTCACCACGCCCGGCCTGAGCCTGTTCCTGGCGCTGCCGATCGAGGGCGAGGCGATCAGGGCCCTCGAGCAGCTACTCGCCACCTCGCGCGAGATCGCCGAGCAGCTCGGCGGCGAACTGAAAGACGAAAACCGCAGTGTCTTCACCGCCCAGACCGCCGAGCACTATCGCCAGCGGGTGATGGAATACCAACGGCGCAAGGCGCTGGCCAGGGCCAAGGCGTAACCGTTTTATCTCCCCTCTCCCCCCGGGAGAGGGGCCGGGGGGGGGGGGGG
>NZ_JAPIVK010000036.1:5636-38149 GCF_026183675.1 Microbulbifer halophilus
GGCCGGGGGAGAGGGGCGCCGATCGATGCCCCTCTCCCCCGGATCAAGTCCGGCGCAGGCTCTAACCCTCTCCCGGTGGGAGAGGGAACTGTTCCGTGCCAGAAACCGACCCCCTACTATAAGCATTTCCCATTTTTGCGAACAAAGAATGGCCAATAAAAAAATCCCCACCGAAAAACACCAGCGCGCCGAAGAACTGCATGAAATCCTGCAACGCGCCAACTACCACTACTACGTCCTCGACAACCCGGAACTGCCGGACGCCGAATACGACCGCCGCCTGCGCGAGCTGCAGGAGCTGGAAACGGAATACCCGCAACTGGTCACCCCGGATTCCCCCACCCAGCGCGTCGGCGCCGAGCCGCTGAAAGAGTTCGCCGAGGTGCGCCACGAAGTGCCCATGCTGTCGCTGGACAACGCCTTCGGCGACGACGAACTGCTGGAGTTCGATCGCCGCGTGCGCGACCGCCTGAATACCGACAAGCCGGTCGAATACGCCTGCGAGCCCAAACTGGACGGTATCGCCATCAGCCTGCTGTACCGCGACGGGCTGCTGGAGCGGGCCGCCACCCGCGGCGATGGCACCACCGGCGAGGATATCACCCAGAATGTGCGCACCATCGGCTCGGTGCCGCTGAAGCTGCTGGAAGACGGTGTACCGGATGTACTGGAAGTGCGCGGTGAAATCTATATGCCCAAGGCCGGCTTCGCCGAGATGAATCGCGCGGCGGCGAAGGCCGGCGAGAAAACCTTCGTCAACCCGCGCAATGCCGCCGCCGGCAGCCTGCGCCAGCTGGATTCGCGCATCACCGCGAAGCGGCCGCTGGAGCTGTGTGTCTACGGTGTGGGTCTGCTGGAGGGCGGCAGCCTGCCGGGCAAGCACACGGAAATCCTGCAGCAGTTGAATCGCTGGGGCTTCCGCATCAACAGCGAGATGGCCGCGGCGAAGGATATTCAGGCCTGTATCGACTATTACAAAGAGCTGGGCGAGAAGCGCGGCGAACTGGCCTACGATATCGACGGCATCGTCTACAAGGTCAACGATATCGGCCTGCAGCGCCGCCTGGGCTTTGTCGCCCGTGCGCCCCGCTGGGCCATGGCCTACAAGTTCCCGGCCCAGGAGGAGATGACGCTGCTGAAGGATGTGGAATTCCAGGTGGGCCGCACCGGCGCGGTTACGCCGGTGGCGCGGCTGGAGCCGGTATTTGTTGGTGGTGTGACCGTCTCCAACGCCACCCTGCACAATCGCGACGAAATCGAGCGCCTGGGTGTCAAGATCGGCGATACCGTGGTAATCCGCCGCGCCGGCGACGTGATTCCGCAGGTGGTTTCGGTAGTGGCCGCCAAGCGGTCGAACAAGGCCCGCAATATCGTTTTTCCGGATCACTGCCCGGTGTGCGATTCGCCGGTGGAGTCGGTGCCCGGCGAGGCGGTACTGCGCTGCAGCGGCGGCCTTATCTGCAGTGCCCAGCGCAAGCAGGCGATCAAGCATTTCGCATCGCGCAAGGCCATGGATATCGACGGCCTCGGCGACAAGCTGGTGGAACAGCTGGTGGACGAGGGGCTGCTGCACTCGGTTTCCGGCCTCTACGACCTGACCCTGGAACAGGTGGCCGGCCTGGAGCGCATGGGGCAGAAGTCCGCCCGGAATCTGCTCGATGCGCTGGAGCGCAGCAAGGACACCACCCTGCCGAAGTTCCTCTACGCCCTGGGCATCCGCGAAGTGGGCGAGACCACGGCGCGCAACCTGGCGCGACACTTCGGCGACCTGGAGCCGCTGATGCAGGCGGACGGGGAGGCCCTGCGGGAAGTGGACGACGTGGGCCCGGTGGTGGCGCACTTCGTGGCCGAGTTTTTCGACCAGCCCCACGCGCAGGAAGAGATTGAGGCGCTGCGCCAGGCGGGCGTGCACTGGGCGCCGGAAGAGCAGGGTGGCGAGGATCGGCCGCTGTCGGGCCAGACCTGGGTGCTGACCGGCAAACTGGAAACCCTGTCGCGCAGTGAGGCCAAGGACTATCTGCTGCGGATGGGCGCCAAGGTGGCCGGCAGTGTTTCGGCGAACACCGATACTGTGGTCGCCGGCCCCGGTGCCGGTTCCAAGCTGAACAAGGCGCGGGAACTTGATGTTGCCACCATGGACGAGGACGAGTTCCTGGAGATGCTGCGGGGGCGTGGTATCGAAATCTAGGGGGATCGGAGGGAGGCCCTCTCCCTAGCCCTCTCCCGGTGGGAGAGGGGACTGGCTCGGTGGTTGTAGAGGACTGGGTGGAGAGTATTCCTCCAGATGCCGAAGACAAAGCTCCCCTCTCCCTCCGGGAGAGGGGCCGGGGGAGAGGGCGCGTCCGTTGCCCGCCCAGCCGTTCTTCATTTGCGATCCCGGTTATGGCTTTCTATTCCCGCGGCCGTTAAAGTGGGCCATCGAGTTTTCTTGTCTGCCGGTGAATTTTCAACCGGCAACCCGCGCTGAGGACGAACATTGTGGTACAGGGCGATCAGGAATCCATTGTCTACGGATGTATCAAAGACAGTAACAGCCTCGCCGGCGGTTCCGGCCGGCGCCGGATCAACCGCGAGGCGGTGCTGGCGCTGCCGGGGGCGGACGAGTGGCCCTTCCTGTGCCGCGATATGTTTTCCATTCCCACCATCAAGTTGAAGCAGTCCCGGTACCAGACGGACGTGATCCATTTCGGCGCCTCCTACCGCGCCGTCGAGTACGAGTGGAATCACTGGATCCAGAAATTCGAGGAACTGCTGCGCAGCATGTACTGGGTGTCCGCCACGGTCCACCTGGAAACCGAGCTCTCCGGTATCCACTCCTTCACCTGGGAGGCCGCGGGCCTCTACCACGAGCCGGGCAGTGGCGATATGCAGGTGCGCTGCGAGTGGACCCAGGAGGGGCGCGTCAGCGCCTGAGCGCCGGCCCCGGGCGCCCATCGCCGGGAAACGCCGTTCCCCGAAATCCCCGATATTCGACTTGGCGTTGCGCGGTTGCGGCGATAAGCTGTAAAAGCAATCCTGCGCACCGGTGTTCCGTGCGAACGCCAATCATAGACACAAGGAGTTCCCATGAATGGTTACAAATCCCTCGCCCTTGCCAGTGCACTGCTCTTCGCGCCGTTTCTGCACGCGGCGGAGGACGAGGCGGCCAAGCTGATTTCCGAGGCTCCGGCCGATGCCGAGGTGTATATCATTTCGCCCAAAGATGGTGAAACCGTTGGCAAGACCTTCAAGATCCAGTTCGGCCTGTCCGGCATGGGTGTCGCGCCCGCGGGTGTCGACAGGGAGGGCGCCGGTCATCACCACCTGCTGATCGACATGGACGAAATGCCCGACATGACCAAGCCGCTGCCGGCCAGCGACCAGTTGATCCACTTCGGCGGCGGCCAGACCGAAACCGAAGTCACACTGCCGCCGGGCAAGCACACCCTGCAGCTGGTGCTGGGGAACTATCTGCATATTCCGTTCAAGAAGCCGGTAGTCTCCGACAAAATCACCGTAACCGTCGAGTAAACCGTCGTCGTGTGTGCGGTTGCCACTTTGCAGGGGGCGCCGCGCACAGCAAAGGTCTGTCATGAGCGAGAAATATCGCGTGGAGAAGGACAGCCTGGGTGAGGTGCAGGTGCCGGCGTCGGCCCTGTACGCCGCCCAGACCCAGCGCGCGCTGGACAACTTCCGCGTCAGCGGCGAGCGGCTGCCGACGGAATTCATCCGTGCGGTGGTGCTGATCAAGAAATCCGCCGCCCAGGCCAACTGCGAGCTGGGCCTGCTGGACGAAGACAGGGCCGCGGCTATCGTCGCCGCCTGCGAAACGGTCGCCGCCATGGGCGAGTCGGATTTCTCCGCCCAGTTTCCCGTCGATATCTACCAGACCGGCTCCGGCACCAGCACCAATATGAATGTGAACGAGGTGCTGGCCCGGATCGCCGCGCGCGACAGCGGCCTGCAGCTGGGGGCCAACGATCACGTCAATATGAGCCAGAGCAGCAACGACGTGATTCCCAGCGCGATTCACGTGTCGGCACTGCTGGCGGTGCGCGACCGGCTGCTGCCGGCGCTGCGGCACCTGTACACGGTGCTGGGCGAGCGGGCGGCGGCGGTGGAGGACGTGGTCAAGACCGGCCGTACCCACCTGATGGACGCGGTGCCCATGACGCTGGGCCAGGAGCTCGGCGCCTGGGCGGCGCAGATCGAGGCCTGCCGCGAGCGTATCCGCGGCACCCTGCCGCGGCTGGCGCAACTGGCCCAGGGCGGTACCGCCATCGGTACCGGCCTGAATGCACACGCCGATTTTGCCGAGCTGTTTGCGCAGAAGCTCAGCGCCAACAGCACCCAGCAGTTCCGCCCTGCGGACAACCGCTTCGCCGCGATCAGCAGCCAGGATACTGCGGTGGAGCTGTCCGGCCAGCTCAGGGTGCTGGCGGTGGCGCAGATGAAGATTGCCAACGACCTGCGCTGGATGAACAGCGGCCCGCTGGCGGGTTTTGCGGAAATCGAACTGGAGGCGCTGCAGCCGGGCAGCAGTATCATGCCGGGCAAGGTGAACCCGGTGATCGCCGAATCGGTGGCGATGGTCGCCGCGCGGGTCATGGGCAACGACGCCACCCTTGGCGTGGCCGGGCAGAGCGGCAATTTCCAGCTCAATGTCATGCTGCCGCTGGTGGCGCAGACGCTGCTGGAGAGTGTCCGCCTGCTCGCCAACGGCACGGAGATGCTGGCCGACAAGGCGATCGCCAGCTTCACCGTGAACCGCTCGCGCATGGAAGCGGCGCTGTCGCGCAACCCGATCCTGGTGACGGCGCTGAATCCGGTGATCGGCTACGCCAAGGCGGCGGAAATCGCCAAGGAGGCCTACCGCAGTGGCCGCCCGGTACTGGACGTGGCTGCGGAAATGACCGACCTGGACGAAAGTGAATTGAAAAAACTGCTCGCTCCCGCGCGCCTGGCGCGGGGCGGACTGATTGAGTAGCCCGGGCGCCTTCCGCTCAGGCAAACAGGGCCAGCCCCATCAGCATGGCCACGGTGAATGCCGACAGGCATTCGATCCATGCGAACAGGTGCCGGATTGTTTTGCGGTCCTCGCGCCGCAGCATTTTTCCACTCATGGCTCGCTCCCCCGGCGTTGACAGGAATCGGGCAATGGCTCACGATTCCGCGCCGCACCGGTCTGTCTATCCTTGAAGGGTAGTGTCGCCGGTCGCCGCCGACCATCTGTCCATTTTGTACCATCGATATTGCGGAAACCCCATGGCCAAGAAGAATCGCCGCTCCTTTATCACCAGTGTGCTCGCCTGCGTGGCCTTCGTGGCAGCGGCCATCTGGAGTTGGGACCTGCCGGTTGAAGATGTCCTCGCGTATCTGGTGCTGTTGCTGGTTTTCCTGCTGGTGATCATCGCCGCGGCACTGGGGGGGGGCGCCCTGCTGAACTGGCTGCGCAGGCGCAGGAAGTAGATGGCGGTCCGGGAAGAGGATATCCGCATCCCCATCGCCTACCTGGAGCGCCTGCTGGATGAGGCGGTCAGCCACGGTTGCGATCGCGGGGAACTGCTGGCCTCGGTGGGTATCGACGAGCGCGAACTGGAGGGCGCCGCGGCCTTTTCCGCGGTGAAATACGGTCGCCTCTACCAGCGGGCCATGTGGCAGGTGCAGGACGAGTGGTTCGGTATGCTCAGTGGCGGCCGGGTGCGCTCCGGTTCCTTTCGCCTGCTGTGCCTGACGGTGGTGAACTGCGCGACCGTGCGCCAGGCAATCACCCTGAGCGCCGAGTTCATGGAGATCTGCCGCGGCTTCAAGGTGAAACCGGTGCTGGAGCCGGCCGACAACGGCCGCGAGCGGGTCGCGATCCGCGGCATCAGCTCCCTGGCCGGGGGCGAGTTCGAGCAGTTGATCGCCGACACGGATCCCGGCGAAATCCGCACCACCCTGGCGGTCTGGCACCGTTTCTACTGCTGGCTGGTGGGGCGCGAGATACCGCTGGCGCGGCTGCACTTCTCCTTCCCCTGCCCGGAGGAATTCCGCACCCTGGCCCAGAGCGAGGCGGGGGAGCTGCTGTTCGACCAGCCCGCAAATGCGCTGGAGTACGACAGCCGCTACCTGGACTACCCGGTGGTGCAGAGTTCGCAGACGGTGGAGGATTTTATCCGCACCGCCCCCTACCACCTGGTGATCAGCGACGGCAGCGCCAACAGTATCAAGACCAAGGTCAAGACGATCCTCAACCGCGATGTGAGCGAATCCATGCCCGCGGCCGAGGTGGTCGCCGAGCGTCTGAACATGTCGGTCACCACCCTGCGCCGTCGCCTGCAGCAGGAGGGCACCTCCTACCAGAAGCTGAAGGACGAGTGCCGCATGGAAGCCGCCTTCCACTACCTGAGCTGCCCCGATCTCTCCAACGGCCAGATCGCCGAGATGCTGGGTTTCGACGAGTCCAGCGCCTTCTTCCGCGCCTTCAAGAAATGGACCGGTATCACGCCGGGCGAGTACCGTAGTCGCAAGGGCGGCTGATGGTCGCCCGCCGGGCCGGGTAGCCAGCACTAATCTGTCACCACTTTGGACGGATTTCGCCATAGAGCGGTTCGGCAGCTTACTACTATGATGAACCAATCGTAAGAATGAGTCACAAGCCTGACTGGCCGGTTTTCCCTCCGGCGGGCGGCTTACAACAGCGAATTGAGGGTAGCAGGATGACCGATATCAAGATTCCACTGCGCGACATGCGCTTCGCCATGCGCGAGCTGCTGGACTGGGACACACACTACGAGTCCCTCGGCTACGAAGAGGCCACGCCGGATCTGGTAGACGCCATCCTGGAAGAGGGCGCCAAGTTCTGCGAGAACGTGCTGGCGCCGCTGAACCAGGTCGGCGACCAGCAGGGCTGCACCTGGAACGACGGCGAAGTCACTACCCCGGAGGGCTTCAAGGAAGCCTACCAGCAGTTCGTCGAGGCCGGCTGGCCGTCGCTGGCGCACAGCCCGGAACACGGCGGCCAGGGCCTGCCCGCGTCGCTGGGTACGGTCATGAGCGAGATGGTGGGTACCAGCAACTGGTCCTGGGGCATGTACCCGGGCCTGTCCCACGGCGCCATGAACACCCTCGAGGCCCACGGCACCGACGAGCAGAAGGATACCTACCTGACCAAGCTGGTGGAGGGCACCTGGACCGGCACCATGTGCCTGACCGAGCCCCACTGCGGTACCGACCTGGGCATCCTGCGCAGCAAGGCGGAACCCAACGACGACGGCTCCTACGACATCACCGGCACCAAGATCTTCATCTCTGCCGGCGAGCACGATATGGCCGAGAACATCGTGCATATCGTGCTGGCGCGCCTGCCCGATGCCCCCGCCGGCACCAAGGGCATCTCCCTGTTTATCGTACCCAAGTTCCTGCCCGCCGCAGACGGCTCCGCGGGTGAGCGCAACGGCGTGACATGCGGTTCCCTGGAACACAAGATGGGTATCCACGGCAACGCCACCGCCGTGCTGAATTTCGACGGCGCCAAAGGCTTCCTGATCGGCCCGCCCAACAAGGGCCTGAACTGCATGTTCACCTTCATGAACACCGCGCGCCTGGGTACCTCCATTCAGGGCCTGGCCCACGCCGAAGCCGGCTTCCAGAAATCCCTGGCCTACGCCAAAGACCGACTGCAGATGCGCTCCCTGAGCGGCCCGAAAAACCCGGACGGTGCGGCCGACCCGATTATCGTGCACCCGGACGTGCGCCGCATGCTGCTGACCCAGAAGGCCTTCGCCGAGGGCGGCCGCATGTTGCTCATGCTGTGTGCGCAGCAGGTGGATCGCACCCACAGGGGCAGCGAAGAGGAAAAGAAAGAGGCCGACGAGCTGCTGGCCTTCCTGACGCCGATCGCCAAGGCCTTCCTGACCGAGACCGGCTTCGAGTCCGCCAACCTGGGCCTGCAGTGCTTTGGCGGCCACGGTTATATTTCCGAGTGGGGCATGGAGCAGAATGTACGCGACGCGCGCATCTCCACCATCTACGAGGGCACCACCGGCATCCAGGCGCTGGATCTTCTCGGGCGCAAGGTACTGATGAGTCAGGGCGAGAAACTGCGCCGTTTCACCAAGATGGTGCACAAGTTCTGCCAGGCGGAGATCGACACCGAGTCGCTGGCGCCCTTCGTGACAAAACTGCAGGAACTGAACCAGCAGTGGGGCGACCTGACCATGAACGTCGGCGCCAAGGCGATGGAAAATCCGGACGAAGTGGGCGCCGCTTCCGTGGACTACCTGATGTACTCCGGCTACGCGGTGCAGGCCTTCCTGTGGGCCCGCGCCGCCAAGGTCGCCAACGACAAACTGGCCGCCGGCGAGGGCGAGGCGGATTTCTACCGCGCCAAACTGGCTACCGCGCGCTTCTACTTCGACCGTATCCTGCCGCGCACCGCGACCCACGCATCGGCGATCGAGAGCGGTGCCGATAACCTGATGGAACTGGACGCGGAACACTTCGCATTCTGATTCCCGCACTAACGAAAAGCCGCCGGAATACCGGCGGTTTTTTTATGGCGCCGCCAGCGGCTTTTTTGTAGAGAGGGTCTAATGCAGCTGCCGGATCAGACAGTCGAGCGCCTGCGGTACCTCACTTGTTTGCACCCACTCACTCGGGTACAGTTCCGGCTTCCCGACGCCAGTGATTTTTATGTCCTGTTGTCGCTGGAAGCCGACGGTGTCTCGGCGGTTTCACGCTACGGTGAAGCGCCGGAGCCAGCGCTGACGCTGGAAATGTCGAACAGCACATTAAGTGCTATATTGGATGGCCGCCTGAGTGCCCGGCACGCGTTTCTCCTCGGTGAGATCCGCTATTCCGGCGACCGGGACCTGGCCGCCTCGCTGGCCGACCTGTTTCCGGCCGGCTGACAGCCGTTGCGCCCTTCGAAGTATTTTGGCAAAGACCGGAATGCAGCCGTTAAAAATTGCGGCTGCAGCCAGATAAACAATAATCAAGGTCCGGGGCGACTCCCCCAGCGGGATATCGTCTATAAACGGACAGGCGACAACAACAAACAGGACTGGGAGAAGACAGTTGGATATCGACCGCAGCATTCTCGACGTATTTTCTAACGCCTGCACCAAATTCGGTGACAGGCCGGCCTTTAGTTGCCTCGGGCAGACGCTGAGCGTCGGCGACATCGACAAACTGAGCGCCCGATTCGCCGCCTACCTGCAGAATCATACGGATCTTGAGCCCGGTGATCGTATCGCGGTGCAATTGCCGAACGTCCTGCAGTACCCGGTGGCGGTGTTCGGTGCCCTGCGCGCCGGCCTCGTGGTCGTGAATACCAACCCGCTCTACTCCCGCCGGGAACTGAAACACCAGTTGAACGACTCCGGTGCCAAGGCGCTGGTGGTACTGGCGAATATCGCCGACACCGCCGCCCAGATTGTCGCTGAAACCGACGTCAAACAGGTGATCGTCAGCGAGATCGCCGACCTGCACAATCCGTTCAAGCGTGTATTGATCAATGGCGTCGCCAAGTACGTCAAGAAAATGGTGCCGGACTTTTCCTTCTCCAATCAGGTGAACTTCCGCGACGCCATGACCATGGGCGGCAACCAGCCGCACGAGGACGTGCAGCGCTCGCCGGACGATATCGCTGTGCTGCAGTACACCGGTGGTACCACTGGCGTGGCCAAGGGCGCCATGCTGACCAACCGCAACCTGGTGGCCAATATGGAACAGGTGCGCGAGGCGCTGGGCGATTCCATGAAAGAGGGCGAGGAGTTCTACGTGGCGCCGCTGCCGCTGTATCATATCTACGCCTTCACCATTCACTGCATGTGCCTTTTCTCCACCGGCAACCACTCGCTGCTGATTCCCAACCCGCGGGATATCCCGGGCTTTGCCAAAACCCTGAAGGGTCTGCGCATTACCGGTTTCGTCGGCCTGAACACCCTGTTTAACGGCCTGATGCGCTGCCCGGAATTCGCCGAACTGGACTTCAGCAAGCTGCACACCACCTGTTCCGGTGGCATGGCACTGACCCGCGATACCGCCAAGCGCTGGGAGGAGATGACCGGCTGTGTGGTAACAGAGGGTTACGGCCTGACCGAGACTTCGCCGGTGGTGTCCTTCAATCCCGCCGAGGCGGTGCAGATGGGCACCGTGGGGGTGGCGGTACCGGGCACCGAGGTCAAGGTGATCGACGAGAATGGCAACGACCTGCCCAACAATTCCCCCGGCGAACTGTGCGTGCGCGGTCCGCAGGTGATGAAAGGCTACTGGCAGCGCCCCGAGGCCACGGCGGAATCCATCGACAGCGAAGGCTGGTTCAGCACCGGCGATATGGCAGTGATCCAGGATGACGGCTATATCAAGATCGTCGACCGCAAGAAGGACATGATCAACGTATCCGGCTTCAACGTCTATCCGAACGAGATCGAGGACGTGGTCAGCGCCCATGACAAGGTGGCGGAAGCGGCGGCCATCGGTGTCCCGAACGAAAAGAGCGGCGAGCAGGTGAAACTGTTCGTGGTCAAGGCGGAAGACTCCCTGACCGAGGAGGAAGTGATCGCCTACTGCCGCGAAAATATGACCGCCTACAAGGTACCCAAGGAGATCGAGTTCCGAGAGGACCTGCCGAAGACCAACGTTGGCAAGATACTCCGCCGCGAATTGCGCGACGAGGAACTGAAAAAGATCGAGACTGCGGTCAGCGCCTGATTTTTCATACCGTCAAGGCTCTTTTGGAGTCCAGCATCCACTCGATGCGGTCGTCATTCCGGATCGAGTCCGGGATGACGGCTCCGGGAGGAAGCTGAACCCCGAAACTGGAGTTAAAACAAAAGCCCCGCCGGAAACGACGGGGCTTTTCTGCTTCAGGGCAGCCTGTTTTTGCCGGACACCATCGGTACTCGGCAGTTTCCGGCTGCCGTTGTGGCCGCTGATGTGGATCGCCCTGACAACCTTCCGGCGCCAGTGGCATATGGACAGGCAGAAGATGGGTTTTGACGAAAAACGTATGTTTGGGGACGGCTTCGATGTGGCTATCAGGGCTTGAGTGGTGCTCACAGGGAGGTGCGACGCAATCTGCGCTATAAATAGTAGATCCCCGAAAGGGCTGAGAGCTGCGGGGCATTCTTTACTGACAGACCCTGGAGCGGGCGATGGCAGATCGCGACGAACGGCATACATTGATTCACGAGGAGTTGCCCAAAGAGCACGATGATCCCCTGATCCGGGTTCTGCATCTGGTAATCCGGAACTCTATACGAGTGCTGGCGGTGCTGATGGTGCTGGTGATCGTCTGGGGTGTTGCCGACGTGGTACTGGTGCTGTACCAGCGCCTGATGACCGAGCCGGCCTTCCTGCTCGATTACAATGACTTATTCGATGTGTTCGGCGCCTTTATGCTGGTGCTGATCGCCATAGAGATCTTCATCAATATCCGCCTCTATTTGGGTTCCTATGTGATTCCGATTCAGCTGGTGATGGCCACGGCGTTAATGGCCATCGCGAGGAAGGTGATCGTGATGGATCTCGATGATATTTCCCCCCATTATATTTTTGCGATCGCCGCCGTGGTACTGGCCCTCGGTGTCGCTTATTGGCTGGTGGCAAAAAAGGCGCATCGCCAGGATTACTGAATGAGGGCCCTACAAGGGCGGGCAATGTGATGCAGATGAACAAGGGGATATCGCCGCTATCGGGGCCGCTTTTGTGGCAACCTGATATCAGTGCGGCGATCCGTTGGGGGAAGGGGCGAACGCAAGGTTCGTCCCTACAGTAAATTCCTTCCGCAAAAAGAGGAGGGTGGTTTTTCCTTTCTAATCTCGGCTGTCGGCACTGGCATCGCGGATTGCGCGGAACTCGTTACCTTCATACCAGTTGGGCCAGTCGCGGCTGTTGGCCAGTTGCAGCCCGAGCTGTAGACCCAGTTGCAGGTCCATGGCCGCACCCTTCAGGTTCCAGTCCGGATCGTACTCGTCGCCCGGCTTGTGGTAGGCGTGGGCGGTGTACTCTTCCAGTTTTTGCTGTGCCCACTCGCGGCCGTGCTCGAAGCTGTCGCTGCCGGAGTCGAAATAGAGCATCGGCACGCCTTTCTTGGCCAGGCTGAAGTGGTCGGAGCGGTAGAAGTAGCCGCGTTCCGGATGTTCTTCCGGTGCCAGGTAGCGGCCCTGCTTTTGCGCGGTTTTTTCCAGCAGTTTTTCCAGCTCGCTGTTGCCGTAACCCACCACGATCACGTCGCGCATCGGGCCCAGCACGCCCATGGCGTCGAAGTTGATGCCGGCTACGGTCTTCTCCAGCGGCACCACCGGGTTGGCGGCGTAGTACTTGGATCCCAGCAGGCCGGATTCTTCGGCAGTGACGGCAACGAAGACCAGCGAGCGCTTGGGGCGCTCCGGCATTGCCGCGGCCTGGCGCGCCATGGCCAGCAGGCCGGCGGTGCCGGTGGCGTTGTCGACGGCACCGTTGAAGATATGGTCTTCGCCCGCGGTATTTTCGTTAATACCCAGGTGATCCCAGTGGGCGGTATAGATGACTGCCTCGTCCGGGTGTTCGGTGCCGGGCAATTTGGCTACCACGTTGCGCGAGTCGGAGGTGCGCAGCTGGTTTTTCAGTTTGACACTGGCGTTCAGGTTCAAGGGCTTGGCCTTGAAGTCGCGGTTCTTGGCCGCCTCCGTTTCCACAGCCAGATCCAGGCCGGCGGCCTCGAAAATCGCTTTGGCGGAATCATCGGTCATCCACGCCTCCACGGCGACGCGGTCGGTATTTTTATCCTCCGCGGCCAGGCTGATCTGGGTGCCGGACCAGCTGCCGCTGACCACTTCCCACGGATAGCCGGCGGCGCCGGTCTCGTGGATGACGATGGCGCCGTCGGCGCCCTGGCGGGCCGCTTCCACGAATTTATAGCTCCAGCGGCCGTAGTAGGTCATGGCGTTGCCGTTGAACAGGTTTTCGTCCTGGGTGGCGTAGCCCGGGTCATTGACCAGGATCACGGCGGTTTTACCGCTCATGTCCAGGCCCGCGTAGTCGTTCCAGTCGTTCTCCGGCGCGACGATACCGTAGCCGACGAACACCAGTTCGCTCTCCTCCAGTACGGACGATTCGGTCTGGCGCTGGGTGAAGGCGACCATATCGGTCAGCGGTTGCAATTCCCTGTCGAAATTGTCGCCGCTGATTTCCATGGGCGTGGATTCGATCTGCATCTCCACCACCGGCACCTGCTGGAACCAGCTGGGGTTGCCGTCGGCGTCGGTGGCGCCGGGTTCCAGGCCCAGCTCCTCGAACTGGTCCGCCAGGTAGTTGACGGTTTTCTCTTCGCCCTCTGTGGCCGGCGCGCGGCCCTCGTAGGCGTCGGAGGCAAGGATTTTTACGTACTTATGCAGGTCGGCGGCCATGGTGTCCACCTGGGCCTGTTCGGTGTCGCTCAATTGCGGTTTGCCGGCCGGGGCGGCGCTTTCGTTCTGCACTGGCTGCTGTTCGGCCTGCGGCGCGGTTTCTGCGGTGGTTTCGGTATTGGGGGTTTCCTTGCCGCAGGCGGCCAAGGCGCCGCTGACGGCGACAACCAGGCCGAGGCGGCGCCAGGGGGTCGGTATTTGCATGGTTTCTTCCCGTGAGTCTTATTCCGAGCGAAATAAGGTAGCAAAAAAGCGCGCCGGTGACCGAGATATTCTGTGCTGAAATTTCCCGTTTGCGCAGGAAATTTTAATCGGCAGGGGGGGGAAGCTGTGGCGCGGGCGAGGGGCTGTTGCGGGAGGCCTGCCTTGCAGGCGATTGGCGGGCCTGTCGGCCCGCTTGTCGAACTGGCGCTCTCCTTTCTCAGAGGCTTTTCAACGTCTCCCGGATCGGGAAGAAAATATCCCGCGCCAGCTGCCGGCAGCGATCCGGCGACCAGCCCTCGATCGGGTCTGGCAGGTTGTCGTTGTCCTTGAACGGCATCTCCAGGGTCAGCGCCAGGGTGCGGAACTGGTGGCCACACCAGTTGGTGCCCACGGTCATGTTGGCTTCGCCGGGTTTGTCCAGATCGTAGCCACGCTCGGTCTGGAAGTCCGGGCTGGCGGCAACGAAGGCGCGCTTGAAGGTGTCCTCCAGTTTTGCGTGGCGCTCGTCGTAGCCGGGAACTCCCTCGCAGGCGGCGACGAAATTGAACGGCAGCGCCTCGTCGCCGTGAATGTCGAGGAAGATATCGCCTCCCAGCTCGAGCATCTTTTCGCGCACCAGGTAGACTTCGGGGCTGCGCTCCATGCTCGGTTCCTGCCATTCGCGGTTGAGGTTGGCGCCGGCCGCATTGGTGCGCAAGTGACCGCGGACGCTGCCGTCCGGGTTCATGTTCGGCACGATATGGAAAACGGTATCGGCGAGCAGCGCCCGCGCGGATGCGTTGGCTTCGTCGAGCAGGGCCTCGAGAAAGCCCTCTACAAACCACTCCGCCATGGTTTCGCCCGGGTGCTGGCGCGCGATCATCCAGACACGGTGTTTCGCCGCAGCTGCGTCGCCGACCGTCAGCAGGCTCATATCGCGGCCGTCGAGGGTCTTGCCCAGGGTTTCCAGCTGGACGCGCTCGTCGAGCTGGGCCCAGGCCAGCAGATCCAGATGGCGCTCCCAGGAGAAGGGGGCGAAGTAGGCGAGGTAGATGGCGGGCCTTTCCAGCTCCACGGCGAAGTCCAGGCTGTTGCCGTCGTACTCCGCATCCACGCGGAACCAGTTGTGGCGATCGTAGGAGGCGCAGACGCGGTAGTTTTCCCAGCCTTCCGGGTAGGCCGCCTTGCCGGCGTTGGCGATGCGCAGCGGATAACTCTTGCCCACTTCGCCCTCCAGGCGGAAATGGAACCACTGGTAGAAATCGGAATTGTTGTCCCGGCGGATGGTCAGTTCCACCGGGTTGCTGTCGGCGTTGGCGACTTCGATATTGCCGCTGTCAAAATCGCTGGTGATATACATTCAATGGCTCCAGTCATCGATCGGGGACAGTGGCCGGCGAATAGCGGTCGGGCATCGACCATCGGCCACTCAGACTGTGCGAAGGATACAGGGGAAGAGGATGGACGGGAAATTCCGGCGCCCATAAAAAAGCACGGTATCCGGAAGGATACCGTGCTTTAGCCATTCCATGGCGGCATCTGCTGCGGCTACTGCTCCCTGGAATTTCCGGTGTCCGACCCCTGGCGACTGCTCACTGCCCGGTCCGATCACACGTGCGTTGGAACGCACCCTCAGAAATTGTGTACTGCTCCCTGACATCTCGCAGCCGATGCTGACTAAAGTTTAGGCATTCAATGCGGGGTTTTGGGGACTGCAAAACAGGTTGGCGTCCGATTGGCCAAGTTTTGTTCGGCTCAGGCCGGCAGAAACCCCGATCAGTCGTAATTCAGCTCCTTGTCTTTCCAGAATTTGGTGCCCTTGAGAGTGGCCTGCAGGACGATGCCGCTTTCGGTGAGCTGGTAGACGCGCATGCCGTCCAGCGCCACTTCGGTGCCCACGGCGGCGCCCTTGTCCTGTGCCTTCGCGGCGGCCTCCGCCTGTCCACCGAAGGACCAGCCCCGGTTGACGAAACGCTGCATGACTTCCGGCGAATCGAACAGGAACAGGGCCCGGAAATCCTTGACGCCGAGGCCGGGACCGAGGCCCAGCCCGCCCATTCTCATATAGGTGCGTTCGCCGGTATCGTTGTCCACCGCCACACCGTAGCCGACGGAAGCGCTGGCCAGCAGTACGCTGACATTGACGTTGCTGAACACCGCGTAGCCGGGCGCCTCGGCCAGCTCTTCGCTGAAATCCGGAATACGCTGGTAGAGCTCTGTGCGCACCTCCCGCTCCGTGCGATCGATATAGTCGCGTTTGTCGATTCCCGTCTGGCCGGGGGCCACGCAGCCGGTGGCCAGCAGGGTGGCGATGAAGAGCCCGCAGAATACGGCGAGGCGCTTGGCGGTAGGTGGCATGCTGTTCTCCGTGGATGGAACCCGATACAGCCATTAAACCAGAGCGGCGCGGAAGGCTCGACCAGTAGTTGCCAGCTTTGCGATCTGGGCCACAGAAGACGTATACGGCGCCACTTCCGGTGCCGCCCGGCTTTCGGTAAGCTTGGCGGTCTGTCACAGAGCCAACTACCGGGAATCGAGAAGAACCATGAACAGATCTGTAAAGCGCGGCGTCGCCGCCAGCTGCCTGCTCGTACTGATGATGAACCTGACCGCCTGCGGCTACTTCCTCTATCCCGAGCGCAAGGGCCAGACCGGCGGCCGGGTGGATCCGGCGGTGGTGGTGCTCGACGGCGCCGCGCTGCTGTTCGGTATCCTGCCGGGCCTCGTCGCCTTCGCGGTGGACTTTACCAACGGCACCATCTACCTGCCGTCCGGCGGCTCCTCCGCCGTCGACCGCCACCTGGGCGCGGTGGATACCGACGCGTCGGAAAAGGTGGTGGACCAGAATGGCCAGGTGTGGCTGAAGATGCCGATCGACGAACTCTCCGATCAGCGCGGACAACTGGGGCAGCTGGGTGAGGCCCTGTCCGACGGCCAGCTCGCGTCCCAGGATATCGTCTGGGTCGAGGACCTGGCCGCGCTGCGCGCCGCGACCGCACGCAATACCGCGTCTCTGTAGTCGCCGGGCCGCGGCGGCTTGGCTGCCGCGGCTGCGAACCGCCGGTTGCGTAAAAGAACAAGAAGCGCCGGACCCATCGCGAATCCCGGCGGATCGCCGCTATGCCCGGCGCGGCGAGGAGTTGCCCCTGCCGTACACGCAGCCGCCGGATGTGGTGTGGTGCGTATGGGGTTGAAGCGGCCGGATACCAGCCACTGGATCCGGTCCTGGAGGCCCCTCTGTCCGCCTCACTGATTTCCCCACCCATCAGCGTCGGAGCCCGCCTGCAGGCTCTCCCGCGGCAGTGTGGTGGCGTAGGGCTGCAAGCGGGCCCTCAGGAGGCGACTTTATCCGACCGGCTGCGGTAGGCCCGGGGCGAGACGCCGGTCCAGCGCCGGAAGGCCTTGCCGAAGGCGCTCTCGTCGCAGTAGCCGAGGGCGGCGGCGATTTCGGCGTTGTTCTGGTGACCCCGGCGCAGCCACTGGCGGGCGTAGTGGCTGCGCACCTGGTCCTGGATGGTGCGGAAGTTGGCGTTTTCCTCCAACAGCTTGCGGCCCAGGTGGCGCGGGCTGATACAGAGTCGACTGGCCACCTGCTCGCGGGTCAGTTGCGGCTCCTGCTGCAACAGGTGCGATACCTGCAGTTGCAGGCTCTTGTGGGTCAGCGCGCGCAGCAGGGCGTCGGCCTCCGGTTTCAGGCGCGCCATCACCTGCTGGTCGGCGGCCACCAGCGGCATTTCCAGGTCCTGCGGGCGCAGGCGGATTGCCGATACCGGCGCGTTGAACTGTACCGGCGTCTGCAATAGCTGCTGGTACTGCTGTTGGATCGCCAGCGACGGTGCCGGATAGGCCAGTTGCACACTCTGGGCGCGGAAGGGATGGCCGGTCATACTGCGGATCTGGGTCAGGCAGGTGGACAGCACCGTTTCCACCCGCAGTCGCGCGCAGCGCAGGAAGTTGGGCTGGTAGCAGAGGTCCACATGGTGGGCGCCGCGGCGCAGCTCGAACTGACCGCCTTCGCCCACCAGCGGGTGGTAGATCAGCAGCTGTTCCATGGCCTCGCCCAGGGTTTTCTGTGTCATCAGCAGGTAGCCCACCAGTCCCATCTGGCTGCTGTGCATGGCCCGGCCGAGTTTGACCCCCAGCAGCGGGTCCGGGTAGGTCTCCTCCAGCGCCAGCCACAGCTGTTCCTGTACGCCCATGGGCACCCGCCGGGATTCGTCGATCCCGGACAAAACCTTGCGCGCAATATCGGGAACTTTCAGTCCGAGGCTGTCCAGTGCCGCGGAAATAGCCCGGGTATAGTTCAGGGTAACGCTTCTGCAGTCCGCGGTTTTCACAATCTATGTCCGTAATTAACCACCGTTTGCCCGATTATGACGATCTGCCGCTGGCTTGTCACGGTATATTGGCGGCAGACTGAATCGGATATTCAGGTTTCGAAATATCAGGAGTCTGTAGAAGGCACTGTGTCGCGGTTCCCTGCTCAAAAATTGAGCTGAATGGCGTAACGATCGGGAGAACAACAGTGAAACCCTATGCGGTAATCGGCGCCGGTCCCATGGGCCTCTGCACGGTGCGCAACCTGCAGAAGTACGGCATTCCCTGTGTCGGCTTTGAAGTCCACGGCAATGTGGGCGGGCTCTGGGATATCGACAGCCCCACCAGCACCCTGTACGAATCGGCGCACCTGATCTCGTCGAAGAAGATGACCGAGTTCGCCGAGTTCCCTATGGCGGAGGCGGTGGCGCCGTATCCGCACCACAGCGAATTGCGCCAGTACTTTCGCGACTATGCGCGGGAGTTC
The DNA here is from genome assembly GCF_026183675.1 of Microbulbifer halophilus. GTDB lineage: Bacteria > Pseudomonadota > Gammaproteobacteria > Pseudomonadales > Cellvibrionaceae > Microbulbifer > Microbulbifer halophilus. The sequence goes on from NZ_JAPIVK010000036.1 coordinate 23,979, forward strand.
GGTCTCTACAATCGGTACGAATTCAACACGGAAGTGGTGCACTGCGAACGCGATGGCGACGACTGGCGCATCACTACCCGCACGACTGCCGGCGATAGCGCGGGTGAAGAGCAGACCCGTATCTTCGGCGGCCTGCTGATTGCCAACGGCACCTTGCACCACCCGAATATTCCGCAGTTGCCGGGGGAATTCGCTGGCGAGGTGGTGCACTCGTCCGAGTACCGGGATCCGGCCATTTTCGAGGGCAGGCGGGTACTGCTGGTAGGCTGCGGCAACAGCGGTGCAGATATCGCCGTGGACGCGGTGCACCGGGCGGCCAGCGTGGATATCAGCCTGCGCCGCGGCTACTACTTCCTGCCCAAGTTTATCGGCGGCAAACCCACCGACGCAGTGGGCGGCAGGATTCGGCTGCCGCGCTTCGTGCAGCAGCGTATCAGCGCCGCGCTGAGCCGCTTCATACTGGGCCGCCCGGGCCAGTACGGCCTGCCGGAGCCGGACTACAGAATGTTCGAGTCCCACCCGGTGGTCAACTCGTTGATCCTGCACCATATCGGTCACGGCGATATCCGCCCGCAGGGGGATATCGCCAATATCGACGGCAATACCGTGACCTTCAAGGACGGCCGCCGCGGCAACTACGACACCATCCTGCTGGCCACCGGCTACAGGCTGCACTACCCGTTTATCGGCGCCGAACACCTGAACTGGCAGGGCTTTGCGCCGCAGTTCTATCTCAATGCCTTCCATCCCGAATACGACAATCTTTTCCTGATGGGCATGGTGGAGGCCGCCGGCCTCGGCTGGGAGGGGCGCAACGAGCAGGCGGAGCTGGTGGCCCTGTATATCCGCCAGCTGTCGTTCGGCGCCGAATCCGCGCGCCACTTCCGCAGGGTCAAGCGCGAAAAGACCGCGCTGCGGGCAGACGGCGGCATGCAGTACCTGCAACTGGAGCGCATGGCCTACTATGTGCACAAGGAGTCCTACCTGAAAGCACTGCGCGGTCACGCTGCGGACTTGCGGCGGGATCTGGCAAGCCGGGATACTGGTGGATTCGCCAGCAGTGCCGGAGAAACCCAGTGAACCCCGACTTCGATGTGGCCAGCCAGTTCCAGATGTCGCCGGCGGCACTGCTGCTATTGAACGGCGTGCTGGCCTTCATGATGTTCGGCGTCTCCCTGGGGCTGCGCCCGGCGGATTTTGCCGGAGTGCTGCGCCGGCCGCTGGCGCCGGTTACCGGCCTGGTGGCGCAGTTTCTGCTGTTGCCGGCGGCCACCTGCCTGGCGACCTGGTGGTTCCGGGTGGAGCCCGGCCTGGCGCTGGGCATGATCCTGGTGTCCTGCTGCCCCGGCGGTACCTTCTCCAATGTGATGACCTGGATCGGCCGCGCCAGTGTGGCCACCTCGGTGAGCATGACCGCGGTTTCCAGTCTCGCCGCGGTGGTGCTGACCCCGTTCAACTTTGCTCTCTACGGCGACCTCAATCCCCTCACCCGCGGCCTGCTGCAGGAGATAGCGCTGCCGGTCGGCAACATGGTGGCGCTGGTGGTGCTGGTATTGGCGCTGCCAATGCTCGCCGGCATGCTGGTCGGCGCGCGCTTTCCGGGCTTCGCGTGCAGGAGCGAGCGCTATTTCCGCGGCGGCTCCCTGTGCGTGTTCCTGTTGTTCGTGGCGGTTTCCTTCGGCCGGCACTGGCAGACGGCGCTGCAGGTCGCGGGATCGGTGCTGTTGCTGGTGATTGCGCACAATGCGCTGGCCTTCCTGATCGGCAATCTCAGCGGCCGCGCCGCCGGCCTGCCACTGGCGGAGCGGCGCGCGGTCACCATGGAAGTGGGTATCCAGAATTCCGGCCTGGCGCTGGCGATCCTTTTCACCTTCTTCCCGTCCGCCGGGTCGATGCTGGTGGTGGCGGGTTTCTGGGGTGTCTGGCACCTGGTTGCCGGACTGGGCCTGGCTGGCTACTGGAGTTTCGGCAACCGGAAAATGCAGCGGGCGGCGCGCCTGCAGGGCGATCCACAGACCTGACGACAAGAAAATCACTATGAACGACAAGAAAGTGCTGATTACCGGCGCCTCCGGTTACGTGGGGCGGCAGCTCGGGGAATTGCTGGCCGAAGAGATGTCGGTGGTGGGGGTGGACATCCACTCGCGACCGGCGGGCTTCCCGATCCTGCAGATGGATATCTGTGACGCCGCCCTGGGTGAACTGCTGCGCGCCGAGGGGGTGACCCATGTGGTGCACCTGGCGTCGGGGATGGCCGCGGGACGCGACCGGGCGCGAGAATACCGCATCGATGTCGAGGGCACCGAGAATCTGCTCAAGGCCTGTCTCTATGCCGGTGTGGAACATATCACCGTCACCAGCAGCGGCGCCGCCTACGGCTACCACGCCGACAATCCCGAGTGGATTGAGGAGCACCACCCGCTGCGCGGCAATCCGGAATTCGGCTACTCCGATCACAAACGCCTGGTGGAAGAGATACTGGCCGCCTACCGGCAACAGCACCCGCGGCTGAAGCAACTGGTATTCCGCCCCTGTTCCATCGTCGGTGCCAACACCCGCAACAAGATCGGCAAACTGTTCTCCGGCCGCGCGATTCTCGACCCCGGCGGCCACGATTCGCCGTTCGTGTTCATCTGGGACCGGGATGTGGTGCGCGCTCTCCGGTACGGTGTGCAGCACAGTGCCACCGGTATCTACAATCTCGCCGGCGACGGCGCACTGACCCCGCGGGAGATCGCAAAATCGCTCGGCAAGCCATTGCGCAGGCCGCCGATCTGGCTGGTGAAGGCGGTACTGGGCATCGGCTATTTTCTGCGCCTGACGGATAAGCAGCCCGGCCAGGTGATATTTCTGCAGTACCGACCGTTACTGTTGAACCGGCGCCTGAAGGAAGAACTGGGTTTCGTGCCGGAGAAAACCTCCGCCGAGGCCTTTGCCTGTTTTGCCCGCGAGGCGCTGGGGATCCAGGTGCCCGAAAATGCGACCGTGGCGGAGGGCGCGGTGTGAGCGGGGAAAAGGTCTTCATCGTCACCGGTGCCGCCGGTGGGCTCGGTTGGGCGACAGTGGAATCGCTGGCGGCCCGCTACCGGGCTCGCTTCGCCCTGATCGACCTGCAACGGGAGCCGCTGGAGGCGAGGGCGGCGGAACTGCGCGGGCGCGGTGTCGAGGTCGATGTGTTTACCGCCGACCTGTCCAGCGAGGCGGCCACGGCGGAGCTGGTGGCCGCGCTGAGAGCGGCCTGTCCGCGCGTCGATCTGCTGGTCAACAACGCCGGTATTACCCACCGCAGCCTGTCCACCCGCACTGGCAACGCGGTAATCCGCCGGGTGATGGCGGTGGACTACCACGCACCGGTGGAGCTGGCCCAGGGCCTGCTGGCGGAACTGCGCACGGCGTCCGGCTGTGTGGTGAATATCAGCTCCATGGCCGGCTGGATGCCGGTACTGGGCCGCGCCGGCTACTGCGCCGCCAAAAGCGCGCTGCACCAGTATTTCGAAACCTTCCGCGAGGAGGTGCGCGGCGAGGGCGTGCGCGTGCTGATGGTCTACCCGAGTTTTGTCGCCACCAGTATCGAGCAGAACGCGCTGTCCGGCGACGGCGGCAGGGCCAGCCACAGGCAGAGCACTGTCGGCCGGGTACGCAGCGCGGAGTGGATGGCGGAAAGAATCGTCACTGCGGTGGAAAAGGGCCGGGAGCGGCTTTTCCCCCGGGACAGGACGCTGCTCGGCGCCTACCTGTACAGGCTCTTCCCGCGCCTCTTTATGAAGCAGATGGTCAAAGAATTCCGCGTGGAACTGGCAGTGACCGGGTAACTGCAGGCTGGCAAGGGTAGGGTGCGCCGTGCGCATCACCCGGAAATCGCCGCGCCCTTCTTCTAACTCAAGTTTCGGGGTTTAGTTTCGGCTTGTGGCATCGAAAAGCGGTTCGAACTCCGAAACTTGAGTTCTAATCCAGCACCATCGGCACCACACTCACCGCCAGCAATACTCCCATGGCGATATTGAAACGGCGCAGGTGGGCGGGATCGTTCAGTACCCGCTTGAGCCCGACGCCGAACAGCAGCCAGATGATGATGCAGGGGCCGCCCACGGCGATGAATGTCAGCGCGATACGTGCGATATCCATCCACATCTCGCCGCTGGGGCTGGTGAAGGCCGCCAGCGCACCCACCGCCATGATCCAGCCCTTGGGATTCACCCACTGAAACGCCACCGCCTGCAGGAAGGTAAAGGGCTTGCTGTTGCCGGCATCGCCCACCTCCCGGGTGCTGGCGATAACCCAGGCCAGATACAGCAGATAGGCGATACCCGCCCAACGCACGATCTCGTGCAGCAGCGGAAACCGGTTGAACAGGGTGCCCAGCCCCAGGCCGATGGCGACGATCATGGCCGGAAAACCGAGGCAGATACCCAGCAGGTGCGGCAGCGAGCGGTGCACGCCGTAATTCAGGCCGGACGACATTATCATCAGGTTGTTGGGGCCGGGCGTGATGCTGGTGGAGAAGGTGAAGAGTACAATGGGTATCAGGGCTTCCAAGACGTCGACCTCTACTGCGGACAAAGGTGTAACATGCGGGCATCCCGGGGAAAGCTCAAGTGCCGATGATCGATAGCCACTGCCATTTCGATTTCGAAGCCTTCGACAGCGACCGATCGCAGGTCTGGGCGCGCTGCCTGGCGGCGGATGTCGAGCGCCTGATTATTCCCGGCGTCAGCCCGACGCGCTGGCCCGCCCTGTTCGATCAGGTGGAAGCGCAGCCGGCCTGGCACGCGGCGGTGGGGCTGCACCCCTGGTGGGTGGCGGAAACGGAACTGGAACCCGGGGAACTGCAGCGGCAGATTGCCGAGCAGCTTGAGGCGCACGCCTGTGTGGCCATCGGCGAGTGCGGCCTGGACGGCGCCATGGTGACCCCGCTGGCAGAACAGGAACCGCTGTTTCGCGCCCAACTGGCATTGGCCGGCGAACTGCAGTTGCCGCTGATTGTGCACGCCTGTCGTTGCCACAGCGATATGCTGCGGCTGCTGAAGGAATACCGCCCCGCCCGCGGCGGTGTGATTCACGCCTTCAGCGGCAGCCCGGAAATTGCGCGGGAATACTGGAAGCTGGGCTTCTACCTGGGCGCCGGTGGCCTGGTTACCTACAAGCGCGCGGCCAAGACCCGCCGCGCCTTTGCCGACCTGCCGCTGGAAGCCATCCTGCTGGAGTCCGATGCGCCGGATATGCCGATACAGGGCCGCCAGGGTCGGCGCAACAGTCCCGAATACCTGCCGCAGATCGCCGCTGCGCTGGCGGAGTTGCGCGGTATTCCCGCGGCCCGGGTGGCGGAGCAGAGCCGCCGCAATACCGAACAGTTATTTGCCCTAGATGAATTTTGATCCCGACGCTTTCAAAGAGTTTTTCCCACTGTTTGCCCAGCCGGAAAACAGAGATCTCATCTATCTCGACAACGCCGCAACGACCCAGAAACCGCGCGCCGTTATCGAGGCGGTCACCGATTTCTATCTGCACAGCAATGCCAACACCCACCGCTCCAGCCACCGGCTGGCCCGCCGCGCCACGGAAATGGTAGAGCGGGTGCGCCGGCAGGCCGCCGTTTTCCTGAACGCGGCCAGCCCGCGGGAGGTCATTTTCTGCCGCGGCGCCACCGAGGCGCTCAACCTGCTCGCCTACAGTCTCTGCAGCGGGCTGCGGCCCGGCGATGAAATCGTCATTTCCACCGCCGAGCACCACGCCAATATCGTGCCCTGGCAGATGATGGCGCAGCGCCATGGCCTGACGCTGCGCTATGTGCCCCACATCGCCGGTATACCGGAGTTCCAGCGTCTGCACGAGGTGCTGAACGAACGCACCCGTATCGTGTCCCTCACCGGTGGCTCCAATGCACTGGGCCTTCGCCCGGACCTGGAAGGTATCGCGCGGCAGTTGCGCGGATGCAGGTCACGGGGAAGAGAGCTGCACTGGATCGTCGACGGCGCCCAGCTGGCCGCCCACGAGACGGTCGATGTACAGAGCATCGGCTGCGATTTTTTTGTCTGCTCGGCGCACAAGTTCTACGGGCCCAGCGGTATCGGCCTGCTGTACGGCCGCGAGTCGCTGTTGCGCCGTATGCCGCCGTGGCAGGGCGGTGGCGAAATGATAGCGACGGTGGATCTCCACTCCAGCGACTATGCCGATCTGCCACACCGGTTTGAAGCCGGTACCTCGCCGCTGGCGGCCATCGCCGGGCTCGGCGCCGCGCTGGAATTTCTCGCTGACCGGGATCGCGCCGCCATGGCTGCGCACGAGCAGTCGTTGCTGGCACGGTTGCACCGGGAAATAGCAGAGCTGCCCGGTGTGCGTCTGATCAGCGAACCGAAGCAGAACCTGGGGATCCTCGCCTTCGTGCCGGAGAATGGCAGCGCGACGGATCTGGTGCACTGGCTGGACGAAAAAGATATCGCCGTGCGCGTCGGCCACCACTGCGCCCAGCCGTTGATCCGCGCCGCCGGGGAAACCGCGACCTTGCGCGCATCGCTGGCCGCCTACAACACGGCCGACGATGTGGAGCGGTTTATCGAATCGCTGCGCGACTATCTTTCGGCTTCGGAAACGGTGCCGGAACAGGTGGCGTTGTCGAGTACCGCCGGTTGGTCCGGCGATAATCTCTCCGCCCTGCAGCTCGAGCGGCTGGCGGCGCAACGCAACTGGCAGGATCGATACCGGGAACTGATGCGCTGGGGCAAGTCGGTTTCTGAAAAGCCCGCCATTCGCCGCTCTGAAAACCTGGTGCGCGGTTGTGAGTCCGATGCCTGGCTGGTGCACCGCGAAGAAAACGGGAAGCACTTCTTTGCGCTGGATAGCGACAGCCGGGTGGTCAAGGGCCTGGGTGCGTTACTGCTGTCGCAGGTGGACGGGTGCCGTGCGGAGGAAGTCCGTGCGCGGGATCTGAAAGAACTGTTTGCCGAACTGGGGCTGGAAAAACACCTGAGCCAGTCGCGAAGTAATGGCTTTTACGCGTTGCTGCAGCGAGTGTTGGACTGTATCGCTTGCGGGCCGGCTTGAGCTTCGCGAACCGCAGATTTTCGGGACGCCGGCTATTGTTGGACTTCGCTGCGCTCGGTCCAGCCTGCGCCGTTGTCAGCCCTTTTTCTGCAGCAGCCGTTCGATGCCGCGCGCCGCGGCGGCAAAACCGAAACTGCCGGTAACCATGGTGGCAGCGCCGAAGCCGCCGCTGCAGTCGAGTTTCACCCCGTCCTGCATTGCGCTCTTCTGTTCACAGACGCCGCCGCCCGGCTGCGGGTAGACCATGGGTTCCGTCGAATAGATGGCATCCACACCGAACTGACGTTTGCGGGACTTCTGGAAATTGTGAAAGCGGTAGAGGTGGCTGCGGACCTTGGCCAGCATCGGGTCGTGGCTGGTGCGGCCCAGGTCGGCGCAGGTGATACGGCCCGGATCCCGCTTGCCGCCGGCGGAGCCGACGGTCACCAGTCGGATCTTGCGTGCCTTGCAGTAGGCGATCAGCGCAGCCTTGACCCGCGCCGAGTCGATGGCGTCGATGGCGATATCGATGGGCGCCCGTTCGGGATCCAGCAGCTCGGCGAAATTGTCCGCGGCGATAAAGTCCTCCTCGATGCGCACATCGATTTCCGGGTTGATCTGCCGCAGCCGTTCGGCCATCACTTCCACCTTCATCTGCCCGACGGTGTCCGCCAGCGCGTGGCTCTGGCGGTTGCTGTTGGTGATGCAGACATCGTCCAGGTCGATCAGCGTGATCCTGCCCACGCCGGAGCGTGCCAGCGCTTCCGCGCTCCAGCTGCCGACACCGCCGATGCCGATCACCGCGAAGTGTGACCCGTGCAGGCGCGGCAGCGCGTCCTCGCCGTAGAGGCGGGCGATACCGCCGAAGCGCTGCAGGTACTGTTCAGACAGAATCATTCGTTCAGCTCTTCCAGAAACCGGTGCTTTTCCGCCGCGGTGGGCAGGCGGCACTGCGCGGGGCGGCCGAATAGCCGGTAGCGATTCCGGGCTATCAGGTCGTAGATCCGGTCGCGCAGTGGGCGCGGTACTATACGCAGTAGAGCCAGGTGACGCCAGGGACCCGGCAGTTGGGCGACGATGCGCAGGGCGGCCGCGCTGCGATGGTATTCGTCGCAGTGGCCGCCGTGGCATTCCAGGTAGATGACCGTCTCGTAGTGGTCCAGTGGCAGACCGAGTCTCTCCAGCAGTTGCCGGCCGGCGGGGGACTGGACCCGGCACAGGGTGAAAATGGCATCCCGGTCCCGCTCCAGCACAAGGCGGCTCCAGCCATTGCAGAGATTGCACTGGCTGTCGAACAGGATCAGCTTTCCCGGCAGGGACGGGGGCAGGGTGGGGTGCAAGGTGTGCCTCCAGTTGGTCCGCTGTAGTCGCCGGGGCGGGCCGCCGTCGCGGCGGGACCGCGACGGCGCTGTGCACTTGTCAGAAGGGCCAGGCCATATCGGCGCTGACCGGGACCTTCTCCACCCGGTTCCAGTCGTTGTTGTCCGGACCCACCCAGAGCACCCTATCCTGCGGCGGCAGGGTCCAGGCATCGAGCTGGGCGGCGGTTGCGCTGCCGTAGTCCACGCCCCAGATATCCCACAGTGGGCGCAGGTCGCGCCCGCTCAGGAAACTCGACATCAGCAGCATAAACTCGTTGCCGTTCAGTTCGGGTTTTTCCGCGAAACCGTCCAGGCCGAATTTGCTCCGCTCCGCGGTCCAGTCATCGGCACTGATATGGCTGAACTGGCGCTCGGCCAGATACAGCAGAGTGTAGATATTCCAGCCCCGGCTCGCCTCGCCGGTGACTTCGCGCCACAGCTGCGGCAACTGGGCATAGAAGGCCATGCGCTCGCCGTTGTCCGCGGCGTAGCTGTCGTCGGCCCAGATGGCGTCGTAGGCGACTCCGTAGGCATCGGCCCCGTCCGCGGCGCCGGCCTTGAGGGTCTCGAAGGTGTCGCGGTAGGCGATACGATCGCTGGATCTGTCTGTGGACTCTTCCTGCAGCAGGCGCCAGTTCTTGTGCAGCGGGAAGAGGTTGCAGGATACCTCGGCACTGCGACCGCCGTGGATCTTCAGCCGGTTGCGCTGCAGGTTGTGGCCGAGTTCGTGGCTCTCGCCCCAGCCGAAGGGATCCAGTGGCCAGGCCTGGTCGTAGGGGTTGCCGCTGCAGCCGGAGCCGCAGTGGGCGAAGCGGTCTACATTGATGTGCTGGACTTCCGGCAGCCCGTGGATCTGCGGGTTGCTGCAATCCCAGCCGAGTGCCGAGCACTTCAGTTCCACCAGCGGCGCCAGCTCCACGCCGCCGCCCTGGAAGCCGGCCAGGGCGTAGGCATCCCGCAGCATATATTCGAAAAGGTCTTCCAGGAACTGCTGGCTGCTGCCGCCGTAGCGGGAGTCGTTGATGGACTGGTTCAGCCGCTCGCGCAGGGAGTGGATCTCGGCAAAGGGCGAGCGTATTTCCGCCCAGCTCAGCGGGTTGTACTGCAGCGCCGTGGCGAAGGCGGACTCGTCCATCGCGTCGCTGTATTGCAGGAAGGGATGCTGTACTGCGCCCTGCAGCTCCAGCTGGATCGTCTGCGTGTCGTCGGCACCGCTGTAGACCAGTTGCAGTGTGCCGCCGTAGGGGGAGGTCAGGGAGATACTTTGTCCCGCCGCCAGCGGTATTGCCGGGCTGGCGAGAAAGCGGGGGCGCGAGTATTCGTCCCACAGTCGGGTGGAGCCGGTGCGCTGGGTATTGATACGGACGGCTGTGGCGGCCGGGTTTTTGTCGCTGCGGCGGATGGTGATTCGCTGTCCCGGCGGGATATAGGCACCGATCGCCGTAAAGTGATCGCCCTGCACGGACAGGCTGACCTGACCGTCCGCCGCTTGCGGGTCGCCGTCGAGCGGTGCGCTGAAACTGCCGAGGTCCGGTTGTGGAGACTGGATATCGCGCAGGTAGTGCACGCTGTAATCGGCGAAGAGGGCGCGCATAAAATCGATCTGTGCCGCGCTTTCCTTCTGCATCGGGTAGCGGATCTCGACGCGCCACAGGTCCCCCAGCAGTACCAGCAGTTTCAGCAGGCGCTGGCCGCGCTGGCGGAACAGCGGTCGCCCCTGGCGATCGAGGCTGTTGAGCATGTCGCGCATCTCGGCGGCGCCGTCCAGTAGGGCTGCTCGCAGCGCGGCGTCCTTGTCGCAGTCGCCCCCCGCCTCGCTCTCGCACAGGTTCCAGTCGACCGGGAAGCTTTCCGCCCTGAAGTTCTGTAGCGCCGTCTCGATGGGATTGTGTTCCTCCATGGCCGCGAGCATGGTCTCGATATCCGGCCAGTCCAGGGGGTCCTGGACAAAGTAGTTGCCGGGGTGATCGCCGAGGGCCATGCCCAGTTCCGCCGCGAGTGTGCGACCCAGTGGTGTGGCGTCCCAACCCCGGGTATGGACGTAGAGGATACCGATGCCGCGCTGGTGCGCGTTCTGCAGCAGTTGTTTCAGCGCCCCTTCGCCGCCTTCCGCGGGGCGGTCGCTGACGATCAGTACCCCGGCGCCGTCGAGGCAGTCGGCGGCACCGGGGCACTGGGCGATCCGGCTGTCGGGTAATTGTCGCGCCAGCCAATGGTTCAGCCCGTCCCGTTCGATGCCGGCTAGGGCGATGGCGTCAGGTGTGTGGCTGCCGGCCAGCCACCGCAGCAGGCCGCTGCCGAAGGCATCCATGCCGGTACTGTCTGTTTCCTCGACGTAGAATTCGAAACCAATGCCCGCGGCGCGCGCGCCCTCGATTTGCACGGCACTGGCGAGGGAGCGCCCCCGATTGCTGCCGCGCAGGATGGGTACGCCGTTGCCGTAGAGAGCGTCGATAAAATGGCTGCTGCGGGGCACCGGGTAGGCCAGGGCGTCCTCGACGGCGAAGCCCTCCAGTATCTGTTGCCGCAGGGCCCGGAGGCGGGCCACCTCCGACAGTGCCGCGTCGATCAGGTCCTGTGGGTTGTCCAGCGCGCTGCTGTCGCCGTCGATCAGGGCCTGTTCCAGGGGATCCGCACCGGCCGGCTTTTCCCCGTCGCCGGTGTTGTCGTCGTCGCCACTATTGCCGTTATCCGTCTGCTCACTGCCGTCTGCGGCGGTGTCGGATTTCTCATCGCCGCCGCTACCGCAGCCCTGCAGCAACCCCAGTACCAGAATAACTCCGAACAACAGTCGACTCATTTGCCCCTTGCCCCTCCCAGGCTTTCCTGTCTGTTTGGCGGTGGCATGATAGGGCTGCGTCGTGGTGGTTGCCGGAACTGTTGCACGGTGCGGCAATTTTTCGGGGAGGTGTGGTACTGGCGGGGATGGGAAGAGGCGGCGGTCGAGGATAACCGCCGCCGCAGGATCAATGCACGTGGCCGTGATCGACCTCTTCCGGAGTGGCTTCGCGTACGGAGACCACTTCGATATCGAAGTGCAGTTCCACGCCGGCCAGCGGGTGGTTGCCATTGATGGTGACATTGTCGCCGTCAATCTCGATGACTTCGACTTCGATGGGCTGGCCTTCGGTGCTCTGGGCGCGGAATGCCATGCCCACTTCCAGCTTCTCCACACCGCCGAAAGCGCTGCGCGGCAGGGTCTGGATCAGTTCCGGATTCTGCGGGCCATAGGCCTCGTCCGGCGGGATGACGGCGGTGAATTTGTCGCCGGTGTCCTTCTCGAGCATTTCCCGCTCCAGACCGGGAATGATGTTGCCCACACCCTGCAGGTACTTCAGCGGTTCGCCACCGGACGAGGAGTCGATGACTGTGCCGTCGGCATCTTTCAGGGTGTAGTGCATTTCCACTACGGAGTGGTTGGCAATCTTCATGAATAATCTCTAGGAAGGTCGATGAGTGAAGTGGCGCCTATGGGAAAGGCTGCGAGCGGCCATTGTATTGACAGGTCCGCCGGGTCGCAACCGGCGGAGTTGTGCGGGGGATCGGGGCAGGGGGCGGAGTTTCGGCGGCTGTCTCAGCAGGCGATGCCGAGGTCCTCTTCGCAATCCTGGTAGAGGTTGCCGGCGGTTTCCACCAACTGATTGCTCAGTTGCAATGAAAAGCCCAGTTCAATCAGCCGCGCCTCGAGAAATTCCAGCATGGCTTCGAACAGAGTCGGGTTCAGGCCGCGGGCGAGAAAGCTGGCGCGGCTGCTGCGTACCGGTTCCTGCTGTGAGGAGAGGGCGTGGTTCAGAAATTGTGCCTGGCGGGTCTGCTGTTTGCGGTGATCACAGGTTTCGAACTGAGACAGGTGGCGGCCTATGGCCTGGTAAAATTCGCCTACCGTTCGGTTGACGAATCCGGTGCCGCCGACCTGATCCAACAGGTTGTTCATGATGGCTTCCCCCCAAGTGGAAGTTAATAGTCAGAGTATCCGGGAGATGAACTGTCCGCCGAGCCGAAAAAGAGCGACAGGGTTGTTTGACGGTGTCGCGGCTCAATGGCGATGAGTCTTTATGAGGCGGAGCCTACGGCATAACATTTGTGCTGCCAACGAGGAGTCAAGAAATTGTCATCTTGTTCTTCGGGTTGTCTGGGACGGTTAAAGCGTGGACCAGCGGTCATGGGCAGGCCCCGGTTTTATACGCGTCGACGACCGCCGCAATTGCGGCGGCCGGGCCCGGTAAAAATGAAATGCAGGCGCGTATTGACGCTTGTCGGGTGCCGGGATCGCAGAGTCCAATATCGCGCCGGGGCCCGCATTGTCCGGAAAGCTGGTAGACTCACCGGTCGCATCCAATCATTCGAGCAGAGGTTAGCAATGGCGAGCATTTTTACCCGGATCATCAATGGCGAACTGCCGGGGCACTTTATCTGGCGGGACGACAGGGCGGTGGCGATCATGACCATAGCACCGGTCAAGCCGGGTCACTGCCTGGTGATCCCCGTGGAGGAGATCAACCACTGGGACGACGTGCCGGAGGATCTCGCCGCACACCTGATGTCGGTGGCGCAGAAGGTGGCCAAGGGGCTGAAGGCTGTCTATCGTCCCGAGCGGGTGGGGGTGATGGTGGCCGGGCTGGAAGTCCCCCACACCCATTTCCACCTGGTGCCGGTGGACGCAATCGCGGAACTGGATTTTTCCCTGCAAAAGCCGGCGGAAGCCGAAGAACTGGCTGCCGAGGCGCGGAAAATTCGCGCGGCCCTGAGTGAGATGGGACACACCGAGGCGGATTGCGGAGCGTGAGGGATCCCGAGCTCGGGCATTCGGGGTGGTTTTCGCAGCCGCTGCATCCGAACGGGACCGATGGATCGTCTATCGGGCAGAGCCGGTAAAAACTACGAGAGGACACCCATGGCCGTCATGAACTTTCCCGCCCGCCCCGCGACGCTTCTGCTGCTGGTCGCATTGATTGCCTGTGCAGCGGTGCGCGCGGACGAAACCAGAAGCAGGCAGTTCGATGTCTCGGGTTATGACCGCATCGAACTGAAGGGCAGCTCGCAACTTGAGGTGGTGCAGGGCGACACTTTTACCGTCGAGGCCCGGGGCTCCGCCGAGGCCGTGGCCAGCGCCGGCGCCGAGGTGCACGGCGACACGCTGGAGCTCTGGGTGGGTAATAAACGCGAGCATTTCTTCGGGCTGGTGACCATCAGTGGCGATCAGTCGGTCCGGTTCCGGGTCACTCTGCCCGCGGTGCGGGAAATCCTGGTGACCGGTTCCGGAGAGGTGCGCGCCGACACCCTGGAGAGCGAGGCGCTGGAGCTGCGGGTCACCGGTTCCGGCGAGCTTCGGGTCGACAAGGTGGCCGCCGAATCCCTGCTGGCGTCGATTACGGGCTCCGGCGACCTGTTGCTGGGCACGGTACTGGCCGTGGATGGCGAGGCCTCGATCAAGGGATCCGGCGACCTGCACCTGGACAGCTATGCCGGCGAGAGCCTGAAGGCAGAGATCAAGGGCTCCGGCGACATGACTGTCGGCGGCCGTGTCGCCGAGCTGGAAGTCGGCCTGATGGGGTCCGGTGATTTCGTTGGCCGCAAGCTGCAGGCCGACAGCGCCGGCGGCTCGATAATGGGGTCCGGCGATATCGTCCTCCGCCGGCCGGCGCAGGAGTCTTTCTCGGTCATGGGGTCCGGGGAGATAGCGTTGGTTGAGTGACCGGCGTTGATCCGGCAAAAGCGCGCTGGCCCCGGCCGGCGCGCTTTTTATATGTGCGCCAGGCATGGCGCGTAGCGCCGTGACTGGCGCTGTTC
>NZ_JAPIVK010000037.1 GCF_026183675.1 Microbulbifer halophilus
GGCCCGCGCCCGCGAACTGTTCGCCGGCGCGCCCGGGGCGCTGCAGGCGGCACTGGCGGACCTGCAGCGCACCGCGGAACTGCTGGCGCAGCGCTACCCGGCGGTGGAACTCTTCTTCGACCTGTCCGAAGTGCGCGGCTACGACTACGAGACCGGCCTGGTATTTGCCGCCTACACGCCCGGCCACGGCCAGGCGCTGGCCAACGGCGGCCGCTACAACGGCATCGGCGCCGTGTTCGGCCGCGAGCGCGCCGCCACCGGTTTCAGTACCGACCTGGTGGCACTGAACACCCTCGGCACCTCGGCGGAAAGCCTGTCCGGTGCCATTCTCGCGCCCGTGCCCGACGAGTCGAGCGGCGATGTGGAATCCCTGTGGCGCGTGGTGGGCCAGCTCCGCCGGGCCGGCGAAGTGGTGATCGGCGCGCTGCCGGACGGCGACGAAGGCGAGACCCTGGCGCGCTGCGACCGCGAACTGGTGCGCGAGGATGGAGACTGGGTGGTGAAGCCACGGGGCTGATCATCGATTGCGGTGCGCGCAGCGCACCATAGCGATAGCTAAGATTACTGAGTTAACGACGAGTATCACGCAAATGGGCAAGAACGTAGTAGTACTGGGCACCCAGTGGGGCGACGAGGGCAAGGGCAAGATCGTCGACCTTCTGACCGAGAAGGTATCTCTGGTGGTGCGCTTCCAGGGCGGCCACAACGCCGGCCATACCCTGGTGATCGACGGCGAGAAAACGGTACTGCACCTGATTCCGTCCGGCATACTGCGCCCCACCGTGACCTGCCTGATCGGCAACGGCGTGGTGCTGTCGCCGGAGGCGCTGCTCACGGAAATGGCCGAGCTGGAAGAGAAAAGTGTGCCGGTGCGCGAGCGCCTGCGCCTGTCCCCGGCCTGCCCGCTGATACTGCCGGTGCACGTGGCGCTGGATCGGGCGCGGGAAAAGGCCCGCGGCAAAAAGGCCATCGGCACCACCGGCCGCGGCATCGGCCCGGCCTATGAAGACAAGGTGGCGCGCCGCGGCCTGCGCCTGGGCGACCTGTGCAACTGGGACAGCTTCTGCGAACAGTTGGAGGAGCTGCTCGAATACCACAACTTCACCCTGACGCAGTACTACAAGGAGAACCCGGTCAGCTACGACGACATGGTCGAGCGGGCCTGCGTCTGGCGCGATGAACTGGTGCCGATGATCACCGACGTCGCCGATACACTGCACCGGGCCCGCGAACGCGGCGACCATATCCTGTTCGAGGGCGCCCAGGGCTCCCTGCTGGATATCGACCACGGCACCTACCCCTTCGTGACCTCCTCCAACACCACCGCCGGCGGCACCGCCACCGGTTCCGGTTTCGGTCCCCTGTACCTGGACTATGTGCTGGGTATCACCAAGGCCTACACCACCCGCGTCGGCAGCGGCCCCTTCCCCACGGAGCTGGGTTGCGATGTGGGTCGCCACCTGGGCGAGAAGGGCCACGAGTTCGGTGCCACCACCGGCCGCCAGCGCCGTACCGGCTGGTTCGACGCCATCGCCGTGCGCCACGCCATCCGTATCAACAGCATCTCGGGCCTGTGCCTGACCAAGCTGGACGTGCTCGACGGTCTCGAGGAAGTGAAGATCTGCGTGGGCTACCGCAACAGCGCCGGCGAGGAGGTGCCCATCCCGTTCGATTCCACCGGCTGGGATGGCGTGGAACCCGTCTACGAAACCCTGCCCGGCTGGAGCCAGACCACCTTCGGCGTGCGCCGCGAGGCGGAGCTGCCGGCCGAGGCGCGCGCCTATATCGCCCGCATCGAGGAACTGGTGGGGGCGCCCATCGATATCATCTCCACCGGCCCGGATCGCAACGAAACCATCGTGCGCGATGCCTCGGCCCTGTGCGAAATGGGCATTCACAAGCCCAGCGCCTGATTGCCTTGCGGCTCCTGCGAAAACGGCGTCCCACGGGACGCCGTTTTTGTCTCCTATCCAGGCTCTTTCCAGGGTAGGGTGCGCCGCGCGCACCGCCGGGAATCGGTCGGACACGCGAGTGTGTCCGGTGCGCACGGCGCACCCTACAGATACCGCTCCGCCAGCGCCAGGACCTCGCGGAAGGGCTGCCGGGAGAGACTGCCGAACTGCGGATGTTTGCGCAATCGCACCGTGGCGGGGCTGGCGAGGCCGCAGAGGAAGCGCGCCAGTTGTCGCGGGTGCGACAGGGCTTCGCGCTGCTCTGCGACCAGCCGCCCGATTTCCCGCCGCTGTTCCTCTCCGATCGCCTCCGGCGCCGCCCCCGGCAGTTCGCGCACCCGCGGCTCCCGGCAGCTGCTGCAGTGGCCGCATGGCTGTGACAGCCGTTCGCCGAAATAGCCGCACAGTTGCGCCGGCAGGCACTCGGGGCTGGCGGCATAGTCCAGCACCAGCTGCAGCCGCGCCAGGTCCTGTTGCTCGCGGCGGGCGAAGAGCTGCTCCAGGCGCTCGCCGAGGGCGGGCAGGTCCGGCAGTTGCAGGCGACGGTAGCCCTGGCGCACGCCCTTGGCGCGGGTCTCAATACAGCCCTGTTCCTCCAGGAACTGCAGCGCCTTGAGAATGCGCGTGCGCGGCTCGCCCAGCTGTTCCCCGGCCCGCTGTACCTCAATGGTGAGCCAGGTGCGGCCCATTTTGCCGGCGTCGAACAGCCGCTGCAGGAAGTCCGCCCGCGCCGGGTCGAAGCGTTGCAGTATCTGTTCCGCCGGTTGCAGGAAACGTATCTGGTGGGTGGTGTAGAAAGGGCCGGTGGCGCGGATTACGCCTTCCAGCTCCAGATACGTCAGCGCCGTGTTGACCACCAACTGGCGGATATCGAACTGGTTGGACAGCTCGTAGACGGAGATGTCGAACTCCTCCCCCTGTTCCAGCAACCGGCGCAATAGCGCCCACAGGTGTTCGGCGATGGGCGTGTCGCCGTAGGTGAAATTCTCCAACACGCGCACGTCGCCGGCGCAGGCGAAGAGTTCGCAGCGGGCCGGTTCGCCATCGCGGCCGGCGCGGCCGATTTCCTGCATGTAGTTTTCCAGCGACTTGGGCAGGTTGTAGTGGTAGACGGCGCGGATATCCGCCTTGTCGATCCCCATGCCGAAGGCGATGGTGGCCACCACCGCATTGACCTCGCCGGCCATGAAGGCGTTCTGTATTCGCTCGCGCTCCTCGGGCTTCATGCCGGCGTGGTAGGCCGCGGCGCGCACGCCGGCTTCGCTGAGCCGCCCGGCGACGCTTTCCGCAGTCTGCTGCAGGGTTACATAGACGATCGCCGGGTCCTGCGGGGCGGACTGGAGGCGCTCGGTCAGGCGCGGCAGCCGGTGCGATTCGCCGCAGGGGGTGACTGCCAGCTGCAGGTTTTCGCGGTAGAAGCCGGTCTGTACCTGGGCGCCGTCGGCGATGCCGAACTGGCGGCGGATATCCGCGGCCACTTCCGGCGTGGCGGTGGCGGTCAGCGCCAGTATGCGCTCGACGCCCAGCTCGCCCGCCAGCCCCGCCAGTTTGAGGTAGTCGGGCCGGAAGTTGTGCCCCCACTCGGAGATGCAGTGGGCCTCGTCCACCGCCATCAATCCGATACGCAGCCCGCGCAGCAGTTGCAGGAAGCGCTCGTTCTGCAACCGCTCCGGGGCGATATACAGCAGTTTCAGTTCACCGCCGCGCAGCTGCCGGTAGATCTCCCGCACCTCGTCGCCGCTGCGGCTGGAGTCCAGCCGCGCGGCGGCGATACCGAGGGACTGCAGGGTATCCACCTGATCCTGCATCAGTGCGATCAGTGGCGAGATCACCAGTGTCAATCCGTCGATGGCCAGTGCGGGCAGCTGGTAGCAGAGGCTCTTGCCGCCGCCGGTGGGAAAGATGGCCAGCGCCGACTCGCCGGCCAACAGTGTATCGATCACCGCCCGCTGGCCGGGTTTGAAGTTTTGCAGGCGGAAGTGTTTCTGTAGTATCTGTTGTGGGTCGTTTGCCACTGTTGTTCCTCCTCCCTGTGAATCTGCAGTCCCATTCAGTCCTTGCGCCCGCGTCTGGCCGGAACGATGATGTGGACTATATTTAATCGATCGGTCACAAACTGCTGTCAGGCTGGTTCCTGTCCGGCTGCTCTGTATTGCAGCCGGACGCCAGCTTAAAAGAATTTGGGGTATCCATGCCATCCACCATCGCCGCCCGTTACAGCTTCGCTGAAGAGTTGGCCAACAGTATCACCCACGGTGTCGGGGCACTGCTGGCGATCGCCGGTCTCGGTGTCCTCTGCGGTTTCGCCGCCCTGCGCGGTGATGCCTGGCATATCGTCAGCTCCAGCGTTTACGCCGCCACCCTGATTCTGTGTTTTGGTTCCTCGACCCTCTACCACAGCATCAGCCACAGCCGTGCCAAGGCGGTGTTGCGCACCATCGACCACTCGGCCATCTTCCTGCTGATAGCGGGCACTTACACCCCTTTCACGCTGGTGACCCTGCGCGGGCCCTGGGGCTGGTGGCTGTTCGGTGTGATCTGGGGGCTGGCGCTGGCGGGGCTGGTGATCCAGTTCACGCCGCTGAAAAAGGTCCGCGCCCTGTCGGTCACACTCAGCGCGCTGATGGGCTGGGTGGTGGTGGCGGCCATCAAGCCGCTGATGGACAGCCTGGAGCCCGGTGGCCTGTGGTTGCTGGTGCTGGGCGGTCTCTGTTACACCGGCGGTATCGCCTTTTACCTGTGGCGGAGCCTGCGCTTCCACCACGCCATCTGGCACCTGTTCGTGCTCGCCGGTGGCGCGCTGCATTTCTTTGCGGTGCTTTTCTACGTGATTCCCTGATCTCACAACTCCGGGGCCGCACTCGGTCACGGTTCTGGCAATACGCCTTTCCGAACGGCGGATTCCGCTCTACTCTTGAGCGAGCTATCGAACTGCTGAAGGAGTTGCCATGTTCAGCCCGCTCGCCCCGCGCGGGGGTATTGCCGCCCTCTGCGCCAGCCTGTTGCTGTGTCTCTCGTCCCTGTTTGCGCCGGCGGCCGCCGCCGATGACGAGGATTTCCTGAAATGGGTCAGGGAATTCCGCAAAACCGCCATCGCCGAGGGCATTTCGCCGGAAATCTACGACCGCGCCTTCGAGGGCATTACATCGCCGGACCAGTGGGTGCTGGACAAGGCCAGCTACCAGCCGGAGTTCAAGGCGCCGGTGTGGCAGTACTTCGACAACCGCGTAACTGAGGGGGCCGTCAAGCGCGGCCGGGCCCGGAAAAAGGAATTGCAGCCCTGGCTCGACAGGATCGAGCGGCGCTTCGGCGTCAACCCGAATATCCTGCTGGCGATCTGGTCGGTCGAGTCCAGTTACGGCGCCATCCTCGAGAGCGACACGGTGATGCGCAATGTCATCCGCTCCCTGGCGACCCTCGCCTACGCCGACCCGCGGCGGGCAAAATTCGGTCGCCAGCAACTACTGGCCGCGTTGGAAATCCTGCAGAGCGGCGATATCGACAAGAGCCACCTGACCGGCTCCTGGGCCGGTGCCATGGGCCACACCCAATTTATTCCCACCAGTTACCAGGCCTACGCGGTGGATATCGACGGCGACGGCCGCCGCGATATCTGGAACTCGGTACCCGATGCCCTGGCCACGGCGGCGAGCCTGCTGTCGAAAAACGGCTGGCGCCGCGGCGAGACCTGGGGCTACGAAGTCACGATTCCCGAGCGCAAACTGCCGGCGGGCGAGCTGACCCTGGCGGAGTGGCGGGACAAGTGGGGCGTGAAGCGTGTGGGGGGCAAATCCTTCCCGCGCCCCAACGATATGGCGGAGTTGAAACTGCCGGCGGGCCGCAATGGACCGGCTTTCCTGATGCTGAAAAACTTCTTCGTCATCAAGCGCTACAACAACTCCGATCGCTACGCCACGGCCGTGGGTCTGCTGGCGGACCGGATCGGCGGCGGCAGCGGTCTGGTGCACGACTGGGAGCGCCCCTTCACGCCGGTCGACAGCGGGCAGGTGGAGGAGATGCAGAAAATCCTCAAATCCAAAGGTCTCTACAAGGGAGCGATCGACGGCAAGGCCGGCTCCGGCACCCGCGGTGCGATCCGGGAGTTCGAGAAGCGTATCGGCGTGGAGGTGCAGGGCTATCCGAGTGAGGAAGTGCTGGATCAGTTGCGCCGGCACCGTTAGACACGGGGCGGCCCGAGTCGGACTTCGCTGCGCTCACGCCAACCTACACGGCTGTACAGGATTCCCGTCACACCGGCGCGTAAAAGCTTCCCTCGCTTGAATTGTCGCCGGATCTCCGGTATCTAGGGGGCCGTGCGCAAAGTTCTGTAACAGTTCGCTGCGCACGGCCGACTAGGTTCTATTCGCGGCGGGTTCGACAGTTGCAGGGAAGTCGTCCAGCCCGCCGGGGAAATACCAATCCAATAACAAGCCAATAACAAGAGAGGGAAGCTCTATGTGGAAGTCTGTTGCATTCATTCTTGTCCTCGCGGCAATCGCCGCTTCACCGGCTTCGTACGCCGACCCGATACAGGATCTTTCCATGGGGAGCCATGCGGTAGGCTGGTACCCGAACTTCTATAAAGGGGAGGGGCCCATGACCTGCCCGAAAACCTGTGAAGTCTGGGTGGGGGCGCACTCGGAAAGTGAAGCCAGCACCGATATGGACGAGCAGACGAGAAGGTCCAATGTCTGCAAGGTGACACGGGACGAGGCGATCATCCTGGAACCGATCGACGATCCCAAATCCCACTGGCTGTACGGCAACCAGTTTGACGATTACCCGGTGTGTTTCGTTCACCCGATGAGCCGCGAGCCGTTCAAAAGCGAACTGTTCATGTGCGAGTGCGTGCGGGGCAATCCCTGCAAGCAGCCGGACCTGGTGGTGGCGGATATCGCCGACCCGGTCTGGAATAACGCCAATGGTACCTCTGAGGTCCAGGTCACAGTCAGCAATATCGGCGGTGTGGCTGCGGGCGGATTCCATACCCGGCTGATCGATCCCGGGACCAGCGCGAACGATGTGCAGGGTGTGAGCGGTCTCGCCGCGGGTGCCAGCGTCGTCCTCACCTTTACATTCAGCTACTGGGTATTCGATCCCGACGCGGAACTGATTGCCACGGCGGACTATAAGAACCAGGTGGAGGAGTGTGACGAGGACAACAACCAGTTGAGGTATTTCAAGAAAGGTTGATGTTCCCTTGCGTTCAGGCCACCCGGGTGGTGGCCTGAACGTCAGAAGTTCTCATCCGGCAACAGGCTGTCCTGCCACTGCCCCAGGTTCTCCGCCACTTCATCCAGCTCGTGAAAATAGGCGATGTGGAACATGGCCTCGCCCTCCTGTACCAGCGGAATATTCTGCCGGCCGATGATGATGCCGTCGGCGTTGCACAGTACCTGGTCCAGCTCGTGACCGAAGGGGTCGGCGATGGTGGCCAGCAGGTCGCCTTTCTTGACGTGATCGCCGAGCCGCTTTTTGTGATTGACGATGCCGCTGTCGCCGGCGCGCAGCCAGCCGCTGCGCCGCGCGACGTAGGGCTCGTAGCCCTGCTTGCGCCGCGATTGCGGCAGCATTTTCAGGTGGCGCAGCACATTGAGTGTGCCCCTGACGCCGGCGCGGATACAGAACTCGTCGAAACGCAGCGCCTCGCCGGCCTCGTACAGCAGGATACGCACACCCAGGTCCGCCGCCGCCGCGCGCAGCGACCCGTCGCGCAGGGTGGCGTTGAGCAGCACCGGTACGCCGAAGGCGCCGGCCATGGAGAGTGTCTCGTCGTCGTCGAGGTTGGCGCGGATCTGCGGCAGGTTGCTGCGGTGGATGGCGCCGGTGTGCAAATCGATCCCGTATTCGCATTTCGACAGGATTTCGGTCTGGAATACGTGCGCCATGCGCGCCGCCAGCGAGCCCTTGGCGGAGCCGGGGAAGGAGCGGTTCAGGTCGCGCCGGTCGGGCAGGTAGCGGGACTGCTCCAGCACGCCGTAGACGTTGACGATGGGCACGGCGATCAGGGTACCGCGCAGGGATCTCAGTGCGCGCGAGCGGATCAGGCGGCTGATAATCTCGATACCGTTGAGTTCGTCGCCGTGAATGGCGGCGCTGACGAAGAGGGTGGGGCCGGGCTTTTTGCCGCGCTTCACATAGACCGGAATGGCCATTTCTGTGTCGGTATAGAGGCGCACCACCGGCAGGTCGATGCGGCGGGTCTCGCCCCGTTCAACGGCGATACCGCCGATCTCGAAAGCGTTGTTCATAACTCAAGTTTCGGGGTTTAGTTTCGGCTTGTGGCATCGAAAAACATTTCGAATTCCGAAACTTGTGTTCATAAATGTGTCGAAACCGGGAAGATTACCCGGGATTGTAGACTTTGTCCGCCATCCCGGTCCCGATTTCGTCTTCATCGCCCCCATCGCTTTCCGCGGCCGGCCGCGCCGGTGGTGGCAGGTCCGGCAGCTGGTTCAGGCTGGCGCCGGCGTAGCGATAGCCTCGCCAGCGGTAGAGGAGCCCCGTCTCGCCATCGAATAGGCCGTCGCTGCCCCGGTAGTTGCCGGGGCCCCGCTGGCGGCCCGCGGACGGCTCCGGCGCGCCGTCCCGCTGCCACAGCGGCTCGCCGTTGTCGTCGATCACGGCGGTGAGGGCGCCATCGGCATCGGCGACATAGTGCTCCAGCGTATCGTCGCGCAGGCGCGCCAGCGGGCCGCCGTCGACAGGGTGGTGCAGGTAGTGCAGCGTGGCCTTGCGGGTGTCGTCCACCAGCGTTGCCTCGCGCCACAGGCCGGTGGCGGTCCACAGTGTCAGCAGGCATCGCCGGCGGCTGGAGCGCCGGTGGGTGGTGATTTTCGCCAGCCGCCGCCCGAAGGGGTCGTAGCGGAACAGAGTCTTGAAATCGCCGCATTCGGCACTGGTCATCAGGCCCCAGCCGTCGTACTGGTAGCGGTGTTCGCGCCGCCGCGCGCCGGGGCGGATTTCCCGCGCCACATTGCCGCGCCTGTCCCATTCCACCGCGTGAGGGTGCGGCTGCGGGATCGGGAAGCGACCGTCCAGTGGTTCCGCGGGGGGAAACTGCCAGCGCAGCTCATCGGCAATTTCGATCGCCGCGAGCCGGCCGCCGTGAAACTGGTGGCGACTGCGGGCCCGCCCCTGGTGGCGGATCTGTTCCGTGCCCTGTCGTTCGCAGCGCACCGCTGTCTCGCCATTGGCATCCACGCCGTAGAGGTCGCCGTCCGGGGAGAACAGGCAGGCGATGTCCAGGCTGTCGGAGGCGGACCGGCTGAGCCAGCCGCGATCGTCGTAGCGGTGCCTGACGCTGAGCTGGTCGCCGTCGCTGCCGTCGCAGTGCTCCGCCACCAGCAGGCCGCGGCTGTCGTAGCGGAAACGCAGGTGGCTGTGTTCGTTGCCGGCCTGGATCAGGCGGCCGTGGTCATCGAAGTGGAATTCGCACTGCTGGCCGCTGTTGTTGCGCACCCGCCGCAGTTGCCCCGTGCTGTCGTAAGCCAGGTACCAGTGGGTGTCGCCGTCGCGGTATTCGCTCACCCGGCCGTCGCACCGGTAGTGCCACTGGCGGCGAAAGCCGTCGCTGCCGGCGAATTCCGCCGGGCGGCCGCAGCCATCGTAGTGCCAGCGGTAGGCACCGCTTTCGGTCTGCAGTTGCGACAGCCGGCCGCCGATGTCGTAATCGAGGCTCCAGTGCCGGCCGTCGGCGAAGGTGATCGCGCGAATACTGCCGGCGGCGTCGCGCTGCCACTGCAGCAGGGTCTGCCCGTCCCGCCGGATCCGGCAGGGGCGATCGCCGTCGTCGCAGTCGAGTTCCAGCAGGGCCTCGCCGAATTCCGCACTGCGCAGTTCGCCGCGCTCGCCGTAGTGCCAGCGACCGCGTACTTCGCCGTCGATTTCCAGTTCTTCCAGCCGGTTGCGGTGGCTGTAGCCGAACGCCCAGCGGCGTTCGCCGCGGGTCAGTGCCTGCAGCTGTGCCTGGCCGTCCCAGTGAAATTTCACCCGGCCGCCTTCCGGGTCCGCCAGTTCCTCCAGCAGGCCGCGGTCGTCGTAGGCGCAGCGCCAGGTTTTTCCGGCCGGGTCGACGATTTCCCGCAGCAGCCCCGCCCGGTCGCGGTGAAAGCGCCAGTTCTGTTCCCCGCGTCGCTGGGCCGCGAGGAGCAAGCCATCGCTGTCGTAGAGGTAGCGGTCGCTGGCGCCGTCGCAGGTGCGGCGCAGCAGCCGTCCGAACTCGTCGCAGCGGAAAATCTCGCGGTGGCCGTCGGCGGCGGTGACCTGGCAGAGATTGCCGTAGTGGTCGTAGAAACAGCGCCGCTCGCCGTCGCCCTGCTGTTCGCTCAACAGCTGGCCGCGGCGGTTGAAGGTCCAGCGGATACTGTCCCCTGCGGGGCTGTCGAGGCGGCACAGGCGCTGCGAGCGGCTCCAGTGCAGGCGGTACTCGAGATCGTTGACAAGAATCTGGTGGCAGCGCCCGCGCGCATCGCGGGAAAAGCAGACCGCGGCGCCGCCGCGATCGGCGATATCGGCCAGTTGCCCGGCTTCGTAGCGGTAGTGCTCTTCCGTTCTCTCGCCCCGGGCGGTTGCCAGCAGGGCCGTGTCTTCGTCGTACTCGTACTCGCACAGCGGCGGTGCCCCGGCGGCGGCCTGGCTATCGAGAATGCGGATCAGCGCCTCGCCCCGGTATTCGAACTCGAGCGCGCGTCCCCAGGAGCTGACCACCCGACCGGGGCGACCGCGCTGGTAGTCGATGGTCAGGGTGTTGCCGCAGGCATCGCGAATTTCCGTGAGCGGCAGGGAGCGACCGGTGCCGTCCGCGCGAAATATTTTCGCGGCGGTACCGAAGCCCAGCAGGCGAAAACTGTGCAGGCTCTGGCGGTGCAGCAGCAATCGCTCGAAGCGGTTGTAACTGCTGTGGCCGATGGCCGGCAGGGTAAAGGCGATGCGCCTGCCGTCCGCGGTATGCAGGAACGCGCCCGGCTCGCTTTCCTCGCCGCCATGGTCGATCTGCAGGTGTTCGTCGAGACTGTGCCGCCAGCCTTCGGCGAGGCCCTGCCGGTAGTGGCGCTGCCAGTGAAATGGAATGGGGCCGGGCAGGACAAAATCGGTGCGCGAGAATGCCACCTCGCCATTACAGGCGATTACATGGCCGGCGACCCGCTGGCAGTTCTCCACGGCCGGCAGGGGGTCACCCGCTGCATTGCGGCCGGCGTTATTGCAGAAAATCACCGGGCCGCAGTCGGCGGTGTACAGCAATTCCGGCCGCGGTGCCTGTGACAGGCTGTAATGGTTCGCGTCGATACGCGGAAGCCGTGGCCAGAGGTCGCCGAGGGGCGTCTGGGGACGGGAGGGGGGCGGCTGTGTCGAAAACCGGTTGACCCAGTTGCAGAGTGCAACCGGGTCCCCGCCGCGCGTTTCGATGGCGGGCGGATGAATTTCTGCCAGTTTTAATGGAATAAATTCGACCAGACTGTCCGGTGTCATGGCATGGTTTTCCTATCGCTGTTCCTTGCGGACAGTGATGTCGTCCTTTTTGGGCTTGCGTGTAATGGCCTCGGGAGAAGTCTCTGCGAAATCGCCCGGCGTATTGGAAAACTCCATGATGCCGGCACTGATATTGTCCCTGCCACCGAGCTGGTTGGCGTCGTCGATAAAACGGTAGACGCACTCCAGCGCCGGTCGGTGCGTCGCCAGTACGCGCTCGATGGTATGGTCGTCGAGGTATTCCGTCAGGCCGTCGCTGCAGAGAAACAGCAGTGCACTCTCGGTCAGTGTCCAGCTGTTGATGGTGGGTTCCACCTGCTCCGACACACCCAGCGCGCGGGTGATATGGTTGCGGATATTGGATTCCTGGGCCTGCTGTTCGGTGATTTTTCCCTGGTCCATCATTTCCTGAACCACGCTGTGATCGCGTGTCAGCCGTTGCAGGCCGTAGTTGTTCCACAGATAGGCACGGGAGTCGCCGATATGGGCAACGATCAGGAAATCCCCCCAGATGACCCCGGCGACCAATGTGGTGCCCATCTGTGAAAACTGCGGGTGTGTGCCCTTGGTTTCCAGGATTTCGCGATTGGCAATATCGATGGCGTCGATCAGGGTGGCGCGCAACATGAGTTGCTGCTGGTCCGGTGAACAGGAAAGAAAGATGCCGTCCGGCAATAGTGCGAGTTGCCGGTCGAGTGTGTCGGCGGCAATGCGGCTGGCAGTGGCGCCGCCGCTGTAGCCACCCATGCCGTCGGCGATGACGATATAGGAAAACGGCTGCTCCGGGTCGCCGTGCCAGCGGATGCAGTCTTCGTTTTCTTCCCGCACCCTGCCGATATCGGTTCTCCCGTTGACCGCCAGCCTGATTGCCTCCATGTCCGCTGAAACTCCCTCGTTAATCATATTTTTTTGAATAGTTGGCGGGTTGGTAACAGACCGGAATCCCATCGCAACCATGTTTTAATGTTAACTTGGTAACAGCATCCGTTTGAAATTTTTTTGATTCATTTGCGATAATGCACCGACTCACCGGATGGATGCCCGGGCGATCCCGCCCGAGCGAGAAAAGGATTTATTGGCGAGATGCCCCGTCTACCCCGACTCAACCTGATTGATATTCCGCAGCACATTGTCCAGGTCGGACACAACAACCTGCCGTGCTTCTTTGACGGCGAGGACTATCAATTCTATTTGATCAGTCTGCGCAATGCGGCCGACCAGTACAATGTCGACGTTCACGCCTACGTGTTGTTGCCGAACATGGTGCAGATCATCGCAACGCCGCGGGTACCCAACGGTATTCCGTCGATGATGCAGTCCCTCGGGCGACGCTACGTGCAGTATGTCAATCACCGCTACAAACGCTCCGGCACTCTCTGGGCGGGACGCTACAAGTCGAGCCTGATCGATTCCGATGCCTACCTGCTGACCTGTTATCGCTACGTGGAACTGCGACCCATGTACCTGGGGCTGGCGGAATCCCTGGGCGACTATCCCTGGTCCAGCTTCAATCACCACGCCAGTGTGGTACAAAGTGAAGTGATTACTGACCACCGCCTCTACCTGCAACTGGGGGAGACACCGCAGGAGCGGGCGGAGGCCTATCGCCGGCTGTTCCGCTACAGCTTCGACCGGCGCCTGCTGGAATATATCGCCGAGACCATCAAGCTCGGCCATGTCCTGGGTGGCGATGTCTTCAAGGAGAAGATCGAGCAGATTGCCAACCAGCGCGTGCGCCCGCTGAAGCGGGGTCGCCCGCGCAAATCGGAAAACGAGACGCTGGCCGGGCCCGGCGAGCCTTCATCGAGAAAAATCGATGAAGATGAAAGTGTCGCCGGTCACGAAAAGGTAAACGGCGAAGTGGACAATAAAAAAGCCGGCGAAATCGCCGCTATGGAGAGCTGATCTTGAGTCGAGCGACAATCAATACCGGCAGTACATTTTCCCGCGGCGATGAAGAAAGCAGCGCACCGCAACAGCTATCCGGGGCCGGTATCCTCAAGGTGGCCGTGTTGGCGGATCTCAGCGGCCGCGCCAGCCGGCGCCAGTGCGAGCCGGAAAACCTCGCCCGGCGCCCGGCCCACCGCCTGCGCAAGGACAACTTCGAGTCGCTGTTCGAGCAGATGGGGGTGCGCCTGCAACTGCCGGTCATGGACAGGCCCCTGTCGCTGCTGGAATTCGACGACCTGCACCCGGACTACCTCTACAGCCGCGTGCCGCTCTTCCGCCAGTTTATCGAACTGGAGAAGCGCCTGTTGAAGCCGGCGGAATTTGCCGGTGCCGCCGAGGAAATCCGGCACTGGCGGCCGGAGCTGCGCCCGGAGGCGCGGCAATCCGCCGGCGATTCCGGGGCGCAGTCGATGCTCGACGCCGTACTGTCCGGCGACGGCTACCGCGAGGCCTACACCTCGAGCCCCGAGGGCCGGATCGACCGGCTGATCAAGGATATCGTCGCGCCCTACGTGCAGGAAAAACCCGATGCGGAACAGGATGCCTATCTGCAGGCGGTTGCGGACGCAGCCTCCGAGGCCATGCGCAAAATCATGCATCAGAGCGATTTCCGCCAGCTCGAGGCCAGTTGGCGCAGCCTGCACCTGCTGCTGCGTCGCCTCGAGGATCACCCGAATCTCGAACTGCATGTGATCGACGTCAGCAAGGAGGAAATCCTCGCCGACTTCGCCCGCGCGGAAGACGACCTGGAGCAGTCGCAGCTGTTCAAGTGCCTGGTGGAGCGGGAGGCGACCGCCGGCGGCCTGCCCTACAACCTGATCGTGGGCGATTTCCATGTTGCCGATGACGAGCGGGACCTGCACCTGCTGATCGACCTGGCCACCATCGCCGAGGCCGCCGGCAGCGCCGTGGTGCTGGGCGGCGACAGCCGCCTGGCCGGCTGCGCCACCCTGGCGGGCTCCCCCGACCCGGACGACTGGCACTACCCGCTGTCCGAAAGCTTTGCCGAGAGCTGGCGGGCGCTGCGCGAATACCCCGCCTGCGACCATCTGGCGCTGGCCGGCCCCCGCTTCATGTTGCGGCTGCCCTACGGCGCCGATTCCGCCACCACCGACTGCTTCGAATTCGAGGAACTGACCGAGGAACACGGTCACCGGTACTACCTCTGGGGCAACAGTGCCTACCTGCTGGCCCTGTCGCTGTGCGAACAGTTCGTCCGCGAGGGCCGGCCGGCGCCGGTGACCGCCGACCGTTACGAAGACCTGCCGCTGCACCTGCGCAGGCTGCCGCAGGGGCAGTGGATAACGCCCTGCGCCGAGGCGCTGTTGAACGACCGGGCCGCGGCGCAATTTACCGCAGCCGGTTTCAGTACCCTGCGCTCGGTGCAGGGGCGGGACCAGATCCTGCTGCCGCGGCTGCAGTCCTTGGCCGGCAACGAGCTGCAGGGGCCCTGGAGCTGAAACGAAACACCGCGCGGAACCGATCCGGCGGCGACCGATAACAACAAAGCGCGAGTCAGTGTGAAATGGACCTAGTTCTCTCCGTGTTGGCCGATCCCGAGGGCGCCAACATGCTCAAGCACACCAAACTGTTCACGCCCGACGGCGGCAGCATCGGGCGCGCCGACAGCAACGACTGGGTGTTGCCGGACCCGGAGCGGGTGGTCTCGTCGCAGCATGCGCAGATCGCCTTCAATGAAAACCGGTATTTCCTGACCGACCTGAGCACCAACGGTACCTACCACAACCAGTCCTCCGACCCCATCGGCAAGGGCAACCGGGTACCGCTGAACGACGGCGATACCGTCACCGCGGGGGACTACCAGTTGAAGGTCTCCATCCGCCGGCCCCAGGCCGACAGCGGATTGCCCAAGGGCGTCGGCGAAGCGGATTTCCTCGACAGTTCCGACCGCACCACCTTCAGCCCCGCCGCCGCGGCCAAGATGCAGAACCGGGAAGAGGCACGGCAACTGGACAGCTGGCTGGAGCCGGGCGCCGGCGGTGGCGCCGACACCGGCGAGTGGGGATATGTCGCCGGCGCTGCCCAGTCGGCGGATTCCGTCGACAGTTTCCTGGGCGGCGAGCAGGGTGCCGCGGACCCGCTGGCGGCTTTCGACGGCGGCCCCGGCGCCGGCCGGGATCCGCTTTCCGGGTTTGGTTCCCCCCAGTCTCCCGCTGTCAGCAATTGGGACGACGATGACTGGTGGAAGGATGGTAGCGAGCAGGACCACGCGCCGGCTGACAGTCACTCGATGCAGTTCGCCCCGCAACAGCAACCGCAGGCGCCGGTAACCGAGCCGGCGGCACCGCAGCCGCCGCCGGCCGCCCCGCCTCCTCAACAGCCCCAGCCGGCGCCGCAGGTGCAGGCACCACAGCAGCCGCCCGCGGACAACCCGTTCGCGGATTCCTTTGCCGCCATGGAGGGCCAGCAGGTCGAGGGCGCACCGGGATTTGACACCGGCGCACAGCCAGCGCCGTCCACCGGCCCGGGTTTTTCCGGCGCCTCGCAACAGTTTTCGCCGTTGCAGCCGCAGCAGCCCCCCGCGCCGCAACCGGCGCAGGCGCCCCCGCAGCAACCCGCGACACCGCCGCCACAACCTTCGCCACCGCCGTCCCAACCCGCGGCGGCGCCACCGCAACCGGCGGTACCGCCGCAGGGCGAGCCACAGCCCCATCCCCAGGCCGCGCCTCCGCAGTCCGGGCCGGCTCCTGCCGCCAACGCGCTGGCGGCGGGTCTGGGACTGAAACTGTCGCCGGAGCAGTTGCAGCAGCTCGATCAGCAGACCGCCGCCATTGTCGAGGAGTCGGTGACACGGCTGATCGACCTGCTGCGCGCGCGCACCAGCATCAAGAACGAACTGCGCGTGCAGCGCACCATGATCCAGACCGAGGCCAACAATCCGCTCAAGTTCAGCGCCAATGCCCGGGATGCACTGAACGCGATGTTTGCTGGCAACGGTGCTTTCATGGCGCCGCAACAGGCGGTCCGCGACAGCTTCGACGACCTCTCGGATCACCAGGTGGCGGTGCTCGCGGGCATGCGGGCCGGCTACGACGCCATGCTGAAGTTTTTCAACCCGGACAATATCGAACGCCGCGCCGGCAATGCCGGTGGCGTCTTCGCCAGCAGGAGTGCAAAAAACTGGGAGGGCTTTGTGGAGATGTACCGCGAACTGATGCGCGATCCCGAAGCCTGTTACCGGCGGCTGTTCGGTGAGGAGTTTGCCGAGACCTACGAGAGCCAACTGGCCGAATTGAAGAATGCGCGCAGTCTCAACCAACAGCGATAAACAGGAGCCTATCGTGACGCTCAAGAAAATTCCGCAACTGATCCTGATCGGCCTGCTGGTGCTGGGCCTGGCCGCCTGCCAGACGACGCGCCGCACCCTGAACTTCGATACCAGCGTGGAACTGGCGGTGGATATCGAGGAGGACGTCAACCCGGACAACGACGGCCGCGCCTCGCCGGTGGTGGTGCGCGTATTCATGCTCGCCGACGACCGCCAGTTTGCGCGGGAGGATTTCC
Source organism: Microbulbifer halophilus (assembly GCF_026183675.1). Classification (GTDB taxonomy): domain Bacteria; phylum Pseudomonadota; class Gammaproteobacteria; order Pseudomonadales; family Cellvibrionaceae; genus Microbulbifer; species Microbulbifer halophilus. Next base: position 16,899 of record NZ_JAPIVK010000037.1, read on the forward strand.
TCAACCTCTACGAAAACGCCGAATCCCGCCTGGGCCGGGACCTGCTCGACACCGTGATTCTCAAGGAATTCGCCCCCGGCGAACAGCGCCTGGAGACACTGGAGCTGTCGCCGGAAGTCCGCTATATCGGCCTGCTGGCAGAATTCGTGCAGTACCGGGAGGCCGACGGGCTGATGCTGCTGCCGATTACCGATCACACCGACAACGAATACAACATCACCCTCACCGGCACGCAGATCGCCTCCACGGAATCCCTGAACCTGCGCCGCCGCGCCGCGACCGCCCGGGGCGATTCCGATGAAGAGGGGTCGGTGACCATTTCCAGCAAGGAATACGAACGCCTGCGCGAGCAGCTGAAACAACGGAAATAAACAGAGCGGACAGCGGAACGGGCGGCCGCCCGGCGATGCCAGCCGGGTGGAGAAAGCCCGGCAGAGCCCCGCGCTTCGAAAAGGAAAAACTATGTCGGCGAACAACAAGGTCATCTGGGGCGAGGGTATGTTCCTGCGCCCGCAGCACTTCCAGCAGCAGGATCGCTACCTGGAGCAACTGGTGGAGGCCCGCACCGCCTCGCTGGGGCCCTACACCTGGGGGATCGTGGAGGTGGCCATCGACAGCGAGCCGCTGGCCATGGGCAAGATCTCCCTGTCGCGTATCAGCGCCGTTTTCCCCGACGGCACGCCGATGCTGGCGCCGGAAAACGAACTGCTGCCGGAGGTGCTGGAAGTGCCGGTCAACACCCGGGACGAGGAGGTGTTTCTCTGCATCCCGATGAAACGGCCCGGCAGCCAGGAATCGGTGCGCGACCAGGAGGATTTTCCCCAGGCGCGCTACCAGGCCACCAACTTTGACGCGCGCAACAGCGCCTCCGCCTCCGGCGAATCGGCGCGCATCCAGGTGGGCAAGCTGCGCGCCTGCCTGAAACTGGGCAGCGACGATCTCAGCGGCTACGCCGCCATCGGCGTTGCGCGGATCCGCGAGCGCCAGCCGGAGAAACCGGCGGAACTGGATGCGGAATATATCCCGCCACTGCTGAACACCGACGCCTCGCCGGTGATCAAGGCCTATATCGAGGAAATCCGCGGGCTGCTGGATCACCGCGGCTCCGCCCTCGGCCATCGCCTCAGCGACAGCGGTCGCAGCGGCTCGGCGGAGATCGCCGACTACCTGTTGCTGCAGGTGGTCAACCGCTTCGAGCCGCTGCTGCGCCAGATCACGGCGCAGCCGCGCCTGCACCCGCACAGCCTCTACCTGGAACTGCTGCAACTGGCCGGCGAGCTGTCCACCTTCACCGCGCCCGACAAGCGGCCGCCGGCAATTCCCCAGTACGCCCACGAAAACCTGCAGCAGAGTTACGCCGGCCTCTTTTCCGCCCTGCGCCAGTGCCTGTCCACGGTGCTGGAGCAGACCGCCATCGCCATGGAGCTGGTGCAGCGCAAGTTCGGCATCTATGTGGCGCCGATTACCGATCCGTCGCTGATCAAGTCCGCCAGTTTCATTATGGCCGCCAAGGCGGACATGCCCGGCGACCTGCTGCGTAGCCGCTTCCCGGGGCAGGCCAAGGTGGCGCCGGTGGAGGCGATCCGCGAACTGATTTCGGCGCAGTTACCGGGCCTGCAGTTGCGCCCGTTGCCGGTGGCGCCGCGGCAGATCCCCTACCACGCCGGTTTTACCTACTTCGAGCTGGAGCGCAGCGGTGAACTGTGGAACGCCATGCAGAAGTCCGGCGGTTTCGCAGTGCACCTGGCGGCCGAGTTCCCCGGGCTGACCATGGAGCTCTGGGCCATAAGGAACAATTGAACATGAGCAACGACAACTTCACTCCGCCGGGCGCGCCCACCGCCGGCGACCGCACCGTGGTGGTACCGACGCCCGGCGCCGCCAGCCCCAACCGGCCGGCCCCGCAGCCGGGCGCCTTCAGCGCCGGGGAGGTGCAGCAGGACATCCGCATTCGCAACAGCCTCAACCCGCTGGTGGCGGCGTCGTCGAAGCTGCTGGGCGCGATCATCAAGCTGCGCACCACCATGAACCACGACAATGTGCCGGACCTGCACAAGCGCCTGACCCGGGAAATCCAGGGTTTCGAGCGCGAGGCCAAACAGTTGTCGCTGTCGCCGGAGACGGTGCTCACCGCGCGCTACCTGTTGTGCACCGTGGTGGATGAAGTGGTGTTGTCCACGCCCTGGGGCAGTTCCAGCGGCTGGAGCCAGCACTCCCTGCTGAGCCTGTTCCACAAGGAGACCTTCGGCGGCGAGAAATGCTTCCTGATCCTGCAGCGCATGCAGGAGGCGCCGGCCTCGCACCTGGAAACCCTCGAGCTCTTCTATCTCTGCCTGAGTCTCGGCTTCCAGGGCAAGTACCGGTTGGCGCAGCGCGGCCACGAACAACTGGAGCAGATCCGCGACAACCTCTACCAGACCATCGAGAGCCACCGCCCGGCAATGGAGCGGGATCTGTCGCCGCACTGGCAGGGCTGCGTCGAGCGCAAGACCCGGCTGATTCACTATGTACCGCTGTGGGTCATCGCCAGCGTGGTCTTCGGCGTGCTGGCGGCCACCTACAGCGGGTATCGCTGGTGGTTGTACCAGGGCGCCACACCCGTGGCCGCGGAGATCACCGCGCTGGCGGCAGAGGAAGTGCCGGCGTCGGAGGAATAGGCACCTGCGGCGGAAATAATAGAAGGATAACGGGCAGGCCGATACCGGCCGCTGACTTTACGACAGTTTATTGCCTCCGGCCGAAAGCGGCCGGGTGACGGAGCACTGCATGAGACGCTTGCGCAATTTCTTTACCAACAAATGGGTGCTGGGACTGATCGGCCTGACGGCGCTGTCGCTGCTGATCTGGTTCGGTGCCAACTACATCAAGTTCGGTGCCGACAACGCCACCCTGTCGCACGGGGTGCGGCTGACGATCATTGTCTTCCTATTCGCCATCTGGCTGGTGTGGAATCTGAGCCAGTGGCTGGTGGAACGGCGCCAGAACAAGGCCCTGATCGATGGCATCGAGGAATCCCGGGAAGAGGAGCGCGCGGACCCGGACGAGGAGCGCAGCCGCGAGGAACTGAGCGCGCTGTCCGGCCGTTTCCGCGAGGCGATGGAAGTATTGCGTCGCGCGCGCTTCAAGTCCGACCGCGGCAATGTCTCCCTCTACCAGTTGCCCTGGTACATCATCATAGGTCCACCCGGCTCCGGTAAAACCACGGCACTGGTCAATTCCGGGCTGGAGTTTCCGCTGGCCCAGACCCACGGCAAGGAGGCACTGGGTGGCGTGGGCGGTACGCGCAACTGCGACTGGTGGTTTACCAACGACGCGGTGTTGATCGACACCGCCGGTCGCTACACTACCCAGGACAGCCACCGGGTCTACGACAACAGCGCCTGGCAGGCGTTTCTGGGCCTGCTCAAGCGCTATCGCCGCCGCCGCCCGATCAACGGCGCACTGGTGGCCATCAGCCTGCAGGACCTGATGGTGCAGACCGCCGAGCAGCGTCTTCACCAGGCCAAAACCATTCGCCAGCGCATCAACGAACTGCAGCAGCAACTGGGAATCCGCTTCCCCATCTATCTCACCTTCACCAAGTGTGACCTGGTGGCGGGCTTCAGCGAGTTTTTCGACAACCTGTCGCAGGCCGAGCGGGAACAGGTCTGGGGCGTGAGTTTCCCGCAGGAGGCCAGCCCCGCCGCCGGCGCGCCGCTGGACAGCTTTGCCAGTGAATTCCGGCAACTGATCGAGCGCCTCAACCAGCGCGTGCTGTGGCGCGTCCACCAGGAGCGCAATGTCGAAAAGCGCGGCATGCTGCAGGGCTTCCCGGCGCGTATGGAAAGCCTGCAGACGGTACTGGAAGACTTCGTCAGGCAGACCTTCGGCCCCAACCGCTACGACACGGTGCCCATGGTGCGCGGACTCTATTTCACCAGCGGTACCCAGGAGGGCAGCCCCATCGACCGCATGATGGCCACCGTCAGTGCCGATTTCGGTCTCGAGCGGGATATGGGCCAGAAATTCCAGGGCGCCGGCAAGAGTTATTTCCTGCACCGCCTGCTCAAGGATGTCATTTTTCCCGAGGCGGAACTGGTGGGCGTCAACCGCAAGATAGAAACGGCCACCGTGTGGGCGCGCCGCGGTGTCTACGCGGCCTCGGCCGCCATTTTCATCGGCGCCCTGATCCTCTGGACCGGCAGCATCGCCCAGAACAGGATTTTTATGGGCGAGGTCGAGGACAGGGTGGCCGAGTACCGCGAAAACCGGGCGGCACTGGGCAACCGGCGGCTGACGCCCGCCGACAGCCTGAAACTGCTGGAGCCGCTCTATACCGCATCGCAGGTTTACCAGAAGGAAGAGCATCCCTGGCTCAACAACCTGGGGCTCTATGACGACCGCGTGGATCGCGCCGCCGATAAGCTCTATCGCAGAGAATTGCAGACGGTTTTCCTGCCGTCGCTGACCCGCGACACCGAGCGCCACCTGACGCGCCTGGGAGCGGAGGATCCGGCACTGGCGGCCACCCTGCGCAACTACCTGATGTTCTTCACCCCGGACAAGCGCGACCCCGAGGTGCTCAAGGAGTATTTTGCCGGGCGCTGGGAGCGGCAATTGTCGGGCGAGGCGCAGAAGCAGGAGCAACTGGCGGCACACCTGACGCGCCTGTTCGAACAGCCTCTGCCGACCGGCCTGGAAGCCAACGAGCGCGTCGTCGCCCGCGCGCGCCAGCAGCTGCGCCGGATTCCGGTGCCCCAGCGCCTCTACGCGCAGATGCAGCGCAGCGAGCTGGGGGTGACACCGGTGGATCTCTACGGTGAAATCGGCGGCGACACCGAGCAACTGTTCGGTATCGCCGCCACCGACTCCCGTTTCAGTATTCCCTACCTGTATACCAAGGCCGGCTACAAGGAAATGGACTTCGACGCCGACTCCGAGCTGTTGAATCAATTGTCCGAGGAGCGCTGGATCTACGGGGGTGAACTCAGTGGCGAGGATTTCAGCGAGGCGGACCGCGAACAGCTCGGCGAGGAAGTGAAGCGCATCTATCTGGGGGAATACCAGCAGCGCTGGCAGGACTTTCTGCGGGGGTTCTCGATTCGCCGTTTCCGCAGCACCAGCGGCGCACTGGACACACTGTCGAAACTATCGGACCCGGTCTATTCGCCGCTGCTGGCGGTGGCTGATATCACAGCGGACAACACCCGCCTGACACCGCGGCCGAAAATGCCGGTGGATGCCTCCGGTGTCAGGCTGCCGGTGTCCAGCAACACGCGCAAGGCCGGCGAACTGGCGGCCAGCGGTGCGGCGAGCAAGCTGAAGGAAAATTTCCAGCCCACCAGCGTCGACCTGCGCTTCGAGGAATTGCACCGCATCACCCAGAGCGAGAAGGGGCGGCCGGCGCGGACTCAGGAATACCTGTCCGCGATCACCGGGGTGCAGGAGTACCTGACCGAGATCGACAGCGCCCCGGACCCCAACGAGGCGGCCTTCAACAGCGCCAAGGGGCGTTTTGCCGGCGGCGGTGGCGACGCCATCAAGCAGTTGCGCGTCAAGGCGGCCAACGCGCCGGCACCGTTCAAGAAGTGGTTGAACCAGATTGCCGACAGCACCTGGGGACTGGTGATGGCCAAGTCCAAACTGCACGCCGACCGCATCTGGCGCGAGCAGGTCTACAGCACCTATCGCCGCAGTCTCGCCAACCGCTATCCGCTGCGCGGCAATCGCGAGCAGGAGGTGCCGGTGATGGAGTTCAATGAGTACTTCAAGCCGGGCGGCGTGGAGCAGAAGTTCATCCGCAAATACCTGCAGCCGTTCATCGACACGCGAAACTGGACTGCCAAATCGCTGGAGGGACAGAGCCTGGGCGTCTCGCAGACGGCGCTGGTGCAGATGCGGCGCGCCCAGCGTATCCGCAATACCTTTTTCAGCGGCGGCGAACAGGCCGGCTACTCCTTCCGCATCGAGCCCACCAAGCTGGACTCCGGCGTGCGCCTGTTTGCGCTGGAAGTGGGGAGCCAGCGGGTACCCTATTCACACGGGCCGCGCACCACGAAAAAAATCGACTGGCGCGGCGGTGAGTCCAATCGCGTGCGGATCCTCTTCGAGGATCTGAACGAGACAGTACACCGCAAGCATTTCGAGGGTGACTGGGCCTGGTACCGGCTGCTGGAAAGTTCCGAAATGCGCCGCGGGCGCAGCAGCACCGAATACCTGGTGACCTTCGAGGAGGAGGGGCGCGAAGCGGAGTTCAGGCTGTCCACCGCCAGCGCCGACAACCCGTTCGACGACAGCCTGCTGGGCAGGTACCGCTGCCCGCAGACGCTGTAATTCGGCCCTCACAGAAACAATGCAGGAGCCTGCCCCGAGGCCCCTGAAGACGCATAGCGACAAAGGAAGATAAAAATTGACAGAGAGCAGAGGCCTGTTCGGCAAATTGCCGGGACACGGTGACTTTATTCAGCGGGAGCTGCCGGCGAGTTTCGTCACACCCTGGGACGAGTGGCTGCAGCGCGCCGTGCACGGCTCGCGGGAGCTGATCGGCGAGCCCTGGCTGGATTACTACCTGACCAGCCCCGTCTGGCGCTTTGCGCTGTCGCCGGGTGTGCTGGACGAACAGGCCTGGGCCGGCATCCTGGTGCCCAGCGTGGACAGCGTCGGCCGCTACTTCCCGTTGACCATGGCCGTGCCGGTCTCCCACGGCAACCCCTTTGCCCTGCAACTGTCGGCGGAGGACTGGTATCGGCAGCTACAGGACCTGGCGATCGAAGCGCTGCAGAATGGCCTGCAGGCGGACCAGCTCTGCGAGCGCTTTCCGGAACCCGCGTATGCAGATGTAGTGGATTCGGTCTCCGAAGTTTCGGCGACGTATATTGCCGGCGGCAACACCGACGGTATCGCCGGTAGTTATCCGGCACTGCTCAACCAGCTTTACCGGCAGCAGTACCCGAGTTACAGCGTCTGGTGGTGTGCCGGTTCGCAGTACCTGGCGCCCAGCACCCTGCTGAGCCCGGGCCTGCCGGAGCCCACACTCTACTGCACCATGCTCGGCGCCCAGGTAAAACACTGGTGACTGGAATTCGCGGGGATCGGAGCTCCCACAGCCGTCCTCCCGGAAATCGAATTGCCGGGCCCCATTCGTTCACCGTTTGCAGTCGGTCTTTTAGTCGATAATTTTCTGCTAAGGTTGACGGTCCGGGTGATTCATTGCCGGCTGACACTGCTGGCCGCCCAGAGTTTCGGCTGTAATTGAATGTAATTTTGTTTGGTGACCTTTTCTGGAAAAATAAAGGCCCGATTTTCTTAATAATTTTGACTGATGCTGTGCATCGCTTGGCAAATAGTCTGCTGATCTGTATTCAATCGCTGAAAATATTCGTTAGAATTGGCGCTGACTTTCAAAGTATCAAAGGCATTATTGGAATATTTTCCATTAGTGTTTCCTGCGCTCACCAGCTCCGGTTGAGCGGGCTCTCTCAGTGGATGAGTGAGTTGGACTGAACACCGATGATGATGTAGCGGTGCCGGGGTGGCACCGGTTCGCGATATCCGTAGTGGGATATCGGCAAACAGGCACATCGGACAAGAAAAAGTGCGAGGCACAGGGATGTCGTTTCGGGTAGTTTTTACGGGGGAGTTGCGCGAAGGCTTCAGCCGTCGCCGGGGGATAGAAACCCTGGCGCAGCGTTTCAATCTGGGCTTCGAGGAGATCAGGCGGCTGCTGGCCGGCAATCGCGCTACGGTCAAGGCGTCCGACAGCCAGCAGCAGGCGGAGAAAATCGTCCGCGCCCTTTGGAGCGGTGGCTGGCACTCGGAGTTACTGCGGGGCGATCGTACGGTCTTTCGCACCAACCGGCCCCGGCCCGATCGGGATGACACGAAACCCGCGGAGCCGGAGGTTCTGTGGGCCACTGACGGCAGCTTTTCCGTGCCGCTTCCCGGCGGTTGGCAGCGCTGCGAGCAGCTCAACCCCGAAGCGCTGCTGCAGGCGGGCGATAGTCAGAATCATCGCTATCTGGTGGCACTCGGCCAGCCAGTGGCGGAATTGTCGGAGATACTGACCCTCTCGGACTACTGCGACGCGCAGTTGCAGCAGTGTATCGACAAGGTCGCGGGCGGTCGCCTGTGCGCCGCGCCGGCTCCGCTGCTGGAGTGCGAGCTCCCGGCCTATGCCGGTGAGATGGTGGCACTGGTGGGGGGAGTGGAGGTCCAGTACCTGATCGCCTGCCTGCAGTCCGAAGTGTGTTTCTACACACTGTTCCTCTGGTGCGAACGGGAAGACTTCGACACACAGCGGTTGCAGTTTCTGGAAGTGGCCGCCGGTCTCCGCCTTTCCGGACAGCGCGCCGGGGCCGTCGGAAACGAGCCCGCCGAGAGTGTGCCCGCGGAGCTCTGATTCAGGTGTGCCGGAGGACGCCGGAACCGGGGCGGGCAGAAAGAATGGAATATTCAGGGAATTCACAATAAAGGACGCTTCATGGCATTTCCCAATGTAATTCAGATCGACGAGCTGGCGGCGGCCATCGATGGCGAGAAGTCCACCGGTGCGGATATCCGCGAGGACCGCTCGCCCACCTCGGACTACTACACCATCAAGGATGCCCGCAACAGCGCCCGCGCCGCGGAGCGCTCGGCACTGTTCGACGACACCGACGCGGACCTGCTGGCACCCTGGCGCGACGTGGCCAAATCCGCTGAGAAGATCCTGTCCGGCCAGAGCAAGGACCTGGAGGTGGCCGCCTGGTACACCGAGGCGCTGATCCGCCTGAACGGCTTCGTCGGTCTGCGCGATGGTTTCGCCCTGATCGACCGCCTGGTGGAGGACCACTGGGAAGGTCTCTACCCGGAGCCGGACGAGGACGGCCTGGAAACCAAGGTGGCGCCGCTGACCGGGCTTAACGGCGACGGCGGCGATGGCACCCTGATGCTGCCGATTCGCAGCGCCGCGATTACTCCGGAAGGCGACTACGGTGCCTTTTCCTTTTTCCAGCACCAGCAGGCCCGCGACGCCGACCGCATCGCCGACGACGACGCCAAGGCGGCGCGAATCGAGAGCCTCGGCTACAGCCTCGGTGATATCGACGCCTGCGTGAACGGCGCCGGCGGCGAGTGGGCGCAGAACCAGGTGGAGACCATCGAAGAGGCCATCGCCCACTACAAGAGTTTCAACGAAACGCTGCGCGGCCACTGTGGCAACGATGCACCGCCCTTTACCAATATCAGCGCCCTGCTGGACGAGGTGCTGCGCACCACGCGTTTCATCTACAAGGCGCAACTCGACGCGCTGGCCGCGCAAAATGCGCCCGCAGAGACGTCCGACGCGGCTGACGATACCGGCGACACCAGCGCAGCCGCGGCCGCGGTGGCCGGACCGGCGATGCCCGCCGGCCCGGTTGCCTCGCGGGAGGATGCGCTCAAACTGCTGGAGCAGGCGGCGAAATATTTCCGCACCTACGAACCCCACACACCGCTGGCCCCCGGCCTTGAGCGCCTGATCGGCTGGGGTCGTATGACCGTATCCGAACTGATGACCGAACTGCTGCCCGACGATCAGTCCCGCGCCGTCTATTCCCAGTTGACCGGCGTCAGGCTGGATGGCTCGGACACGCAGCGCTACGTGGCTCCGCCGGCCGCCGCTCCGGCAGCGAGCGCCCCGGCGGCGGAGCCCGCCGCAGAATCCGCGGAATCGGCACCTGCCGACGCCGGTTGGAGTGAAGAGCCGAAGCCCAAAGCGGAGGCGGAAGTCGGCTGGTAACTGTTTCGTTAATTGTTATTCCTAACTTGAGGAAAGGAGACCCGAGATGTCCGAGAGCATCCACAACAAGCTGAAGCGCGTTCGCAAACCGCGCGTCCATATCACCTACGACGTAGAGACCAACGGTGCCGAGGTGAAGAAGGAATTGCCCTTTGTCACCGGTGTTATGGGCGACTACTCCGGTGACAACCAGGAAAACCGCAAGGCGTTGAAAGAGCGAAAATTCGTGCAGATCGACCGCGACAATTTCAACGACGTGATGACCAAGGTCAACCCGAAACTGAACCTGCAGGTGGAGAACACCCTGGCCGGCGACGGCAGCAAGATGGGTGTGGACCTCGATTTCAACCATATGGACGACTTCTCCCCGGAGCAGATCGTCGAGCAGGTGGAACCGCTGAAGCAGCTGCTGGAAGCGCGCAGTAAACTGCGCGACCTGTTGAGCAAGGCGGATCGCTCCGAAGAGCTGGAGAAAGTGCTGGAGGATATTCTCAAGAGCACCGACAACGTCGGCGAGATTTCCGAAAAGCTGGGTCTCGGTGAAGACAAAGGAGAGGATGCAGAATGAGCACCGAAGTCGAAAACGCAACAGAAAACGAAGCGGAAGAGCAGTCGGTCGATCTGCTGGAGCAGGCCATCTCGGCCACCAAGCAGACCGAGCCGGACGAAGCCCAGGACCTGATCGCCAACCTGACAAAGCAGGTCATGGAAGGCACCGTTACCTGGGACCGCAACCTGACCCAGACCATCAACAAGGCCGTGCAGGCCATCGACGCCGCCATGTCCAAGCAGTTGTCGGCGGTCCTGCACGACGAGAAATTCCAGAAGCTGGAGGGATCCTGGCGCGGTCTGCACCACCTGGTGATGAACAGCGAGACGGGCGCGACCCTGAAAATCCGCATGATGAACCTCACCAAGCGCGAGCTGTTCCGCGATCTCGACAAGGCGGTGGAGTTCGACCAGAGCCAGACCTTCAAAAAAATCTACGAAGAGGAATTCGGTACCGCCGGGGGCGAGCCTTTCGGCTGCATGATCGGCGATTTCGAATTCACCAGCCACCCGGAAGATATCGAGCTGCTGAGCAAGATGTCCAATGTCGCCGCGGCCGGCTTCTGCCCGTTCGTTTCCGCCGCCGGTGCCGGCATGTTCGGCTTCAACGACTTTACCGAGCTGTCCAAGCCCCGCGACCTGGGCGGCATCTTCGAATCCGGCGAGTACATCAAGTGGCGCAGCTTCCGCGACAGCGACGATTCCCGCTTCGTCACCCTGGTGATGCCGCGCACCCTGGCGCGCACGCCCTATGGGGAAAATACCAAGCCGGTCGAGTCCTTCAACTTTGAGGAGTTCGAGGTGGATGAGGACGGTGTGTCCCGCCCGGCGGACCACAGCCAGTACTGCTGGATGAACGCGTCCTACGTGATGGGTACCACCATGACCAAGGCCTTTGCGGAAAACTCCTGGTGTACCGCCATTCGCGGCGCCGAGGGCGGCGGCAAGGTGGAGGGTCTGCCCACGCACCTGTTCAAGAGTGACGACGGCGATCTGGACCAGAAGTGCCCCACCGAGATCGGCATTACCGACCGTCGCGAGGCGGAGCTCAGCGGCCAGGGCTTCCTGCCGCTGTGTCACTACAAGAATACCGATTACTCGGTGTTCTTCGGTTCCCAGAGCACGCAGAAGCCGAAGGTCTTCGACGATCCGGATGCCACCGCCAACTCGGCCATCTCCGCGCGCCTGCCGTACCTGATGGCTACCTCCCGTATTGCCCACTACCTGAAAGTGATGGCGCGGGACAAGGTGGGTTCCTTCATGGAAGCGAGCGACTGCGAGCGCTGGCTGAACAAGTGGATTACCCAGTACACCAACTCCAACCCGGATGCTAGCCCCGAAATGAAGGCCAAGTATCCGCTGGCGGAGGCGCGTGTCGAGGTGAAGGAAATTCCCGGCCAGCCCGGCTGCTACAGCGCCGTCGCCTATCTCAAGCCCTGGCTGCAGATGGAAGAGCTCACCACTTCCATGCGCATGGTGGCGAATATCCCCACCGCGGGATAAGCGTTGCCGCGGCCCCTTCCGGGCCGCGCCGAAAACCTCGCTGGCAGGGAAGGGAGGGCCGGGCGCATACCCGTCGCCCGGCCCCGACCCCCTGTCTGCGACGAGCCGATCGACCCGTTCAATCCCGTGGGAGTAGCCGCTGTGCCCGCCGCTCAATCCGCTGACACCAGTGCAGATACGGAATCCCTGTTGCCGCCGCAACTGCTGCAGCGCACTTCCCCGTTGCAGAAATTCCTGCGTGAGCCGGACGAACTCTTCGCGTTCGAGTACTGGCTGACGGAAATCTGCCCCTGCCCGCAGCGGGAAAACTTTACCCTGCGCCAGTGGTTGAATCGCCTGGTGGCCGAACTGGATGAACTCGTCTGCGACCAGATCAACAGCATTCTGCACCACCCGCGTTTCCAGCGGCTGGAGAGCAGCTGGCGCGGCCTGTCGATGCTGGTACAGAGTGCGCCGCACTCCGACAATATCAAGATCAAGCTGCTGGATGCGAGCTGGCGCGATCTGGGAAAGGATATCGAGCGCGCGCCGGATTTCGACCAGTCCGGTTTTTTCCACCTGATCTACAACGAGGAATTCGGCACTCCCGGCGGCGAACCCTTCGGCCTGATACTCGGCGACTACCAGGTATCGCACCGGCCTTTTGCCGATCATCCCCACGACGATGTGTTCACCCTGCAGGGCATCGCGCACACCGCGGCGGCCGCCTTCGTTCCCTTTGTCTGCGGGGTCACACCACAGCTGTTCGGTGTGGACCGATTCGACGATCTCGCCAGGCCGATCGATTTTGCCGAGGTATTTCGCCAGAAACAGTACATCCGCTGGAACGCCCTGCGGGATATGGAGGACAGCCGCTTTATCGCCGTCACCCTGCCCCAGATCCTGATGCGCCAGCCCTACAATACGGACTTTTCCAGCTATCGCGGATTGCGCTTTGCCGAGGACATAGCCGGCCGCGACAGCCAAAAATACCTGTGGGGCAATGCCTGTTTTGCACTGGGCACGGTGCTGATCCGCGAGTTCAGCGAAGTGGGCTGGTTCTCCCATATTCGCGGCGTAGCCCGCGACCACGTCGGTGGGGGACTGGTAAGCCAGTTGCCGTCGGTGCCCTACCGGCCAGACAGCAGCCCGCAGCAGGTGCGCATGTCCACCTCCATCCTGGTGACCGACTTTGCCGAACGCGAGCTGAGCGAGCTGGGTTTTACCTGCCTCTGCCACTGCTACGACACGCCCTACAGTGCCTTCAACAGCGCGCCATCGCTGCAGCGGCCGAAGCAGTACACCACCAAGGCGGCCACCGCCAACGCGCGCATCAGCGCCATGCTGCAGCAGATACTCTGCGCATCGCGCTTCGCCCACTACATCAAGGTCATGATCCGCGACAAGGTTGGCGCCTACATGAATGCCAAGGACTGCGAACGGCAATTGCAACAGTGGCTGGACCGCTACACCACCGGTCGCGACGACCTCTCCTGGGAAATGCTCGCGCGCTACCCGCTGCGCGAGGCCCGCGTGGCAGTGATGGACGAACCCGGAAAGCCGGGCAGTTACCAGAGCGTGATTCACCTGAAAAGCCACTACACCGTGGACCACCTGGTTTCCGAGCTGAAACTGACCACGGCGCTGGCGCAAATCGGTGTGGGGGCCGTCAACTGATATGGCTGCGGAAAAACGGCTACTGGCCCCGGTCCTGGACCGGCTGCTGGAATCCTCGCGCAATATGGATATGCACCAACCGCACCAGGTATTGCGGCAGTTGCGCGAAGGCGTGCGGCGCGATCTGGAGTACCTGTTCAATACGCGATTCTGCTGCGTATCCGCACCGGAGAGCCACAAAAGCCTGGAGGATTCCAATATCAATTACGGCCTGCCGGACCTGTCGACCGTCAACCTGTCATCCATCGACAGCCGCAAGCGTTTCTGCCGCGATATCGAGAAAACCATTTTGCGCTTCGAGCCGCGTATCCGCTCGGTAAAGGTCACCACCCAGGACAAGATCGATGTGGAGGATCCCAGTATCCGCTTTCGTGTGGAAGCCGTACTGCACATCAATCCCGCGGCGGAAGTGATCGTGTTCGACTCGGCCCTGAACCCGATCACCCAGACCGTCGATGTGTCGGAGATACTGTAATGAGTGAAAAGCTGATCGATCTCTACGAGCGAGAGCTGGCCTTCATCCAGCAGACCGCCTCGGAGTTTGCGCGCATGCATCCGGCCGCCGCTTCGCGCCTGCAACTGGATGCCGACACCGTCGACGATCCACTGGTAGGACGCCTGTTGTCGGGCTTTGCCTATATGAACGCGCGGGTGCAGCAGAAACTGAGCGACGATTTCCCCGAACTCACCGACGCGATGCTGGAGACCCTCTACCCGCACTACCTGCGGCCGATTCCGTCCTGCGCCATCGTGCAGTTCGAGCCGGAACCGGACCTGGATGCGATTACGCGCATCGATGCGGACACGCTGCTGGAGAGCGACAGCTTCCAGGGACAGACCTGCCGCTTCACCAGCCGCTACCCGGTGGATGTCTGCCCCTTTCAGGTGGAGAGTGCCAGCCTGATGCCGCGGCCGTTTATGGCGCCCGGCTGCAACGATATCCAGGGGGCCAATGCGGTTCTCAAACTGTCCCTGAAGACCCTGTCCGCCGACCTGAACTTTGCCGAACTGCAACCGGAAAAACTGCGTTTTTTCCTGCGTGGCCAGCCCAGCCATACCCACGCACTCTATGACCTGTTGCTCGGCAAATGTGTGCGGGTGGTGGCCGCCAGCAGTGAGGGGGATCCGAAACCGGTCTACCTGGATGCGGACAATATTCGCCAGGTGGGCCTGGAGCCGGACGAGGGCCTGCTGCCCTATCCGGACACCGCCTTTATCGGCTACCGACTGCTGACCGAGTACTTTGCCTTTCCGGAGAAGTTCCAGTTTATCGATATCTGCGGTCTGGCCCAGGCGCTCAACGACAGTTATGGCGATACGCTGAACCTGTATTTCTACCTGTCGGAATCCCATGACGAACTGGAAAAGCAGATCGCCGCCAGCATGTTTGCACTGGGGTGTACGCCGGTCGTCAACCTGTTTCCACAGACTGCCGATCCGATTCCCCTCAACCACACCCGCTACAACTATCCGGTGGTAGCGGATGCACGCCGCAGCCAGGGGCTGGAGGTCTACTCGATCGATGCCGTCGCGGCAACCGACGGCAGCGGTGAGACAACCCACTATCGGCCTTTCTACGGCGTACAGCACAGCCGGCACCAGGCGCGCCAGTCGGCCTTCTGGTTCAGTCGACGGCGCGATGTGGTCGAAGGGGATCATCGCAACGAACAGGCATCGGAAGTGGATATTGCCCTGGTGGACCTGGATTTCAATCCGCACCGCATCAGTGACCAGACGCTCGACCTGCAACTGACCTGCTGCAACCGCAACCTGCCGAAAAAGCTGCCCACCGGCAACGGTCAACCCTACCTGGAAGTGGTGGACGGCGATGCGCCGGCGAGCCGTATCAGTTGCGTGGTCGCGCCCTCGGCTACCTTGCGGCCGCCACGGCGCGAGCGTGGTTACTGGCGGTTGATCTCGCACCTGAACCTGAACCACCTGTCGCTGTCCGGCAATGGCGGCTGCGATGCGTTTAAGGAGATACTGCGCCTCTACGACTTCCGCGATTCCGCCAGCACCCGCAACCTGATCGAGGCATTGCTGAAGCTGGACACGCGACCGATCACCGCGCCCATCCAGATCGACGACAGCGTGGTGCTGTGCCGCGGTACCGAAGTCACCATCGAACTGGATTCGATGATGCTGACGGGCACCAGCCCGCTGCTGTTTGCCAGCGTGATTGAGCGCTTCCTGGGACTCTACTGTTCCCTGAATTCCTTTACCCGATTGATCGCCACCCTCAGTGGCCGAGATGGAGAGCTGAAGCGATGGCCACCGCGCGCCGGCGACAAAGCTTTACTGTAATCGAGCGGCTGCGCCGCGAGCCCTACCGTTTCGACTTTTTCCAGTCGGTGCGGTTGCTCGAGCGCGCATCGATGATCGATGGCGAAGACTGCGCCAGCGAAACCGTCGCCGGCTCGGCGCCGCCGTCGCGGGAACTGGTGCGTTTCCACGCACAGTCATCGCTGTCTTTTGTCGGCTCCGATGTCCTGAAAATAGAGCAGGGCGAAAGCGCGGACGCGGACAAGGGTAGCGCGCTCAAGCAGTGGCAGATGGACGTGGGTTTTACCGGGCTCGCCGGCAGCCAGGGGGTCATGCCCTACTACCTGACGGAGCTGGTGCAGAAGGAGCTGCGCGAGAAAAATACCGCGCTGCGCGACTTTCTGGATATTTTCAACCACCGCCATATTTCCCTGCTCTACCAGGCCTGGCACAAATACCAATTGCCGGCGAACTACGAACGCCAGCACCTGCGTCGCGATCGCGAGCCGGATCTGTTCAGCCACGCTCTGGCATCTCTGTCCGGTCTCGGCACCAGTGAAATGCGCTATCGCATGCCGATGCCGGATGAATCATTGCTGGGCATGGCCGGTCACCTGGGCCGGCAGCAGTGCTCCGCTGCGGCACTGGCCAGCATGATCCGGCAGCATTTCGGGCTCAATGTCTCCATCGAGCAGTTTCGCGGCGAGTGGGACGAACTGCCGGAGGATGTACTCTGTCGCCTGCCCGGGCCCGGTTATCCCCAGGGGATCAACAATCGTCTCGGTACCAATAGCGTGCTCGGCATCGAATGTTTCCAGGCACAGAACAAGTTTCGCGTGGTGGTGGAGCCGCTCGCCTACGAGCAGTTCATGACCATCGCCCCCGGCAGCGAAAAGCTGGAGGCCCTCAAATCGTTTATCCAGTTCAGTGCCGGTGTCGAGATGGATTTTGAAATCTCGGTGACCCTGTCCACAGGGCAGGTTGCGCCGGTACAGCTGGTGGATGAAACCGACAACCAGCCGCTGCTCGGTTGGAATGCCCATATGGGCGGCGACCAGCAGGAGCAGCGGGTGGACATCACCCTGAGTGCGGACCGCGTATCCCCCGACGAGGCACTGCCGTCCGCCTGACCCTTACAAAATGAATTGAAAAGGAACTTTGCCCATGATCAATATCGACCTCAAACGGCTCGTGGACACCATGACGCCGCATATGCGCGATTCCCTCGAGGGCGCGGCCGGTCTGTGCCTGTCCCAGAGCCAGTACAATGTGGAGCTGGAACACTGGCTGCTTAAACTGCTGGATCAGTCGGACACCGACTTCTACCACCTGCTGGAGAAACACGACACCAACCCTTCCAGCCTGGCCAAGCAGCTCGCTACCACCATCGCCAAATTCAAATCCGGCAGCAGCCGGCCCGCCGCGCTGTCGCCGTCCATTGTCGAGGGCGCCAAGAACGCCTGGATGCTGGCGTCGATCGACTACGGCCACAGGACCATCAGCTCCGGCCACCTGCTGGCGGCGCTGCTGCTGGACGAGACCTCGCGCCGGCAACTGCTGGAATCCTGTCCGGAACTGAAAAATATCGCTCCGGAATCCGTCCGCGAAACCGCCCGCGCCCTGTACGGACAGAGCGGCGAATCCAGCCATTTAAGCGGTGCGGCGACGGACGACGGCGCGGCGGCGGTGGCCGCTGCGGCCAGCAAGGCGCCGGCGCTGGACAAATACACGGTCAACCTGACCGAGCGCGCGCGCAACGGCGAAATCGATCCGGTGTTGGGCCGCGACGACGAAATCCGCCAGTGTATCGATATCCTCACTCGCCGCCGCCAGAACAACCCGATTCTCACCGGTGAAGCCGGCGTGGGCAAAACCGCGGTGGTGGAGGGCTTCGCCCTGCGCATTGCCAGCGGCGACGTACCCGAGCCGCTGCGGGATGTGGCCGTGCGCACCCTGGACCTGGGCCTGTTGCAGGCGGGTGCCAGCGTCAAGGGCGAGTTCGAGAATCGCCTGAAATCGGTTATCGAAGAGGTGCGCGCCTCCGCCACCCCCGTCATCCTGTTCATCGACGAAGCCCACACCATGATCGGCGCCGGCGGCAAGGAGGGGCAGGGCGATGCCGCCAACCTGCTCAAGCCGGCCCTGGCCCGGGGCGAGCTGCGCACCGTCGCTGCCACGACTTGGGCGGAGTACAAAAAATACTTCGAGCGGGATCCGGCCCTGACGCGCCGCTTCCAGGTGGTCAAGGTAGAGGAGCCGGCCGAGGAAAAGGCCATCGATATGATGCGGGGGATCGCCACCACCCTCGAGGAGCACCACCGGGTGCGCATTCTCGACGAAGCGGTGGTCGCCTCGGTGAAGCTGTCCCACCGCTACATTCCCGGCCGCCAACTGCCGGACAAGTCCGTAAGCCTGCTGGATACCGCCTGCGCCCGTGTGGCCCTGGCCCAGTCCGCCACGCCCGGCGCCATCGAGGATGCCCGGCGCATCATCGCCCGCGCCGACAGCACCATCGGGAAACTGCAGCGCGAGAATGCCGCCAGCGGGGCGCACGAAGAGCAATTGCAGTCGCTGGCGGAGCAAAAGGCCGACGCCGAAGAGCGGCTGGAAGTCCTCCAGAACCAGCAACAGCAGGAGTCCGAACTGATCGGACAGATACACGGCCTGCGCGACCAGGTGGACGAAGCCTTCCAGCAGCAACTGGCCGGCGAAACACCGGACAAAGCCGCCATGGCGGACCTGAAGGAACAACTTCAGTCACTCCACGTGCAGCTACAGGAGGTGCAGGGCGAAACGCCGCTGATGCAGCCGGCCGTGGACGAACAGGCCATCGCCGAGGTCATCGCCAACTGGACCGGTATTCCGGTGGGCAAAATGGTCAGCGATGAAATCGTCGCCGTACAGACCCTGGCCGAGCGCCTCGATCGCCGCGTGATCGGACAACCCCATGCTACCGAAGCCATCGCCCAGGCGATTCGCACCTCCCGTGCGGGCCTGACCGATCCGCGCAAGCCGGTGGGCGTCTTCATGTTCTGCGGCACCAGCGGCGTCGGCAAGACCGAAACCGCGCTGGCACTGGCCGATGAACTCTTCGGCGGCGAGCAGAATATCACCACTATCAGCATGGCCGAGTTCAAGGAAGAGCACAAAGTCTCCATGCTGCTGGGCTCGCCTCCCGGCTACGTCGGTTTCGGCGAGGGCGGTGTGCTCACCGAAGCGGCGCGCCGCAAGCCCTACTCGGTAATCCTGCTGGACGAAATGGAGAAGGCCCACCCGGGTGTCCAGGATATTTTTTACAACCTGTTCGACAAGGGCCGTATCAAGGATGGTGAAGGGCGCGATATCGATTTCAAGAACACCGTCATCATCATGACCTCCAACGCCGGTGAAGAAGCCATCCGGGCCATCTTCGACCAGGTGGAAGAAAAGCCGGAGCCGGATGTACTCATGGACAATATCCGCCCGCACCTGCTGCAGAAATTCAAACCGGCCTTCCTCGGTCGCAGCAATGTTATCCCCTACTATCCGCTGGATGACGAAAACATGGTGGAAATCTGCAAGATCAATATGCGCCGCATCGAGAAGCGGGTCAAGGAACACTACGGTGCCGACTTCAGTTACGACGAAGATGTACTGATCAATATCGTCGCCCGCTGCCAGGAGTCGGACACCGGTGCGCGCAATATCGAAGTCATCCTCAACCGTACCCTGCTACCATCACTGGCCAGCGAATGCCTGGACAGAATGGCGAGAGGGGAAGAAGTGCAAGCCATCCATATCGGCGCAACAGAAGAAGGGGACTTCAGTTACAAAGTCAATTGATTCTGGCAGGAGCGGAAGCCCCGATGCGTTACCGGCGCCCCGAATGTAGGGTGCGCCGTGCGCACCGCGGCCCTCCCCGGGCTATCCGTAGCTTGCCTGTATTCCGACGACCCTGATCGGAGAACGACAGTGAACTGTCCAATCGCGAATATCAGGAAACTATTCATTTTCCCTGCTTTTCTGATCGCATTGATTCCCGCACCCGGCAATACAATGGCTTCTTTAAACCCTTTTAAAGCGTGTACCTTTTCAGAAACAAAGCTCCAACTCACTTTAGATGGAGAGCCCGCCGCAGGTGCTGTAATAATCCGTACCGTTAAATGGAGGGAGAAAGCCGTCGACACCGCAATGGCGGATAAGGGTGGCACCGTCCAGCTTCCGGCCATGTACGAGAGCTCAATCACATAGTTTCTTCCAGTTGAGTTTGTTTCCTTCCTGGTTATCAGTGTCCAGTGCGAGCGAAAAGATTGCAGAATATGGGTGTAAGCCAATATACCTGCGTGAAGTCGTCGAATACCATTGCCATGGGCAGTGCGACAGTATTATTACCAGGGAAGCTTGCAGCACGAATGGGAGATGGTGCGGCACGTGGTAGATAATTATAGTGGGATGTCCAACTTCGCTGATTGGAGGGTAGCTCGGGTTAGTTGCCCCTATGAAGATCGGTGTTTATTTTGAAGATATACAGATAAAATCTATATAAATGGCTACAAGAATTTATGTCATATTATTTTTTATATTCATGTTTTTCTCAGGTAGGGTGATTTCTATGTCAGTTTTCGACGCAGGAAAGGCATACCTGTTTTCTCCATCCGCAATAACAATTACTCAAGACGGATATCCTTTAAGAGGAGCTAAAGTAGTTCGACGCTGGGAATGGAAAGATAAATTAAATGAAGATCTTTCTTATACCGACGATGATGGAGTCGTCAAATTAGAGGGAGTCAGAGAGCTAAGTGTTAGTCAAATCCTTCCCGTCCAGTTTTTTGTGGCTCAACAACTGTCGGTTGTTATCGATGGCAATGAAGAGGTGTTTTGGGAAAACGCCAAGGTGAGCCCATCAGAAAATTCTGAGCTGGAAGGAAGCCCTCTCATATTAAACTGTGAAGTTAATTCAAAAGAGAAAACCTACCAGCTTAGCGGTACCGAACTATACACAAAATGCACATGGAAGGACGGTGACAAAGAATGAAACCAAAATATGCTGCCGAAATGGCAAGATATATATCAGATAAAGTCAAGAACCATGTAGCCCGGCCAGGAACTCTGGAATGAGTGGGGATCCATTGGGGCTGTCTTGCGAGCCTTCAGACAAGCTATAGACCGAAAGGGATTTTAATTCAGCAGTGAAAGCTTCCTGTAAGTGGGGCTGAGTCAATCAAGAAAAGATACGGTTAATACAGAATGGTATAAAGGACTACACTACCAAACGCCATCAACATATAAAAGTACCCACTGAGCATTGACGCCCCACCTATGTGGTCACTATCCAGTATCCTGGTAAGCGATCAGCCTTCCCCACCCTCGGCCTGGGCCCGCTTTTC
>NZ_JAPIVK010000038.1:0-11616 GCF_026183675.1 Microbulbifer halophilus
GGGACTTTCACCCCATTAGTTCATGCCCATGCTGGGCGTACACAACGCCAATCACGACGACCGCTAACGCGGCGCGTGTTGGCAAAGTTAGCTCGACGCGAGGCCGTACAAATTTCTGTTGTAAACCCTGAGAAATAACAGGATATTATTTCTAATAGCAATGTAACCTGCGGGCGCTGCCCGGGAGAGAATAACCATGAGGCATTCTCAACTCTGCCAGCACCGAAACGATAGAACCAGGAACGGATAGTGGGGACAGACAAGGCCAAACTTACCCCGAGGCTTATACGGAACCGAGGGGGCACCTAGCTCGCCCTGTATCGCACCCCGCAACCGGAAAGCGAGCCGTGAGGCTAGCCAGTTGCAGTTTGGATGTAGGCTGAAAGAAGCGAACGCCGCGCTGTAACGGCACGGCTACGGGTTCCAACTATGTCGGGCGCGAAAGCGAGAAAACGCCCAGCTGGTGCTTCATCAACAGAAGCGGCTCACCATATTGCAGGATACATCCTGACTGACGTCGTAAGGTGCAGGACAGAGTTGATAGCGAGTCAAATTACCGGGTTCAACCAGAGCCTTTGAGGGCTTTAGCTGTATGCGAAGAAACCCGCACATACGGTTCTTAGAGAGCTAGGCCGGTAACGACTCCCGGATACTCGGCGCAGCTACCAACTTGCATCTATCTACTTCAAAGTTTCACGAATATTTGGTACTTTCATACTGGATTCACGACTAAGGACAAGGATAAGGAATATGTCTAAATTTTGGGTGATCGACACGAAGGCAAAAATCGCGCCGGAGAGTTCTTATGAGCAAGATGGCAGTGAATGGTACTACGGTCGTTCAATAGTTCCTGCCAGATCAGCTGAGGAGGCGATAGACCTTCTAAAAATGGCGTTGCGAGATAAACATGTTGAGGTAAACGCTGTTCTCGCTGTCGTTGAGTACGCTCATCAAAGCTGGAATTCGGATAACGATGAGCTCTACGAAACTGTAGAAAATTATGAGAAGTCAAAAGCAAGTAACGAGGTGGTAACTGGCGTATTTGCATCAGGAATGTATTTGGAGAGTGAATAACTATGTCAAAGGGAGCAATGACATTAGCGGAAGGAAGCCAGAAGAATAAATTCAAAACTGATGCCACATTGGTTCTGAACGGCAGTCAAGTAAGAGAGTACGTTTTACGAACAGCGTACGAAAAACTATCCGTTTGGAAAGCAAAGTACGCAGTAAGTGTATCGCCATTTTATCCGCGCCTGAAAACGTCAATTAAAGAAGCTGCATTAATTGATAATGAGATATGGGTTTTCGGTGTTGATGGGTCAAATCATAGTGACATCATTGATGCGGTGCAAATCGCGACTCAGTTCTACCAGGTTAAGCCTAAAGATATTCTCAGCAGCATTTATATCAAAAATCTAAATGCAGAAGGCCAGAATGAAGGAAACATGCCATTGTTGGTGAAACTCAACAAGGCACTTTATGAAAATACAACCAAAGCGATAGCACAAACTTGCAAGCATTTCGGAATCAATTCTGGCGTCAACATTCACGTATATAGTTCAAATATGAATCCAAAAATTTCAAAGTCTGAGCTTCATGAAGCGCTAAAGGCTGGCGGCGCACGATCAGTAGAAACCGATAGCAGAAAAATTCGTCATAAAGTGGGCAGCAATAATGGCGAAGATTCTGTCCCTCTCGTAAGCAATCTTCATGTGGCCACATTAGACCTTTAAGATCTATTGCTTAACGAGCGAAATCACCAGGTTCAACCAGAGTCTTTGAGGGAGTTGAGCCGTATGCGAGGAAGCCCGCACGTGCCTTTTTAGAGGACTGGGAGTCGGTGACGATTCCTGACGACTCAGCAGTAGCAAGCTACCTGTAGAAAACAATAATTATTCATACCAGATATGAGCCATGAAAATATTAATAGCCGAAGACAACCCGATTATACAAAAGCTTAATTCTGGGCTACTGAACAACTGGGGTTTTGATTTCGATATAGCATCGGATGGAGTGGAAGCCATTGAGCACGTAAGAAAGAACAATGGCAAATATGACCTGTGCCTAATGGATATCGAAATGCCAAAGATGAACGGTATAGAGGCAACCCGAATTATCCGAAGAACAACAAGATACTTCCCCATCATGGGCATTACGTCCAATCGATCCTACAGACAGGCATGCCGAGATGCGGGCATGGATGACTTTGCTGAAAAGCCCTGTAAACCTGATAACCTTTTCAGTAAAATATCCGAATTGACAGTTAGATCAATTACATGCTTGTTGAAGAGTGACAGCCTGATATCAAAAGAGGAAATGCCAGTGGATCAAAAACATGCAGAAGAGCTGAGAGAACTTGCCAAGAGAGGATTGTGCAAAATGCGTCTGAAAGGCTCAGGTTCCCACGACGTTACAGTTACTGTACACAAACACGTCCCCTACAGTATCTCACATGATTTTGTTGAGGAAGAGGCAGAGGTCACGACCTTCCTTGATCGTGACAGAGAAAGTCCCGGGGAAGTTTTTCTCTACAAGTCAAGCTGCCTTGTGCCGGTTATGCTGCTTGATGAAGAAACCTATGCAGAGAAATGTCAGTTGGAAGATGAGAAAATGAAAGGGCGTAATTCCCTTGTAACTGAGAAGAAAGAATAATAATTCAGTTACACCTAACTGACGATCAGTTGTCAGAATGGATTTCAAGGAACTAGATTTACGGCTCTTCGTGAAAGAATGTGAATTGATAGCATAGTACGCCCACTTCCAGGACTACCGGCCCCTGTTGGAGACAGGGCTCCAGCGGACGCGGGCAGAGGCGACGGCATCTGAAAGCACCCGCCAAGAGAAAAATTGTACCAACAAAACGACAAGGAAGATTACCATGCCCTACACACCACCTCATCTGCGCACTCCGGAACAGAAGGCGGAAGCCGAAAAACAGCGAAAGCTGGCTGCAGAGATCAGAACAGGAAAAATGGTTGTTGTCGGTCTGGATCAGTGGGTCAACATCCGAAAAACCCGATTCACCAAACTCTGCACCAGCGGAATACTCGGTTGTGTTGGCCTGGTGCTTGAAAGCCCGAATTTCATTTGCGCAACTCACATTTTCGACGGCTTTGAAAAAAACTGGGACGCCTACCAACACCAGCTTGACCTCCCTCTCGCGGTGATGGGAAACGTTACTCAAGCGACTCTGGTAATTTCCAGCAAAATAAAGCCGATTATGGCGCGCGAAAAACTACTCAGGGAATGGCTGATTAGCCAGAATATCAATACGGCAGAAACATTGTTGGGCAATGGTTTTATCGTCAGAAAGACCATGACAGGCGCGTGGAATATCGACTTAAAAGATCCCAGCAATCAATTCCAGTTCTTATCCCAATCCAATATCGTTGCTTCCGAGTCAGGACCTTACGTCGACAACTGGGGCAAACTATCGCATCACGCCGCAGACTCTGGTGTATAACCCAATTCCCGTAGAACCAGAGAAGCCAAAGATGAGGCATTGGAAATGACTCCAGGTTTCATTGCAGGCCGACACTTCCATCTGCGATGCGCCCGTGCCCACCTTATCCGCGACGGGGCACGGGGGCTCTTGTGCGTGCCTTATTGCGCCGGAGCTCGTGAATACCACTGCCTGGCACTGGATCGGCGGCATGGACAACCTGCGGCGTTTTTCCGCACTGCAGCACAGGGCGCAACCGCTGGCCGACAGCCCCGGGGTCTCCATCGACCCGGAACGGCGCCTGCTGCTGACGCCCTACCCCGACTATCGACAGCTCAGCAATGCACTGGTCAGCCGCATCCGCTCGGCGCTGGCCAGACGGGAGTTTTACGACCTCAAGTTTCGGAGTTCGCAGTGATTGCCAGGGCGTAGCTAATCTCGAACTCCGAAACCTGAGTTACAACGCTTGAGCCCGGCCCCGTTCGACCTGCGCCGGCAAACCGGTAGAATGCGCCCGACCCAGATCGCTGATTTTTACCGGAACCGATCGCTGTACCATGACACTCCCCTACTTTCTCGGCTGCCCCCAGTGGCAGCACCCGACCTGGAACGCGCGGCTGCCCGCCGGTGCCAGCCCGCTGGAGCGCTACAGCCGGGTCCTGAACTGCGTCGAGGGCAACACCACCTTCTACGCCACCCCCACTCGCGAGCAGTGCCGACAGTGGCGGGCGCAGGTGCCCGACGACTTCCGCTTCCTGTTCAAGTTTCCGCGGCAGATCAGCCACGACCAGCTACTGGCCGGGCCCCGCGCCGAAGTGCAGGCCTTCCTGGACATCGTCGCGCCCCTGGAGGATGTGCTGGGCCCGTTCCTGCTGCAGCTGCCGGCCTCATTCGGTCCCGAGCACCTGGGCAACCTGTGGCGATTTATCGACGCCCTGCCAGCGCCGCTGACCTGCACCGTCGAGGTCCGCCACGGGGCGTTTTTCAACAAAGGAGAGGCGGAGCGGGCACTGAACCGCGGCCTGCGGGAACGGAATATCGCCCGCGTCTGCCTTGACAGCCGCGCGCTGTTCGCCGCAGCGCCCGACAGCGAGACAACCCGCGATGCCCAGCGCAAGAAGCCGCAGGTACCGGTGCACCTGCTGCCGGTCGACGCGCCTCCGGTCATCCGCTATATCGGCCACCCGGACCTGGAAACCAACCGCCGCTTTCTCGCCCCCTGGGTCGACCGGGTCGGCACCTGGATCGAGGAAGGCCGACGGCCGTTTGTATTCATGCATATGCCGGAAAAAGGCGATGCCCTTTCGATCGCGGCGCTCTGGAATCGGTTGCTGGGCGAGCGGCTGCCGCAACTGCAGGCCCTGGAACTCGACGAGAAGAAGCCCCAGATGGGGTTGTTCTAGTGGTTCATGCGGTAAATTCGGTGACTCTAGCTCACAGCCACAGGTTCCAGGGCAAGGCGAAAAAGCGCAGGACTAGCAGCGCTAATTCAAGCTTTTTCAACGCAGCACTGGGGCCTGTGGCGAAGAGATAGTGTTACTGAATTTACCGTATGGACCACTAGCCGGGAAAATCAGCTCTCGGGCAGGCAGTCGAGTCCCCGCAGCGTCTCCTCCACCGCCTGTTCCAGCGGCGTCACCGATTCCCGGCCCAGTACCGAGACCAACTTGGCATTGTCCATTCTGACCGGCTGCTGCCACAGGTAGCGAAGTTCCATCAGTTCGCGCAGGGTTTCCTGGAAGGGGGCGACCAGCCTGGCAAGCCACCAGGGGAACGCCTTGATTTTTGGTGCCCGGCCAGTGTGACGAATCACCACACGGCGGATGGCCTCGATCATCTGGGTACCGTCGGCATCCCAGTGTCCGCCGAGGTGGAAACAGGAAAAAGGCTCGAGGGCCCGACGGCGTTCCAACAGCGCCACCGCGACGCGGGCCACATCCGGCAGATAGGACCACTGGTGGCCGACACCGGTGCGGCCGGGATTATTGATCACTGTTACTGCACGACCGGGCCGGACCAGGCCCTGCCCAAACCAGTTGTTGCCGGCGCGCGGACCGAAGAAGTCGCCGGCCCGCACCACCAGCACGCGCGCACCGCCCGCACTCTGCGCGTAATCCTGCAGGCGCTGCTCCATCTCGACCCGGATGGCACCCTTGCGGGTCCGGGGCTGCTGCGGCGAAGCCTCCGTCAGCAGGGGAAAGGCATCCGGCCCATAGTTGTAGACAGTACCGGGCAGCAGGATCGAAGCGCCGGTTTTCCGCGCCGCGGCCAGTGTGCTGTCGAGCATCGGCAACACCAGCCCCGCCCAGTTGCGATAACCCGGTGGATTGACCGCGTGGACTATGACGGAGCAGCCCTCCGCGGCCGCTTCAACGTCGCCCGGATTCAACGCATCCCCCTTCAGCCAGGTTATCCCCTGCCGTCGGTCTTGCTCCGGGACCACATTGCGCTGCAGCGCCCGCACCGCCCAGCCGGTGTCCCGCAGTTGCCGCTCCACTTCCCCGCCGATGCCGCCGGTTGCCCCGAGCACCAACGCTGTCTGCCGTTTGTCCATTTATCAACTCCTCACAAGTGGTTTACGGGCAGAGCTTACGATCCCGCCCACCTAAACGGAATTGACTAAAGAGTGTGATCAGCCATACATTTATGTATGGCTAAAGATATCGGTTGGGAACTCTATCGCTCGTTTCTAGGTGTCCTGCGGGAGGGCTCCCTGTCCGCTGCGGCGCGCGCCCTGGGCGTGACCCAGCCCACCGTCGGGCGCCATATCGCTGCGCTGGAAAAGTCGTTCGGGCTC
The DNA here is from genome assembly GCF_026183675.1 of Microbulbifer halophilus. Classification (GTDB taxonomy): domain Bacteria; phylum Pseudomonadota; class Gammaproteobacteria; order Pseudomonadales; family Cellvibrionaceae; genus Microbulbifer; species Microbulbifer halophilus. The sequence continues at coordinate 6,240 of NZ_JAPIVK010000038.1, forward strand.
ACGCTGTTCGTCCGTTCACAGGGTGGCCTGCAACCTACCCAGGCGGCGGGGTCACTGCGGGTTCACGCGGAAGAGATGGCGAAGACGGCCGCGGCACTACAGCGGGCGGCGGCAAACCAGGGGACGGGCGTGCGCGGCGTGGTGCGCGTCACAGCCAGCGAAGTGGTCGGTGTAGAGGTACTCCCCGCCATTCTCACCCGGCTGCGCAATGATTTTCCCGAACTGAAGCTGGAGCTGGTGCTGTCCAACCGGCCACAGGACCTGCTACATCGGGAGGCCGATATAGCGGTGCGCATGTTCCGGCCCCACCAGGCGCAACTCGTGGCGCGCCGGATCGGAGAAATAGAGGTGGGGCTGCACGCTCGCGAGGACTATCTCGGCCGACACGGCTGCCCCGATCACCCGCAAGAGCTGGCGGCGAACGCCCTGATCGGCTTCGACCAGCAGACCGATTTTATCCGCCGGGCCGCCAGAAACCTGCCTGCCGGGTTCGATCGCGAGCGTTTTGTCCTGAGCGCCGACAGTGACCTGGCACAGCTGGCAATGATCCGCGCCGGGGCCGGTATCGGCGCCTGCCAGGTACCGCTGGCCAGCAGGGACCGGCGACTGGTCAGGGTACTGCCGGAGCATTTCTGCCTGCCGATGGAAACCTGGGTGACCATGCACGAAGACCTGCGCAACAGCGCGCCCTGCCGCGCGGCCTTCGATGCGCTCGCAACGGGACTGCAGCAGTACCTGGCACAGGACTAAACGCTGCTGCGCAGCACGCAGACCTGGTCGCCGTAGTAATTGTCGCTGTAGTTGCACTCGGCCGCTTGCGTCGGCCGGCCGTAATCGCGGATGGATCGGTTTACGATGGAGATGACGGTTTTCATCCTTTGGCTCCTTTTGGGGTTTTCTGTTGTCCGGTTTTGTCTCCGATATCTGGGCAGAATAGCGACGGGCACCCTGCGCTTGAAATGGATTCTCTCACTCAGGGGAATAGCAAAATACTATAAAAAACACAGAAAAATTCCCGCAGACTATTAAAGCCACACCTGCCCCAATATCGGTTCCCGCGCCGGCGGTGTCGAACGCAGCGTCTTGAAACCGGTAAAATACGCCAACCCATCCACCGATACCCCTAGAGGGAAAGAGCCATGACGCCGGGGATCAATCTCGCCAAAAAATACAAAATCACACACCGGGTGCACGAGTATGCTCACAACACTTCGAGCGCATCCTACGGCACCGAGGCCGCCGAGAACCTGGGCCTGGCCGAAACGCGGGTCTTCAAGACACTGGTGTTGAGCCTGGATGGCCGGGAACTGGCGGTGGCGGTGTTGCCGGTCTCCTCCATGCTGAACATGAAGCTGGCAGCCAGGGCCTTCGGCGCCAAAAAGGCCGCCATGGCGGACAAATCGGAAGTGGAGCGCTCTACCGGCTATATTCTGGGAGGTGTCAGCCCACTGGGGCAGAAGAAGCGCCTGCGGACGGCCATCGACGAGTCCGCAACCGACTACCCGACCGTCTATGTCAGCGCCGGCCGCCGCGGGCTGGAAATAGAACTGGCGCCGGAAGACCTGAAGAAACTGACCGGTGGCCTCTACGCGACCCTGTGCCAGTAGCAATCAGGGCGGGAGTGAGTTTTTTTGCGACAGGTGCCCGGTGATCCGCCAGAGGAAGGGTCTCACCGCAAAACCTGTGACGAGGCTACTCCGACTGTGTATCCTCGGCCGGATACTTTCGGAAATGGATGGAAGCAATCCGATCGATGCAGTGCGACAGTGCGAACCGCTCCCGTACAAACCCGCTACTGGGCCTGGCCTTTATCGCCTGCGCTTTCCCCCCGCCGTTTACCATTGCACAAGAAAATGATGACACCGCAATTACCGTCGAAGCCATACCGGTTTCCGCGCGGCCGATCGTGGAGCCGGTGCCGGTAACCGGCACGCTGACGCCACCGCGCCAGGCCGCGCTGTCGACGGAAGTCGAGGGGCTGGTGAGTGGCATCCACGCGGATATCGGCCACCGTGTGGCAAAGGGCCAGCCGCTGCTGGAACTGGACCCGGAGCTGAATGAAATCGCCCGCGACGCGGCGCTGGCCGAAGTCGAACGCAGCCGCGAGGCCCTGGCCGACGCCCGCCGGCGCCTGGACGAGGCCCAGCGGCTGGTGGGCGACAACCATATCGCGGAAACCGAAGTGAAATCCCTGGCGTCCGAGGTGCGCATCCGCAACGCCGAACTGCGCGCCGCACAGATCGAGGCCCGGCGCCAGGAAGCATTGCTGCAGCGCCACCGCATCGAGGCGCCGTTCAGCGGTGCCATCAGCAGCCGGGCGGCGGAACTGGGTGAATGGGTATCGCCGGGCACCGAACTGTTCGAACTGGTGGCCGTCGACCGCCTGCGCGCGGACTTCCAGGTACCGCAGCGTTTCTATTCCCGTATCGACCCCGACACACCGCTGGATGTGCGCTTCGACACCGGCGACAACCCCATCCAGACCGGCAGAACCTACAAGGCCAATGTGCAGTACAAGGTACCGCTCAGTACCAGTGGCGCGCGCACCTTTTTGCTGCGCACCGAAATCGCAGGGCAGGAGTCGCCGGAACTGATTCCGGGTATGTCCGTCTCCGCCACGCTGCTGCTGGGCACCGACCGGCGCGGTATCGCCGTGCCCCGCGACGCGGTGCTGCGCTACCCGGACGGCCGCATCACCGTCTGGGTGGTGGAAGAGTTCAGCGGCTGGAATGAGCCGGGCACGGTGCGCGAGCAGCAGATCGCGACCGGGCTCAGTTTCGACGGCCTGATCGAGATCCGCTCCGGGCTCGAGGTCGACCAGGTGGTGGTCACTCAGGGCAACGAGAGTCTGCAAGAGGGGCAAGAAGTCATCCTGAGAAAAGCCCGATAGCCCCGACACCGCTGTGTAGTCTATGCAAAACCGACAAAGCCCGATCCGCATCATAAAGAGTCGCCATGTTTGAACAGATCATCCGCAACGGCATCCTGGTAACCGTCACGGTGATGATCATCGCCATTCTCGGTGTGGTGGCGGCGCTGCGGATTCCGGTACAGATGATTCCGGACCTGGAGGTGCGCACCATCTCCATCCAGACGCGCTGGCCCGGCGCCACACCGCAGGATATCGAGAAGGAAATCCTGATCGAGCAGGAGGAATACCTGCGCAATATCCCCTACCTGCAGGAACTGCAGTCCACCGCCGACCTGGGCTCGGCGGAAATCGAGCTGGAATTCCCTTTCGGTGTCGACATTACCGAGACGCTGATCCGCGTCAATAACGCTCTCACCCAGGTGCCCTCCTACCCGGAAAACGTCGACGAGCCTCGGGTCTACGCCACCTCGTTTTCCGCCAACGCCTTTATGTATTTCCGCATCTCGCCGCTGCCGGACAATCCGCGCAAGCTGGATATGGACATGATGCGCGATTATGTAGAGGACAATGTGCGCCCGCACATGTCCGGCGTGCCCGGTGTGTCGCAGGTGGATGTGGGCGGCGGTGCCGAGCGGCAGATTCAGATCAAGCTGATTCCCGAACGGCTGGCTGAGCGCAACCTGAGCCTCAACGATGTGCGCGAGGCCATCAACGCGCGCAACCGGGATATCTCCGGCGGCGAGGTGGAGAGCGGCAAGCGCCGCTACCTGCTGCGCACCCTGGGCCGCTTCCGCGACCTGGACGAACTCCGCAACCTGATACTGCAGCGCAACGGCGACGGCATAGTGCGCCTGGGCGATGTGGCGGAAGTGGCGCTGGACCACTTCAAGATCCGCAGTAATTCCTATGTGGACGGCCGGCCGGTGATCAGCCTGTCGGTGCGGCGCGAGAGCGGCTCCAATGTAATCGCGATCAAGCGGGCGATGATGCGGGAAGTGGAGCTGATCAACGCCGAGCTGCTGAAGCCCCGCGGCATGATCCTGGAATTGACGGCCGACGACGTTACCTATGTGCAGGCTTCCGTCTTCAACGTCTGGAAAAACCTGGCGCTCGGCGCCCTGCTCGCCACCGCGATCATGTATCTGTTTCTGCGCTCGATCCGCGCCACGGCGCTGGGCGTGGTGGGGATTCCCATCTGTACCATCGCAGCCTTTATCGGCCTGCTGATTGCCGGGCGCACCGTCAACGTGATTTCGCTGGCCGGGGTGGCCTTCGCCATCGGCATGACACTGGACAACAGTATCGTGGTACTGGAGAGCATCGAGCTGGAGCGCCGCCGCGGGCTGGATAAACTGAAAGCGGCCGTCGCCGGTGTGCAGAAAGTCTGGCCGGCGGTGCTGGCCTCCACGCTGACCACGGTAATGGTGTTCCTGCCGGTGGTGTTTATCGCCGAGGAGGCGGGTCAGCTGTATTCGGATATCGCCATTGCGATTTCGTCGTCAATCCTGGTGTCGATGCTGGTGGCGATCACCGTGATCCCCACCGCCAGTGCGCGGCTGACCTTCGACGGCGCCCGGGCCAGCGATATCTCCGGCAGCAGGCTGCGCAGTACCGTACTGGACAGAATCAGCTGGCTGATCGGCTCACCGGTGCGGCGGCTCTATACCATCGGCATCACCGTGGCCGCCAGCCTCGCCATCGTCCTGTTCCTGACCCCGCCGGCGGAGTACCTGCCCGAGGGCGAAGAGGCCAAGACCTTCGCCACCATGAACGCGCCACCGGGCTACAACCTGGCCACCATGGAGGAGATTGCCGACGAGCTGCAGGATTATTTTCTGCCATTCGTAGACGAGGAACCGGAAGCGTTCGAGCGCGGTGAAATCGATGTACCGGCAATGAAGTACGTCAATATGAGTGTCTCGCCGCAGAGTATCCGTATCATCTCCGAATCGAAAGACCCGGCCCAGATCGACGAGCTGATGGCGGCGATCGTGAATAAGTACGAGAGCTATCCGGGCATGCGCGCTTTCGCCGCGCGCGGTTCCATTATCAGCAGCAACGACGGCGGCACCCGCAGTATCAACCTGGACATCTCCGGTGCCGACCTCGCCGACCTCTACAAGGTAGCCCGCGCCGCCTACAGCCGCGCCGAAGAAATTTTCGACCAGCCCAGCATCCAGACGCGGCCATCGAGCCTGTCGCTGTCGCAGCCGCTGCTGCAGGTTATCCCCGACTGGGACAGGGCCGCCGAGGTGGGCATGAGCGCGGAGGATATCGGCTTTACCGTGGCCGGGCTCACCGACGGAGCCTTCGTCAACGAGTTCTTCCTCGACGACGACAAGATCGATATGTACCTCTACAACCGCCAGGGGCCGGCGGCCAAGGTGGAGACACTGCAGAATATTTTTATCTATACACCCACGGGCCGCGTACTGCCACTGTCGGAGCTGGCACAGACAGTGGAAACCGTGGACACCAGTACCGTGCGGCGCCTGGACGGGCGAC
>NZ_JAPIVK010000038.1:11631-36737 GCF_026183675.1 Microbulbifer halophilus
CCGTGCGTCGCCTGGACGGGCGACGCACGGTGACTCTGAATATCATTCCGCCGCGCTCGGTGGCACTGGAAACCGGTGTCGAACGGGTCAGAACCGACCTGGTGCAGTACCTGAAGGAGCGCGGTCGGGTGCCCGCGGGGGTCAGCCTGAGTATTTCCGGCGCCGCCGACCAGCTGGACGCCACACGGGAATCCCTGGGTGGCAACTACATCGTGGCGCTGGCGATCGTCTACCTGCTGATGGTGGCCATCTTTGCCCACTGGGGCTATCCGCTGCTGATCATGACCACCATTCCCCTGGGCATCGCCGGCGGTATTGCCGGGCTGGCACTGCTCAACCTGGTCGGTACCATCCTGCGCAGCATGGGCATGGAGGGCTTTCACCAGCCGTTCGATATGATCTCGATGCTGGGCTTCCTGATTTTGATGGGCACGGTGGTCAATAATCCGATCCTGATCGTGCACCGCGCCATCGACAATGTGAACGGGGAACACATGCAGCCACTGGCGGCGGTACAGGAGGCGGTCAGCTCGCGCCTGCGGCCCATCGCCATTTCCACCATCACCACCATCTGCGGCCTGGCGCCGCTGGTATTCCTGCCCGGCGCCGGTACCGAGCTCTATCGCGGCGTGGGCGTGATCGTGATGAGCGGCATCGTCGGCGCCACCTTCGTGACCCTGACCATGCTGCCGGCACTCACAGTGATAGTGCTGAACTGGCACAAACGGCTGGCAGAAGGATCCCAACGGACGCAGAATGTATAACCGACAACGCCGTCGGGTGCGCCGTGCGCACCGGGACAGCGGCCCGTCGGTGCGCACGGCACTTAGCCTACCCGCTGCACATCCACCGTCACGTCCGTGTAATCCCTGCCCCAGGCGGTGGCGATATAGTGTTCGTCGACCATCCGGTCGTTGGTGGGATCGAATTCCAGCCTGCCGGGATAGGGCCAGGAGCGGTCGATATTGCCCTCGTCGGTATAGACACTGATCAGCTCGTCGTAGAAGTCGCCCGGGTCGTATTGTTTCCAGTCGATTGTCTTTACCTCCGGCCCGGGTGTTGCCCGTCAAGTTTCAGAGACGTCCCCCCCCGGTTTATTCACTCAACCGATGCCTCGAACCCGGAAACCCGGGGCGTAAGAATTCAGGGAAATAAAACCCTTCCCTGTCAATCCAGAACGATAGCTTCCAGCCTGCCGAGAAGTCCCACGGAATGGCGCCCGCTTAATTCAGCGTAGAAAAATCACAGCCTTTCGCTACCAGCGGGAACCCTCCGGTCATACTTATTCAGGCGTAGTTTTCAACATTCATCTATATTCAAGAATGAAACACGCGCCAGCAGCCGCTGGCGGGTCATCCAGCCAACAGAAGGTGTACGCACTTGTCCCGAGAAAACTTTTACTCAAGGGATGAAGCATGGCTGAAGGAAACAGACGAACCGCTCGCCGGCGATATCCCCGCCGCAGGCTCCGCCGGCGCAGCGCCACCCATCGACTCCGGAGCGGATACCGCCGATGCACCGGCAGCCGAAGAAAACACTTCGGAGAGTGGCAGCACGCCGATGCAGAGCTACCTGCGGCATCTGTACCGGCTGGAGCTGCTGACACCGGAAGACGAGAACACCACAACCTGCCTGTTGCGGGAACTGGAGGACAAGCTGATCGCCCTGCTCCAGAAGCGCGGTATCGAGCTGGTGCAGTTGCGCAGCGAGGGCGTGGAGCAGCGCGGCAGCACCGGCGCCTACGATCACGGCCTGATCATCGCCCGGACGGAGGAACTGCTCGCCTCCGACAGGCTGTCGAAGCGCGACCGCAGCGCCATGCAGAGCCTGTTGCGACGCTTCCGCGCCAGCCGCAAGAAGCTGATCCAGTGCAACCTGCGGCTGGTGATCGCCATCGCCAAGCGCTTCCGCAACCCGGCGGTGCCCTTTATCGACCTGATCCAGGAGGGCAATGTCGGTCTGATGAAGGCCATCGAACGCTTCAAGCCACAGATGGGTTACCGCTTCTCCACCTACGCCTACTGGTGGATACAGCAGGAAATCCAACTGGCACTGCGGCGCAACGACGACCTGGTGCGCCAGCCCGCCAACGTGCAGGACGACCTGCGCGCTATCTACCGCGCCATCGCCGATGTCCGTTCCGATGGACTGCCAGCGTCGGACGAGAACCTGGCCCGTTACACGGGACTGGAGCTGGAGCGCATTCACAGCCTGCTCAAGTTGCCGGGTCCCACCGGCTCTCTCGACGACCCGGTGGCGGACGACCAGAGCAGCACGCGGCTGGACTATGCGCCGGCGGACGAGCTCTACAACACCGATGAACTGGTCACCAACCGGGAGCTCGCACAGCGCCTGCGCGAAGCGGTAGCGCGCCTACCACCGCGGCAGCGCACGGTGCTCAACCTGCGCTACGGCCTGGCCTCCGATCGCGACTGCTCTTTCCGCGTGATCGGCGAGCAGTTGGGGCTCAGCCAGGAGCGCGCGCGGCAGTTGCACTCGGATGCATTGCGACAGTTGAAGCGCCAGTGGCGTTGAGAGGCTGTCGGGCGGCAATTGCAGGAGCTGAGGCGGGGTGCGCCTTTCCGGGACTGTGACTCGGGCCATCCCTGGCCCGCGCCCTTCGGGCGCCTTCGGCGTCCAAAACAGCGGTCCTGCCGTTTTGTCTGCGAGAGGGACCTCGCGGACAAGCCTACAGGGACGTATATACGGCGGGGGCGTCTAGCCGTGTCCCAGAAAGGCGCACCCCGCCCCAGCTTGTGCCATCGGAAAGTGCCCCGGCTGCGAAGCCGGATTTTCCCGGGAGCTTGTCAACGGCGGATATCCCGCTAGGCTTACCCGTTGGATTTAACGGACAAGCGATAATTCAATGCGCCGACTGCTCGCCACCGCGCTGCTCTGCAGTTTTTTTGCAATACCCGCCCGCGCGGAACAGGAGCTGATCCTGAGTGCCGGCAAGGGGCTCGACGACACCCTGATCCAGCGGGATTCCATTGCCGGCTCGGAGATGTTCGGCGCCAATTATTCCTATCGCTTCGCCGAGTACCCGCATACCACCGGGCTCTGGCAATGGTGGGCCCAGGGCAGCTACTCCCACCTCTACATCAACCGCGACGGGCTCTCCCGGAACCAGGATATCTTCGAGTTGAAGCCGGTGCTTCGCTGGTATCCCCGACAACAGGCCGGCGGCCTGTTTGCGGAAGCGGGCGTCGGCGCCGCTTACCTGTCTGAGAAAAATTTCGGCGAGATCGAACTCACCACCCACGGCAATTTCGCCCTGCACTTCGCCGCCGGCTACCGATTGCGCAGCGGTTGTGCGGTTTCCGTACGCTACAGCCACTTTTCCAACGGCTACACCAACAGGCCCAATCCCGGCTTCGATTTCGGATCCCTCAACTGGCATTTCAGTTTTTAGCTGTCAGGCGTAGGAGCCCGCTGTCATACAGGAATCAAACTCCTGTAACAAAACCGGTTCAGAATAGCCCGTCCGCCCCCACCGAAATCCAACGGAATGATTCAGAATATTTGCCACCTGATCGCCAGCCGCGAGCATGGCAACCTGGAAAAGCACGTGGCGGACCTGTCGCGCTGGCAGGTACGCAATACCCGAGCACAGGTGTCGGTGATCGCCCATCCCCGCTACCGGCAGACGCTGGACGAGGCGGTGAAATTCATTCCCCTGAATACCGATCACAGCCGCCATCACCCGTCACTGGTCTGGCGCCTGGCCAACCAGCTTCGCGCCGGCGGCTTCCAGATCGCCCACGGCCACGGCAGCAAGTCCGCGCAGCTGCTGGCGGCGGTGCAGAAATACACCGACAGCCGCCAGGTGATCACCCGCCACAATGTCCGCCACCCGCGGGACAAACTGGCCAGCGCTTTCGACGCGCGCATCGCCGTGAGCCACAGCGCCGTGGCCAACTCCCGCCTGGCCTGGAACGTCATCCCCAACGGCGTGGACACATCCGGCCACCAGGCCCCCTCACTGGAGATCCAGCTGGACTCGGTGCCCAACATTCTGGTGGCGACGCGGCTGGTAAAGCAGGCGGGTACCGACCGGATACTGCGGGCCCTGGCGATACTGGCAGACGTGGAACTGATCCTGCTCAACGACGGGCCGGAAAGGAACAACCTGGAGAAACTGGGCCGGGAACTGGGTGTCGACAGGCGGGTAAGCTTTGTCGGCGACCCGGACAAGATCGGCACTTTCATGCGCGCGACCGATCTGCTGCTACTGCCCTGCCGCAATGAGGGCGCGCCCTACACTCTGGTGGAAGCGCTGCTGCAGCGCTGCCCGGTAATGTCCACCCGCGCCGGCAACGCCGAGGACTACCTGCCGGCAGACTATCTGCTCGACAACCTGGAGCCCGGGCACCTGGCGGAAAAACTCCGCCGCGCCCTGGCGGACCGCGAACGACTGCGCAGCGACTTCGCGCCGGTATTCGAGCGCGCCCGGCGGGAACTTACCCTGGACAAGATGGCGCAGGCCACCTGGCAGGTCTACACGCAGCTGTTGCGCTGAACTGTCCGCAATGTCCGGGAAGATCGGCAGGCTGCGCCGAATCGAAATTCAGGCCGACTGGCAGAGTTCATCGTATAGCGCCAGTGTCTGCGCGGCCGTATCCTCCAGACTGAAGCCGGTAAAATCAACCGACTGCGGGCGCTCGAGAATCTCCAGGCTGGCCTGCGCCAGGGCCTCCACACTGCCCCGCTCCACCAATCCCTGCGGGAAACATCGACCGAGCACTTCCGCCGGGCCCCCGTCGCGATAGGTCACCGCCGGGCAATGCATCGCCAACGCCTCGGCGACAGTGCGGCAGAATGGTTTCGGCTTTTCCGACAACTGGTAAGTAATCCGGGAACTGGCGTAGAGCTCGCGCATATCGCGGCGTTCGCCGAGAAACAGCACCTTGTCGTCGAGCCCCAGATCCAGCGCCAGGCGCTCCAGCCCCCGGGCATATTTCTCCGCGCCCCGGTCGCTTCCCACCACCAGGCCGAATACGTCGTCGCGTTCGCGCGCAATCGCGGCCAGCATCTGCAGAAAGGTGCGCTGTCCGTTGCCGGGCGCGAGCGGCGCCGGCATCAGCAGCCAGTTCTTCCCCTCCAGTTGCGGATAGCTGTTGAGCAGGCGCAGTTGCCACTGACCCGACACCGGCGCCCCGCGGTCGAATTCCCGCGTGTTCACGCCCCGGTGGATCACCTGCGGCGGCGCACTCAGTTTTTTGCCGAAGTTTTTCTGCAGGTAATCCGCCACCCACTGGGACACGGCGATCACCCGCTCTCCCGACGCCATGATGCCACTGTAAACACCGCGTGAATGGAGCTCGTGTACGGCCGTAACCAGTCTCGGCCGCTCTTTTTCGGGCATGCCCCTCCAGGCAAACCGGGCAATCCAGGCCGGCATGGGCGCACGCATCTGGATCACATCCGCGCGCAGTTCCAACAGGATCCGGCGCAGACGCCCCACGAGGCGAAACGACCAGAGCGACTTGCGGTGCAGCGGCAACTTTATATGCCGGCTGCCGCGCAGGGTCAGCCGCGATACCAGCTCCCCGCCATTGGAGATTACGATGGATTCATGTCCGAGGCGCACCAGTTCCTGGGCGAACTCCAGTGTTCCCCGCGCCAGCTCTCCATCGTTCATTTCGGGCAATATTTGTACAATCCGCATCTTTCCCTACTGCTACCTGGTACTGTCACATTATTCTGCGCGATTGTGACACTTTTTCCGCGCGGCAAACCACAAGTTTCCCATTTCCCACTGATTTGCCGGACGCGGTGCGGGGAATTCCGCACTCGAGTTCCGGAGTTGCAGGAGCCTGCCGATGGCACAGGCCGGAACCGAACCCCGATTCCGCAGCCGGAACAAACCGTCGACCCCGCCGGTGTGAGCCGGCGCACAGCGGGCGACAATAAATGCCGTGCTATCATGGCGCCAGCAATCACACTGCAACCCTACAAGAGAGACAGCAATGCCAACCCCGAATTCCCACAAACTGCTGCAAATCCTGACGGCGACACTGTTGCTGTGCGCCGCAGCACTGGCCAACGCCGCCAACGACAGGGGCGTTTTCTGGCACGCGGAAAAAGGCGATCGCGAAATCTACCTGCTGGGCTCGGTGCACCTGGCCAGCGCGGATTTCTACCCGCTGCGGGAAACCATCAGCAATGCCTACCACCAGAGCGACGTACTGGTGGTGGAAGCCGATGTGCTGGCGGCGGAAAGCGACACGGAACTACAGCAGCAAATCATGCAGGAATCCCTCTACCGGGGCGACCGCAACCTGAAGGATGATCTCTCCAGCGAGGTCTACGCCCAGTTGCAGAAATGGCTGCAGAAACGCCAGGTCCCCGAAGCCATGTTTGTCCGCCAGCGCCCCGCCATCGCCATGGTGACCATGAGCATGGTGGAAATGAAGGCCCGCGGACTGGACCCCAGCCTGGGAATCGACCGCCACTTCCTGGAGCGGGCGAAGAAGGACGAGAAAACCATCATCGAGCTCGAGGGCGTGCTGTCGCAGTTGCGCATGCTCAACAGCCTGGAAAAGCCCGACCTGCTGTTGCAACAGACTCTGGAAGAGCTGCGGGAAATCGAATCCTTCCTGCCACAGATGACCGGCGCCTGGAAATCCGGCGACAGCGATGCGCTCTACCGGCTGATCATCGCCGACGGCCTCGCGGAGCACCCGGAATACGCGCCACTCTACGAGAGCATCTTTTTCAAACGCAACCGCGATATGGCGGAGAAAATCGGCGAAACCAGCGAGCAGCACCCGTCCCTGTTCGCTATCGTCGGCGCCGGCCATCTGGTGGGCGACAAGAGCGTGCTGAAAAAACTGGCAAAACAGGGCTTTGAGCTGCAGCAGCTCTGACGGCTGCTAAACTCCGCTGGCATCGACTGTGGATGTGTGTCGATGTGAAATAAATACAGGGAGATATCAGTGAAACGCTGCAGCGGACTCTGCGCATTGATCGGCGCGGCCATTATCCAGTCGGCCGCCGCCGATCAGGCCGAAACGAAAGACGGCCTGAAAATCACATCGGACGACGGCAATTTTTCCGCCGAACTCGGCGGCCGCATCCATTTCGACACCTATCTCTTCGACCGGGACATCGAGGATCCGGTCAGCACCACCGAATTCCGCCGCGCGCGCATCAGCCTGTCCGGCAAAGCCTGGGGCTGGAAATACAAGCTGGAGCAGGATTTTGCCGCCGGCGATACACTGTCCGGTTTTCGCGATGCCTACATCGCCCACGAATTCTTCAGCGGCGACATCAAGATCGGCCTGTTCAAGCCCTACCGGTCCATGGACGAGATGACCAGCTCCAACGAACTCACGGTGATGGAGCGGTCTTTCTCCAGCGGCTCCGGCCTCTACGACGGCCGACAGCGGCAGCAGGGAATCGGCTGGCACAATGTCTGGGATTGCACCACCTTCGGCATCATGGGCTTCAACACGCGCAACGCTGCGGGACCGCGCAATGAAGGTGTGGGCGCCGCCGGACGCTTTACCTGGGCGCCGATCGACGACACACTCAACACCGTCCACCTCGGCATCTCCGCCAGCCACGAAAACCCCAACCGGGACTCCGACGAACTGGAAGCCGTCGCCGACTACGCCGGCCGCCGCGGCCCCACCCAGCTGATCGCGCTGACGCCGGGCGACGAGGATTTCTTTTTCGGTGACTACGGCGACGATGCGTTCTATTTCGGCAACAGTGGTGGCCACGTCAACGCCCTGGGCCTGGAGCTTGCGGGCAGCCACGGCCCATTTTACGCCCAGGCGGAATACGCCTACGCGGATTACCGCGGCGACTACGCGATTTCGGAATCGGTTTTCGAGGACTGGTTCGACGCCTCACCCGGCTTCGGCTGCGATCCCATTTTTGGCTGCTCTATCGGCGACCAGGATGTACACAGCTGGTATCTAATGGGCAGCTGGATGATCACCGGCGAGCACAAGCCCTACGACCTGAAAAAAGGCGCTTTCAGATCCGCCAAACCGCGCAGCGGGTGGGGCGCCTGGGAACTGGCCGCGCGCTACGACACCATCGAGAACAGGGACATCCCCGGACTGGAAGCCAACAGCACCATCCTCGGCGTCAACTACTACCACAATCCGCAGGTGCGCTTCATGCTGAACCTGGTGTTCGGCGACGACAAATTTACCGGCGACGAAACGAAACAGATGGCGATCCGGGCGCAGATGAGCTGGTGAAGCGGGATGCGGACAAATCTGCCGGAAGCAGATTTGTCTGCACTCAATTCACCCCACCTGCTGCGCCCGCGCCGGGTCAAAGACCTTCACCCTCTGCGTCGCGCCGTCGATATCCGCCCGGGGGTTCTCGAAGCGCAGTAGCGCCGCTTCGCGCAACTGCTTCGCCTTCTCCAGGCTGGCTTCCTTCACCTGGCCGTAGCCGCGAATCGCATCCGGGTAGCTCAGCAGTTCGATGGCCGCGGCATGGTTGGAGCCGTCCAGTTCGCCGATCACCCGATCCACCAGTTGCTCGTACTCGCCGATCAGGGCGCGTTCCATTTTGCGCTCGGCGGTGTAGCCGAAGATATCGAACGGCGTGCCGCGCAACCCTTTCAGTTTGGCCAGCAGGCCGAAAGCCCTGTACATCCAGCCGCCGAACTTGAGCTTGCGCGGCCGGCCGAGGGCCTTGTCGAAGGGCGCGATCAGCGGCGGCGCCATATTGAATTCCAGCTCGAAATCGCCGGCGAAGTTTTCCTTCAATGACTCGGCAAAGCGGCCGTCGGTATACAGCCGCGCGACCTCGTACTCGTCCTTGTAGGCCAGCAGCTTGGCGTAGTAGCGCGCGACCACTTCCGCCAGCGCCTCGCTGCCGGGTACCTTGAGGATCTCGGCGTCTTTGACCCTGTCTACCAGTGCGCGGTAGCGCCGGGCCAAAGCGTCGTTCTGGTAGCCGGCCAGGTGTTCGCTGCGGTGCGCGACCACTTCTTCCAGCCCCTGCGGCAGTTTCGGCTCACTGCGGCTATCGCTCAGCAGTGCGTCCAGCGCGGCGCGGTCGGCGGCGGCCAGGCGGCCGGCGGCGAAGCCCTGCAGGTTGGCCTCGACGGCGACACCGTTCAGCTCGATCGTCTGCAGCAGCGCTTCCTCTCCCAGTGGCAGCAGACCCTTCTGCCAGGCGAAGCCGAGCATGAAGATATTGGCCGCCAGGGTATCGCCCAGCGCGGCGCTGGTGAGCCTGTGGCCCTCCACCGAGTCGAGTGCCTTCACGGTATCGCTCAGGGTGTCCAGGATCGCCTGCGGCGAGTGGCTGTCCTCGCGGCCCAGCACCGAGGCGGCGGTGGGGCTCAGGTGGGTATTGACCACCGCGCGGCTGTGGGTTTCGTCCAACTTTGCCAGGCAGGCGGCCAGGTTGCCGGCGGCGATCAGGTCGCAGGCCAGCAGCGCGTCGGCGCGGCCGTCGGAGATGCGCACCGCCTGCAGCGCCTGCGGCTCGGCGGCGAAGCGCACATGGGAGTAGACGGCGCCGCCCTTCTGCGCCAGGCCGGTCTGGTCCAGGGTGCTGCAGGCCTTGCCCTCGATATGCGCGGCCATCGCCAGCAGCGCACCCAGGGTCACCACGCCGGTGCCGCCGACGCCGGTCACCAGCAGGTTGAAGGGTTCGTCCAGTTGCGGCAGTTCCGGTTGCGGCAGTTTGGCCGCCTCCGTGCACAGCACATCGCCGACGCCGGCGCGTTTTGCCAGTTTGCCGCCCTTGACGGTGACGAACGACGGACAGAAGCCGTTGACGCAGGACATATCCTGGTTGCAGCTGGTCTGGTTGATGCGGCGCTTGTCGCCCAGCGCGGTGTCGACCTTCTCCACCGCGATACAGCTCGACTGCTGCACGCAGTCGCCGCAGCCCTCGCACACCAGGTCGTTGATGAACGGGCGCCCTTCCGCCTTCGGCAGCAGGCCGCGCTTGCGCTTGCGGCGCAGTTCCGTGGCGCAGGTCTGATCGTAGATGATGACGGTGCAGCCTTCGGTCTCGCGCAGCTCCTCCATCACCACCGGCA
The DNA here is from genome assembly GCF_026183675.1 of Microbulbifer halophilus. Taxonomy (GTDB): domain Bacteria; phylum Pseudomonadota; class Gammaproteobacteria; order Pseudomonadales; family Cellvibrionaceae; genus Microbulbifer; species Microbulbifer halophilus. The sequence continues at coordinate 21,656 of NZ_JAPIVK010000038.1, forward strand.
TATGGTCGCGGTGGCGGATCTCCACCTGCTCGGGGAAGGTCAGCGCGCCCTTGTACTTGCCGGTGTCGTCCATCACCAGCACGACTTTCTCCACGCCTTCGGACAGCACCTGGCGGCAGATCAGATCCGGATGCAGTTCGCCGTCGTGGGGCTGGCCGCCGGTCATGGCGACGGCGTCGTTGAACAGGATCTTGTAGGTGATGTTCACCCGGGCGGCGACGGACGCTCGGATGGCGAGGATGCCGGAATGGAAATAGGTGCCGTCGCCGATGTTGACGAACACATGCTTCTCACTGGTGAACGGTGCCTGGCCGACCCAGTTGACACCCTCGGCGCCCATCTGGGTAAAGGTGTAGGTTTCGCGGTCCAGCCACTGGGCCATATAGTGACAGCCGATACCGGCCAGCGCACGGCTGCCTTCCGGTACCTTGGTGGAGCGATTGTGGGGGCAGCCGGCGCAGAACATCGGCAGGCGCGAGACACTGGAGCCGGCCTGCCGGGAGATGCGCTCCGCCAACTTGTCGAGCCGCATCAGGCGATGCCTGGCGCGCTCGCCCAGTTGGGACGCCGCCTGGCACTTGTCCGACAGCACCTTGCCCAGTACCTGCACCACCACGGCCGGCGACAGTTCGCCGTACATCGGCATCAGCGGCCGGTCGTTCTCGTCCACCTTGCCCAGGATGCGCGGGAAGTGCGGATCTTTCAGGTGCACGTTGTACAGCTCTTCCTTTAACTGCACTTCCATCAGGCTGCGCTTTTCCTCGAGCACCAGCAGGTAGTCCAGGCCGCGGGCGAATTTCTGGATGCCGGGCACGTCCAGCGGGTAGCTCATCCCCACCTTGAGGATACGGATACCCAGCTCCCGCGCCTGCTGCTCGTCGATGCCCATATCCTCGAGTGCCTGCATCAGGTCCAGGTGGGCCTTGCCGGTGCTGACGATACCCAGGGTCGCGCCGGGGTTGTCCAGCACCACGCGGTTCAGCCGGTTGGCGCGGGCAAAGGCCAGGGCCGCCGGGCGCTTGTAGCGCCACAGACGCTCTTCCTGCTCCAGCGGGTTGTCCTGTTTACGGATGTTCAGGCCGCCCTCCGGGCGCTCCACGTCCGGGTAGGTAAACTGCACCCGTTCCGGGTCCACCTCGACGGTGGAGGAACTGTCCATATTTTCCGCCAGGGTGATCATCGCCACCCAGCAGCCGCTGAAGCGGGACAACTCCAGGCCGTAGTGGCCGTAGTCCAGCACCTCCTGTACCGTAGCCGGGTTCAGCACCGGGATATGCATGTCCACGAAGGCGAATTCGGACTGGCCGGGATAGGACGAGGACTTGCAGCCGTGGTCGTCGCCGGCGATGATCAGCGCCCCGCCCTGCGGCGAAGAGCCGGCCGCATTGCCGTGGCGGAAGGCGTCGCCGGAGCGGTCGACACCCGGGGTCTTGCCGTACCAGATACCGCAGACACCGTCCACTTCGGCGCCGTCGAACAGCCCCACCTGCTGGGAGCCCCAGACGGACGTGGCTGCCAGCTCCTCGTTGACGCCCGGCACGAAACGGATGTTGTATTCGTCGAGATGCTTCTTGGCGCGGGTCAGTTGCTGGTCGTAACCGCCCAGCGGCGAGCCCCGGTAACCGGAGATGAAGGTGGCGGTATTGAGGCCGCGCTCGCGGTCCATCCGCATCTGGTCGATGGGCAGGCGCACCAGGGCCTGAATGCCCGACAACAACACGTGCCCTTTGAGGGTGGTATAGCGATCGTCCAGGGAAACCTGCCTGGTGGGACTCTCCGCTGAGGGCTGAGGTGCCGCGGACTGCGGACTGCTGGCTACTTCACTCATACGCCTACTTCCGGTTATATCTCTGGGGCTTTCTGGCCAATTATTGTTCCGGCTTTACTGCCACCCGTCGCCGCCGATTCCGGTCCCGCTCCCGGTGGAATTGGCGGGCAAACACAGGAAGCGGCGGGTCGGCGACAAACTGGTCAGGTCATACTAGTGCGTTAAGCGCAATAGAACATTGCTTTATTAACAAAAATATGCGTAAAATTATGATAGTTATCTCGACCAGAACAATTTTTGTAGGATAGGAGTTTATATGAAGCGTTCGACAGACCTGGACGATTTTGACCGCAAGATTCTGCGAGCGCTGCAGGAGAACGCCGATTATTCCATGGCGGAACTCGGAGACAAAGTGGGTCTTTCCCACACGCCCTGCTGGCGCCGGATCAAACGCCTCGAAGCCGAGGGCATCATCCGCGGGCGCGTGACCCTGCTGGACCCCCGGAAACTCGACCTAGGGGTCACAGTATACTGCTATGTCACCATCCAAAACCACGACGAGGACTCGTTGAACAGTTTCGAGTCCTCGGTGCAGGATGTGCAGGAAGTGGTGGAGTGCTACTCCACCAGCGGCGACAAGGACTATGTGCTGCGCGTGGTGGTGGACAGCGTGGAGCACTACGAGCAGTTGCTCAAGCGCACCCTGGTGCACCTGCCGAACGTGGCCTCGGTCAACTCTACCTTTGCCTTGAAGCAGGTCAAGTATACGACCCAGTTGCCGCTTTAGGTTCGGGACCCCGGGGCCCGGGGCTCTCAGTCGACCAATGGTGCGCACGGCGCGCCCTACGGCCGAAAAGAATATCGAGCCAGATGTGAAGGCCCTGCTGTCGGGGGTTGTTTGTGAAACGATTGACTCGGGACATCCATGTCCCTCGCCCTTCGGGCACCTGCGGCGTCCAAATCGGCAGTCCTGCCGATTTGTGCCGATGAGGCTGTTGAGCAAACAACCCCCGGCAGCAGGGCCGCCCCGGTATCTGCTTACGGGATCAAGCGCCAACGGCGCCCCCGAAGCCTGCTTACGGACCGAGCTCCGGCAACCTGCACAGACCCGAAGATGGTGCGCGCGGCGCACCCTACCGGCATACAGTGCCGAGGGGGGGGGTATGGGCGTGTAGGCTGGGGGAGCTTTGCGAACCCCAACATGCAGAAGCGCAGGTCGCGGATACAGGGCCTTAAAGGCGCATCGCGCTCTAGCGCGCTCCCGGGTCCCGGTCTCCCTCCAACTCTTCCAGCACACACTCCAGCACCTGCTGCAGATCCCTGCCATCGCAATCCACGGTGATATCCGCATACTGCCGGTAGAGCGCCTGGCGCTCCGCGAACAGCTCGGCGAAACTCTGCCCCGGCGCCTTGGCGATACCGCGGTTCTCGTAGTTATGGATCCGGCGGCGCAGTTCCTCTGCGGAACAGTTGAGGAAAACGATAGGCCCAAAACTGCGCAGGTTGGCCATGCCCTCTTCGCTGTACACCACGCTGCCGCCAGTGGCGATCACATGGTTGGGCAAGTGCGCCGCGGCGATCACCTCGCCCTCGATGCGGCGCAGGTTCAGGTAGTCGCTGCCGTTGATGATTTCCTGCAGCGTCCTGTCCTCGCGCAACTGGATCAACATATCGGTGTCGACAAAATCCAGTGCCAACTCCTTGGCCAGCAGAACCCCCAGCGTACTCTTGCCGGCACCCGGCATCCCGATCAGAACAACACTTCTAGTTTTTTTCATTCCTTAAACCAACTGCGGCACATTTATCAATCGCCCCGCCGGGGGAACAGCATCGAGCGCAACCAGCCGCGCAGCGTATTGCCCTTCAGCAACATCCGGTCCAGCTCGTCCATATTGTGCGCCTGGCGGAAGGCGTCGGCAAACAGGGCCTCGCGGGTAAGCATACGGCGGCGGGGATTGATCGCCCTGATCTCCCGCGCCGGGTTGCCGGCCACCACCGTATTGGCCGGCACATCCGAGGTCACCACACTGCCGGCACCCACGACCGAATTGTCACCGATGGACACACCCTTGCAGATGATCGCGCTGTCCCCGATCCATACATTGTCGCCCAGACGCACCGGCCGGGTACAGCGGAAGGGCCGCGTACGGTTATAGAGCCCGTGCCAGTCCGAATCGGAGATATAGACATTGGCGGCAATCATGCAGGCATTGCCGATGGTGACGGACTGCTCCGCGGAAATGCGCACGCCGGGAGAAATCAGTACACAGTCGCCGATGCTGATCGCGGCCTCCCTGCCCCGATGGCCGAGAGTGGTCAGGCGGATACAGTTGTCCGACGTGGAAATAAGATGCGGGTAATTTCCCAGGCAGATTCCGCTGCCGAATACGCACACCGAGCCCGGATCCAGGATCTCCGGCTCCCTGCCCACGGCGTCGAACTGCGGCAACAGGAAGTGGCGCACCCGCCAGTTGCGGAATTGCAACTGCCAGCGTTTCAGCCAGTAGGGGCGATGATCTCTGCGCATTTATTGCAACTCTGTATCGGCTCTCGGCCAATTGCTTTTATCCATGTGCCGGTTTACTGTTCCGGCAACCCCAAAAAAACAGAAAACGGAAGTATGTCCATCAAGCTGCCCATCGATATCCACGCCGTCAAAGGCTTTCTCGCCGCCACCGAAGGCGAGGCCCTGTATCACCTCGCGGCGGAAGCCTGCGCGCTCGGCGCCTGCCTGGAGGTGGGCAGCTATTGCGGTAAATCCACTATCTACCTGGCCGCCGCCTGCAAACCCGTGGACGGCATTGTCTTCGCCGTGGACCACCATCGCGGTTCCGAGGAGCACCAGCCGGGCGAGGAGTACCACGACCCGGAACTGTTCGACGACCGCATGCAACTAATGGACAGTTTCCACGTCTTCCGCCGCAATATCCGCACCGCGCAACTCGAGGATTGGGTGGTGCCGGTAGTGGCCCCCTCGGCCATCGCCGCGCGCCGCTGGAACACACCGCTCGGGCTGGTGTTTATCGACGGCGGCCACTCGCTGGAAGCGGCAGTGACCGACTACCGCTGCTGGGCCCGGCATATCGTGCCCGGCGGCTACCTGGCGATTCACGATATCTTTCCCGATCCCGCCGACGGCGGCCAGGCGCCCTACGATATCTACAAGCTGGCACTGGCTTCCGGAGAGTTTGAGCTGGTCGAAATGGTCGACACTCTCGGAGTGCTGCGCCGAATCGGTTGACAGCAACCAGTGAACAATAATCAATGATCGGGAAGCTGCAGGGGGGACTCCTATAGAAGCGCTTCCTGAAAATCGGTCGGTTCCGGCAATAACTGCACGGCAGTAAAAATGCCGCTCGCCGGCGTCAGTTGCACCAGTGCGTCCGCCGCCAGCAGCATGGCACCCGCGGTCCAGGTGGTTTTTTCCTCGGGCCAGATGGCGCTGTCGCGGTAGACGTAGCCGGTCCAGTAGCCGCCGTCTGCATCCCGCCAGCGGTGCAGGCCGCAATACAGCTTCTCCGCGCGGTGGCGTTCCCCCGCCGCCAGCAGCGCCATGGTCAATTCACAGGATTCCGCCACCGTGATCCAGGGCTCGTCGTTGACGCAGCGGCAACCGAGCCCCGTGACGACAAACTCGTCCCATCTTTTCTGCAGCCGGGCGCGCGCCGCCGCGCCGGAAAAAACACCGGTCAGCACCGGGTAGAACCAGTCCATCGAGAATCGCGCCTTACTCTCCCAGGTGCGGTCGAAACGCTGCGGCTTTTCCCGCAGCGCCCTGCCCAGCGCCTCCCTCGCCCGCCGCCACTGCGGCTGGGCACGGCCGAGCGTGTGGGCGATATTGATGGCGCACTCGAGACTTTTGTAAATGGAAGAGCAGCCGGTAACCAGGGCATCCTCTCTGGCCGCGCCGCGCTCATCCACCGCCCAGTGAATATCCCCGTGTTCCGTCTGCAGGGCGAGCACAAATGCCACCGCGCGCTCCACCGTGGGCCAGTACCGCTGCAGGAAAGCGTCGTCACCGGTGATCAGGTAGTGATACCAGATACCGACGGCGATATAGGCGACGAAATTGCTCTCGCGCCGCTCGCCGTTGTGCACCTCGCCGTCCCGGTACGCCGCCCACCAGCTGCCGTCTTCGAGCTGGATATCGGCGAGCCAGCGGTAGGCGCTTTCCGCGGCCGCGTATTCGCCGGCAATACTCAGCCCCATGGCCGCTTCCACGTGATCCCAGGGATCCGCATGGCCGCCATCGAACCAAGGAATGGAGCCGTCGGCTCGCTGCCGGCCCAGAATATAATCGGCGCTCGTGCGGACAAAATCCGACGGGAAAAGACTGCCGGCAATCGCCGGGGAAACAGCCAGGTCGTTCACGGTGCGCCCTCCGCAACCGCGATGGAATCGGCACTCCCGCCCGCGCTCTCATTCGCCGGCAACAGGCCGGGCTCGACCGGGCCCTGCGGCGGTTTCACGAAATAAAGCACGATACTTTTGCCCAGCAGCGGGTTCAGCACCTTTTCCAGCAGGCGCGTAAGCGGCGGGCGCTGCATCAGGTCCCAGACCAGCAGGCGGTGGTAGGCGGCCAGCAGGCGCGATTGCGGCCTGTGCCAGAGCAGGCATTTCAACCACCAGAAAGGCGCGTGCAGCGCATGGGCCTTGTGGCGGGCGAAATACCGGTGCCCCAGTTCGCGAATACTCCGGCGCAGGTGGCGCTCGCGGAAAATCCGCAGGTGGCCGCCCTCCACATTGTGGTATTCGTCGCTGAGTTTCCAGCAGATCCACTCGGGAAAAAATGCCGGTACGCTGGCGGCGAAAATACCCGCGGGTTTCAGCACCCGGTCGATCTCCGCCAACACGCCGGCGTAGTCGCGAATATGTTCCAGCACCTCCGAGCAGATCACCACGTCGAAAGTGCTGTCGGCAAACGGCAGTTGCAGGCCGTCGCCGACGCCCAGCAGCAGCCGGCCGGGGCTCTGCGGGTCCCGCGCGAATGGCTGTGCGCGTTCGCGGGCAGTGCGTATATCGTCAAAACTGAGGTCGACACCGACAATATCGACGGCTTCGCTCGCCAGCAGGTGAATCGCGTGGCGGCCCTCGCCGCAGCCGAGGTCCAGTACCTTCTGCCCGGCGCGCAGGTTCAGCCATCGGGGATCGACAGTAATCATCAGGCTGCCTCCGCGCCGCGCTCGCCGACGGGCGGATTGGCGGCCTCCCTTGTCGCCGAATCGATACGGGGCCTGCCCGGTTTTTCTCCCAGAATCCGGCGGTAGTATTCCACCAGGCATTCCGCCGCCAGACGCCAGGAAAACTGCGCCTCGATGCGGGCGCGCCCGCACTCACCCATCGCGGTGCGCTTTGCTTCGTCCGCCAGCAGCGCCGCCAGTGCCTCTTCCAGGGCGCCACTATCGGCGGCCGGCACTACCACGCCGGCATCGCCCACCACTTCCGGCAGGGCGCCGCCATCACTGGAAATCACCGGCGCGCCGCAGGCCATGGCCTCGCCGGCGGGCAGGCCGAACCCCTCGTAGAGCGACGGACACACCACCACCGCGGCACTGGCGTAATACTCCGCCATTTCGCGGTTGGAGATTCCGGAGACAAACCGGACCACACCCTGCAATTGCAGCCGGTGCAATAGTTGCTCCGTAGCGCCCCCCTCTTCCAGGCGGCCCACCACCAGCAGTTCCAGGTCCGGATAGCGCGGGCGCAGTGAAGCCAGGGCCTGCAGAAGGAAACGCAGCCCCTTGAGCGGTTGGTCCGCGGAAGCCGTGGTCATGATGCGCATCGGTCTGCGCCGGATATGCGGTTGCGGCCGGAATACTTCTGTGTCGATGCCGTTATAGACCAGTTCGACCTGTTCCGGCGCCACGCCGAACTGTTCGACGATATCCCGCCGGGACTGCTTCGATACCGTCACGATATGGCGCAGGCGGCGCGCCACCCTGATCTGCATACGCAGGAAACTGTGCCAGCGGCGCACCAGTAGCCGGTAGCGCCAGTCCGGCGCTGCGTCGAGGGCCAACTGTCGGTCGCGGGTTATCGGGTGATGGATGGTGGCGACCACCGGCAGGCCCGTTTTTTCGATATCCAGCAGGCCGTAACAGAGGGACTGGTTGTCGTGCACCATGTCGTACTGTCGGCCGTGCCGGCGCAGGTACTTCGCCACCCGCCGGCCGAAGGTATAGGGCTCGGCGAAGCCGCCGGTCAGCTTGCTCCACCACTCGAAGAAGTCCGTCCACGACAGCAGGTGCCGCGGGCGCAGTGCGCGGGTGGGGTGCTTTTCATCAAACAGGTTGAGCCCCGGCATCCTGATCAGTTTTACCCGGGGATCCAGTTCGGGATAGGGCTGGCCGGAAATCACATCCACCGAGTGGCCGGCTTCCACCAGCGCCTTGCTCAGGTAGTACAGGTAAACACCCTGCCCGCCGCAGTAAGGGTGGCTGCGGTAGCCCAGCAGGCAGATGTTCAGCGGGCGCGGAGTCTCAGTCGATGGACCGTCTGTACAATGCTCCAGGGCGGTCATGGCTTCCCTTACGTTGTTTTACTGCGGGTGGAGCGAAGAATACACCGGCGAGGAAATGACTGCTAGGCGGAATCGGTCCACATTGCTGGCAAAGCCGTGCGGCCTCAGGTGGACAGCGCTGTGGCCGTCCACCTGCGGGAAGAGGAAGGGTCGGCTGTTCAAAAACTGAACTTGTAACCCACGCCAAGGTTGAAGATCCAGGGATCGAGGTCCATCTCGTCGCGGATGCGAATCGGCAGGACCGCCGCCTCACCGAAACCGGGAACCTCGGTCACCGTATCGAAACCGAGTTGCAGGTCGGGACTGGCATCCACGTACATGGCGGAGGCGTTTATCTGCCAGGCGCTGTCGCGGCCGAAGTTGAAGTCCACACCCACCTGCGCGGTCCAGCTGAAGTCACTGCCCAGGCCCAGCAGGCCGTAGTCCCCGAATTCATCGGAGAATACCGGGCGGGTAAAATCCTCCTCGATATCCACATAGCCCCCGCCGATACCGACATAGGGCTGGATCAGGCAGTTGGCGTCGAGCGGGTACCAGTTTGCGTAGAGGCTGGTGGTGTAGGTGTCGAAATCGCCGATTCCCTCCGAAAAATCGCCGATGAAAGTATTACCGGAAAAGGCGTCGGAGTAGAGATCGGCTTCGAGGCTGGCGTGATTGGAGTGGTAGAGCTCGACTCCCCAGTGATCCGTCGCCATCCAGGCGGCGCTGACATACCAGGTGGTGTCGTCATCCAGGTTCAGTTCCACGCCCACGTCCACCGGCACCGCTTCGACCGGGTCGGTGGAGGGGTCATCGGCAACAAAAGACTGGACCGTGGAAAAGACATCGTCATCCACATCTACATAGGAGGCACCGATGCGGACTACGAAAACACCGGCACTTCTCGGCTCCTGGGCGGGTTGGGGGAAACCGGAAGGACCCGCAAAAACCGGCTGCGCGGCGAGACCAACGCAGGCCGCCAGAGCCAGGGGAGTGAGGAGGGGCTTCGATCTCATGGGTTAACTCCTTGTAATGCGTAATAGCTCCTTCGCCGCAGTTGCGGTTACTTCAGTATAGGTGGGGTTTTTCAACCTGCAGGGAGGGTTATCTAATCGCGGGGTGTATTGAGGAAAGATATTCCGACAGATTTTACCGCTTCAAAAAAAATGCCCGCCAGGTGGCGGGCCAGTTTTCTCGAACACACTTTCAGGAGGAGAGTATTAAGCGCACTGCACGCTTAATTCAGGTATAGCAAAGGATTGCCTTCCCCACCGGCGCTGTCGCCAAAGCCATTCAACGGCCGTCGCATCCAGCGCCGCTCGTCTCCGGGCCCGAATATTACACGCGGTGCAGGTAGCTCTGGTATTCCACGTCGGTCACCCGCGCGTCGATTTCCGCCACCTCCTGTCTCTTCAATAATAGAAACAGCTCGACGAAACGCGGGTCCAGGTAGGTCTGCCAGATGGAGCTCCGTTCGAAACGCCTGAGCGCGTCGCTCCAGGTATTGACCAGCGTTTCGCTCTCCACCTGGTAGGCGTCCCCTTCGACCGGTGCCGGTGCCTGCAGCTTTTTCTCGATGCCGTGGCAGGCGCCGGCGAGAATCGCCGCCAGCACCAGGTAGGGGTTCACGTCGGCGCCGGCAATCCGGTGCTCGATGCGCCGCGCCTCGGGGCTGCTGGCCGGCACGCGCAGTGTGGTGGTGCGGTTGTCATAGCCCCAGCAGAGGTTGAGCGGTGCGTGGGAACTCTCCTGGAAGCGGCGATAAGAGTTGCTGTGCGGCGCGAAGAGGGCCATGGCGTCATTGGCGGTGACCAGCATGCCCGCCGCGGCCTGCCGAAGCAGTTCGGTGCCGGTGTCAGTGCCGTCGTCGAAGACGTTGTTGCCGTTTTCGTCGATCAGGCTCAGGTGCACGTGCATGCCGTTGCCGGCCCGGTCGCCAAACGGCTTGGCCATGGTCGACACGCGATAGCCGTGGCTGCGTGCGACGCCTTTCAACAGGCGCTTGAACAGCAGCGTCTGCTCGGCGACCGCGACCGGGTCGGCACTGTGCAGCAGGTTGATCTCGAACTGGCCGGGCGCGCACTCGGACAGTACCGAGTCCGCCGGGATGCCCTGTTCTTCGCAGGCGGCGCGCACATCGGCGAAAAAATGCCGCTGCGCATCCAGTTCCGCCAGGTCGTAGACGTCGGTGGACGGTACCAGCTCGGCGTCGTTGTCGCTGACCGGGCGCGGGCGCCCGAGGTGATCGGGGTCTTCGCGCAGCAGGTAGAACTCCAGCTCGGTGGCACAGGCGGCGGTGTATCCCAGCTCCTTGAGCCGTGCCACCACGCGTTGCAATTGCGTGCGCGGATCGGCGTAGAGCGGCGAGCCGTCGGCCTCGTGCAATTGCATGGGCAGTTGCGCCGTCTGCTCGCGGTGCCAGGGCGCCATACACAGGGGCGAAACCGGCAGACAGACGCCGTCGCTGTCGCCGCTGGCAAACACCAGCGGGTTGTTCTCGACATCCCGCCCCCAGACGTCCAGGCTGGCGGCACTGCGCGGCATCTGCAATGCGCCTTTCAAGAGTTTCTCCGCGGACTCGGCCGGCAACCACTTGCCGCGGGGAATGCCGTTGATATCGAACATGAACCCCTCGATCCATTTAAGATCGGGGTGTTCGGCGAGGAACTGGTGCGATTTTTCCAGCAGTTCCGGTGATGGGGTGAATTCTTTTTCTTGCGACATAAATTGCCTTTGGGCGGGCTTTCCCCCCTGCCAGTAAGATAATTCTGTGGCGGTCCTGCTGCCGGGGGCGGTTTGCGGGACACGCTGTAAATACATCCCTGTACGCTCGTAATCGACATCCCTGTCTCATACGGTCCCGCAAACCGCCCCCGGCAGCAGGACCTTCGCATTGAGCTTCGATATTCTTTTGGAGCTGGGCTGTAGGGTGCGCCGTGCGCACCGCCCGAGTCCCGAGTCCCGAGTCCCGAGTCCCGAGTCCCGAGTCCCGAGTCCCGACAAGCTTACGCCATCGCTTTGGCCGTGTCGTCCAGCGCGCGATGCGCCTTCTCCACCAGCTCGTNCAAGCTTACGCCATCGCTTTGGCCGTGTCGTCCAGCGCGCGATGCGCCTTCTCCACCAGCTCGTCCACCTGCTCGGTGGTGAGGATCAGCGGCGGTGCGATGATCATGGTGTCGCCGGTGGCGCGCATCACCAGGCCGTGCTTGATGCTCATATCGCGGCAGACGCCGCCGGCGGTGCAGTCGTCGTCGAAGCGGGCGCGGCTGTTCTTGTCTTTCACCAGTTCCAGCGCGCCGACCATGCCCAGGCTGCGGGCCTCGCCCACGATGGGGTGATCGCCCAGTTCCGCCCAGCGCCTGGCCAGGTAGGGCGCGGTGTTGTCGCGCACGTTTTCGATGATCTTCTCGTTGCGCAGGATATTGACGGTAGCCAGGCCGGCCATACAGCCCGCGGGGTGCGCCGAGTAGGTGTAGCCGTGGGCGAATTCGCCCCCCCTGGACTTGATCACTTCCGCCACCCGGTCGCTGACCATGGTGCCGCCCAGCGGGAAGTAGCCATTGGTCACCGCCTTGGCGAAGGTCATCAGGTCGGGCTGCAGGCCGTAGTAGTCGGCGCCGAACCACTCGCCGGTGCGGCCGAAGCCGAAGATCACTTCGTCCATCACCAGCAGGATATCGTACTGGTCGAGTACCTTTTTCACTTCCGGCCAGTAGCTTTCCGGCGGGATGATGACGCCGCCGGCGCCCTGGATCGGCTCGGCGATAAAGGCGGCCACTTTCTCCGGGCCCAGCTCCTGGATCTTCTCGTCCAGGGCGCGCGCGGCCTTGATGCCGAACTCCTCCGGGGACAGTTCGCCACCCTCACCGAACCAGTAGGGCTGCTCTATGTGTTCGATATAGTCCAGTGCCTGGAACTGCTTGTGCATACCACCCATGCCGCCGAGGCTGGCGCCGCCGATGGTGGAGCCGTGGTAGGCGTTCTTGCGCGAGATCACGATGCGCTTCTCGGGCTGCTCTTTCAGGTCCCAGTAGCGGCGGATGATGCGCAGGTTGGTGTCGTTGGCCTCGGAACCGGAGCCGGTGAAGAAGACGTTGTTCAGTCCTTTCGGCGCCACTTCCGCCAGCGCGTCCGCCAGTTCGATGGAGGGCACCGTGGTGCACTGGAAGAAGCTGTTGTAGAACGGCAGCTTATTCAGTTGCTCGTAGATGGCGTCGGAAATCTCCCGGCGGCTGTAACCCAGGCTGCAGCACCAGAGGCCGGACATGCCGTCGAGCATCTTGTGACCGTCGATATCGGTGATATAGGCCCCCTCGGCACCGGTGATCACCCGGGTGCCCTGCTTGCCCAGGTCGTTGAAATCGGTAAAGGGATGCAGCAGGTGATCGCGGTCGTGTTGTTGCAGCTCACTCTTGTTCATGTCTCGCTCCTGATAAAACCGCCCGGTCGGGGCGACAACCCAAAAATGTGATCACATTTTAGTGCGGGTCGAGCCGGTTGTGCAATAGGGATCTAGCGGGAGTGTAGGTTGGGTTCCCGGGAGCGCGGAGCTCCGGCTCCGCTTGCGGGCCACAGAGCCGCCGCCGGCGAAAGTGCGGCGATGGTACCGCGGCTAATCGCCTGCAGAACCTGCCCCGGACTCGATCCGGGGCAGGCTCCCACAGCGGGGATCAGACTCCGCAGTCCACCGCGTCCAGCAGCATGTGCGTCACCAGCCCGATCCCCAGCCAGCGAACCGGTTTCCACGGCAGGAACATCATGGCGCCGTAGAGGGAGATGGGCAGCATGGTGTGCAGCGGGTGGGAATTGATACTGCAGCGGTTCGGGTCGTAGATGGGGTCCGCCAGCAGGTGGTCCAAGTCCACCAGGTTGGCGGCCAGCATGATCGCAGCGGCCTTTTTCCAGTCGTCGCGAAAGAAAAACCAGGCGATGGCAATGGGCACGACAAGGTGCAACAGGATATGAATATAACTGAACATGGTTAAAGTAATTCTTCTGCAGAAATGGAGCCGAGCCCCTCTTCGATGTCCTGGCGGACGGCGGTGCGCACCTTTTCCGGATCGCCGGAGTCGATCGCCTCGATCAGGTCCCGGTGGCGGTCTGGCAGCTCCTGCACGCCGAATTTCTGGAATACCAGGTGCTGCAGCGGCGCCGTCTGCAGCCACAGGCTCTCGATCAGCGACAGAATGATATGCGGCCGGCCCAGGCGGTAGAGCGTGAAATGGAACTCCAGGTTGGCGGTGACATACTCTTCGATATCCTTGTCCGCCAGCGCCGCGGTTACCCGATCATCCAGCCGGCGCAGCCGTTCCAGCTCCGCTGGGCCCACAAAGGGCAGTGCCTGCGCCGCCGCCTGGCACTCGAGCGATACCCGCGCGGCGCAGATCTCGGCGAGCTTTTCCGGGGTCATGGTGGGCACGGTGACGCGGCGGGTATCGGACAGCTCCAGTGCCCGCTCGGAAGTCAGGCGCCGCAGCGCCTCGCGCACCGGCATGGGGCTGCAGTCCAGTTCCGCCGCCAGCCCGCGAATGGTGATGGCGTGGCCGGGCAGGAATTTACCCCGCAGTATCGCATCGCGCACCTGGTAGTAGACCCGTTCCTGGGTGGTGCGATATTCCTCCTGCGGTGCACTGAATTCCGGCGAGGCGCTCATGCTGCCGCCACCCGCGGCAGCTTGTGCAGCACGTCGTCGGCGCCCACCTCGATCAGGTGATCGGCGACGGCGCCGGTCTGCCACATTTCATGGAAATCCTCCGCCACTCGCCGGCTCATATCCACCACGGTATTCCAGTATTTCAGCCGCTCGTCGTTGCTGAGCTTATAGAAATCGTTGCGATCGGGAATCTTGCCGTAGGGCAGATCGGCGACAAAACCCGGCGATGGCGCCACCAGTAGGGTGTTCTGCAGCGCGCCGCCCCGCACCCAGCGCCAGCTCAGGTTCTTGTCGAACCAGCCGGGTACCATATAGGGGAAAAAGTGCGGATAGAGCGCCAGCCCCCGCGGGTGTTCGAACAGCAGGTCGAAATGGTAGTCGATGATACCGCCGTCGCGATAGTTGCCCACCGGCGCGCCCTGAGGATTCTGGATACCGGCCATCACCAGCGGGATGGAGCCGCTGGCCAGCACCGCCGCACGGACATTGCCGGGCGACAGGCGCGTATTGACGGTGTTGAGATTGCGGAACGCCACGCCCGGCTCCTCGCCGGCGTGAAATACCACCCGATCCCAGAAGACCCGCAGCGAGCGGCGCGACAGTGCATTGGCCAGCGCCGATGCCAGCAGTGCCGGGGCCAGCAGTGTGCGCCGCTCGCTGGCCAGCGGGCCGCGGCCGCGCACCGTCACGAAATGGCTCTGCCAGACGGGGTTTTCCACCACCTGCCGCGCGCCGTCGTCACCCAGCACATTTTTCAGGATCCGCTCGGCGGAGGCGGTGATTTCCGCCGGTGTCGGTTTGCCGGACTCGTAGGTCTGGTTGACATAACCGTACTCCAGGCGCTCCAGTGCGCCCAGCGGATCGTCCATCGCATAACACATATTGCGGAAACTGCCGATGGAGGAACCTACAGACGCGATCGGCTCGCGCCGCCCGCGGAAAAGCTCGCCCATCAATACCCGGTCGAGCTGGCTGATCACCAGCCACTTGGGGCCGCCGGAGGCACCCACCAGGGTGGAGAACTGCTGCTGGTGCAGCCCCTCCTCGCGAATTCGTTTCGCCGCGCCGGCACCCGCCAGCAATACACACTTGGATTTTTTCACAATCATCTCTGAACTCGTAGATACCATCTGTCCCTACATCCCTCAAGGGGCTATCTGGC
>NZ_JAPIVK010000039.1 GCF_026183675.1 Microbulbifer halophilus
GCGGCCATTATACCATATCTATATTCGTACCGGGTTAATAATAAAATCTTTTAAAAGTACGTAGACGTCATCTTCACGGTTCGCAGGTTTACAGATGCTTATATGACTATGATCCACGAGTTTTGGGGTCTCGGGTAGCCCCGCATCGGCACTGTTTGGCGATACCACCGTACCAAGGGTTTCTGGAAGGGCAATTCCGAGAAACCTTTCAGGCCTCCCTTCGGCGAGCACTAGGTTTTGAATGCCGTTGTCACGGCTGTATTGCCGGTACCAGAAATTGAGATCTCTGAGCTGAGGATTACCGACGGCTAGATCTCGGGTCGACGCCGAGGGTCGTGCTAAGAGCCATAGGGCGTTTATTATATTGGCGTGCAACGAGCCCCGATGCGGTGTGCCGAGAAAGGCGATCCGCCTGACGCGGGTAAGGAAATCCTCTGTCTTTCTATTGTTCGTGATGTCACGGTACGCATTTCGCAGCAGCTGCTCGACCACTAGGCCTCCCAAACTGTGCACAACAAAAATAATATTGCCTCTCGCAAGACGCGGCTCCAAAAGAAGGCGAGCTAGAATGTTGTCCGCTCGATCGGATAAGGGCATACCGTGCCCCCTCCAATTAGTCTTGGCTGCAGGGTAGTCGACCAGCCAAAGTCCAATACCAGAGATATCTTCAGCCAGCCATTTCGGCCAAAGCTCTGGCGAATTGGTGCCCTTGACGGTCCAAGTCTTCTCAAGATGCCCGGACAGTCCATGAACAAATACGACATGAGCTCTCACATCGTCATAGCTTTCTGAAATGGCACGGAGGTTAGCCAGATTACTCTCCTTAAGTTGTTCAGGGTGTAGAAAAACGCGATGACTTGGCTAAAATATCACCAAAAACAGGGGTCGGAGTTTTTCTACAGCCTCGTTAGATGGTTCGTGTATTGGTACGAACTACTGGTGCAGTATGCAATGGTTGTGGACCTCCAGCTTCCCCCTACCTATAAGCCCGGTAGCTTACCTTCAGCAGCAAGCTTATAAGCCGTCGGATATAGCCGCTCTTGATAGTATTTGAATCCCCTTTTAAGTCAACGGCTTAGCTTCCCTGCGAAAAACTTAACCTCAGATACCGCCTTACTCGATAGTTACAAGCTCCACTTTGGTTGAATATTAAACAGCAAGCGGCACACATAGAAAAGCGATCCTCAATTGAGACTCGCCTTTTCGGCTTCCGAAGTCAGCTTCAACAGTACTGTGTCGCTATTCGCGGATCCTACTGCAAGGCAGACTAAAAGGAATTGCCCGGCACCCGCACCCAACCCTCCATCACTACCCGCGCACTGCGGCTCATAATGACTTTGGTCGCAGTCCATTGTCCGTTGACGACTTCCGCTTCCGCGCCGACACGCAAAGTGCCAGAAGGGTGGCCAAAGCTAACGGCGTTGCGCTCCCCCGGCAGCCAGATTGACCAGGGTACCGGGGATGGCTGCGGCGGTGCCGATGGCGACGGCGGCGGTACCCATCATGGCGTGGTGCAGTTTGCCCATGGACAGAGCGCGCACCAGCAGGTCGATATCGTCGGCCGCGATTTGCTTGCCGCTTGATGCCGCATAGCCCTTGGGCGGCACTACGAAGGCGACCTTGGGGGTATGCTGGCGGTTGGCTGCGTCTTCCACCTTTTCGATCAGGCCCATTTCTACCGCGCCGTGGGCACGAACAGCTTCGAACATGGCCAGGGCCTTGTCGTCGCCGTTGATGGCTTCCTGCAACTCGGTACCTTCGTACCCAATCTCGTCGGCGTTGACGAAGATGGTGGGGATACCAGCGTTGATCATGGTGGCTTTCAGGGTGCCTACGCCAGGCACTTCCAGTTCGTCCACCCGGTTGCCGGTGGGGAAGATGGCACCCTCGCCCGCCGGGCCCATAAATTCGATCTGGACTTCGGCCGCCGGGAAGGTGACGCCATCCAGTTCGAAGTCGCCGGTTTCCTGTACTTCGCCGTTGGCGACGGGGACATCCAAAACGGAACCAAATCAAGCGACGGCCTGTTAGGCCTTCTTCTCAGTATTCAGCTTGAGGTTCGCCTCTCCAGCCAACTCGAGCGCACGATTATATAGCGCTGGCCCCATTTTGAAGTTTGTCTGCCGCAATCTGTTAAGAAATGGGGCAACTGTGGAGATTAAATTGCGCTCTTTGGCTTTAAGCAGAACGCCTACCATGCCCGTGATTGGAATTCTCAGGCTCTGTGCTTCCGCCCTGCCGGCTTTTTCATCAATGATCAGTAGACTGGCCTTTTTCTCCAGAGCCAGGCTAATAGCTTGGCTCTCACCGGGGTCCAGAGTCTGGCTAAATTTTTCAGTTACTTCTTTGAAGTTGGAAACTTCTTCTACAACTATCCAGTGTAACGTTTTAACCTCTTCCGACCCTGGATTTGAGTCCCCTAGTCGCGTCAGCTCCTCATATACTGCTAAGGGAACATATATCCGATTAAACAGTGACTTTAACAGCGAAATCGCGCCTATTCTCGAAAAGTAGGTGATCGCAGTTGTATCACTTACAACGATCTTCCCTGGGGCGTCCATATTAAAAATCCTTTAAATTTTTCAAATCCGTTTCCAGGTCGTCCTCATCGTAATTGATGAACTGTCCGTACTTACCCAGGATACCGTGGAACTCAATTTCCGACGTGCCGGTGATCTTCCCCCCCTGAACGCCGTTGATTCTTTCCAGCTTGTATAGCGCGATCGCCAGGACCTCCTGCAACTCCTTGTCGCTAAGGCCTAAACTGTCGGCGACTTCATCATTTATGTCTAATTTCATAACCCATACTCCCTTGAAGACAGTCATTGCCATCAATTTCTTCTCACCAGGCCAGGGCAGATCCAAGGCCTGGACTGGCTTTCAAAAATTTCTGATTTAGAGCATCTTCCAGCCTTTAGATACAGCCAGACCCGATAGTATTTAATTCTTGGGTTAAATCAAAGAGTGAACTCTGCTGGGGCAGTTTTGGCGCTTAAAACTACGAGCTGTGTGAGTCAAGCTCTGCTGGCACAGAGGGGATGACTGTAATACAAAAGGTCCCGGCACAAAAAACGAGCCTACTCAGGGCTCGTTTTTTAACCATTTGAGGCTGTTTAGATTGGGTTCGTAGCACACAGAGCCAGTGATTTCGGCGGGTTCAGGAGTACTGGATGCCGGATCAAGTCCGGCATGACTAATCCTCAGGGGCTCGGGACTCTTACCCACCCTTCCATCAGAATCCGCGCACTGCGGCTCATAATCGCCTTGGTAGCAGTCCATTGCCCATTGACGACTTCCGCTTCCGCTCCGACACGCAAGGTGCCGGAAGGGTGGCCAAAGGTAGCGGCGTTGCGCTCCCCTCCCCCGGCAGCCAGATTGACCAGCGTGCCGGGAATGGTAGCGGCGGTGCCGATGGCGACGGCGGCAGTGCCCATCATGGCGTGGTGCAGTTTGCCCATGGACAGGGCGCGCACCAGCAGGTCGATATCGCCGGCCGCGATTTGCTTGCCGCTGGATGCCGTATAGCCCTTGGGCGACGCTACGAAGGCGACCTTGGGGGTATGCTGGCGGTTGGCTGCGTCTTCTACCTTTTCAATCAGGCCCATCTTCACTGCGCCGTGCGCTCGGATGGTTTCGAACATGGCCAGGGCTTTGTCGTCGCCGTTGATGGTTTCCTGCAATTCGGTACCTTCGTACCCGATCTGGTCGGCGTTGACGAAGATGGTGGGGATGCCGGCGTTGATCATGGTGGCTTTCAGGGTGCCGACGCCGGGCACTTCCAGTTCGTCCACGAGGTTGCCGGTCGGGAAGATGGCGCCCTCGCCCGCCGGGTCCATAAATTCGATCTGGACTTCGGCCGCCGGGAAGGTGACGCCGTCCAGTTCGAAATCGCCGGCTTCCTGTACCTCGCCGTTGGTGATGGGTATGTGGGCGACGATGGTTTTTTGGATGTTGGCCTGCCAGATGCGGACGGTGCAGATGCCGTTGTCCGGAATGCGCTCGGCATCGACGAAGCCGCTGTTGATGGCGAAGGCGCCTACGGCGGCGGTGAGGTTGCCGCAGTTGCCGGACCAGTCTACGAAGGGTTTGTCGATGGAGACCTGGCCGAAGAGGTAGTCGACGTCGTGGTCGGGCTGTTCGCTTTTGGAGAGGATGACGGTTTTGCTGGTGCTGGAGGTGGCGCCACCCATGCCGTCGGTCTGTTTGCCGTAGGGGTCGGGGCTGCCGATTACTCGGAGGAGTAGGTTGTCTCGGGCCTGGCCTGGGGTTTGGGCGGCTTCGGGCAGGTCTTGGAGGCGGAAGAATACGCCTTTGCTGGTGCCGCCGCGCATGTAGGTGGCTGGCACTTTTATTTGAGGGGAAGGGATTTGGGGGTTGTGGGTCATGGGGATTCGTCTGGTTGATTGGCTTCGATTTGGGCCCCCTCCCCCGGCCCCTCCCCCGCAGGCGGGAGAGGGGAGGAAGAGGTGGCTTCGATTGGCTTCCCCTCTCCCCGGCCCTCTCCCGGGGGGAGAGGGGGCGTGCTTTTGGGTTGAGGGGAGGGTTCTGGTGGATGCGTTTTTCTATCCTTCGGTGCTGGATGCCGGTGCGCACGGCGCACCCTACGATCTTTAGGCCACCTCTTCCGATTCCAGGAAGTCCTTGGCGAAGCGTTGTAGTACGCCGCCGGCGCCGTAGATGGAGACTTCTTCCTGGGTGTCCAGGCGACAGGTTACCGGGACCTCGACACTGTCACCGTTCTTGCGATGAATCGTCAGCGTCAGGGTTGCGCCCGGTTTGTGTTCGCCGATTACGTCGAAGGTCTCGGTGCCGTCTATGCCCAGGGTCTTGCGGGTGGTGCCCGCCTGGAACTGCAGTGGCAGTACGCCCATGCCGATCAGGTTGGTGCGGTGGATGCGTTCGAAGCCTTCGGCGACGATGGCTTCCACTCCGGCCAGTGCCACGCCTTTGGCGGCCCAGTCTCTTGACGAGCCCTGGCCGTAGTCGGCGCCGGCGATAATGATCAGCGGCTGTTTGCGCTCCATATAGGTTTCGATGGCTTCCCACATGCGGGTCACCTGGCCTTCCGGCTCGATGCGGGCCAGGGAGCCCTGTTTCACTTCGCCGTTTTCGTCGCGCACCATTTCGTTGAGCAGTTTCGGGTTGGCAAAGGTGGCGCGCTGGGCGGTGAGGTGGTCGCCGCGGTGGGTGGCGTAGGAGTTGAAGTCCTCCTCCGGCAGGCCCATTTTCGCCAGGTATTCGCCCGCCGCACTGGTGGGCAGGATGGCGTTGGACGGCGACAGGTGGTCGGTGGTGATGTTGTCACCGAGCACGGCCAGCGGGCGCATGCCTTTCAGTGCGCGTTCGCCGGCCAGCGCGCCTTCCCAGTACGGCGGGCGGCGGATATAGGTGCTCTGCGGGCGCCAGTCGTACAGCGGTTCGGTCTTTTCGCGCTCGCCCTTTTCCAGGTCGAACATCGGGATATAGACGTCGCGGAACTGCTGCGGCTTGACGCTCTGCTTCACGATCGCGTCGATCTCCTCGTCGCTCGGCCAGATATCCTTCAGCGTGATCGGGTTGCCGTCACTGTCGTGGCCCAGTACATCCTTCTCGATATCGAAGCGGATGGTACCGGCAATCGCGTAAGCGACGACCAAAGGCGGCGAGGCCAGGAAGGCCTGTTTGGCGTAGGGGTGGATGCGGCCGTCGAAGTTGCGGTTGCCGGACAGTACGGCGGTTGAATACAGATCGCGGTCGATGACTTCCTTTTGAATGGCCGGGTCCAGCGCGCCGCTCATGCCGTTGCAGGTGGTGCAGGCAAAGGCGACCACGTCGAAGCCCAGTTGCTGCAGTTCCGGCAGCAGGTCGGCCTCTTCCAGGTACATTTTTACGGTCTTGGAGCCGGGCGCCAGCGAGGACTTGACCCAGGGTTTGCGGATCAGGCCCAGCTTGTTGGCGTTACGGGCGATCAGGCCGGCGGCAATCATATTGCGCGGGTTGCTGGTGTTGGTGCAGCTGGTGATCGCGGCGATGATCACGGCACCGTCGGGCATCTCGCCCTCTTTCTCTTCCCATTCCCCGGCGATACCGCGGCTGGCCAGTTCAGAGGCTGGCAGCAGTGTGTGCGGGTTGGAGGGGCCGGCCAGGTTGCGGCCGACGGACGAGAGGTCGAATTTCAGTACGCGTTCGTATTCGGCGTCTTTGAGGCTGTCTGCCCAGAGGCCGGTTTCCTTTGTGAACTTTTCTACCAGCGCTACCTGCTCGTCGTCGCGGCCGGTGAGCTTGAGGTAGTCGATGGTCTGTTCATCGATGGAGAACATGGCGGCGGTGGCGCCGTACTCCGGGGTCATATTGGAGATGGTGGCGCGGTCGCCGAGGCTCAGGCTGGCCGCACCCTCGCCGAAGAATTCCAGGTAGGCGCCGACCACGCGCTCGCTGCGCAGGAATTCGGTCAGGGCCAGTACCAGGTCGGTGCCGGTGATGCCCGGTTGCAGTTTGCCGGTGAGTTCGACGCCGACGATATCCGGCAGGCGCATGGCGGAGGCGCGGCCGAGCATCACGCTTTCGGCTTCGAGGCCCCCTACTCCCACGGAGATGACACCGAGGGCGTCCACCATGGGTGTGTGGCTGTCGGTGCCGACGCAGGTGTCGGGAAACGCGATGCCATCTTTGACCTGCACCACCGGCGACATTTTCTCCAGGTTGATCTGGTGCATGATGCCGTTGCCGGGCGGGATCACGTCGACGTTTTCGAAGGCGGTTTTGGTCCAGTTGATAAAGTGGAAGCGGTCTTCGTTGCGGCGCTCTTCCACTGCGCGGTTCTTTTCAAAGGCGTCTTCCTCGAAGCCGGGGTGTTCGACGGCCAGGGAGTGGTCGACGATCAGCTGGGTGGGGACTACCGGGTTGACCTTGGCCGGGTCACCGCCCTTCTCGGCGATGGCGTCGCGCAGGCCGGCCAAGTCCACCAGCGCGGTCTGGCCGAGGATGTCGTGGCAGACGACGCGGGCCGGGTACCAGGGGAAGTCCAGGTCGCGCTTGCGTTCGACGATCTGTTTGAGGGCGTCGGTGAGTTGTTGCGGTTCACAGCGGCGCACCAGGTTTTCCGCGAGGATGCGGGAGGTGTAGGGCAGTTTTTCGTAGGCGCCGGGGTGGATGGCGTTTACGGCGGCGCGGGTGTCGAAGTATTCGAGGTCCGTGCCAGGTAATTTTTTGCGGTATTCAGTATTCATACTTACTAGCTACAACGTTGTCGGAACGGCCGTTGGCCGCGATCCTGGGTGCGCGGAGCTCCAGCTCCGCAATGGACCGCAGGCCCAACCCGCGATACGTGGAGGTGCCAATAAGCGGCTTCGGTGGCGGGCCTGCGGCCCGCTTGCGGAGCTGGAGCTCCGCGGTCCCAGGTGCCGAGCTGGAGCTCGGCGCACCCAGGGGGGCGATTAGCCGCGTTCGGCGATTGGGGTGACTTCGCGCAGTTCCGGGCCGGTGTATTCGGCGCTCGGGCGGATGATGCGGTTGTCGGCGCGTTGTTCGAATACGTGGGCGGCCCAGCCGGTTAGGCGGCTCATTACGAAGATCGGGGTGAACAGTTTTGTGGGGATGCCCATAAAGTGATACGCGGAGGCGTGGAAGAAGTCGGCGTTACAGAACAGCTTCTTCTCGCGCCACATGACTTCTTCGCAGCGCACCGAGACCGGATACAGCACTTCGTCGCCCACATCTGCGGCCAGTTTTTCGGACCACTGTTTGATAATGGCGTTGCGTGGGTCGGATTCGGTGTAGACGGCGTGGCCGAAGCCCATGATCTTTTCCTTGCGCTCGAGCATGCCCAGCAGTCCTTTTTCCGCTTCGTCGGCGGAGGAGAACTTTTCGATCAGTGCCATCGCCGCCTCGTTGGCGCCGCCATGTAAGGGGCCGCGCAGGGAGCCGATGGCACCGGTGATGCAGCTGAACAGGTCGGACAGGGTGGAGGCGCAGACGCGCGCGGTGAAGGTGGACGCGTTGAACTCGTGTTCGGCGTACAGGATCAGCGAGACGTTCATGACCTGCTCGTGCAGTGTATTGGGCTTCTTGCCGTGCAGCATATGCAGGAAGTGGCCGCCGACGGAGTCGTCGTCGGTTTCGGTGTCGATGCGCTCGCCGTCGTGGGTAAAGCGGTACCAGTAGCAGATGATGGACGGGAAGGCGGCCAGCAGGCGGTTGGCTTTTTCCTGTTGCTGGTCGAAGGATTTCTCGCCTTCCAGGTTGCCCAGCATGGAGCAGCCGGTGCGCATCACGTCCATCGGGTGGGCGTCGGCGGGGATGCGCTCGAGTACTTCTTTCAGCGCCTGCGGCAGGCCGCGCATGCCTTTCAGCACGCCTTTGTAGTCGGCCAGCTGCGCCCTGGTGGGCAGTTCGCCGTAGAAAATCAGGTAGGCGACTTCCTCGAATTCACAGTGTTCCGCCAGGTCCTTGACGTCGTAACCGCGGTAGGTCAGGCCGGAGCCGGATACGCCGACGGTGGACAGTGCGGTTTTACCGGCGACCTGGCCGCGCAGGCCGGCGCCTCCGTTTTTTTTCTCTGCCATCTTTTATTCCCCTTTTCTCAAATGTCGGTTGCGATGGTGCGCGCGGCGCACCCTACGCACTGGATCCCGGGTCGAGCCCGGGATGACGGTTGATAAAACTGACTGCTTTTCGTCATGCCGGACTTGATCCGGCATCCAGTGCAGTGCCTTCCGGCAACTCCGCTCTGGACCCCGGATCAAGTCCGGGGTGACGACCGGTGATACCTACTTCTTGAAAAGCTCGTCCAGCTTCTGCTCGAACTCGTGGTAGTTCAGGTAATCGTACAGTTCGGCGCGGGTCTGCATGGTGTCGACCACCGCCTGCTGGTCGCCGTTTTCGAGGATGCTGGTGTAGACGTTCTCCGCCGCCTTGTTCATGGCGCGGAAGGCGGACAATGGGTAGAGCACCATATCGGCCCCGGCTTCACCCAGCTCGGTTTTGTTGTAAAGCTTCGTCTTGCCGAACTCGGTGATGTTGGCGAGGATCGGCACTTGCAGCGCGTCTTTAAACGCACGGTAGTGTTCCAGTTCGGTCACCGCCTCGGCGAAGATGCCGTCGGCGCCGGCTTCGATACAGGCCTGGGCGCGGTCGATGGCGGCATCCAGCCCTTCCTGGGCGAAGGAGTCGGTGCGGGCCATGATAAAGAAGTCGTCGTCGGTGCGGGCGTCAACGGCGGCCTTGATGCGGTCGACCATTTCCTCTTTGGAGACGATTTCCTTGTTGGGGCGGTGGCCGCAGCGCTTCTGCGCCACCTGGTCCTCGATATGCACGGCGCCGGCGCCGGCGCGGATCATTTCCTTGATAGTGCGGGCGATATTGAAGGCGCCGCCCCAGCCGGTGTCGATATCCACCAGCAGCGGCAGTTCGCTGGCCGCGCTGATGCGGCGCACGTCTTCGAGCACGTCGTTCAGGCCGGTGAGCCCCAGGTCCGGCAGGCCGTAGGAGGCATTGGCGACGCCGCCGCCGGACAGGTAGATGGCCTTGTGGCCGATGCGCTCGGCCATGATGGCGCTATAGGCGTTGATGGTACCGACCACCTGCAGTGGATCGTTTTCTGCTAGGGCGCGGCGGAAACGCCCGCCGGCGCTCAGTGTCTGGCTCATGGACTACCTCTCGGTTGTCAGTTTCTTTTCGATATTGAGTCGCGACGCGCGGATATGGCGCCGCATCAGGATTTCCGCCAGTTCGCCGTCGCCGGCTTCGATGGCATCGATGATATTGCTGTGTTCGCGGAAGGCGCTTTTCGCCCGCGGGCTGAACATGCCCAGCTGGTAGCGGTACATGCGCACACGGTAGTAGAGGCGGTTGCACAGGGTGTCGATCAGCAGGTCGTTGTTGGAGGCCTGGACGATGCGGAAGTGGAAGTCGAAGTCCCCCTCCGGCTGATAGTAGGCGGTGCCGGCCTGCAGCGCCTCCTGCTGCTCGTGGTGGGCGAGCATACGGCGCAGTTCCAGCAGGTCCTCCCCGCGGTGCTCGGTGGCCGCCAGGCGGCAGGCCATGCCCTCCAGCGCCTCGCGCACGTCGTAGAGTTCCAGCAGGCCGCGTTCGCTCAGGTCTACCACCCGCGCGCCGACATTGACGCGGCGCTCGAGCAGCCCCAGGGATTCCAGGCGCATCACCGCCTCGCGCAGGCTGCCGCGGCTGGCATTGAAGCGCCGCGCCAGCTCCGGTTCGCTGATCTTGCTGCCGGCGGGAATGCTGCCGTCGACGATCTCGCCGCGCAGGGTCACAAACAGTCGCTCGGCCAGGCTCTGGCCGCTATCGGCCGCCTCCGGTTCCACGCTTTCCACCACCACCACCTGTTTTTGGCCTCACAGATTGTCGACAATCTTGTTGTGTGCGGACAGTAGATCACATAACTGCCGTGGTCAATAGGCAGAAATCGAGGCTATTGTTGACAATTACTCACAAATCCCGACCTGTTGGGCGGCAGTAGTCTTGTAACCTCTATGGGGGCATAATAGCGCCCGCGTGAGCGCGGCCGTGCCACGGTGATTCGAAACACCTATGCTTGTCGGTGGAAGCTCCGGGAATAGGGAGACACCGATGCGAATTGATTTCCTGCGATGATGAGAGCTAGCTGCCCGATCCGGATAGATTGAGTTATGCCGAAGAGTATTATCAGGCGCTGGCTGCCAACACCCGAGCAGGTTCGCGCCAAGAGCGGCCTGAAGTTTCTCGGTGCCCTGCTGCACGATCCCAACCTCTTTCACCTCAACCGGCACTCGGTGTCCACCGCCTTTGCCGTGGGCGTATTCACCGGTTTCCTGCCCCTGCCCGGCCAGATGATCATCGCCGCGCTGCTGGCGCTGTGGTTCCGCTGCAACCTGCCGCTATCGATGATCCTGGTATGGATCAGCAACCCGGTGACCATGCCGGCGATCTTCTACAGCACCTATAAACTGGGGGCCTGGCTGCTGGGTACCCCGCCGCTGGGCTTCAGGTTTGAGCTGTCGTGGGAGTGGCTGACGGAAGAGGTGGGAAGAATCTGGCTGCCGCTGTTCTTCGGATCACTGCTGGCCGGCATTTTCTTCGCCGCCGTGTCCTACTTTGCCATGCAGGCGCTGTGGCGCTGGCATGTGGTGAAGCGGTGGAAGCTGCGGATCGCCAAAAGGTCAATGATCCATTACCAATAGGTATGCCGGCAAAGTTGACTTTGTAGGGTGCGCCGTGCGCACCGGCTGGTGTTGCCGCCCCCCTGCGGTGCGCACGGCACACCCTACGTTAACTAATAATCGCTGCGCAGCGCCGCCGCCGGCTGCACCCGGCTGGCCTGCAGTGCCGGGTAGAGGGTCGCCAGCAGGCTGAGCAGCAGGCCTGCACCCACCACTAGTGCCACATCGCCCCACTGTAGCTGCGAGGGCAGGTAGTCGACCGGATAGACATCGGATTTCAGGAACTGCACACCGAACAGGGATTCGATGCCCGCCACCAGGTCGGTCACCAGCAGCGATCCGACAACCCCCAGCAGGCCGCCGATGGCCGCCCCCACCAGCCCCACCAGCGCGCCCTGGCTGACAAAGGTCAGCAGTATCTCGCGGGTGCTGGCGCCCATGGTGCGCAGTATGGCGATATCGGCGTGCTTGTCGATCACCACCATCACCAGGGTGGAGACCACATTGAAGGCGGCGATGGCGATGATCAGCAGCACCAACAATCCCACCAGGTTGCGCGACATCTGGATCGCCTGGTAGAGGTTGCCGTGGGTGCTGCTCCAGTCGTTGCCGTAGAAGTTCTGCGCCGGCAATTGGCCCAGTAACTGGCGCATGATCCAGTTGGCCTCGAGCATGTTCTCGAGCCGCAGCTGGACACCGGCGCCACCGGCACCGCCGGCCAGGGACTGCGCCTGCTGCCAGTCCACCAGTGCCAGGGACTGATCCAGCGCGGTGCCGGAGTGGAAGATATCCACCACGCGAAAACCCGCCAGATGCGCGGCGCTGCGGCCGCCGTCGGTGCTACTGTCGGGCACGATCAGGGACAGGTGCTCGCCCTGCTTCACGCCCAGCTTTTCGGCGATACCCCGGCCCAGGATTACCCCGCCCCCGGCCGGATCGGTCAACGCGTCGAGACTTTCCGGGGCCAGGAATTCGCCGATATTGGACACCCGGACAATGGTTTGCGGATTGACACCCTGCACCAGCAGCGGCGTCACTTCCCTGCCCTTGCGCGCCAGTGCGTTCACTTGCCATACCTCGGCGGCGGCCACCACCTCCGGTGCGGCCGACAGTTGATCGCGCACCGCCGGCCAGTCGATATCGGGGCTGGAATTGTAGATGGTGGCGTGGGGCATGATGCCGAGAATCCGCTCGCGCAGCTCGCGGTCGAAGCCGTTCATCACCGACATGACCACGATCATCAGCGCCACACCGAGAATCAGGCCGATCATCGACAGGCCGGAAATAAACGACACCAGCCCGGCGGAGTCATCGCCGCGGCGCTGGGCGCCGGCGTAGCGCAGACCGATAAACGCGGGCAGCGGCCTAAACACGATCGCCCTCGTGCCAGTCGCTTTCCAGTTTGCCGTCGATCAGGTGCAGGCTGCGATCCAGCGCCGCGGCCAGGTCGGGATCGTGGGTGACGATCACGAAGCTGATGCCCAGGTCGCGGTTGAGCCGATCCATCAGTTTGTGAATTTCCCGTCCGGTGGCCCTGTCCAGGTTACCGGTGGGCTCATCCATCAATACGCAGGCCGGGTGTGTCACCAGCGCCCGCGCGATAGCGACCCGCTGGCGCTCGCCGCCGGAAAGCTGTGCGGGCTTGTGGCTCAGGCGCTCGCCGAGGCCCACCGCCTTCAACATTTCCGTGGCCTCACTCCGCGCGTCAGGGACCGAACGCTTGCCGATCAACAGCGGCATGGCCACATTCTCCAGCGCGGAGAACTCGTTCAGCAGATGGTGGAACTGGTAGACAAAACCCAGGCTGCTGTTGCGCAGCCAGCCGCGCTGGTTGGCATCCAGCTCCGCCAGGTTGCGTCCCGCCACATGCACCTCGCCGGAACTGGGGGTATCCAGTCCACCGAGCAGGTTGAGCAGCGTCGACTTGCCGGAGCCGGAGGCGCCGACAATGGACAGTTTCTCGCCCTTGCGCACGGCCAGCTCGACACCGCTCAGCACCTCGAGCTCCCTGTTGCCCTGGCGGTAGCGCTTGCGCAGTTCGCGGCAGGCCAGCACCACTTCGGCACTGCCGGCCTCCGCGGGCGCGGCCTGTTCGGTCTCTATTTCCACTTGGCTGTTCATACTCGCCCAACTTTTTATCTGTGTAGGATGGGCAAAGCGCAGCGTGCCCATCAAGGCCTGGCTGATGGGCACGTCGCTGCGCTCCTTTGCCCATCCTACAATCCAATTTCCCAACTATTCGTAGCGGAGGGCTTCCGCCGGCTCTATCTGGGCCGCGCGCCAGGCGGGAAACAGGGTCGCCAGCAGGCTCATCAACACCGCCGCGCTCAGCACTACGACCGCATCGCCGCTGCGGAATTCAGACGGCAGGAAGCTGACGAAGAAAACCCGCGGATCGAAAATCTTCATTCCCAGCAGGTTTTCCATCCAGCTGACCATCTCCGTCAGGTTCAGCGCGATCAGTATGCCCAGCACCGCGCCGATAAAGGCGCCGATAATGCCGATGGCACTGCCCTGCACCACGAACACTGACATGATCTGCCGCGAGGTCAAACCGAGGGTGCGCAGCACGGCGATATCGGAGCGCTTGTCTGCCACCATCAGCACCAGTGCGGAGACGATATTGAACGCGGCCACGGCGACGATGATCATCAGCATCAGCGTCACCACGGTTTTCTCCATTTTCACCGCCTGGAACAGGCTGCCCTGGGAGTGGCTCCAGTCCTCGCCGCTGAATCCCTCGCCGAGGGACTGTGCATAGGGGGCAACGCGGCCCAGGGCATTGTCCATATCGTCGAACCGGAGCTGCAAACCCTGCACCTCTCCGCGCATGCGCAGCAGCCGCGCGGCGTCGTCGATATGCACCAGCGCCATACTCTGGTCCACCTGTGCGCCGACGGAGAAGACCCCGGCCACAGTAAAACGCTTGGTGCGGGGGAAAATGCCGGCGGGCGTCACCACAACCTCCGGCAGTGTCAGCACCAGGGTATCGCCGGGAATCACGTTCAGCTGTCGGGCGAGGATGCGGCCCAACACGATCTTGTAGCTGCGCGACTGCAACGCATCCAGGCTGCCCATCAACATGTGCTCGCCCACGGCGGAGACATCCCGCAGCGCCTGCGGATCCACCCCCTGGAACTCGACACCGTGGCTGTCGCCGTTGGCCGCCAGCAGCGCGAAGCCGCGCACGAAGGGGCTGGCCGCTTCCACATGGGGGCGCCGCTCCAGTTGTGTGGCGGCAGATTGCCAGTCCCGCAGGCCGCCGGCCTTCTCCACGAAGCCGTGCGGTACCACGCTGAGAATGCGGGTCTTCAGCTCGCGATCGAAACCGTTCATGACCGAAGTCACCACAATCAGTGCCATCACGCCCAGCGCCATACCCAGCAGGGAGAAGCCGTTGATAAAGGAGATAAACTGCTGGCGACGGCGGGCGGCCACGTAGCGCAGGCCGATGAAGAGAGAGACGGGTTTTATCATAGCCGGTGATTTAAGCCGAAAAGCAGCGGGAAATCCAACCCTAATTTGGATCTGGCGTGGCGCACCGGGGTCAGATCCTGTCGTACTGCAGCAGCTTTTCGCGCAGCCGTTGCAGCCGCTCATCGCTCCAGCCCCCGGGTTCCGCCAGCTTCAGCCAGGCGCGGACGTAGTCCGCCGGCGCGTAGCTGTGGCCGAAGCCCATGGGCGCAGCACCCGCCTGCAGGTCCGCGACCAGCTGCAACATGGTCACGATCGGATACCACTGTAGATCCGGAGATACATCGCGCCCCCGCGGCGGTTTCATCCAGTCCGGCTTGCGGTAGGCGGACTCGGGCTCGAAAAAGACAATCGGGTCGCTGGCGTGTTGCAGATAGGCGATGCGGAAATTGCCCCAGGGCCGCTCGCCCCTGTCGTAACCGCCCCAGTGGTTGCCAAAGCGCACCACGGAACCGCCCTGGAAACGGGGCAACCAGGCCGGCGAACCGGCGTCGCGATCTGCCGTCACCTCGCGCCAGGTGTCGCTGCGAAACGGCGGCCCGACCCAGAGGGCGCCGTCGAAGGGATCGTCGATGATATCGAAGAAATCGAAGGAGCGATCCGAGTTGAGCGCCCCCAGGCTGAGCCCGAACAGGAACAGCCGCGGTCGCGAGTCCCCCGGCAGGCTGCTCCAGTAGCCGTATATCGCATCGAACAGCGCCTCGGCCGTCTCCCGGCCATAGGCGTTCTCGGTCATCAGCGCGATGGGACTGGGAAGATAGGAATACTGGGCCGCCACACTGGCGATATCGCCCCGGTGCAGGTATTCCACCGAGTTGATGGCACCGGGATCCACCCAGCCGGTGCCGGTAGGCGTGATCAGGACCAGGGCCGAGCGCTCAAAGCCGCCGACCCGCTTCAGTTCCTCCAACGCCAGTTTCGCCCGCTTATGCGGCGTCTCCGCGGCATTCAGGCCCACATAGACCCGGATTGGCTGTTTGCCTTCGCCGGCAACGTCGCGGATATCCTTTGCAGATGGACCGAGCGCCAGGTAGCGCCGTCCCTGATGCCCCATATCCCGCCAGCGCAGCGGAGAATCCGCACCGCCGGGCTTCTGCGGATCTTCGGGGGCGGGCATATCCGGCGCGATGCGGGCATCAAGCTCCCGGTAGACCGTATCCACCTTGCGCAGCGCCGCACTCAGCAGCACACCGTCGACAATCGCCCAGAAGAGCGCGAATGCGGCCACCAGCCCCACCAGCAGCGACACGCGCCGCGGTATCACCCGTTCCAGCTGCCGGGAGAGAAAGAGAAATGTGCGCCGGAACAATCTGCCCAGCAATAGCAGCAGCAGAAACACCAGCAGCGCCACCAACGCAATGGTAAACGGCCGAGTGCCCGAGACAGGCTCCATCCCCATCAGGGCCCGGATCGAGTTCTGCCAGTCACTGGCCCGCCACAGGAATCCCAGGGCCAGCAGAAGGCAAAAGCCGGCGGCAGTCCACTCCAGGACGCGCTGCACCTTCTGCCCCGGTCTCGGGAACTCCAGGAAATGCCACAACCAGATACCCAGCACACCCATACCGTAGCCGGCAGTGAACGAGAGGCCGGAGATAGCTCCCTGAACCGTATCGTCGCGGGGAATGAGGGAGGGAGTCAGCGACAGCGCGAAGAATGCCGTGCCAAGCAGCAATCCGGTTGTGGAGAAATATTGCCCGATTCGCATCCTTGCCCCCCAAACTGGGTCGATCCTTCAGGTTAGCACAGCTACCAGCGGACTTCGGCGATCGAAAAACGTGAAGAATTACAGATGTTTAGGCACAATATCTGCTTTAATGGATCACCGACTCAGAACAGACCCAGAACAATAGCCCGGAGAAGGACAAATGTTCAGCAGACTCCGCATATCCCTGCTTACCACCGCCCTGATCCTCGCCACGGGAGCCAGCGCGGACAACCTCGAAGTGCCAGTGGGCGCCCAAGGTGAGAACACCCGCACCGAACAGGTGCGCGGCCTCAAGAAAGACGAAGTGACCTCTCGCCTGGGCGATCCCATCGGCATCCAGGGCCCGGTGGGCGATCCGGCCATTACGCGCTGGGAGTACGCGGACTTCTATGTCTACTTCGAGAGAAATGTGGCGCTGCACACGGTGAAGAAACACCGGGGTTGATCATCAGGAAGCCGCAATCGTCGCGCCGGCGGGGTTCTCTTCGTCTGGTGCAACGGACTGCAAGCGGCGCATCACCTCGATATAGTCGGCGTAATTGCGAATACCGGTGCCGGCAAAACGACGCGTGAAGATTTTCTGGTAGAGAGCCATGTCCCGACCGTCCAGCTGATACCCGTGCGGGGCCAGGTTGATTTTTGTCTGGCCGCCGCCATCCCCAAAGTTGACCGGGTCGAAACGGTCTCCCTCCGCCATGGCTCTCTTTGACGTCTTCTCGGCAATTGCCACAATCAGCTCATCGTCCAGGTCGATACTGAACCACTCTGCCAGCCTTCGCAGGGTCTCCCCTTTTTCCGCCGTGAGGTGTTCATAGGACAAAGCCAGGAACTGCCACCGGGGAGTGGAACGGGCCAGTTTATAGGCACACCACAACTCCTCGACGTGGTCTCTGGCCAGCAGCCTGAAAGTCAGCTTCTTGAACAGATTCCAACCGACAAACCTCAGAAAATACGCAATCCGCAGTGGCAATAGCGGCAGCGGCTTTACTCGCGGATAGAAACGGGTCACCCACCAGTAAACCGAGCGATAGTAACCGCCAAAGTCGCGGCACATCCAGATAGTCCGGCCAATACCGGCTTCGGCAATATCCGTCCGCAGTGAGCGAACCCGACCATTGATTTTATACAGTTGGCAGTGGCCATCCTGCCGCGCGTTGAAATTCTGCGCGATCATGGATTGCGGAAACGACAGCATGGGCACCAGATCGAAGTCGTTGCGAAAATGGGTGATGGCGTTGCGCGTATTGACCAGAGCACAGACATAGCAGAGTAGCGTCGAACCACTCTTCTGCAGCGATACTATTGCCACCACATCCTTGTCCATCTTGGACACACGGAGTTGCCGCAGGTGTTTGCGGGCAATGGATTGCGCCGGCAATGCCTGGGCCGCCATACGTGGCAAGAGGACAGCAAAGTGAAACAGTATTACCAGCGAGAGCGCAACTGCCACCAGCAGCACGACTGCCAAATGGAAACTCATCGAAAATCCGTTATTTATTCTTTATTCGACCGACAAGATGGTGGCACCGGGAACCGGGCCGGGCCCGGCCAAGACTGCGCATCAGTAGAGATAGGTCGCCGTACCAGTGGCGATCAGTTCGTCGCTTTCATTGACCAGCTCCATTCTGGTTACCACCAGCTTGTTGCCGGTGCGCAGGATCGAGCCGTGGCAGGTGAAACTCTCCCCCCTGCCCGGCTTCAGGTAGTCCACGCGCATATCCACGGTGCCGAGCTTTGACAGCCGCGCGGTTTTCTCCTGCCAGTCGATATCCCCCAGGCGCTGATAGGCGGCCACCATGGCGGTAAGGCCGCCGACAGTATCGAGCGCCGTGGCGATGACGCCACCGTGCAGGATCTTCTTCCAGATATTGCCGATCAGCTCCGGGCGCAGGTCGAAGCGCGCAGACAGGGTCAGGTTTTCCAGATCCAGATCCTGCATCCGGAGGCCGATCTGCCGATTGAACGGGATCTGTTCGAAAAAGCCCCGGACCAGTTCCCGAAACTCGCTCTGCGAAGGCTGCGTCACAGGCGCGCCACCCGGTTGAGCCCGTCCAGCGCCGCACTGCGGTAGGCCTCGGCCATGGTCGGGTAGTTGAAGGTGGTGTTGACGAAAAAGTCGATGGTGTTGTTCGGTGCCGGCTGTTTCATGATCGCCTGGCCGATGTGCACGATCTCCGCCGCCTCGGCACCGAAGCAGTGAATACCGAGAATCTCGCGGGTCTCGATATGGAACAGGATTTTCAGCATACCCACGCGCTCGCCGGAAATCTGCGCCCGCGCCGTGTGCTTGAACAGCGCGCGCCCCACTTCGTAGGGTACCTTGGCCGCCGTGAGTTCGGACTCGGTTTTGCCCACCGAGGAGATCTCCGGCAGGGTGTAGATGCCGGTAGGGGCATCTTCGATCACCCGGTGACCGCGCTCGGCAATCGCATCTGCCACGGCGCGGCCCTGGTCGTAGGAAGCGCTGGCGAGGCTCGGCCAACCGATCACGTCGCCAACGGCAAAGATATTCTCCACCTCGGTGCAGTAATGTTCGTCGACACTCAGCTGGCCGCGGTGGTTGGCCTCCAGGCCGACATTTTCCAGAGCCAAGGTGCCGGTATTGCCGGAGCGGCCGTTACACCACAGCAATGCATCGGCGTGGATGCGCTTGCCGGATTGCATCTCCATGATCACGCCACTGTCGCCGGGCACCACTTTGGCGTATTCCTCCCGGTGACGAACGGTGACGCCCATGTCGCGCAGGTGATAGCTGAGCGCATCGGAGATCTCGTCGTCGAGAAATTCCAGCAGGCTGTCGCGGGTATTGATCAGGTCCACCTTGACGCCCAGGGCGGCGAAAATGGAGGCGTACTCGCAGCCGATCACACCGGCACCATAGATCATGATGGAGTGCGGTGTGTGTTGCATATCCAGGATGGAATCGCTGTCGTAGACGCGGGGATGGGTAAAATCCACATCCGCCGGGCGATAGGGACGCGACCCTGTGGCAATAATGAACCTTGCCGCACTGATGATTTCGGTAGCGCCGTCCGGCAGCTTCACCTCGATGGTGTTGGCGTCGCGGAACTTCGCCTCGCCCGAAATCAGGTCGACCCGGTTGCGCGCATAGAAGGCAGTGTGCATTTCCACCTGGTAAGAAATCACCTTGTTGACCGTGCGCATCACTTCCGGGAAGCTCAGGCGGCGCGGCTCACCCAGGGCCCGGAACACCGGCTGGGTGTTGTAGCGCATCAGCTGTTTTACCGAGTGGCGCAGTGCCTTGGAGGGGATGGTGCCCTTGTGGGTGCAGTTGCCACCGACGGCCGAATAGCGCTCGATTACCGCGACGCGCATGCCCTTTTTCGCCGCACTCATGGCCGCGGCTTCACCGGCGGGACCGGAGCCGATTACTACCAGGTCGAATTTTTGTTCTGCCATCTACTCACTCTGAGTTATTCTGTGAATTTGATACACCGTAGGGTGCGCCGTGCGCACCGGCACCGCCCCTCTCCCGATGGGAGAGAATGCATCAGCGCCTGGTAGCGTCGTAGGCCAGGTCGGCCTGTCCGGCAAGTTGCTGCTGCCGCTCCTGCTCCTTTTTGCACTCGTCGTCATCGCCACCGCAGACCTCGCAGCCCTCTTTCATGCCGATACTGTTGAGGCCGCCACAGGATCCCTGGAGGGGCTTGTTCTGCAGTATCGCGCCCACTGCCATGCCGGCAATGATCATCGCCATGGCGATAAAGGCAAAAATGAAAATGGTCATAACCAGTACCTCTGTCCCGGGGAATCTTACTGCCCGGATTTGCCCAGATAGGGTTCAAAAGCGCTACTGTAACGCTCCTCAAAGCCCGTGTCGGTTTTCACCAACATGAACACGGCGAGGTTTTCCTCCTCCGCCAATTTTAACCCGGCTTCGGCACCCAGCACATTCAGCGCCGTGGCCAGGCCGTCCGCTTCGGCGCAGTTGTCGGCGATCACGGTCACTGAGGCGAGGCGGTGTCGCAGCGGGCGGCCGGTACGCGGATCGATACTGTGCGAGTAGCGCACGCCATCGCGCTCGTAGTAGTTGCGGTAATCGCCACTGGTCGCCACCGATTTACCGCTGATCTCGATCGGTTTCTGCACCGCGCGACCAGTGGGGTCCGGACTCTCGACACCGATCCGCCAGGGGTTACCTCTTGGATTCTTCCCCCGGGTGCGCAGTTCCCCGCCTACCTCGACCAGGTAGTGGCGAATACCCTGCGCCTCCAGCAGCTCCGCCACCCGGTCGACCCCGTGCCCCTTGGCAATGGCCGACAGGTCAATCTCCACTGGGCGGCTGCGGGTGATGCGATCCGGACTGCGTTCTACTACCAGGGCATCGGAGCCGATCTGCTCCAGCAGCCTGTCGATGTCGGCATCGTCCGGTATCGTCTCCGGTTCCGGCTGCGGACCGAAGCCCCAGAGGTTGACCAGCGGACCGACGGTAACATCGAAGGCGCCGTCACTGCGACGATAGAGTTCCAGGGAACGCGCCACCACACCGGCCAGGTGGCCGCTGACCGGCACCGCCTCGCCCACCGGGCCGCGGTTGAAGCGCATCAGTTCCGAGTCGTCGATATAGGTCGACATTTCCCGGTTGACCTGCTCCAGCTCGGCGTCCACCCGTTTCTGCAGTTCGGGCTTTTGCACCGCCGCCGGCACGTCCGCCACGGTGATATGGTAGCGGGTGCCCATGGTGGGGCCGCTCAACTGCCAGTCCCGCTTGTCGGCAGAACAGGCGGACAGGCCGACCACCAGCCATAAAAGCAAAAACAGGGCCCGGAAAGCGGGCCCTGTTCTTGTTGTTATCGGCACTTTGTTAACAGTGGACAATATCGCTACTCCGATCAGCCGCCGAAGTCGTCGAGCATGATGTTCTCATCCTCTACGCCCAGGTCCTTGAGCATGTTGATCACAGAGGCATTCATCATGGGCGGTCCGCACATATAGTACTCACAGTCTTCCGGCGCCGGGTGGTCCTTGAGGTAGTTCTCGTAGACCACGGTGTGGATGAAACCGGTATCGCCAGTCCAGTTGTCTTCCGGCTGTGGGTCGGAAAGCGCTACATGCCATTCGAAATTGTCGAACTCTTCCTGCAGGCCATTGTAGTCGTCCTCGTAGAACATCTCCCGCAGTGAGCGGGCGCCGTACCAGAAGCTGATCTTGCGCTTGCTATTGAGCCGCTTGAGCTGGTCGAAAATGTGCGAGCGCATCGGTGCCATACCGGCGCCGCCGCCGATGAATACCATCTCGTTGTCGGTGTCCTTGGCGAAAAACTCGCCGAAGGGCCCGAACACCTTGATGGTGTCGCCCGGCTTCAGGTTGAAGGCATAGGAAGACATCTGGCCCGGCGGCACACCCTCGGTGCGCGGCGGCGGGGTGGCAATGCGGATATTGAATTTCACAACACCCTTTTCTTCCGGGTAGTTGGCCATGGAGTAGGCGCGCTGGATCGGCTCGTCCACCTTGGATTCCAGGTCGAAGAAACCGAAACGCTCCCAGTCCCCGCGGTACTCTTCCTCGATATCGAAATCGGAGAATTTCACATGGTGGGCCGGCGCTTCCAGCTGCACGTAGCCGCCAGCGCGGAAGTCGACGTTCTCGCCCTCCGGTAGCTTCAGGGTCAACTCTTTAATAAAGGTGGCCACATTGGGGTTGGC
Source organism: Microbulbifer halophilus (assembly GCF_026183675.1). Lineage (GTDB taxonomy): Bacteria > Pseudomonadota > Gammaproteobacteria > Pseudomonadales > Cellvibrionaceae > Microbulbifer > Microbulbifer halophilus. Next base: position 21,984 of record NZ_JAPIVK010000039.1, read on the forward strand.
TTCCACAGTGCATTCCCACTGCTTCACACCGAACACCTCTTCCGGCACTTCGATCTCCATATCCTGCTTCACCGCCACCTGGCAGGAGAGGCGCTTGCCCTCTTTCGCATCCCGCGGGGTGAAATGCGTGGCCTCGGTGGGCAGCATGTCGCCGCCGCCGGACTTGACCACGCAGGTGCACTGGGCACAGCTGCCACCGCCGCCACAGGCGGAGGCCAGGAACAGGTCGTTGGCCGCCAGGGTCTGCAGCAGCTTGCCGCCGGCGGGTACGGTCAGGGTTTTCTCGCCGTTGACCAGGATATTGACGTCGCCGGTGTTTACCAGGCGCGAGCGGGCGGCGAGGATCACCGCCACCAGTGCCAGCACGATGACGGTAAACATGGCTACGCCGAGGATAATTTCCAAATTCATAAGATCTTACTCCCCCGCTTAGATATCGATGCCGCCGAAGGACATGAAGCCCAGGGACATCAGACCGACGGTAATGAAGGTGATACCCAGGCCTTTCAGGCCGTTCGGGACGTCGCTGTACTTCAGCCTTTCGCGAATGCCCGCCAGTGCGGTAATCGCCAGTGCCCAGCCGAGGCCGGCACCGAAACCGTAGGCGACACTTTCACCGAAGTTGTATTCGCGCTCCACCATGAACAGCGACGCACCCAGAATGGCGCAGTTCACGGTGATCAGCGGCAGGAACACACCCAGCGCGTTGTAGAGCGCCGGCACATACTTGTCCAGGAACATCTCCAGGATCTGTACCAGCGCGGCAATCACGCCGATATAGGACAGCAGGCCCAGGAAGCTCAGGTCCACATCCGGGTAGCCCGCCCAGGCCAGCGCGCCGTCTTTCAGCAGGTAGGCGTAGATCAGGTTGTTGACCGGTACCGTCAGGGTCAGCACCACGATCACCGCCACACCCAGGCCCAGGGCCGCTTCCACCTTCTTGGACACCGCCAGGAAGGTGCACATGCCGAGGAAGAAGGCCAGCGCCATGTTCTCCACGAACACGGCACGGATAATCAACGAAATAAAGTGTTCCACGATCAGGCCTCCTGCGGTTGGGTATTGGGCGCAATCTTGAACTCATCCTCTTCCACCTGGGCCGGTTTCCAGGTGCGGATGGCCCAGATGAACAGGCCGATCAGGAAGAAGGCCGAGGGCGGCAACAGCAACAGGCCGTTGGGTACATACCAGCCGCCGTTGTTGACGCTCTGCAGGAGTTCGACACCGAACAGCTTGCCGGAACCGAACAGCTCGCGGATGAACGCCAGGCCGAGCAGGATCACGCTATAACCCAGGCCGTTGCCGACACCGTCGAGGAAACTCGGCAGCGGCGGGTTCTTCATGGCGAAAGCTTCCGCGCGGCCCATCACGATACAGTTGGTGATGATCAGCCCCACGAACACCGACAGCTGCTTGGAGGTTTCGTAGGCCACCGCCTTCAGCACCTGGTCCACCAGGATCACCAGCGAGGCGATCACCGTCATCTGCACGATGATGCGGATACTGTTGGGGATCCGGGTGCGAATCAGCGATACCAGCACGTTGGAACAGGCCACAACGGCGGTCAGTGCGATACACATGACCACAGTCACCTGCAGTGAGCTGGTTACCGCCAGCGCGGAGCAGATACCGAGAATCTGCAGCGCAATGGGATTGTTGGTAAAAATCGGTTCGAGCAGAGTATCTTTGATCTTCATGCTTACGCCTCCCCTGCTTGCAGGTTTTTCAGGAAGGGACCGTAGCCCTGGCCACCCAACCAGAAGTTGATCAGGTTGTCGACGCCGTTACTGGTGAGGGTGGCACCGGAGAGGCCGTCCACCTTGTGTTCGGCGTCCGGGGTTCCGGCGCCCACACTGCCCTTGATCACGTCGATGGCTACATCGCCCTGATCGTCGAACACCTCTTTGCCAACCCACAGGGCTTTCCAGTTGGGGTTGTCCACTTCACCGCCCAGCCCGGGGGTTTCCTTGTGCTCGTAGAAGCCCAGGCCGGCGACCGTTTTCAGGTCGCTCTGCAGGGCGAGGAAGCCGTACAGCTGACCCCAGAGGCCGTAACCGCGAACCGGCAGAATGATCTTCTGCAGCTCGCCGTTTTTCTCCACCAGATACACCTCCTTGGTGTTCTCGCGGCGAATGATCTTGGCCCTGTCCTGCTCCGGTGGCAGCTTTTCGCTGGCATCGGCGATCTTGGCGGCGGCGCGACCGCTGCCACCGGCAGGCGCCTCGTCGGTAAACTTGCCGGTGCGCAGGTCGACATACTTGATGGTGACGTTGCCGAAGGCCTCTTCAATCACCTGGGCGTTGCGCTGCTCGGCATCGATCAGGCCGCCGGCCAACAGTACGTTGCGCTTCATGTCTAGCGCGGCATTCGCCTCCTGCTGCGGCTTCAGCATTACCGCTGCGGTGGAGACCACCACGGAACAGACGATACAGAGGACCAGGGCGACCAGCAGCGTGCCCTTTACAGAATCTTTATTAGCCACGTGCCAACCTCCGTTTGATATGGGACTGCACCACAAAGTGGTCAAACAGCGGTGCGAACAGGTTGGCGAACAGAATCGCCAGCATCATGCCTTCCGGGAAGGCCGGGTTCACCACGCGAATCAGTACGCACATTACGCCAATCAGGATGCCGTACCACCAGCGACCGGCGTCGGTCATGGCGGCGGATACCGGATCGGTGGTCATGAAGATCAGGCCGAAGGCGAAGCCGCCCACTACCAGGTGCCAGTACCAGGGCACATTGAACATCGCATTGGTGTCGGAGCCGATCATGTTGAACATGAAGGCGGTGGCCATCATGCCCAGCAGGGTGCCGGCGACGATGCGCCAGCTGGCGATCTTCATGAACAGCAGGATGGCGCCGGCGATCAGGATCGCCAGGGTGGAGGTCTCGCCGATGGAACCGTGCATATTGCCGAGGAAGGCGTCGAACCAGCTCAGCTGGCCGCCGGCCACGCCCAGGGCACCGTTCTGCAGACCTTCACTGGCCATGGCGGACAGTGCGGTGGCGCCGGTGTAGCCGTCCACGGCGGTCCAGACGGCATCGCCGGACATGCTCGCCGGGTAGGCAAAGAACAGGAAGGCGCGACCGGTCAGGGCCGGGTTGAGGAAGTTCTTGCCGGTACCGCCGAAGACTTCCTTGCCGATCACCACACCGAAGCTGATACCCATGGCCACCATCCACAGCGGCAGGTCCGGCGGACAGGCCAGTGCGAACAGGATGGAAGTGACGAAGAAGCCTTCGTTCACCTCGTGGCCGCGCACGGCCGCGAACAGTACTTCCCAGATACCGCCGACAATGAAGGTCACGGCGTAGATGGGCAGGAAGTACATGGCGCCGTACACCAGGTTGTCCCACAGGCTGGCGGGATCGTGCCCCGCCAGCGCGCCGATGATCGCCTGGCGCCAGCCTTCCAGCTGCGGATCGGCCATGCCGGCGATGATGGTGTTGGCCTGGAAACCGAGGTTCCACATACCGTAGAACATCGGGATCATGGCACAGGCCCAGACGGTGATCATGATGCGCTTCAGGTCGATGCCGTCGCGCACATGGGCTGTGGTCTTGGTGGTATCCGCCGGCTGGAAGAAGCCCGTGTCGATGGCTTCGTACAGCGCGTAGAACTTCTCGTATTTACCGCCCTTGTGAAAATGCGGCTCGATGGAATCGAGGAATTTGCGCAACATCCTTAACCCTCCTTCTCAATACGGGTCAGGTTGTCCCGCAAAATGGGGCCGTATTCATACTTGCCCGGGCACACGAAGGTACACAGGGCCAGGTCTTCTTCGTCCAGCTCCAGCACACCCAGTTGCTGGGCGGTCTGGGTGTCGCCGACGATCAGTGCGCGCAGCAGCTGGGTCGGCAGCACATCCAGCGGCATCACGCGCTCGTAGGTGCCGATCGGCATCAGCGCGCGCTCGGAGCCGTTGGTACTGGTGGTGAAGTCGAACAGCCGGTTCTTGAACAGGCGGGACAGGTAAATCGGAAAAGAGGAAAAACGCTTGTTGCCCGCGCGCAGGTAGTGCAGGAACGGGCGCTCGCGCCCCTCTTCCAGCACGCTCACCTGATTGTGATAGCGGCCCAGGTAGGCCAGCGGGCCGGCGGCAGTACTGCCGCCGAACACGGAACCGGAGATCACGCGGTTCTCAGCGTCTTCCAGTTCACCGGCAGTCAGCTCGTCCAGATTGGCACCCAGGCGGGTGCGCAGCAGGCGCGGCTTCTCTACCTGCGGGCCGCCCAGGGCGACGACGCGATCGGTAAACAGCCTGCCGGTGGCAAACAGCTTGCCGACGGCGATCACATCCTGGTAGCCGATGGTGAAGACACTGCGCCCTGGCTTGACCGGGCTCAGGTAGTGGATATGGGTACCGGACAGGCCCGCCGGGTGCGGGCCGGCAAAGGCCTCGCGGCGGATGTTGTCCGCCTCGGGCACCGGGATATCGGCATCCGGCGCGGTGCAGACATAGGTGGTGTCCGCCAGGCGGGACAGGATCTGCACACCCTGGGAGAAGGCCTCGCGCTGCTCGGCAATGATGATTGCCGGGTCCGCGGCGAGCGGGTTGGTGTCCATCGCGTTGATGAAGACGGCCGCAGGTTCGGCGTCCAGCGCGGGCACCTTGCTGAACGGGCGCGTGCGCAGCGCGGTCCAGAGCCCCGACTCGACCAGGTTCTGGCGAACCTGCTCCGCGGTGAGACCGCCGAGCTGGTCGGCACTGTAACTGGCAAACTGCTCGGCCTCATCGCCATCGATCTCGATGACCACGGACTGCAGCGCGCGGCGGGCACCGCGGTTGACCGCCGCAACACGGCCGGCGGCCGGTGCGGTGTAACGCACGCCTTCGGTTTTCTTGTCAGTAAACAACAGCTGCCCGAGTTTGACGCTATCCCCCTCGGCCACCTCCATGGTCGGCTTCATCCCGTGGTATTCGGGGCCGAGCACGGCGACGGTCTTGAGTGCAGGGCCATCGTGGATGACCTGCTCGGGCGCGCCGGATATGGGTAAATCCAATCCCCGACGGATCTTTCTCATACGCCTATGCCTAAGTTTCTAGTTTAAAAAGTATGCAAAACTGGGAATTTGTGCGCTGTGGGGGCTTATGCCGCTGTACCCGGAGGAACGGGTCGGGGAGAGAACTTCTCGGCGCACGGCAGCCCCACTAAAATCGCGCGCATTATATAGAGGGGGATGGGGCTTTACCAGAGCGGGGATGATCCGATGGGCCCGTACGTAGGAAAATTTTGCTGAGAAAACAGCAGGTTGAGTGACAGATGTGCGATGAGAGGCTCGTCATACCGGCGCGGGCCGGTATCCAGTTCGGGGCGGCCGGATTCCGGCTTTCGCCGGAATGACGACAGCGGCTGCCGGGGCGAACCCTGTGTCCGCCCCGGGACCCGGGCGGTTTAATCCCGCTTCGGGAACAGCTCGTACCTGACTCCGGCCATATCCTCGATACAGCGCACCACCTGGCAGCTGTAGCCGAACTCATTGTCGTACCAGCAGTACAGCACCGCGTTCTCGCCGTCGACGATGGTGGCGTTGGAGTCGAATACGCAGGCGCGGCGGGAGCCGACGAAATCGCTGGAGACCACTTCCGGGGAATTGGTGTAGTCGATCTGCTGGCGCAGCGGCGAGTGCAGCGCCACTTCGCGCATATACTCGTTCACCTCCTCCTTGCTGGTCTCCCGGCCCAGGTTCAGGTTGAGAATCGCCATGGACACATTCGGGGTGGGCACGCGGATGGCGTTGCCGGTCAGTTTGCCCTTCAACTCCGGCAGCGCCTTGGCCACCGCCTTCGCGGCGCCGGTCTCGGTCAGCACCATATTCAGTGCGGCGGCGCGGCCGCGGCGCTCGCCCTTGTGGTAGTTGTCGATCAGGTTCTGGTCGTTGGTGTAGGCGTGCACCGTTTCCACGTGGCCGTGCTTCACGTCGAAACCGTCCATCATCGTCTTCAGCACCGGCACGATGGCATTGGTGGTGCAGGACGCGGCAGACAGGATCCTGTCGTCCCCGTCGATATCGCCGTTGTTGATGCCGTAGACGATATTCTTGATGTCGCCCTTGCCCGGCGCGGTCAGGATCACCTTGGAGGCACCCTTGCTCTCCAGGTGCTTGCCCAGGCCCGCCTCGTCGCGCCATACGCCGGTACTGTCGACGACGATGGCATCGTGGATACCGTGCTCGGTGTAATCCACCTCCTCGGGGGAGTTGGCGTAGATCACCTTGATCTCGTTGCCGTTGCAGATCAGGCTGCTGGTCTCCTCATCCACGCGGATGGTGCCCTTGAAGGCACCGTGTACCGAATCGCGGCGCAACAGCGAGGCGCGCTTGACCAGGTCGTTGGGGGCCTGCCCCTTGCGCAACACGATGGCGCGCAGGCGCAACACGTCGCCGCTGCCGGCCTTGTCGATCAGCAGGCGCGCCACCAGGCGGCCGATGCGGCCGAAACCGTAGATGACCACGTCGCGCGGCTCGGGCAGTGGCTTGCCGGCACCCTCGGCGTCGGCCAGCTCCAGCTTGACGAACTCGTCCACGGACAGGCCGCGACCGTCGCGCATGAACTTGTTGGTCAGGGTGCCCAGATCGATGTGCACCGGGCCCAGATCCAGTTTGCAGATGGCCTCCAGCACCGGGAAGGATTCGAATTCGGACAGCTCGTTCTCCTCCACCTGCCGCACAAAGCGGTGCGCCTTCATGATGCTGAGCACGGAGCGGTTAACCAGGTTCCGGCCGTACATATAGATACCGGCGTTGCGCTCGCGGTTGAGCTTGCCAATCATCGGGATCATGGCTTCGGCCAGGGCTTCGCGTTCCTTCCAGTCCTTGAAAAAATCGGCGGGCTTCGGTCGCTTCTGAGTCACTGTCAGACACCTCTGCAATGTGTTGAATAGGCGGGATTTCGGCGGCCCGGCGCCGGGGCCCCGGCCGCGTGGCTGCGGAATATAGGCACTGGATTCCGGGGCTGCAACCGGACAAAAAAACGGCAAAAATCTGTAGTAAAACTACCAGTTCACCGCCGGTAAAAACCGGCCGCCTACCCCGCTCCCAAACACCGCGCCGGGCACGAGCTTCCGCCCCGCCACTGCACCGACCGGAGTTCACCGTTACAATAGCGTCCCCCGAGCCCAGCTCCGACCAAAAGCGCGGATATATAAGGAAAGATGACCGAATTACACCCCCTGTCCCCTCCGGACTTCCGCAATTCCAGTGACCGGCAATTCTGGGGGCAGCTGCACGGCGCTGCCGCCTCTCTGGCAATCCTGAATGCGGCTCGCCGGACCCCGGCACCGACCCTGCTGGTCGCGCGCGACAGCCTGGAAGCGCAGCGATTGGAGCTGCAGCTGAAATTTTTTAACAAGCCGCGGCGAGATGGCGGCGGCGGCGAAGCGCTGGAAATCTTCCATTTCCCGGACTGGGAAATCCTGCCCTACGACACCTTCTCGCCACACCAGGACATCATCTCCGACCGCCTGGCGACCCTCTACCACCTGCCGCGGATGGGTGCCGGCATCGTCATAGTGCCGGTCAGCACCCTGATGCACCGGCTGCCGCCGCGGGACTATGTGGCCGGCAATGCACTGGTGCTGCGCGAGGGGGAACGGTTCGATATGGACACCCAGCGCCGACTGCTGGAACAGGCCGGCTACCATTGCGTGGACACCGTCTACGAGCACGGCGAATTCGCCGTGCGCGGCGCGCTGATGGACATCTTCCCGATGGGCAGCCGGCTGCCCTACCGCATCGACCTGTTCGACGATGAGATCGAATCCCTGCGCACCTTCGACCCGGAGACCCAGCGCACCGTCGATAAAGTGGAGAGCATCGACCTGCTGCCGGCGCGGGAATTCCCGCTGCACAAGGCGGCGCTGAACGAGTTCCTGGCCAACTGGCACGAGCAATTCGACTGCGACCCGAGCCGGGTCCCCATCTACCAGGACATCAGCGCGGGGATCGCGCCGGCCGGCATCGAGTACTACCTGCCGCTGTTTTTCGGCGGCCAGTGCGCGAGCCTGTTCGACTACCTGCCCGAGGGCAGCGTCGCCATGCTGCAGGGGGATATCCAGGAGCCGCTGGAGAACTTCTGGCGCGAGGCGGGCAACCGCTACGAGAGCCGCCGCGGCGACCTGACCCGTCCGATACTGCCACCGCGGCAGATACTGCTGGATATCGCCGAGTGCAATTCGGCCCTGAAGCAGATGCCGCGCGCCATTTTCTCCGAGGAGACGCTGCCGGAGGCCCAGGGCAATCACAACTTCGCCACCGAAGTGCCGCCCAGGCTGCCGGTGGACGGCAAATCCGAACAGCCGCTGGCGGCGCTGGAGAGCTACCTGATGGAGTACGCCGGGCGCGTGCTCTTCTGCGCGGAGAGCGGCGGCCGGCGCGAGGCGCTGCTGGAGCTACTGACCGGCATTCGCCTGCAGCCGCCCCATTTCGACAGCTGGGCCGACTTCCTGGCCAGCGACGAGCCCTTCGGCATCACCGTGTCGCCGCTGGACCAGGGCCTGAAGCTGGAGGACCCGGCCCTCAACCTGATCGCCGAGCCGCAACTGTTCGGCGAGCGCGTGCTGCAGCAGCGCCGGCGCAAGAAGGCCAGGGACGACGCCGACAACGCGGTCAGGAACCTGGCCGAGCTGCGCATCGGCACGCCGGTGGTCCATATCGATCACGGCGTCGGCCGCTACCGCGGCCTGCAGCACCTCGAGATCGACGGCCAGCCGGCGGAATTCCTGACGCTGGAATACGCCGACGAGGCCAAGCTGTACGTGCCGGTGGCCAGCCTGCACCTGATCAGCCGCTACTCCGGCGCCGACGAGGCGCTGGCACCGCAACACAAACTGGGCAGCGAGCAGTGGCAGAAGGCCAAGCGCAAAGCGGCGGAGAAGGTCCGCGACGCCGCCGCAGAGCTGCTGGATATCTACGCCCGCCGCGAGGCGCGGCGCGGACATGCCTTCGACGACCCCGGGCTCGCCTACCGCGAGTTCGCCGCCGGCTTCCCGTTCGAGGAGACACCGGACCAGCAGCAGACAATCGAGGCGGTGGTGGCCGATATGCTGTCGGAAAAACCGATGGATCGCCTGGTCTGCGGCGACGTGGGTTTCGGCAAGACCGAGGTCGCCATGCGCGCGGCCTTCGTCGCCGCCCACGCCGGCAGGCAGGTGGCGATGCTGGTGCCCACCACCCTGCTCGCCCAGCAGCACTTCCAGTCTTTCCGGGATCGCTTCGCCGACTGGCCGCTGAACGTGGAGGTGGTGTCGCGTTTCCGCTCCAGCAAGGAGATCGAGGGCGTCAAGGAGCGGGTCGCCAGCGGCCAGGTGGACATCCTGGTCGGCACCCACAAGCTGCTGCAGAGCGAGCTGGACTTCAAGAACCTGGGCCTGCTGATCATCGACGAGGAACACCGCTTCGGCGTGCGCCAGAAGGAGCGCCTCAAGAGCCTGCGCGCCGAGGTGGATATCCTCGCCCTGACCGCGACGCCGATTCCACGCACCCTGAATATGGCCATGGCCGGCATCCGCGACCTGTCCGTGATCGCCACCCCGCCGGCGCGGCGCCTGTCGGTGAAGACCTTCGTGCGCGAGCGCGACGACGCGTTGATAAAGGAGGCGGTAATGCGGGAAATACTCCGCGGCGGCCAGGTGTATTTCCTGCACAACGAGGTCAAGAGCATCGATCGCATCGCGCGCGAGCTGCAGGAACTGGTGCCCGAGGCCCGCATCGGTATCGGCCACGGCCAGATGCGCGAACGCGAGCTGGAACAGGTGATGAGCGACTTCTATCACAAGCGCTTCAACGTGCTGATCTGCACCACCATCATCGAGACGGGTATCGACGTGCCCAACGCCAACACCATCGTCATCGAACGCGCCGACAAATTCGGCCTGGCCCAGCTGCACCAGTTGCGCGGGCGCGTGGGCCGCTCCCACCACCAGGCCTACGCCTACCTGCTGACCCCCAACAAGCGCACCATGACCGGCGATGCAGTCAAGCGCCTGGAGGCCATCAGCGAGGCCCAGGACCTGGGGGCCGGCTTTACCCTGGCCACCCACGACCTGGAGATCCGCGGCGCCGGCGAACTGCTGGGGGAGGAACAGAGCGGCCAGATCCAGAGCGTCGGCTTCAGCCTCTATATGGAGATGCTCGACCGGGCGGTGAAGGCGATACGGGAAGGCAAGACGCCCAATATCGACCAACCGCTGGAATCCCCGGCGGTGGACGTGAACCTGCGGGTGCCTGCACTGATCCCCGAGGACTACCTGCCGGACGTGCACGGCCGCCTGATGATGTACAAACGCATCGCCAACGCCGCCAACCCACAGGAACTGAAGGAACTGCAGGTGGAAATGATCGACCGCTTCGGCCTGCTGCCGGATCCGGTAAAGCACCTGTTCCGCACCACCGAGATCAAACTCCGGGCCGAGGGCATGGGCATCCGCAAACTGGAAGCCTCCGCCGCGCGCGGACGTATCGAATTTTCCGACGATACCCAGGTGGATCCACTCACCCTGGTCAAGCTGGTGCAGACGGAACCCGGCCGCTACCAACTGGCCGGCGCCAACCAGCTCAGTTTCGCCCTCGACGAGGAGGGCCCGGAACAACGCCTGCAGCAGGTGTCGGGAGTGTTGGAGCGGCTGGCGCAGTGATACCATAGTCTCGGGACGCGGGAGAAAACTGTCGGAAACAGTTTCGGCCGCCGCAAGGCACCCGCGCGAGCCCGCCCTTGCGGGAGAGAGGTTCGGCAGAGGGCGCGGTACTCCCGAAAAAAACAGCATAACGATTACAGCGGTAACAGCATGACAAGAATTTCCCAGCTCTGCGCCATCCTGCTACTGGCCCTCGCCACCGCGGGGGCCCAGGCGGCCAACTACGCCGGCACCACTTTCGAGATCGAAATGATCGTTTTCAGCCACAGCGGGGGCATGGAACAATCCCGCGAAAGCTGGCCGGCCACACCCCGGCTGCAGTACCCGGAGAAGTGGGTCGACTTTGATTCCACGAAAGGGGACAGCCTCTTCCTGTCCCCGGTGGCCCCGCGGCTGAACAACAAAGTGGCCGCCCTCGACCGGAGCGGCAACTACCGGGTCCTTTTTCACAAAACCTGGCGACAGGTCCTGCAGCAGAAGCACAACTCGCCGGCCATTCTGATCAGCGGTGGCGATACTGTCGGCGACCACCACCGGCTCGAGGGCAGTGTCACCCTGAGTGTGTCCCGTTACCTGCACCTGAGCACCGACCTGTGGCTCAATGACTTCGGCAATGACACAACCCGAAACACCGTGAACGGCCCCGAAACCGGCGGTGTCATGCTGCCCCGCAGGCCCAGCGCGAAAGTCGCGGCCGCCGACGAACCCGCGGCCCCGGGGAGTGCCGACAGCGGCTTCCGCGCCTCCTCCCTCAATTCGGCCGCCGTTCCTGCGCCGGCCTACGCACAGCACGTTGCCCTGCTCCGCGAGGAGCGCCGCATGCGCAGCGGCGAACTGCACTATATCGACAACCCCGCCTTCGGTGTCCTGATCGAAGTGCGCACCGTCGAAAAGAGTGAAGAGTGATCAGTGGCGAGTGGTGAGCGACAGCGGATTGCGCGTCGCTAACCATCAACCACTCCCCGCCAAACACCATCCACCAACCATCGATTACTAAAACAATGATTAGCAACGACGCCATCATTCTCGGCATGCTCGCCGCCATCCTCGGTTTTGTCTTCTATACCGCGGGCAGTGAACATCGGTTCTGGAAACGTTTCTACCGCTTCGTGCCGGCCCTGCTGCTGTGCTACTTCCTCCCTTCCCTGCTGACCACTTTCAATATCATCGATGCCGAGAGTTCGCAGCTCTACTATGTGGCCTCGCGCTACCTGCTGCCGGCCAGCCTGGTACTGCTGACACTGAGCATCGACCTGAAAGGCATCATCAACCTGGGGCCCAAGGCACTGATCCTTTTCCTGACCGGTACTCTGGGTATCGTGATCGGCGGCCCCATCGCGCTGCTGATCATGTCCGCACTCAACCCGGACCTGTTGAATGTGACCGGCCCGGAAGCCGTCTGGCGCGGCATGACAACCGTGGCCGGCAGCTGGATCGGCGGCGGCGCCAACCAGGCGGCGATGAAAGAGATCTATGACGTAGGCGGCCAGGTGTTCTCCGCCATGGTGGCGGTGGACGTGATCATAGCCAATATCTGGATGGCAGTGCTGCTGGTCATGGCCGGCAACGCCAAGGAGCTGGACGCCCGCCGCGGAGCGGATTCCACAGCGATCACGGCTCTGCGGGAGAAAGTGGAGACGATGCAGAAGAAGCACGCCCGCATCCCCAGCCTGCCGGACCTGATGCTGATCGCCGCAGTGGGCTTCGGCATCACCGCCATCGCCCACGCTTGTGCCGGTCAGCTGGCGCCCTGGTTCCAGGCCAATGCGCCGCAACTGGCCCGCTTCAGCTTTACCAGCCAGTTTTTCTGGCTGATCGTGATTGCCACCGCCCTGGGGGTTATCGCGGCCTTCTCACCGGCAAAGAAACTGGAAGGTGCAGGGGCCTCCAGGGTGGGCTCGGTATTTATCTATTTCCTGGTGGCCACCATCGGCACCCATATGGATATCACCGCATTGAGAGACAGCCCGGAGTTCTTCCTCCTCGGCGCCATCTGGATGTCGATACACGCGGGGCTGATGCTCCTGGTCGCCAAGCTGATCAAGGCCCCCACTTTCTTCATGGCCGTGGGCAGCCAGGCCAATGTGGGCGGCGCGGCCTCCGCGCCGGTGGTGGCCGCGGCCTTCCACCCATCGCTGGCGCCGGTGGGTGTGCTGCTGGCGGTAATGGGCTACGCCCTCGGCACCTACGCCGCCTGGTTCTGCGGGCAGTTGCTGCGGGTTGTCGGTGGGGGGTAGGAGTTTCGGGACTCGGGACTCGGGACTCGGGACTCGGGACTCGGGACTCG
>NZ_JAPIVK010000004.1 GCF_026183675.1 Microbulbifer halophilus
AGGGCCCGGCGGTGGTGGTGCTGCACGCGGTCTCGGGCCACCTGCTGCCGCTGCGCCCGCTGATCGAGGCCCTGCGCGAGCGGGTGAGCCTCTACGGCCTGGCGGCCGGCGCCGGGGTGCCGGACGGGGACGACCCCGACAGCCTGGAGCGACTGCTGGCGGGCTATACGGCGGCTGTGCCGGAGAGCCTGCGCGACAGGCCCCTGGTGCTGGTGGGCTGGAGCCTGGCCGCGCGCCTGGCGCTGCTGCTGGCCGACGAACTGCGGGCCCGGGGCTTCCGGGTGCAGGGGCTGGCCCTGCTCGACTACGACCCCCGCAACACCCTGCAGGGCGCCGGCGACGAGGCGGGGCAGCTGCTGGCCGACCTGGATCACTACTGCGAGAGCCGGGGCACAGTGCTGCCGGACGGTTGCCGCGAGTCGCTGGCGGCGGAGATCGCCGGCCGCGACTACGCCGCCGCCGCGGAGCTGGCGCTGTCCAGGCCCGAACTGCTCGATGCCCTGGGCGGCGGCGTGCCCGCGGACTGGATCCGCGAGCGGGTCGCGGCCCGCTGGGCCTTCAAGAAACTGATGTATGCCGCGCCGCTGCCGCGGGTGGATGTCCCCCTGTGGGTGTGGAACTGCCGCGGCGGGCCCTGCGACCCGGAGGCCTGGCAGCCCTACAGCAGCCGACCGGTGTGGGGCGGGACCCTGGAAGCGGATCACTTCTCCATCCCGGCCTCGGCGGAGCTGCACCGGCAGCTGTTGGGGCAGTTGTCAGAGGTAGAGGGTCAGTGACCAGTAAATAGGGCCGGATGCCGGCAAACGGATTGGGAATATGCAAACGATAACGACATTACTGCGCCCGGTGCGCTGGCAGATATTGCTCGCGGTGCTGGCCAGCGCCCTGAGCGCGGCGGCGGGTATCGGGCTGGTCGCCTGGGTCAACCGCGCGCTGGAGAGCGGATTGGGCGACACGGCCGCGGCGCTGGGGCTGTTTGGGGGGCTGGTGGCGCTGGTGTTCGCCAGTGGCGTCTGCGCCCAGGTGCTGCTGGTGCGCCTGGGCCAGGGGCTGGTGTGCCGGCTGCGCCTGCAACTGGTGGCGCGGGTGCTGGGCACCTCGCTGGAGCGGCTCGAATCCCTGGGTGCGCCGCTGCTCTACAACGCCCTGACCCGGGATATCACCGCGGTCGCCTCGGCCTTCAAGCAGCTGCCGATCGCCGTTTACAACGGCCTGCTGCTGATTGCGGGCATGGTCTACCTGGCGTGGCTGGACTGGGCCCTTTTCCTGGTCACCCTGGCGGTGATCGCCCTCGGGGTCTGGGGCGATATCCTGCTCGGGGGCCGGGTCAAGCGCCTGATGCGGCGGGTGCGGCAACTGGACGACACACTGTTCGAACAGTTCGAGGCGGCGGTTGAAGGGCGCAACGAACTGGGATTGAGCCGGCCGCGGCGGCGCCATCTGTACCTGAACCGGCTGCAGCCGGCGGCGGCGGAGTCGATGCGCGCCGCCACCCGGGCCGAGGCGCTCTGGGCGGTAAATCTCAACTGGACCACGGCGCTGGTATTCCTACTGCTGGGAGCGGTGTTCTTCGCCGGCACCGCCTGGGAGCTGGTGACCCGGGAGGTGCTGGTGGGTTATGTGCTGGCGATCATGTTCCTGCGCACGCCCATCGCCACCATCCTCGACGCGGTGCCCGCGGTGATGCGCGGCAATGTCGCCCTGGGAGCCATCGACCGGCTGGCGCTGGGGCGGGCGGAGGACTTCACCGAAGCGGACGGCGGCGAGCCGCTGCCGCCCTTCCGCGAACTGGTTCTGCGGGGGGCCGGCTACCGCTACCCGGGCGGGGGCGGCGAGCCGGGCTTCCAGCTGGGGCCGCTGGACCTGCACATCCGTCGCGGCGAGTTGATCTTCGTTGTGGGCGGCAACGGCAGCGGCAAGTCCACGCTCGGCAAGCTGCTCACCGGCCTCTACCTGCCCGGCGAGGGCGTCGTGACCCTCAACGGTAGGCCCCTGGACGCGGCCGCCGCGCCGCGCCACCGCGCCTATTTCGCGACTGTCTTCCCCGACTTCTACCTGTTCGCGGACGTGCTGGACGAGCGCGGGAACGATGGCGGTGTGGATGCGCGGGTGGAGTACTACCTGGCGCGCCTGGGACTGGAGGACAAGGTGAGTGTGCGGGAAGGGCGCCTGTCCACCACGGCCCTGTCCCAGGGACAGCGCAAGCGGTTGGCGCTGCTGCTGCTGTATATGGAGGATCGCCCGGTGCTGCTGCTGGACGAGTGGGCGGCGGACCAGGACCCGGTATTTCGCGAGGTGTTCTATCGCGAACTGTTGCCGGAACTGAAAGCGGCTGGAAAAACGGTCATCGCTATTACCCACGACGATCGTTATTTCCATCTGGCGGACCGGGTGTACAAGCTGGACAGCGGGCAACTGGTGTCCTGGGAGCGACAGGGGGCGGTGTTCAGTGAGCAGTGACGGGACTATCCGGCTCTGGCTGCGATCTCTCGGTAGGCTGTCCATCCGGCACCTGCCCGGACAATTGCCCGAATTGATTGGTCATCGGAATCGCAGGCTCCCACCCGTGGTCGGTGGTGGGATATTTCCGTATACCAGCCACCAAATGCCCCGTTTCCCGGCGCGAAGCGCCCGCCTGTGCAATACTTCCTGCAGCAGTGAGTTCAGTGCGCGCCCCAAAAAATTGCGTCAGTTTGGTGCGCCGCGGAACAGGGAGGAAGTGAGCAATGCGATTGAGTTCTACCTTTGCACAGGGGCGTTATCACTACAGCTGCGATGGCCGCGAGATGCCGGTGCAGGACAGCTGGCAGTTCGGCAAAGACAGCGATGGCCAGCGCATCCTGATCAGCCAGCGCCTGGTGGGCGAGCAGGGGTACGGCATGGAGGTGCGCGCGCGCCTGAGCGACGGCCTGGTGAGCGAGTGCCACGTCCGCTGGCGAGATGAGGTCGACGAGGTGGAGGCGCAGTACTGCCTGCAGAGCGCCGAGGGCGAGGCGCCGCGCCTGGGCGACGGGATCGCCGCAGACTGGACCGGCCCCAACGGCCCGCAACAGGCGCGGGTGGAGGGGCGCGGGCGGCTGCTGTTTCCGCTAATGCGGATCTTCATGGGTCCGCTGCTGCTGAAACTGGAACAGTTCCGCGAGGGGCTGGAGGTGGTCATGCCGGATATCGTCGACCCCTCCCAGCGCGGCAAGCTGCTGGCCCCGCGTATCAGTCATCGCAGTGCCCGACCCATGGCCGGCGACGCCGCTACCCAGGGTGCCCTGGAACTCGGCGCCGATATCACCGGCTATGTCTACCAGGGCGACGAGGCCGAGCGGGATGTGCACTGCTATGTGGACGGCCGCGGTCTGCTGGTGGGCTACGACTGGCCCTCCAGCACCGGTCGCCTGTGGCAGGTGCGATTGCGCGACCTGGAATGGTCGTCGCAATTGCGCAAGCTGTTCTAACTTCTAAGCTGTTTGGGTAACTGGCTTTAGACAGGGAGTAAAAGCCCGTGCCCCGCGTTGATGTTGAACGGTCTGTAGCGTTCGCTTTTCCTCTGTTCCTGTTATTTTTCACGATGCTCGGCAGTGCCCCGTCCACTGCCGCTACACCCGGTCTGCTTTCTCTTCCCGGCCACGGGGCGGGTGCGCTGATGGTGGACGCATTCGAATCGGAAACATCCTACGGCGGCGCCGGTCGGGAAAGCGTCGATATCGCTTTCAGCGACAGGGCGGAATGGGTGCGCGATGTGGTCAGCGACCGCCTGTCGCTGATTCCCCACAAAAGAAACTATGTATTGCCGGCCGTGTTCCGCCTCGACAATCTCGACGAAACCGAGTCCCCGAACGGCGAATTTGACGATAGGGAAGTCGAGTTCCAGTTCTCCGTGCAGGTGCCACTGTGGAGCGGGGCGGTCGGGGAGAACTCATTCGTGAGCCTCGCCTACACCAACCGCAGTTACTGGCAGGCCTATAGCGGCAGCGCCCCCATCAGGGAATCGAACCACGAACCGGAGCTGCTGGTTACCTGGCTGAGTGACTGGAGGCTCTGGGGGTTCGACTGCGTGGCCAGCCAGGTGGGGCTGAGCCACCAGTCAAACGGGGAGGGCGGAGCACTGTCGCGCGGCTGGAACCGGGTATACGGCCGCTTCATCTTCGAACGCGATGACTATTTTTTCAGCCTCAAGCCCTGGTACCGGATTCCCGAGGATCGGGCCTCCGATGACAACCCCCATATAGAGCGCTATCTGGGCAACTTTGAGTTCGATGCGGGTTATCGCGGCGATTTCTTCAGTACCTCGGTCATGGTGCGCAACAATCTGAGATCCGACAATCGGGGTGCCGTCGAACTGCGCTTCACGTTTCCGCTGGGCAGAAACATCAGTGGATACCTGCGCTATTTCAACGGTTACGGTGAGAGCCTGATCAATTACGACCAATCGATTCAGTCGGTGGGCATCGGCGTGGAGCTGGCCCGGGGACTCTAAGTGAAATGCGATCGGCGCCATCTTTCCGTATGGTGGGGAAACCAGCCGTTTTTCGGTGTAAGCTTGCGACAAATCGACATGGAGCCATGTGGGAGGAGCCGTTGCTGCGTCGCGAATTACCCTGTTGTATGACGGTTTGTCTGGTTTTTTACAGCTTTTCCCCCTATGCCCTGTCGAACCCGCAGGCCGGTGCAGAGATGGAAATTCCCGGGGAAACCGCCGGCCAGGCAGAAGCCGGGGAACTGACACCCAAGCAGCGCCAGGAAGTCTGCCTGCGCGAACAGCTGCTGGTTGCCCCGGCCAGCATCACCCTGGAGGATATGCGCCGATACTGTGCCGATCAGGTACGCAGCGCACCCGAGGACCAGGAAGCTCGACCGGTATTTGCTACGGCGCCCGGGGAACCGCGGGAGGCATCGCCGGACGAGCCCCGGGTGAGTTTCGCCGCCCAGGCGATCCGGGAGTCCGCCAACAATCCCTTTACGCTGGCATCCCACAAGGTCAATTACCTTTTGCCGCTGGTCTACAACCCGTCGCCGAACAAGGCGGGACTGGAAGGTGTGGAGGTCGAGGGCGGGCCGATTGATCTCGACAGGCTGGAGGTTCAGTTCCAGCTCTCGGTACAGGTGCCTGTCTGGCGGGGCTTTCTCGGCCAGGCCTCGTTCATGAGTCTCGCCTACACCAACCGCAGCTTCTGGCAGGCCTACAATTCCGAGGATTCCGCGCCGTTTCGCGAGACCAACCACGAGCCGGAGCTGATCATGACCTGGCTCAACGACTGGGGCCTGTTCGGCTTCCAGAATGTGGCCAACCAGTTGGCTTTCAACCACCAGTCCAACGGTCGCAGCGAGCCGCTGTCGCGCAGCTGGAATCGTATCTACGCCAATTTCATCTTCGAGCGGGATCAATACTTCTTCAGCCTGAAACCCTGGTACCGGATTCCCGAAGACAGGGAGGACGACGACAACCCGGATATCGACGACTACCTGGGCCATTTCGAACTGACCGGCGGCTACCGCGGCGGTGGACACAACTTCACCATGCTGTTGCGCAACAACCTGCAGTCGAAAAACCGCGGCGCCGTGGAGCTGCGCTGGAGCTTCCCCATCGGCAACCGGGTGCGCGGCTACGTGAAGTATTTCAACGGCTACGGCGAGAGCCTGATCGACTACGATGAATCGGTGCAGACGCTGGGGGTCGGATTTGAGTTGGCGCAGGGGTTTTAGGTTAATGTGGAACCTGGATCGGTCGATCCGCATTCATGTTTGAGTCGCAGGGTACGCACGGCGCACCCTATGGGAGTCCCGAGTAAGACCCGACACCGATGAGCTTCGAAGACACCTACCGCCTCAGTGCCCACGCCGTGCTCACCAACGAACTCGGTGAGGTGCTGCAACTGCGCGCTACCTACGCCGACCGCAACTGGGGCCTGCCCGGCGGTGCGCTGGATCCGGGGGAGACGATACACGAGGCGCTGCTGCGGGAGTGCAGCGAGGAGCTGGGTCGCGCTGTGCGTATCGATTACCTGAGCGGTGTCTACTACCACCGGGTCTACGGCTCCCACGTGTTTATCTTCCGCGCCCATTTCGACGATTCCGGTGTCATCACTCTCTCCGGCGAACACTCGGAAATGGCCTATTTCCCGCTGGCTGAACTTTCGCCGGTGCAGCGCCGGCGGGTGCAGGACTGCCTCGATTTCGACGGGCGGGTAAAGAGCGCAAAATTCTAAATATTTTCACTATCGCGGCATCAGATCTCGCCAGAATGCCGTGTTTTGGGGAATTGCGCCAAATCGTTTTGGCCCGAGGAATTCCCTTCACTGCTCCTTTAGTATCTTTCCTGCGGCCTGCGGGGCGCGTACCGGTCGCGGCCGGATGGAAATCAAAAAACAAAGAAAATCAAACAGTTAACTGGAAGAGACAGAAGCCCCCGGCAAGCTGTCCGGGCTATGCTGATGGAAGAGAACTATGGGTGTGGATCTGAAAATGCCTGAACTGGGCAACCTGGGCGATACGGTCCAGCCGCTGGAATGCCGCGTGGCGCTGATCAGCGCCGACCGCCAGTTGGCGAGCGACTGGGTCAACGCGCTCAATATCACCGCGGCGCAGCACGAGAATCCCTTCGGCCTGCGCTTCGAGGCGGTGGATGCCGGCGCCGCGGAGCGCCTGGTCCGCGAGGAGGACAAACTGCAGGCGCTGATCGTCGATGCCGGTACCGAGGCCGGCGGGCTGGCCGCGGCGGAAGCGCTGGTGGACAGGCTGCACGGGCTGCGCGCCCAGCTCAACGTCTTCCTGATGGCGCAGAGTGTCTTCGGCGGGGAGGGCGGTGTCGTATCGGTGTCGGTGCGCCAGCGCTTCGACGAACTGTTCGACCGCCGCGAGGGCAACTTCAACCAGATGTTCCGCCTGGTGCAGGCGTTTATCGCCCGCCGCGCCTCCACACCGTTTGCCGATACCCTGAAGGAGTATGTCTTCTCTGCGCGCGACGCCTGGCATACCCCGGGCCACTCCGGCGGCGACAGCCTGCGCAACAGCCCCTGGGTGGGGGACTTCTACCGCTTTATGGGCGAGCATATCTTCAACACGGACCTGTCCGTTTCCGTACAGGTGCTCGACAGCCTGCTGGAACCCCACTCGGTGATCCAGGAGGCCCAGGACCTGGCGGCGCAGGCCTTCGGCGCCGAGCACACCTTCTTCCTCACCAATGGCACCTCCACCGCCAACAAGGTGGTGATCCAGCAGATTCTCGGCGGCGGCGGCAAGATCATCGTCGACCAGGCCTGCCACAAGTCGGTCCACCACGCCATCGTCATGAACCGCTGCGAGCCGGTCTACCTGAAGTCCACCCTGCACCCGGAGTTCGGTATCTACGGGCCGGTACAGCGCGCCGATATCGAGCAGGCCCTGGACGCGCACGGCGATGCGAGTCTGCTGGTGATCACCTCCTGCACCTACGACGGCCTGCGCTACGACCTGGAGCCGATCATCGAGTACGCTCACGAGCGCGGCGTCAAGGTGCTGGTGGACGAGGCCTGGTATGCCCACGGCCACTTCCACTCCGAGCTGCGCCCCACGGCGCTGGAGTGCGGCGCCGACTATGTGACCCAGAGTACCCACAAGATGCTGTCCGCCTTTTCCCAGGCCAGCATGATCCATGTACAGGATCCGGACTTCGACGAGTTCCGCTTCCGCGAGAACCTCAACATGCACGCCTCTACCAGCCCCCAGTACGCGATGATCGCGAGCCTGGATGTGGCGCGCAAACAGATGGCGATGGAGGGGTACGGCCGCCTGAAGCAGTGCCTGCAGATGGTGGAAACACTGCGCAAGGCGGTGGACGATACCGGTGTCTTCCGCGCCCTGACCCGCGAGGACCTGATTCCGGCACCGCTGGCGGACGACAATATCCGCCTGGACCCGACCAAGGTCACCATCGACATTTCCGCCAGCGGTTACTCCGGCAAGGAGATGCAGATCAAGCTGTTCGACCAGTACGGTATCCAGGTGGAGAAGACCACCTACAATACCGTGACCGTACTGGTGACCCTGGGCAGCACCGAGAGTAAACTGCTGCGCCTGATCCACGCCCTCAAGCAACTGGCGCGCAGCGCCCGCAAGCGCCCGCACGTGGGTACGCCGCGGCGCCTGCCGGAATTCACCCGCTTCACCTGCCTGCCGGCGGATGCCTATTTTGCCGATACCGAGGAGCTGCCGCTGATGGACAACGGCGCACTGGCGGAGAAACAGCTGATCGGTCGCACCAGCGCCGACGAAATCGTGCCCTATCCGCCGGGTATCCCGGTGCTGGTGCCGGGGCAGGAAATCTCTGCACAGATCGTCCAGTTCCTGCAGCAGTTGCTGCAGGGGCAGAACGCCACGGAAATTCACGGCCTGATTTTCCGCTCCGACGAGCCGATGTTGCGGGTGGTCAAGGAGGTGGTCAGGAAGAAGCAGGGAAAGAAGTCTGGGGTGAAAGATTGACCCGGCAATAAAAATATTGCCGGGTTACTAAGGAGTGCATAAGTAGCCCGACATGGAATTTCGGACCGTATGAGGCATGGATGCCGATTACGAGCGTACACGGATGTATTCACAGCGTGTCTGAAATTTCATGTCGGGCTACTTATGCACGTATTAATAATAGCGGCACAGGGGCGTGCCGCCATCAGCCACAAGCCGATGTGAGCCGTTGAAATACAAGTAACTCCGCGTATTGGATGAACCGTTACGCCGACTATCTTGCAAAACTCCTAGTGTGCCGTGCGGGAAGTTCGCGAACAAAGGAGCACAGCCAAAGCGCTCAGATCAAGGCGAGAAAGCGCTGGAATAGCAGCGTTATTTCAAGCTTTCTCAACGCAGAGCTGGGCGCTTTGGCGCAGCGAACTGTTTGCGAACTTCCCGTACGGCACACTAGATCACCATAAGTCCCCCCTTTGAAGCTCTCTCCCTAACGTCCTCCCTTGCCTGCAAACGCGCCGAGAGAAAGGCCCTCGTGCCGGACAAATGCCATCCCGAAGGCGCTGGCGGATCCGTAACCGACCCGCAGGGCGATCTCCGTGTTGGTCAGTCTGCCCTGCTGCAGCAGGGTTTTGGCGATTGCCATGCGCCAGTCCATCACGTACTCCATCGGCGCGCGTCCGATTTCCCTGCGGAACTTCTCGAAGAACCCGGAGCGGGACATGCCCGCCTCCTTCGCCAGCCCGGAAACGGAAATCTCGCCACCGGCATCCGCGTGGATGCGCTGCAAGGCGGCGGCCAGCTTCGGATCGGTCAGCCCGCGCAGCAGCCCCGGCGGCATCTTCACGGCGGGCCCCGAGCGCAGCGCCTCGATCAGCAGCACCTCCAGCAGCCGCTCGAGGATCAGCTCACGCCCCGGACGGTCGGCGCGGGTCTCCTCGTGGATCGCCGGCACCAGGGCCATCAGGCGATCGTGCCCGGAGACATGGATCATCTCGGGCAGCAGTGACACCAGCAAGTCTCTGGCGGGCGTCTCGAAGCGGCAATGCCCGACCAGGGCGCGCATCTGCACAGGGGCGTCCGCCGGGCCGAGGCGAACCCGCCCGGGTCCGATATCGAGCGGCTGGCCCGGCCCCCCGGGTTCCGGCGGCACCTCGCTGGTCATGCTGAAGTCATGCAGGTCGGGGATCAGGACGAAGTCTCCGGCCGTCAGCGTGACCGGCTTGCGACCGCTCACCTCGACCCGGCAGCCCCCCTCGACCAGCGCGCAATAGAAGGGGCTGGCCATGTCATGCCGCTCGACCTGCCACCGGCCTCCCGCCTCGACCAGCTTCGAGATGGACACCGCCGGTTTGAGCAGGGTGACGACGCTGGACAGGGGGTCTTCGATACCATCGGGCATATTCTGGACTATTGATGATTTATTGTGGACTTTCATACATAGCATGAACGGATGTCGCTGTCTAAACTCGCCTGCTCATCAACAAAGGAGACCCGCTATGCCCCGTATACTTGTCACCGGTACCTCTTCGGGCTTCGGACAGGCCATCGTCGCGCACTTCCTCGACCGGGGATGGGAGGTCGTCGCCACGATGCGCAATCCTTCCCCCGAGGGCCTGCCCGTATCGGACAAGCTGCGCCTGCTGCCCCTCGACGTCACCGACACGGACAGCATCGCCGCTGCCATTGCCGAAGCGGGCCCGCTCGACGCCCTGGTGAATAACGCCGGCGTCGGCATGCTCAACGTGCTGGAAGGTGCCGAGATGGCCCGCGCCCGCGAACTCTTCGAGACCAACGTGCTGGGGACCCTGGCCATGACCCGGGCCGTGATGCCGGGAATGCGCAACCGCAGACGCGGCGTGATCGTCAACATCAGCTCCAGCGTGACCCTGCGCCCGCTGCCCGCCCTGTCGGTCTACAGCGCCAGCAAGGCGGCGGTCAATGCTTTCACCGAGAGCTTCGCGCTGGAGGCCGCGGAATTCGGCGTGCGTACCCGGCTCGTGCTGCCCGGCAGCGCACCGGAGACGTCCTTCGGACGCAATGCCGTGGCTCGAATGGGCGTGGAAGTGCCTGAAGCCTATGGCCACTTCGTGCAGGCCTATTTCCAGAGCCTCCAGTCCGCCACCGAGAAGACCCAGGCCCGCGATGTCGCGCTGGCCGTCTGGCGCGCCGTCACCGATGAGAGCGCCCCGATGAAGCTGCCCGCCGGTGCCGACGCCGAAACCTGGTTCCGCGAAGCAGGCCTCTCCGCCGCCTGACCCCGCCGCCTGACCCAAGGGGCGCGGCGGAGCGACCGCGCCTGCATCTTACAAAGAGGCTGATAGATGAACCGACTGATCAAGCTGTCCCGCGTCCTGCCGACGCCGGACCCCGCCCCGACCGTGGCCTACACGCCCATCCGCCTGAACATGCCGGGCCGCCAACCGCTGGAGCTGCGCCTGACCGCGCCGGCCAGCGGGGACGCCCTGCCGATCGTGATCCTGTCGCACGGCTTTGGCCCGTCGAACTACATTCCCTCGAAGGACGGCTATGCCCCGCTCGCCCAGTTCTGGGCCGAACGGGGCATCGCCGTCATTCAACCGACGCACGCCAGTTCACGGGTCGGCGGGCTGGACCCCGACCGACCCGAAGGCCCCTTCTACTGGCGCGAGCGCGTGGTCGAGATGCGTGCCATCCTCGACCAGCTGGCCGAGATCGAGCGGCAGGCGCCCGCCATCGCAGGGCGGCTGGACCACGACCGGATCGCCGTGGCGGGCCACTCCTTCGGCGGCCACACCTGCAGTCTGCTGCTTGGCGGGCGTTTGCAGGGGGAGGATTTCTCCGATCCGCGCATCCGTGCTGGCATCCTGCTGGCGGCCCCGGGACGTGGCGGCGCCGACCTGACGCCCGACCATGCTCGGCGCTTCCCCTTCTTCGACGTGGATTTCAGCGGCATCGAATTGCCGACCCTGGTGGTCTGCGGCGCCGAGGATAACCCGCATTTTACGCCGCGCGGCCCCGAGTGGCACGCGGATGCCTTCCACGACGCGCCCGGGGCCGATGCCCTGCTGACCATCAGTGGCGTGGGCCATGGGCTGGGCGGCATCGCGGGGCTGGACGCGAAGGAGACCGAGGCAGAGGACCCCGAGGCACTGGAGGCGACCCGGCGTTTGATACTGGCCTGGCTGAGGCGCACATTCTCCATTGAGCAGGACGCCTGGACACAGAGCCAGGCCGCGCTCCGGGACAGCGCGGCCGCCATCGCGAAAATCTCCGTGAGAGAGCGCTGATTCGAAGGCCTGCAGCAGGCCTTTGTCGAGCAGGCTTCTGTAAGGGAAGGACTGGCGCAGTCGCCGACCGCGATCTTCTGGTATTCTCGGTCATCGACTGCGGCCAACGCGACGGTCGCTCGTACAAGAACGCTGACGAAAGGTTTGCGGATCCATGCGAAGCCTGCACTGGGAAAGTACTTCCGCCGCCGTCTGGCGCGCCAGACACCAACACCTGAAACCGGTCACGCGCCTTGATCCGGTTCGCCCGGACCAGTTGCTGGGTATCGAGCACCAGAAGCAGCAGTTGGTGGAGAATACGCAAAAATTCCTGCGCGGCGAGCCGGCCAACCACGCGCTGCTGTGGGGCGCGCGCGGCACGGGCAAGTCCAGCCTGATCAAGGCGCTGCTGAACGAGTTCGCCGATGGTGGATTGCGTTGTGTGGAGGTGGATGTGGCGGATCTCGATGACCTGCCGGAAATCGTCGACCTGCTGGATACGGAATCCGCCAGGCCCTACCGCTTTATTCTCTTCTGCGACGATCTCTCCTTCGAGCAGCGGGACCTGCGCTACAAGCACCTGAAGACGATACTCGCCGGGTCGCTGGAACTGCCGCCGGACAATATCCTGCTTTACGCCACCTCGAATCGCCGCCACCTGCTGCCGGAAGATGCGCGGGATAACGACCAGACCCGCGTGGTGGGCAATGAGCTGCACCACGGTGACAGCGTCGAGGAGACGCTGTCACTGGCCGACCGCTTCGGCCTCTGGCTCAGCTTCTACCCGGCAGACTGGAAAACCTACCTGGAAATCGTCGACAGCTATTTCCCGGACTACAAAGGCGATCGCGAGGAACTGCACCGGGCGGCAAAACAGTTCGCCATGCTGCGCGCCAATCACAGCGGGCGCACGGCGGAGCAGTTCTATTTCAGTTATTCCTCCTAGTGTGCCCGGGTAGCCCGGGTGGAGCGCAGCGGAATCCGGTGGGTTGCCGGGCCAGATAGCTTTCCTACACGGGAAGAGCATCCCCGGCAGAAAGACAGATTTCTCTGGCCTCCCGCGGCGTCACACCGAACTGCCTTTTAAACGCCGTGGCAAAGTTGGCCGGATTCCTGTAGCCGGCCATCTCGCCGGCCCGCTGTACCGTGACGCCATCCCCCTGCAGTGCCGCCAGTGCCCGCTCCAGCCGCACCCGGCGCAGATAGCCGAAGACGCTCACTCCCTCCGTGCGGCGGAAGAGTCGCTGCAAGCCGCTGGCGCTGATACCGGCCTCCCGCGCAATGATGTCAACACTGAGTGGTGCGCCCGCCTGTGCCTCGATGAAGGTCCTGGCGCGCTGCAGGCGAGTGCGGTCGAGTCGGTCGAAGAGGGAATCCCCATCACCGCAGCCGGGATCGTGCTTCCGGGGCACCCACTCTGGCGGAGGATTGGTCGGCACAGTGTTGTCTGTTTTCTGATCGTCCATGGCGGCAGGCGTGACAGCAGGGGTATCAATCGGCGAATTCTGCTGCCGGGTAAAGAAATTTGATCGTTGCGCAAAGGTTTGGCGATTGCCAATCGATGGAGATCTTCTTATAGTTCCGATCTTAATTCAAATACAAATGATAACTACTAGCAAATGCATTTTTGCGCTGCGAACGTGCTGGTAGTTTGCTGTTTCCCGGCTTCCACGATCATCATCCGGAGTTTCCATGACATTGCGCCCTTCCGCGAATGCGAGTTTTTTTGCGGCCGCCTCTTTGTTGTTGCTCACCGCCTCCCAGGCCAACGCCCGGCAGACAGACAGCGACAACCTGGAGCAGGTAGTGGTCACCGCCACCGGCCTGTCTACTGCCTCGTCGTCCACCAAGACAGGGCTGCCGATCATGGAATCGCCGCAGACCATTTCGGTAATAAACCGCGAGGAGATCGATCTGCGCGCGGCGTCGACCATTGCCGATGCGCTGTCCTACTCCGCCGGCGTACAGCCGGAGCCCTCGGGGATCGACAGCCGCACCGACGAGATTGCCGTGCGCGGATTCGGCGCCGGCGGCTTCTCTTCCAATAACAACTTCGTCGATGGCCTGCGACTGCCCGCCGGCGGCCAGTGGACCCGCTTCGGTTTCGACACCTTCGGGCTGCGGCAGGTCGAGGTACTGAAAGGGCCGTCCAGTGTGCTCTACGGCCAGGTGGCCCCGGGCGGCATGGTCAATATGGTCACCAAACGCGCCGGCGCCGATACGCAGAACGCATTGCAGGTACAGGGCCAGGGCTATACCGACCTGGGCAATGTGTCCGGCCGCATCGCCGCCGATTTCGGCAGTGCGCTGAACGCCGATGGCACTTTGCAGGGGCGTATTGTCAGCGTGGCCGAGGACGGCGGCACCCAGGTGGATGAGGTGGACAACAGCCGCTACTACCTTTCGCCCAGTGTGACCTGGCGCCCCAGTGAAAACACCAGCTGGACCTTCCTGGCCCAGTACCAGCGCGACGAGGGCGGCGCCACTTTCCAGTTTTTGCCCGCTGCCGGCAGCCTGGAATCCTCCAACGGCGATCGTATCGACAACGACGCCAATATCGGCGAGCCGCAGTGGAATACCTTCGATCGCGACCAGTTGCTGGTGGGCTCCTTCTTCGAGCACGAGATCAATCCCAATCTGACGCTGCGCAACAACGCGCGCTTCACCCATATCGACACCCTGTATCGCGTTACCGTGCTGTCCGGCGACACCGTCGCCGACTGCGCCGCTTCGCCTTTTGGTCCGGAGTGTATCGATGGCCAGACCATCGGCCGCCGCGCGGTGCAGGGCGATGGCGAGAGCGACGGCTATGCCATCGATACCCAACTGGAGGCCCGCTTCGATACCGGTGCCCTGAGCCACACATTGCTCGGCGGCCTCGACTACTTCCACACCGATTGGGAGCACTACCGCGATGTGGTGATGCTGCCGGACCTGCCCCGCGGCCAGGTGGACCCGCTGTGGAATATCTTCGACCCGAAACCGCGCGGCGCCGCAGACTACGCCGACAACCTGGCGCCACAGATCTACGGTGCCGCCGAAAGCGAGCAGACGGGCCTGTATCTGCAGGACCAGATCAGTGCCGGCCAGCTGCGTGTCTCCGTGGGCGGCCGCTACGACGCTGCCGAGGACCGGAGCACCGACCTGCAGAGCGGCACGGGGTTCTCCACCGAAGCGGATGAAATGACCTGGCAGGCCGGTGCCGTCTACCTGTACGACAACGGGCTGGCTCCCTATGCGAGCTATTCGCAATCCTTTCTGCCGCAGCTGGTGGATCCGTCGCAGACCCTGGGCGGTGTCCTGTTTGACCCGACCACCGGCGAGCAGGTCGAGGCGGGCCTCCGCTATCAGAGCGGGCGCAATGTCTACCTGAGTGTGGGTGCCTTCGATATTACCCAGGAAAATGTCTCTATCGCCGATCCCGACGGCGCCCTCTGTGGTCGCCGTGTCTGTCGGGTACAGACCGGCGAGGCCCGGGTGCAGGGTATGGAATTCGAGGGCAGGGCGTCCCTGGCGAACGGCACCACCCTGATCGCTTCCGCCTCGCGCCTGGATGGCGAGGTGACCCGTTCTGCCGATGCGATTGTCGGCAATGCGCTACCGCAGGTGCCGGAAGTGCTGGCGTCGCTGTTTGTCGATCACCGCATCGAGCAGGGGGGCCTGGCCGGGCTGGGTTTTGGCGCCGGTGTGCGCTACACCGGCGAGAGCTACGGCGATACCAACAACACCCTGGAGATTGGCGACTACACCCTGTACGACCTGCTGATGCGTTACGAGCTGGGCGTTTCCCGCCCGGGGCTCGACGGCGTATCCCTGTCCCTGAACGCGCGCAACCTCTCCAACGAACGCTATGTGGTGACCTGCTCTACCACCCAGTCCTGCTTCTACGGCCAGGGGCGTGTGGTGACGGCGCGGCTGCAATACCAGTGGTGAGGTGGAGATAATCTCGGTGACTGCTTTTCTGCTTTTTTCCGCCGGTTTTCTGATAGCGCTCGGCTCGCTGGCGTTGTATCTCGCCAGCCCCAACCAGCGGCTGCTGTCGCGCCCGTTCCCGCGTCGCCCCCTGGCGATTGGCGGCAGTGTCGCGCTGGTCGCTGCACTGTCTCTGCAACTGCAGTACTCGGGTGCGGCGGCGGCCGTATTTATTGTAGTGACCGGTGCCATGCTCATCTGGACGCTGCTGCCGATGGCGATTGCCTACTGGCGGCACCGCCGCCAGGCAAACAATAACCGGCGGATTGTGAAGGGGAGTGCGCGATGAGTACGCGGAAACTGACCAGCCGCAACTGGTTCGGCAAGGCCAGTGCCGGCGCTATCCCGGGTTTTCTACTGTCGTTGGCCCTGTGCGGTGTCTTCGCCCGTTTCGGCCCCGGTGAAGTCGGCTTCTTTTCGCCCCAGGCGCAGTTCACCATGTGGCTGATGGCACCGCTGTGGGCCTGCATCCTGAGTTTCTGTTTTCTCTTTCAAACCGGTGCCCGCGCCTGGCTGTGGTTGGGCGGGGCCAGTATTGTTTTATGGGGGCTGCTCTACGCCAGCGGCCCGCTGATGGCTTAGGCGGTAACCATGAAAATTCGCAGCGATATTATCCGTATGTACCGCGATATCCACAGTTGGGTGGGGATCGTCTGCGGGCTGGCCCTGTTTATCGCCTTCTACGCCGGTGCCATCACCATGTTCGAGACGCCGTTGCAGCGCTGGGCGTCGCCGCCGCCGCAGTTCGAGCAGCCCACGCCACTGGAGAAAACGCCCGAACTGGTGGAAAAGGTATTGGCGAAATATCCGCAAGCCGAGAATCGCTACGAGATCACACTGCAGACCAGCCCGGAGAGACCGGCGCGTATGAGCTGGCATACCGGCCCGCGCGGTGGCGGCGCACACTATTTTGCCAACCTGGCCGCGGACGGCTCCCTGCAGGTGACCAGCGAAAGCCCCTCTGCCGTGGCGCAACTGGTGGACGACCTGCACCGGCAGGTGGGGTTGCCCTTCGAGCACGAGATTTCCGACCCGATTATGGGCACGGTATCATTGTTGTATTTTATTGCGCTGGTTTCCGGAGTCATCGTACTTCTGCCGACCCTGGTGAAGGATCTGTTTATTCTCCGAATCGGCAAAAACCTGAAACGGCTGTGGCTGGATTTTCACAATGCGCTGGGGTTGTTCAGCCTGCCATTTCATATCGTCATGTCGCTGACCGCGGTGGTGTTTGCCTTTCACCACCAGTTCTACGATGCGCAGAGCGCTGCGCTCGCCAGCGGCGAACGGCCACCTGCGGAGACGCATGCCGAGATGGGGCATACCGGTGACACGCTGTCGCCAGTGGCGATCGTTGACAGGCTCAAAGAGCAGTCACCCGAGTTCCGTCCCGCCTATCTGCAGTACCACTATGAGGAGGACCACGGGCTGGAGCTGCGGGTGGCCGGAGTGAATCCTCGCCATGGAATGCGTGGATCCACGGTGGGTTTTGCCGGGGTGGACCCCTATAGCGGCGAGCTGACCATGACCGGCTATATGCCGGGCGAACAGAGCGGCTGGTTCGCCACCATCACCAGCTTTTTTGCCCTGCATTTCGGCAACTTCGGCGGCAGCCCGGTGCGCTGGGGTTACTTTTTCCTCGGCTTGGCCGGTGCCGTACTTTTTTACACTGGCAACCTGTTGTGGATCGAAAGCCATCGCAAGAAACGTCGGAAAGGGTATGAGCACCGGGAAGTGAAACAGACGGGCGCCTCGAGCGTGCTCGGCGCCCTGACAGTGGGAGTTTCCCTGGGTTGTGTGGCCGGTATCTCGCTGACCGTGGCGGCGGCCAAATTCCTGCCGCAATGGGTTGGCGACCCGGCCGGTTGGCATTTCGGTATCTACTATGCGGTTTTTCTGCTGGCCACCGCCTGGGCCTTTATCCGCGGCGCGGCGACGGGGGCAGTGGAGTTGCTGTATGCGTCTGCCGCCGCGACGCTGGCGATTCCCTCGGCGAGCCTCGTTTCCGCATTGGTGCCCGAACTGGGTTGGAACCACGGCGGTTCCACTTATCTGGTCGATCTGGCGGCGGTAGTCGGTGCCTTGGCGCTGGTCGTGTTGGCGCGGAAGACGGCGGAGCGGATCCGCAGTGCGCCGGCAGAAAGTATCTGGTTTGCCGGCCGGGTGGAGCAGGGCGCTTCGGAAAGTGTCGACCGGGCCGGGGCCTCCTCTCCGGCATGATTACGTTGAAGTGACAACGCCTTCTGAAGCAACTATTTCCCCGTTTCAGGGGCGTTGACCGGCTCACCGATCACATATCGAATCCCGCCCAGAATATGCCGCATAAACAGCGGATCCCGGTAGCTCTCGGCGGTGTGCCCACCGCCTGTATAGAAGGCGCGGCCGCCGTCGTACGCGTGATACCAGGCGATGGGGTGATCTTCACCGTTTTCCCCGCCCTCGTAGGTGGATTCGTCCAGATTTATCAACACATGGACATCCGGGTTCAGGGATTTGAAGTTGTACCACTCGTCGAAACGCCGCCAGCGGTTGCCGTCCAGTTGCGTCTTTAGAAAGCCGGTCGACGGGTGGTCAAAATCGACCACAACCTTTTCCGCCTCCTGCTGCTGCGGATGGCTGACAAAGTAGGCACCCACCAGTCTGTTGTACCAGGGCCAGCCGTGTTCGGTATCGGCGGCGGAGTGAATACCCACAAAGCCGCCGCCGGCGCGGATATACTGCTCGAAGGCCCGGCGCTGTCTGTCATTGAAAATACTGCCGGTGGTATTGAGGAAAACCACGGTATCGTATTCCGCCAGTGTCGCGCCGTGGAAGAGTCCGGCGTTCTCGGAAATATCCACCGTAAAGCCTTCCCGCTGCCCCAACTCCAGCATGGCCCGCTTGCCATCGATAATGGAGTCGTGGCGCCAGCCTTCGGTCTTGGAGAAGACCAGGATCCGGGGCTTGTCCGCTGGCTCTTCAGCCGCGACCAGTGATGGCACCAGCAGGACACCGACGGCTAGGGCGGCGGCCAGTAGTGGGTGCCGTTTATTCTTGTTGGACATGGCTGTTCCTCGGAGGCTATCCGTTGCGCCCAATTGCGCCTGTCGATGAAGTCTCGCAGAATAATACGTTGATTTGAACGCATATCGGGAGAGCCGGGCTCTATGACTCATGGCCGGATACGACGCTTTTTCTGGCTGGTGCTGGCCTGGGTTTCCCTGGGACTGGCGATGGCCGGGGCCCTTCTGCCGCTGCTGCCCACCACACCCTTCCTGCTGCTGTCGGCCTGGGCCGCCACCCGGGGGTCGCCGCGGCTGGCCCTGTGGCTACACGAACATCCGCGTTTCGGCCCCATGCTGTACGCCTGGCGCGAGGAGGGTGCGATTCCGCGCTCCGCCAAGATCACCGGCGTGCTGCTGATGCTGGCCAGTTGGTTGACGCTCTTCTGGCTGGGGACGGACTGGAGAATACTGGCGGTGCTGGGATTGCTGTTCGCCCTCGGCGGCACCTGGCTGGCCACCCGACCGCTGCCGGGCGGGAGGCGATGATGGCGAACCTTTTCTGGATCAAGCATCTGCATATCGCCCTGGCTGTGGTCTCG
The DNA here is from genome assembly GCF_026183675.1 of Microbulbifer halophilus. Taxonomy (GTDB): domain Bacteria; phylum Pseudomonadota; class Gammaproteobacteria; order Pseudomonadales; family Cellvibrionaceae; genus Microbulbifer; species Microbulbifer halophilus. Next base: position 19,231 of record NZ_JAPIVK010000004.1, read on the forward strand.
GTCGGCTTGTTTGCACTGCGCTTTTGCGCCCGGCAAGTGGACGCGACCTTTGTGCATCGGCTGAGGGTCAAGGTGGCGCCGCACCTGATCGATACGCTGTTGCTGGCATCGGGGGTGGCGCTGGCGGTACTCTACCGCCTGTCGCCGCTGGAGACGCACTGGTTGTTGGTAAAGCTGTTACTGCTGGTGGGTTATATCGGCGCGGGTATGGGGGCCATGAAGGCGGCGGATGGCGGGCGGCGTTTTTTTTACGGCCTGCTGGCGCTGTGTTTTGTCGCCGGGGTGGTATTTATGGCGGTGCTCAAACCCTTCTGAGGAAGTGGGACGGGGCAGATTTGCAGTTTGTAGGATGGGCAAAGGAGCGTAGCGACGTGCGCATCAGGGCGTTGGGTGATGGGCACGAGCCCGCCATGGATGGCGGTAATGCCGAAAACGCAGGGAGCAGTTTTCTGCCTGCGCTTTGCCCATCCTGCGAAACTCCGGCACCCCGCCGATAAGCGGGGGCCGGAACTCCGGAAATGCGCCTTAAACCACCAGCGGATTGCCCCGTTCGATCAGGGTTTTCACATCCAGGCCGGTGGGCAGGCAGCCGGTGTTGTGGGCGCCCTGCGCGCCCAGGCGCGAAGCGATAAAGGCCTCGGCCACGGCGCTGTTGCCGCCCTGCACCAGCAGGTGTGCCTGCATTGCCAGGGCCATCTGGTCCACCAGGCGGCGGGCGCGGTATTCGATCTGGTCCATATCCGCGAGCTGGTCTTTCAGGCTGTCGACCGTTTTGTCCAGCAGCGGATCGGTGCCGGCGCTGTCCGCCAGTTCGTCGAACCAGTGGTTGATCACCGCCGGTGTCTTGGTGATGGCGCGCAGCACATCCAGCGCCTGGATATTGCCGGAACCCTCCCAGATGGCATTGATGGGCGCGTCGCGGTAGAGGCGCGCGGTGATGAAATTCTCGATCACGCCGTTGCCACCCAGGCACTCCATGGCCTCGTAGGCGTGGTGCGGGGTGCGCTTGCAGATCCAGTATTTGCCCACGGCAGCGCCCAGGCGCATCAGCATTTTCTCGTGCTCGCTGTCTAGGTGATCCATTGCGCGGGCCATGCGCATGGTCATGGCCGCGGAGCCCTCCACTTCCAGTTGCAGGTCCGCGAGCACGTTCTGCATCAGCGGCTGGTCGATCAGGGGTTTGCCGAAGGCACTGCGCTGGGAGGCGTGGTAGATGGCCTGCACCACCGCCTGGCGCTGGCCGCCGGAGGAGCCGATCATGCAGTCGAAGCGGGTGGTGGACACCATCTCGATGATCGCATTCACGCCGCGGCCTTCTTCGCCCACCAGCCAGCCGAGGGCGCCGCGCAGTTCGATTTCGGAAGACGCGTTGGAGACGTTGCCGGCCTTGTTTTTCAGGCGCTGTACCCGAATCGGGTTCTTGCTGCCGTCCGGGCGCCAGCGGGGTACCAGGAAGCAGGACAGGCCGGCGTCGGTCTGTGCCAGCATCAGGAAGGCATCGCACATGGGCGCGGAGGTAAACCACTTGTGGCCCACCAGCTCGAAGGTGCCGTCGCCCACCGGCGTGGCAGTGGTGGTGTTGGTGCGCACATCGGAGCCGCCCTGTTTTTCGGTCATGCCCATACCGATGGTCAGGTGGGATTTTTCCGTATGCGGGCGGTTGCTGGGATCGTAGCCGCGGGCGGTGATCTTCGGCAGCCATTCGTCGGCGAGCTCTTTGCTCAGCCTGATGGATGGCACTGAGGCAAAGGTCATGGTCACCGGACAGCCGTGCCCGGCCTCCACCTGGCTGTGCATATAGTATTTGGCGGCGCGCACCACGTGCACGCCGGGGCCTGGATTGGTCCAGGGAGAACTGTGCAGACCCTCGCTCAGGGCCAGCTGCATCAGCTGGTGGTAGGCCGGGTGGTAGCGCACCAGGTCGATGCGATTGCCGATGCGGTCGTGGGGTTCGAACAGCGGCTTGAACTCGTTGGCGTCGTAACCGCGCTCGATCCACTCCGGGCGGCCGCAGACCTCGCCGTAACGCTGCAGATCGTCCTCCGCCCAGTGGCCGCCGTTGTGTTGCACTGCATCGCGCAACGCGGCGTCGCCGGCATAGAGATTGTGGCCGGTGAGTGCCGGCGCCTGGTTGAAGACCCGGTGGGTGGAGGCGGATTCGGACGGGGATCTGTTGTCGGGCATTGATGTTCTCACCTGGTGTCTCGGCACGATGATTTCGGGTAGGGGAGCGCTACACACCGTCTGGTGGATATCCTAGTGGTATCCCCCACAGCCGTCTTGTCCAAATATAACCCGGATATTTACCGACTCGTTCAATTGTGTGACCGGATTTTCCTGTGGAGACAGAATCTCGGTGGGCCAACTCCGGGCAGCGCCTGACTGCGCTTTGTTGACAGCGTTGTCAATAAGCTTGTCGAGTCGATAGTATTGCCGGATATTCATCGGATGGAGCGTGGAATGAAACAGGTGATAGAAAGACTTGCCAGCGTATTGCGCCGCGGCGGAAATCCACTGGGATTGTCGATGGCGCTGTTGCTGGCCGGGTGTGGACTGGTCGGCGACAGCGGGGGCGGGCCCGCTTCACCGGCTTCGGCCATCAGTTCCTCGGAGCTGGCAGTCATCGCCTACTACACCGGCGATGGAAGGGATCTCGATCGCTACGATTTCGGCAAGATTACCCATGTGATCTACAGCTTCGTTCATCTGGAAGGTAATCAGATGGCCTTTCCCGGCCCCGAGGCGGTGGATGCCTACCGCCGACTGGTGGCGCTGAAGGAAGAGTATCCGCACCTGAAGGTGATGTTCGCGCTGGGCGGCTGGGGCGGTTGCGAGACCTGCTCACCGGTATTCGCCGACGCCGGCAACCGTCGCGCCTTTGCGCAGTCGGTGGTGGAGGCGCTGGAGGAATACGGGGGTGACGGTATCGACCTGGACTGGGAGTATCCGGCCATCGAGGGGCATCCCGGCCACCCCTACAGTGCGGAAGACCGCGACAATTTCACCGCGCTGGTGCGGGAACTGCGCCGCGCGTTCGGCGAAAGGTATCTGCTGAGCTTTGCCGCGGGCGGTTTCGACCGATTCCTGCGCACATCCATCGATTGGCAGCGGGTGATGCCGCTGGTCAACAACGTCAACCTGATGTCCTACGACCTGGTCAACGGTTTCAGCAGTGTCACCGGCCATCACAGCCCGCTGTATTCAACGGCGGCGCAGAAGCAGTCCACTGACAATGCGGTGCGCCACCTGCTGGCGCAGGGGGTGCCGCCGGAGAAAGTCGTCATCGGTGCCGCCTTCTATTCCCGCGTCTGGGAAGGGGTGGAGAAGGCGGATAACGGTCGCTACCAGAGCGGCGAGCATATAGCCGGTTTCCCTTTCCGCAAGCTGGCGAAAATTGCTGATGAAAACAGCGGCTACGAACTTTTCTGGGACGAGAGCGCACAGGCGCCCTACGCCTACAACGAGCGGGAAAAACGCTACGCGACTTTCGACAACCGCCGCTCGGCTTCACTGAAAACCCGTTATGCGGCAATGCATGGTCTCGGTGGCATCATGTTCTGGCAGTTGCCGGGGGACAGCGATAAAGAGGGACTGGTGGACGCGATATACGCGGAGAAAACCACCGAGTAATCGCATCGATATCGCGGCTTAACGGACTGATATTAACTAATCGGCCCGACTTGTGCGCCCGCCCAAAAAAGCCCGCCTCGGCGGGCTACAGGACTCCGGCTTGCGAGTGGGGACAGGCGCGGGAAAATAGCTATTGGCGGATCAGCTCAAACTGTTGATTGGTGTTCCCGGCGATACAGGTCCACTGGACAATATTGGCACCGTCCTCGGTGGAGATGCCCTCAACGTCCAGGCACAGTTCGCTGTTGCGGTTGATGATGCGCCACTTGCCGCTGCCGGCACTCTGGAAACGGAACTGCTGGTTGCTGCCACCCCAGTATTCCCACAGCATGATATTGCCGCCGTCACTGGTGGAGAAGGAATCCACATCCAGGGCCATGTCCGGCGCGTTGACCGGGGACACGCGGTGCCAGATGCCGTCCACCGGGGAGATGTTCCATTTCTGGCAGTCGTTGTCGAGCCAGCTCCACTGCTGCACATTGGTGGCGCCGTCGGTGCCGCAGCCGGCCACGTCCACGGCCTTGCCGCTGTGTACCGGCACTATCTGGTAGGTGCCGCTGACGGTACCGTTATTGTCGCCGGAGCCGCCGCCATCGCCGCCGCAGCTCGCCCCCTTGTTGACACCGGCACAGGCGATCACGCGATCCCTGACGTTGCCGGTGTCGTCGAGATCGTAGCTGTAGGGCGGGTCGTAAGTGGTGGTGGAGGCCATGCCGTCGCCGGCTACAATGCCATCGCCATCTTCCCAGGTGACGTTACTGAGACTGTTGCCGCGCGTATCCCAGTAACCGATCTCGTCGCTGTAGAAGGAGACCAGCGGGTTCTGCGCATTCTCGAATACATTGTTTTCCACCCGCAGCAGGGCGCCCATGCGCGAGTTGATGCCGGTGCTGATCACGTTGTTGTAGTAGTTGTTGTAGACGTGCCCGTAACCGAAGCGGAACAGCGGCGCGCGGGAGTTGATGTTTTCCCAGCGGTTGTGATGGAAGGTGATGTAGCGGTTGCCGCTGTCGCTGTCGGAGGAGCCGTGCAGCGATGCCTTCCAGCTGTCGTGGAAGTAGTTGTAGGAAATGGTGATGTACTCCGCTCCGTTCTTGCTGTCGAGTAGGCCGTCGTAATAGTCCTTGTCCACATCGAGCGACGCGTAGATTTCGTTGTGGTCCACCCAGATATTGTTGGCCGGCCCCTCGATACTGATGCCGTCCTTGTCCCCGGTGTCCACTTCGTGAATGGTCAGGTTCTGGATGATGACGTTGCTGGCGCGCCAGACCTTGATACCGATGCCGTCGAAGCGACCGTTGCTGCCGACGCCGATGATCGAGACGTCGGCGGCGTCCTTGACGTTGATCTTGCTGTCGGGGGAATTGCCCGGCGTGATGGTGCCGTCGACGTAGATGGTTACCGGACCGGAGGCGTTGTCGATGGCGTCCTGAAGGGCGGTGCCGTTGTTTACGGTCACGGTATTGCCGCCGGCGCCGCCGGTAGTGCCGCCATTGAGGCTGGCAAAGCCGGTCGGCTGTGCCTGGATGCTGAAGGGAAGCGCGAGCAGGGCAAACAGCCAGCCGCGCGTCAGGAGTTTATGCAGGTTGGTAATCATCGCTGGTTCTCGTCCTTTTATTGTTTGAGTTTCGAGCCAATTCCCCGGCCACCAAACCAGCCGGTATCACTGGATTCGGCTCGCCTTCCGGGCAATGGGTACGGCATTCATTGCCAGACCAGTACGGTGGATTTACCGTAATATGGTATGACCATAATTGCACGCGTTGTTCCACCGCGCAATGGAAGAGGTCAATCCGGTTTCGGTATCCATTATTCAATTTTATTTTATTAATGGCTTGATGTTGTTGAAACAAAAGGATTTTCTGGCTGTTCAGCGGTTGCCCGTTCAGGTGGCCTCTATTTTTCTGGCACCGGGTTAAACCCGAAATTGTGCGCTGGGTTTTCAGTTGTCATACCAATTAGCGCGAGAGTGTTGCCGGTAGAGGGGGACTGGTATGAGGGCCGGGAGGGCGCGGTGGATTGATTTGCCTCCCGATGTTTCCGGCGTAGCTCCCCTCTCCCGCCGGGAGAGGGGTTGGGGGAGAGGGCGGTGAAGGGCCCCGGTGGCTTCCGCGGCCCCGGTGCTGGACTTCGCTGCGCTCACTCCGCGCCTGTGTCACCATTGACCCTGGCGGTGCGCACGGCACCCCCTACTGAAGAGTCCCGAGTCCCGCTAAACGCTGCGCTTGCCGCACAGGTTCAGCGTCAGCTCCAGCAACCCCGTCCAGGGGTCCTGGTCCCGGCCGCCCTTGATGGCGTTGTCCACCGCGCGGGCGCGCAGCAGCAGGCTTTCCAGTTGGCGCGGTTGCAGGCGCGAGAGGGCGGACTGTACCAGCGGCTGGCGTTTCTGGATGCGCACCAGGCGTTGCAGCGGCTGCCCCCGATCCAGTTTTTCGCCGATCTCCAGCAGGCTGCGGATCTCGCGCGCCAGCGCCCAGAGAACCACCGGCGCCTCCACACCCTCGGCGCGCAGGCCCTGCAGAGTCTTGATGGCGGCATCGGCGTCGGCGGCCAGGGCCCTGTCGATCAGGCCGAAAACGTCGTAGCGGGCGGAGCTGGCCACGGCGTCGTTCATCGTCTCTGCGGTGATCAGGTTGTCGTCGCTGAGCAGCTTGAGTTTTTCGATTTCCTGGCTGGCGGCGAGCAGGTTGCCCTCCACCCGTTCCGCCAGTATCTGGATGGCCTCCGGCTCCGCATCCAGGCCGGCGGCGCGCAGGCGCTGGTGGATCCAGCGCGGCATTTCCCGCGCGTCTACCGGCCACACCTGGATCAGCGCGCCCTGTTGGTCCAGCGCCTTGATCCATTTGCTGTTGAGTTGGGATCTGTCCAGTTTCGGCAGTACCAGCAACAGCAGCAGGTCGTCGCTGGCGAGGCGGGCGAATTCCTGCAGCGCCTTGCTGCCCTTGTCGCCGGGCTTGCCGTTGGGCAGGCGCAGTTCGACGACTTTCTTCTCCGCGAACAGCGACATGCTGCCGGCGGAGGCGAGCAGTTGCCCCCAGTCGAAATGCTGTTCCGCGTGCAGCAGTTCGCGCTCGCTGAAGCCGGCTTTTTTGGCCGCGGCGCGGATGCTGTCGCAGCACTCCTGCACTACCAGCGGTTCGTCACCGGAGACGACGTAGATCGGCAGTAGGCCCTTGTCCAGGCTCTGCGGCAATTGCCGGGGGGGCATTTTCATCTGAGTACCTCTAGAAATCGTAGCGAGCGGGTGGCTGGTGGTGGCCGCCGGAGCGCAACACCCGGGACGCCGGCCGCCGGAGCGTACTTCAGTACGTGAGGAGTGGACCGGGCTGGCGCACCAGCATCGCCGGACGCCGCCAGGCGCACGCGCAGTAGATTTAAAGAGGTACTCATCAGTAGCTTCTGTCTTCTGCGGTAGCGTTGACGTCGATGCGGCGCAGCCGGTCGATAATGCGGCCGATCAGTTCGCGGCGCATTTCCTCGCGTAGCAGTCGCTCCTCTTCCCCTTTGCTGACGACTTCGTCGTCGTCCCACTCGAGGGTGCGGTAGACATCGGCCTGGGCGTTGTTCAGCAGCCAGCGGCCACTGCTGTCGCGTACGCTGTAGAGGGCGCTGGTGATCAGTTCGTACTCGGAGGCGCGGCCCCTGGCGTCCACGGAGACGGTGCGTTTGCGTTCGGTTTCCTCGTGGATGGTGAGGGCGTAGTCCGCTTCCCGCGGCGTTTCGGCCATCGGCAGGCCGGCGTTCTGCAGCAGGCGGGTCAGTTCCCCGGCGATATCGCTGCGCGGGTCTTCGCTGGAGATGTACAGCTCGCTGCCCGGGGGGAAGTTTTTCGGCGCACCGCGCAGGTGCCAGCCGCAGCTGGCGGTGGCGAGTAGGGCAAGAAGGAGCAACGGGCGGAGTATGTTCATAGTTTCTGAGTTTATCGCTTCGGTTTTATGGGGGGCAGAAAGAATACCAACGCCTGATGCGAAGGCCCCGATGCCGGTGGCTGTTTGCGGGACTGTGACTCGGGCCATCCCTGGCCCTCGCCCTTCGGGCGCCTTCGGCGTCCAAAACGGCAATCCTGCCGTTTTGTCTGCGAGAGGGACCTCGCAGACAAGCCTACAGGGATGTACTCACGGGGGGACGCCCAGTCCGTGTCCCGCAAACAGCCACCGGTAGCGGGGCCGCCACTAAGTCTGCTTACCGCTCGACAACGATCCAAGGCGGGCCTGCGGCCCGCAAGCGGAGCTGGAGCTCCGCGCTCCCGGGATTACTTGGCGACGATGTTGACCAGTTTGCCGGGCACCACGATCACCTTGCGCACGGTGGCGTCGCCGATGAATTTCTGCACATTGTCGTCGGCCAGTGCCAGCTTCTCCAGTGTTTCCTTGTCGGCGTCGGCCGGGGCGTCCAGCTTGGCGCGTACCTTGCCGTTGACCTGTACCACCAGGGTGATGCTGGAGCGCACCAGGGCGTTCTCGTCCACCAGCGGCCACTGGGCGTCCACCAGCGGAGTGTCGTTGCCCAGCGCCTGCCACAGGCTGTGGCAGATATGCGGGGTGACCGGGGCCAACAGCAGCACGGCGGCCTGCAGGGCCTCGCGCTCCACCGCCAGGCCCTGCTCGCTGTCGCGCTCGGCCAGCCTGGTGATGTCGTTCAGCAATTCCATGACCGCGGCAATGGCGGTGTTGAACGTCTGTCGGCGGCCGTAGTCGTCGCCGACTTTGCGGATGGTCTCGTGGGTCTTGCGGCGCAGTTGCTGCTGCTTGTCGGAAAGCGCTGCCTGGTCGATGGCCGCGCTGCTGCCGCCGGCGTCGGTATGGCCGTGCACGGTTTTCCAGAGCTTGCGCAGGAAGCGGCTGGCGCCCTCGACACCGGCGTCGTGCCACTCCAGGGTCTGCTCCGGCGGCGCGGCGAACATGGTGAACAGGCGCACGGTATCCGCGCCGTATTCCTCCACCGCCGCGTGCGGGTCGATGCCGTTGTTCTTGGACTTGGACATCTTCACCACGCCGCCGGCGGTGACTTCCTCACCGGTGGCGCGCTCGACAGCCTTGATCGGCTTGCCCTTGTCGTCGCGCTGGACATTCACGTCGGCGGGGTTGATCCAGGTCTTGTGACCGTCTTTCTCCCTGTAGAAGGATTCCGCCAGCACCATGCCCTGGCACAGCAACTGTTTGAAGGGCTCGTCGCTGTTCACCAGGCCCTCGTCGCGCATCAGCTTGTGGAAGAAGCGCGCGTACAGCAGGTGCAGGATCGCGTGTTCGATACCGCCGACGTACTGGTCCACCGGCAGCCAGTAGTTGGCGCGATCGGGGTCCAGCATGCCCTGTTCGAAATCCGGGCAGGTATAGCGGGCGTAGTACCAGCTGGATTCCATGAAGGTGTCGAAGGTGTCGGTCTCGCGCTCCACCGGCTCGCCGTTCAGCTCGTCCTTGCGCCATTCCGGATCCGCCTTGATGGGGGACTGCACACCGTCCAGTTCCACATCCTCCGGCAGCAGCACCGGCAGCTTTTCCGCCGGTACCGGTATTTCGCCGCCGTCGGCCAGGTTGAACATGGGGATGGGCGCGCCCCAGTAGCGCTGGCGGGAGACACCCCAATCGCGCAGGCGGTAGTTGGTGGTGACGCGGCCCTTGCCGCCGGCCTTGAGCGCTTCCGAGATAGCGTCGAAGGCGGCCTGGAAGTCGAGGCCGTCGAAGCCGCCGGAGTTCACCAGCTTGCCTTTGCCGGTAAAGGCCTCTTTCTCCAGGTCGATGGTTTCATCGCCACCGGCCTCCACTACCTGCTGGATGGGCAGGCCGTATTTGCGCGCGAATTCCCAGTCCCGCTGGTCGTGGGCGGGTACCGCCATCACGGCGCCGGAGCCGTAGTCCATCAGCACATAGTTGGCGACCCACACCGGGATCTCGTCGCCGGTGATCGGGTGGATGGCCACCAGGCCGGTGTCCATGCCCTTTTTCTCCATGGTGGCCATATCGGCCTCGGACATGGACTGTTTCTTGCTCTCGGCGACAAAGGCTTTCAGTTCCGGGTTCTTCTCAGCCAGTTCCAGCGCAATCGGGTGTTCGGCCGACAGGGACACATAGGTCACGCCCATCAGCGTGTCCGGGCGGGTGGTGTAGACATCGAAGTGGTCCACGCCGGCGACGGTTTCCGGCAGTGCGAAGGACAGCTCCACGCCCCGGCTCTTGCCGATCCAGTTGCGCTGCATGGTGCGCACCTGCTCCGGCCAGTGGGGCAGCTTGTCCAGGTCGGCCAGCAGTTCCTCGGCGTAGTCGGTGATCTTGATGAACCACTGCGCCAGTTCGCGGCGCTCCACGGTGGTGCCGCAGCGCCAGCAGCAGCCGTCCTCGACCTGCTCGTTGGCCAGTACCGTGGCGTCGTGGGGGCACCAGTTGACCGCGGAGTCTTTTTTGTAAACCAGGCCCTTTTCGTACAGGCGGGTAAAGAACCACTGCTCCCAGCGGTAGTAGGAGGGCTGGCAGGTGGCCAGTTCGCGGGACCAGTCGAAGCCGAAGCCCAGTGCCTTGAGCTGGCCCTTCATGTAGTCGATATTGGCGTAGGTCCACTTGGCCGGCGCGGTCCTGTTCTGGATGGCGGCGTTCTCGGCCGGCAGGCCGAAGGCGTCCCAGCCCATCGGGTGCAGCACATTCTTGCCCTGCATACGCTGGTAGCGGGAGATGACGTCGGTAATCGTGTAGTTGCGCACATGCCCCATGTGCAGCTTGCCGCTGGGATAGGGGAACATGGACAGGCAGTAGAACTTTTCCCTGCTGGCGTCCTCTGTCACTTCAAAGCTCTGCCGTTCCTCCCAGAACTGCTGGGCGGACGCTTCGACTGCGGAGGGGTTGTACTGCTCTTCCATCGATTGGGGACCTATACTCTGTGATCGAAAATTGCGGGGAGAATGTCCAGAACCTCGTTCGGGCGCCCCGGACCGGGCTCGCCCGCGGCATCGGATCGGATGCCAAGCGCGGGATTATAGGAGGGATATCGTGACGAAGGAACCGAAGTTGCCGCCGGAAGAGGATCTGGCGGAAGAGTTGCGCCAGGATCTGGAAGATCTGGTGGAGGGAGAGCTGGCGGTGGAGGACCTGACCGCCAACAAGGTGGCTTTCCTGCGCGCCTGGTTAAAAGATGACCTGCACCGGGCCGCCGACTACCTGCGGGGCCTGCGGGGCGAATTGCAGACACTGGAGGAGCGCGGTGGCAGTTGGCTGCTGGACAGCGCCGATCCCACCGAGACCGCCTGGCCCAACCTGATGCGCTGTATCAGGGCCGGCAAGCCCTGGGCGCTGGCGGGCGAGCGCACCGTGGCCGGCGAGGAGCTGCAGTGCCTGGGCTGCGGCTACCGGGCCCTGCCGCCGGAGAACAGCCAGATCACGCCCTGCCACCGCTGTGGCTACGGCTGTTTCCGGCAGATCGAGGGGGGCTTGGAAGAATAGAAACTCGAGTTTTGGGGGCGTGGTGCCCGTAGGTGGTACAAGCTGGAGCGGGGTGCGCCTTTCTGGGACACGGACTAGGCGTCCCCTCGTTAATACATCCCTGTAGGCTTGTCTGCGAGGTCCCTCTCGCAGACAGTCCCAGAAAGGCGCACCCCGCTCCAGCTCCCTGTCCCTGAACTGAACCCGGAAACTTGAGATAGAAATAATACCGGGGCCGAAGCGTTCGCGATGGTGTGGCGAATGTCCTGTGGAAGCCTCGAGAAACAATGAGAATAGTCACCTATGGAGTTCCACGCGATCTTGACCACCCTGGTTATGCCCCCGCTCGCCCCCTTGCTGGCCCTGTTGCTGGCCCTCATCTTCTGGTTTTTCCCGGCCAGCTCGCTTTTCGCAAAACTGTCACTGCCGCTGGCTATGCTGTCGGTCGCCGCGCTGTGGATATGCGCGACACCGGCATTTTCCGCTTGGCTGGGCGGGCAGTTGGGCAAGCCGGTGGAGGATCCGCAGGCGGTGCCCCAGGCCGTGGTGATTCTGGGCGGCGGACGTTACCGGGATGAGAAATCCGGTAACGAACGCCTTTCGGCCACCACCCTGGAGCGGGTGACCCGGGCGGCGGAGATGGCGCCGGAACCGCTGCCGATCCTGGTTTCCGGAGGGCGCGTATACGAGCGGGAGCGGGCGTCCGAGGCGGAGCTGATGGCCGCCCTGTTACAGAAGCTGTTCCGGCGGTCGGTAACCTGGCGCGAGAATTGCAGTCGTACCACCGCCGAGAACGCGGTCAATTCCGCCGCAGTGCTGCACGACTCCGGCATCGAGAGCGTGGTGCTGGTCACTCACTGGTGGCATATGCCCCGCGCAGCAAAGGTTTTTGCCCGCGCGGGGATACAGGTGCAGCCGCTGCCGGTGGGCAGTGCGGAGGAGTTGCTGCCGCGGGCGCAGACCGGGCTGTTGCGCTGGTTGCCCAGTGCGGCGGCGATGCTGCGGACCCAGGTTTACTGGCGCGAGCTGCTGGCGCGGGTCTGGTATTACTGGAGGCCTCTGCCGCCCGTGCGCGAATGCTGAGGAACCAGATCGGCTCCCCGGGATCCTATCAGCAGGTTGACCGGGGCCGGTACAATATCGTCGGATGACCTTGTCGGGCCCGACAGGTGGGCATAGGTTCAGTGTCCGTGTTGTTGTTTATTGTCGGCAGGACTAGTGGCTGTGAACAGCAATAACAATAAAAGAGGTACAACGAGATGACGGATATTCCTTCATCCTTTTCCCCGATCCAACTGCATAATCGCCTCAACCGGCCGGTGCAGATCGGGTTCAAGCGAACCGTTCAGGATGGCCGCGAGCTGGTCTTCCTCTGCGCGGGCAGCGAGGGGGCGGCTCAGGTCAGCAAGAATTTTGAGACCTTTGCCGGGCAGATTGTGCGGGAATTTCGCATGGAACCGGCCGAGGTGGACTTTGTCGAGCTGCGCTGCGACGGCGACGAGCGCCACTGGTACCGCTGGCACGCCCAGTGGGTGGGTTCGGCGCCGATGGAATGCCGGGCGGAGCTGGTGGTGGGAGAATCCGGCCGCCGCTACCTGGCGCAGGCGCTCAGCCGGACCGAGGAGGCGGCGTAGGGTCGTCCCTGGCCTACCTTATTGGCACTGGCCCAAGGTGCCGGAAATAAACAGGGTGGACATAAAGTTCTCCCCTTCAGATAGACTGGGGAGGCCTATCAAGCCCGCGCTTTCTTGGTGTGGCCGTTTTTCTGCAACAGGTCCGCCAGGGCCTGCTCCAGGGTCGGAAACTGGAAGCTGTAGCCGCTGTCCAGGGCGGTGCCCGGTTCCATTTTCTGGCTCGCCAGCAGCAGTTCCTCGGCCATATCCCCGAATACCATTTTGAGCGCCCAGGCCGGCGCGCGCATCAGGGATGGGCGGTGCAGTTGCCTGCCCAGCAGGCGGGCAAAGCTGTTGTTGGTGACCGCCTCCGGTGCGCAGGCGTTGAAGGGCACGCACAGGTGGTGGTCGATGGCGTGCAGCATCAGGCCGACGATATCGTCCTCGTGAATCCAGCTCATCCACTGCTCACCGGAACCCATGGGGCCGCCCACACCGAGGCGGAAGGCCGGCAGCATCTGTGCCAGGGCACCGCCGCGGGTTGAGAGGACGATTGCCGTGCGCATACTACCGACGCAGATGCCGGCCTGTTGCAGGGGCAGGGTGGCCGCCTCCCAGTCCCGGCAGAGCTGTGCGGCGAAGCCGCCGCCGGGGGGGCTGTTTTCCCGCAGCAGATCGCCGCCGCGATCGCCGTAGTAGCCCACCGCGGAGCCCGACAGGAAATAGCCCGGCCGCTGTGTCCGGGACAGGGACCACTGCACCAGCCTGTTGGTGATTTCCAGGCGCGAGTCGCGCATCTCCGCGCGTCGCTTTTCCGTCCAGCGGTGCGTGATGGGTTCCCCGGCCAGGTTCACCACCACATCCACCGGCGTCTCTACTTCCTCGGGCTCTCGACAGCCGGACGCCGCTTCACCACAGAGTTTATGGACCCTGTCCGGTCTTCGGCTGAGAACCGTCAATGTGTTTCCCCGCGCCAGCCACTGTTGGCAAAACAGTCGGCCGATGAGGCCGGTACCGCCGCTGATTAAACAATGCATAGAAGAGGGCATCCGTGCCGCCGTTTTGAAGTAATTTGTCTGCAGCATAGCAGCCGAGGCCTGCAGTGACGGGCGCTGGAGGCTGTTGACGCTAGATATGTGCAGTTTTGGGGAAGCTGTGCGGAGGGGCGAACAATTTTCGGCGCCGGCGGAGGGCCGGCACCGGTTTCGGCAGGGGAATCAGTCGGAAAGTTCGCCGGCCAGCGGGGTTTCCGAGTCGGCCGTTTTCCGGCGCCGCAGCAGTACCGCAGCCGCCAGCATCGGCAGCGCCAGTGCGAAGACGGCGGAGATACCCGCCAGCATAAACGGCGTGCTGCCGCGCATCGTCGAGACCTCGCCCACCAGGGTGGCCTGTTCGAACTGGGGCAGCCTGCCGGTGATGCGGCCGCGGGGGTCGACGATGGCGGTCACCCCGGTATTGGTGCCGCGCACCAGATAGCGGCCGGTCTCGAGCGCGCGCATCTGCGCCATTTGCATATGCTGCAGCGGGCCGATGGAGTCGCCGAACCAGGCGTCGTTGCTGATGGTGAGCAGTACCTGGTTGGACAGGGCGCTGTTGGCCACCATGCCCGGATAGACGATCTCGTAGCAGATCAGCGGTGCCCAACTGGCGCCGCCGGCGTGCAGCGGTTGCTGCTCCTCCGCGCCGGGGCGGATGAAGGAGGTGGGTAGGTCGAAGAATTCGATGGTGCCGCGGATCCATTCCTCCAGCGGCACATACTCGCCGAAGGGCACCAGGTGGCGCTTGTGGTAGACCTGCGGGCTGCGGCCGAAAACGGCCGCGGAGTTGTGTACCACGCGGCGGTCGCTGTCCGCCTGCCGCCGGTCGTAGAGCAGGCCGCTGATCAGGTCGATGTCGGTTTTTTCCGCGTTGCGCTGCAGTGCCTCCATCAGGTTGGGAGCCTGGTTGTACAGCAGCGGCAGCGCGGCCTCGGGCCAGATGATCACGTCCACCTGCTGGCCACTGAGTTCCCGGGTGCCTTTCTGGTAGCGGCTGATGGTCTCGCCGCGGAACTCCGGCAGCCACTTTTTATCCTGGGGAATATTGGCCTGTACCAGGCCCACCGCGATGGTCTCGCCCTCGGGTTGCGTCCAGTGCACCTGGGCCAGCAGGGCGCCGGCGGGCCAGGGCAGGGCGGCGGCCAGCAACAGTGCGACGCTGGATTTGCCGCGGACCGGGACCAGCCGGCCGCTGACCAGCAGCGCGATCACCGCGCCGGTCAGTGCCAGCAGCAGGCCGATGCCGTAGACACTGAGTACCGGCGCCCAGCCGGCCAGCGGTGTACCCAGGTGGGCGTAGCCGGCAAACAGCCAGGGAAAGCCGGTAAAGATCCAGCTGCGCAGCCACTCGCCGGCAAACCAAAGGGCGGCGAAGGCCAGGGCGAAGCTGGCGCGGTTGTCGGTAAAGCGGCCGAGCAGGATGAAGGGCAGTGCCAGTACCAGTGCCAGCACGGCGATGAAGGCGCCGGTGAGCAGCAGGCCGAGGATGGCCGAGGAACCGCCGAACTGGGTGATGGAAACATAGACCCAGGAGGCACCGCTGCCGAAGAGCCCCAGGCCATAGCAGAAGGCGAGCCGGAAGCTGCGTTTGCCCGGAAGCGGTTTTTCGCCGGCGGCGCGCAGGTAGAGCCAGGCCAGCAGCGCCAGCGACAGCAGGCTGCAGATCCAGTAGTCGTAGGGGGCGAAAGACAGGGTCATCAGGCCGCCGGCCAGGAATGACAAAAGCGGTACGATGAAGGGTGAATACTTTTTCACAAATGGTATCTCGCCGCGACTCAATTGTTTACAAACACATCTGTAGGAGCCTGCTTGTGACCGCCATGGATGGCGGAAATGCAGGGTTTGCATGGAGCAAAAATCTGCCAGGCGATCTCGGAGCGGCCCCGTGTATGATCGCCTGCGCGGCAGGCTCCTGCGGCACGGGGAAAAGGGTGCCGGGGCCTCTCACTCATCGTTCCGCGTTCCGCTCTCATCGCTCCGCATCACCCGCAGCAGGTGGATCTGCCGGTTGTCGGCGTAGAGTACGCGGAACATGAAGCTGCCCAGGCGGGTGATCTCGTCGCGCCCCGGCAGGTGGCCGAAGGACTGCATGATGAGGCCGCCGATGGTGTCGAACTCCTCGTCGCTCAGCTCGGCTTCGAAATAGTCATTGAATTCCTCGATGGGGGTGAGGGCCTTGACGATATAGTCGTTCTCGCCCACCTTGCGGATAAAGCTGTCCCCTTCCTCCTCGTCGGTCTCGTCTTCGATTTCGCCGACGATTTCCTCGAGGATGTCTTCAATGGTGACCACGCCAGAGACGCCGCCGTACTCGTCGATCACCACTGCCATATGGTAGCGGTTCTCGCGGAATTCCCGCAGCAGGATATTCAGGCGCTTGCTCTCGGGAATGATGTTGGCCGGGCGGATGATATCTTCCAGCCGGAAGCCCTCTGTCCCTTTCAGGACCAGCGGCAGCAGGTCCTTGGCCAGGAGGATACCGCGGATATCGTCGACGCTCTCGCCGATGACGGGGAAGCGGGAGTGGCCGGATTCGATGATCTTGGGGAGAAACTCTTCGGGCTTGTCCTGCAGGCTGACGACCACCATCTGCGAGCGCGGAATCATGATTTCGCGCACCTGCTGGCTGGAGACATCCAGCGCGCCCTCGATGATGGACAGGGCCTCCGCGTCCACCAACTGGTTTTCCGCGGCGTCCTTGATGATATCCAGTAGTTCATCGCGGGACTTGGGCTCTGCCGAAAAAGCCCCGAAGAGCTTTTCCAGCCAGTTCTTGTCGCCCTTGCTGGATGGGGGGCTACTTGGGGGTTCGTCAGTGGTCATGGAAGTGGCCATGCTCCGGGTTTCTCTCACTCTTACACTAGTAACTGGTCGGGGCGGGCAGGGCGCCCGCCATACCTATTCCTGTATTTCCGTAGGGATATACGGATCCGCAAATCCCAGCCCCTTCAGCAGGCCGGTTTCCAGGTTCTCCATGATCTCCGCATCCGCATCCTCGATATGGTCGTAACCCAGGAGGTGCAGTGTGCCATGGACCACCATATGTGCCCAGTGCGCCGTGGCGGCTTTGCGCTGCTGTTGCGCCTCCCGGGCGACAACGGGGGCGCATATTACAAGATCCCCGAGCAGTGGGAGGTTCAGCTCCTCCGGCAGCTCGGCGGGGAAGGACAGCACATTGGTGGGCTTGTCTCTGCCGCGGTACTGGTGGTTCAGTTGCCGGCTCTCGTCTTCGTCGACGATACGCACGCTGAGCTCCGTCCCGCTGCGGCGGTCGCCCAGGGCGGCGGTCACCCAGCGCTGGATCTGGCGGTCGGGGGGGAGGTCGGTGCAGCGGCTGGCCCGCTGCACTTCCAGAGTGAGTTTGCTCATGGTCGCGATGGCATCGGCAGTCGGCGGCTTCAGGCCGCGTCTTCGCCCGGTTTGCCGGCCACGGTGTCGCCCGCTTCGTGCGCGTCGTAGGCTTCGACGATACGCTGCACCAGCGGGTGGCGCACCACGTCCTTGGCGCCGAAGTGCGTGAAGCTGATGCCGTTCACCTTGCCCAGTACCTCGATCGCGTGGCGCAGGCCGGAGGACTGGCCGCGGGGCAGGTCCACCTGGCTGGGGTCGCCGGTAACCACCGCGGTGGAGCCAAAACCGATGCGGGTCAGGAACATCTTCATCTGCTCGCGGGTGGTGTTCTGGCTCTCGTCGAGAATCACGAAGGCGTTGTTCAGGGTGCGGCCGCGCATGTAGGCCAGCGGTGCCACCTCGATCACGTTGCGCTCGATCAACTTGCCCACCGTCTCGAAACCGAGCATCTCGTAGAGGGCGTCGTAGAGCGGGCGCAGGTAGGGATCCACCTTCTGGCTCAGGTCGCCGGGCAGGAAGCCCAGTTTCTCGCCGGCCTCCACCGCCGGGCGCACCAGCAGGATGCGCTCCACCTCGTCCTTCAGCAGCGCCTCCACCGCACAGGCCACCGCCAGGTAGGTCTTGCCGGTACCGGCCGGGCCTATGCCGAAGTTGATATCGCTGGACTGCACCGCACGCACGTATTTGCGCTGGTTGCCGCCGCGCGGTCGCACGGAGCACTTCTTGGTGCGGATCAGCACCACCTTGTCCGCCTCGTTGTCCCGGTCGGCGCTGCCCTGCTGCAGCTCTTCGACACCGGACTGCTGCAGGGCCAGGTGGACCTCCTCCGGCGTCAGGTGATCGCGGCTGTCGGTATCCCGGTAGAGGGCGTTCAGCAGCTCGCCGGCGGCGCGGGCCGATTGCGGCTCGCCATAGAAGGCAAACTGGTTGCCGCGGTTGCGGATCTCGATATCCAGTCGCTGTTCAATCTGGCGCAGGTGTTGATCGAATTGGCCACAGAGGTTGGCCAGGCGGCGGGCGTCGTTGGGCTCAAGGGTGATACTGTGAGCGAGGGTATGTGTTTCCAAATTGGTTTCCGGCACCTTTGATTGGGAGTTTCACTGCTAGGGTATACCCATTTTCCCGGTGGGGGAAAGGGCGGTGTGTGACGAATGGGTTCTAACCTTATAAGCGTTTTATAACAGGCCGGTATTACAGTTTCGGGACTCGGTGTAGGGTGCGCCGTGTGCACCGTCATCCAGGTCCGATCGAAGGGGCTTCGAACGGCGCCCCCCTCTCCCTAACCCACTGACTCGCGCCATCCCTGGCACTCGCCCGCTTCGCGGGCGCCTTCGGCGCCCAAATTTGATCCTGTCAAATTTGTCCCCGCGGGAGAGGGAACTTGTACCGGGCCGCGATCTACACCAGCGGTCCATCCAGCTCCGAATCCACCAACGTACCGCGCAGCGAGTTGGGCAGCGCCTCCTCGATGGATACATCGGCGAACTTGCCGATCAGCGCCAGGTCGTCGGCGCGGAAGTTGACCACGCGGTTGTTTTCGGTCCGGCCCTGCAACTGGCCCGGGTCCTTCTTGGACACGCCGGTCACCAGCACCCGCTCGATGTTGCCCACCATGCGCCGCGCGATTTCCGCTGCCTGCTGGTTGATGCGGTGTTGCAACAGCTGCAGGCGCTGTTTCTTCACGGCTTCCGGCGTGTCGTCGGGCAGGTCTGCCGCCGGCGTGCCCGGGCGGGCGGAATAGATGAAGCTGAAGGAGATATCGAAGCCCACGTCCTCGATCAGCTTCATGGTGTCCTCGAAGTCCCGGTCGGTCTCCCCGGGAAAGCCGATGATAAAGTCGGACGACAGGCAGATATCCGGGCGGATCCGGCGCAGGCGGCGGATCTTGGACTTGTACTCCAGCGCCGTGTGGCCGCGCTTCATGGCCATCAGGATACGGTCGGAGCCGCTCTGCACCGGCAGGTGCAGGTGATTCACCAGCTCCGGCACCTCGGCGTAGACGTCGATCAGCGCATCGGAGAACTCCACCGGGTGCGATGTGGTGTAGCGAATGCGGTCGATGCCGTCGACAGCGGCCACATAGGTGATCAGCTCGGCGAAGTCGACGATCTGGCCGTCGTCGCCGGCGGCCCGGTAGGCGTTGACGTTCTGGCCCAGCAGGTTCACCTCGCGCACGCCCTGGTCCGCCAGGTGGGCCACTTCCTCCAGCACGTCCGCCACCGGGCGGCTGACTTCCTCGCCGCGGGTGTAGGGCACCACGCAGAAGGTGCAGTACTTGGAGCAGCCCTCCATGATGGAGACGAAGGCGGTGGCGCCGTCCGCCTCCGGTTGCGGCAGGCTGTCGAACTTCTCGATCTCGGGGAAGGTCACGTCGACCACCACGGCGCCGTTCTTCTGTTCCCGCGTCTGCATCATTTCCGGCAGCCGGTGCAGTGTCTGCGGGCCGAAGATCAGGTCCACATAGGGTGCGCGACTGGAGATGGCGTCCCCCTCCTGGCTGGCCACACAGCCGCCGACGCCGATGATCAGGTCGGGATTCTTTTCCTTCAGGTGCTTCCAGCGGCCCAGTTGGTGGAACAGTTTTTCCTGGGCCTTCTCGCGGATGGAACAGGTGTTGACCAGCAACACGTCGGCATCTTCCGGGTCGTCGGTGGGCACCATGGCGTGGGACTCGCCGAGCAGGTCGCGCATACGCGACGAATCGTACTCGTTCATCTGGCAGCCGTGGGTCTTGATATAGAGCTTTTTCACCCCCTTGTTTTCGGGGGCTTCGGTCAGTTCGGAAGACATAGGTCGCCTGGTTAAAAACTGTTCAGGTGAAAAGGTGGGGCATTATAGCGGCCCCTCTGCGGACTGCATAGACGGGTCACTGCTAGAGTGCTAACCTTCCGCGCTTTTTCGGGCAGAGCCCGCGTCGAGACTAGAATCCGCAAGGGATCACCCAATCCGAGATTTCTATGGCCAACCCAATCTACAAAGTCATCTTCCACAACCAGAACCAGGTGTACGAGCTCTACGCCCGGGCCATCTACCAGAGTGATATGTACGGTTTTATCGAGGTGGAGGAGTTTGTCTTTGGCGAGAAGTCGCAGTTGGTGGTGGACCCCAGCGAGGAGAAGCTCAAGTCCGAGTTCAATGCGGTGAGTCGTTCCTATATCCCCATGCACAGCATCGTGCGCATCGATGAGGTGGAGAAAGAGGGCACCGGCAAGATCGTCGAGGTCAAGGGCGACAAAGTGACCCAGTTCCCCTACCCGGTGCCGGGGCGGCCGCCGGTGGATACCGAGTGACCTGACCGCCGGCGATTCCGGCGCCGCTCCCTCCCCGCCAGCCCCGGTGCAGCTTGCGGCGCCCCGGGCGCCGGCTTCAACCTCTTTACCCTTCCGGCGACCCCTTGCCCCCGCGTTTCATCGCATGCCGGGCGCAGGCATTCGTCTGCGCGGCTATTCTGTAATCAGGGAAAACTCCTGACTCGAGTTTCCGAATTCGGTGTAGCAGCCGATGGCACAAGCCGGAGCGGGGTGCACCTTTCTGGGACACGCCGTGAATCCATCCTTGGAGGCTTGTCTGCGAGGTCCCACTCGCAGACAGTCCCAGAAAGGTGCACCCCGCTCCGGCTTTCAAAACTTGAGATACCTAAAAGCGGGATGTATTTAGGTGAAGTCGATGACCTCCATACCGGCAAGCAAGGCGGCAATCTCCGCCCTGAGGCTCGAACAGCGCGTCGAGCGGGACGTGAAGGCGGGTATCCCGGAGCTGGACCGGACCAGTCACACCGAGAGCGAGGAGAGTATCCGCGCCTACGTCGCCAGCGAAATCGTCGGCGCCGTCCACCGCAAGCGCCAGGATGAAATCGACGAACAGGCGGAGGCCCGCAACGAACTGCATATCCGCCAGCTCTACCAGGAGCTGGGCAATACCGACCGGGAGCTGAGCAGGAAGATCGACAGCAGAAAGTCCGCGCTGCTACAGGAGCTCCGACAGTCGGCCCGGGACCTGTCCTCCGCGCGGGCCGACCTGGAGATATTCCGGCACAAGAATGGCCTCACCCGCGATGCCATCTACCGCGAGTCGAAACTGCTGCATTGCGCCATCATTTTCTTTATCGTCATTTTCGAAACGGCACTGAATGCCTTCTTTCTCTCCCGGGGCAGCGAGCTGGGACTGCTGGGTGGATTCTTCCAGGCGTTTATCCTGTCCCTGGTCAATCTCGGCCTGGCCGCTTTTATCGCCTTCTCCCTGCGCAACCTGTTTCACGTCAATATCCTGCGGAAACTCTGTTTCGGGCTGCTGTTTGTCGCCATCTCGGCGGCGTCGCTCTATTTCGTGCTCGGGGTGGGGCACTATCGGGAAGCGCTGGAGGCGGACCCGTTTACCGCCTCCGAGGTGGCCGTCACCAGCCTCTGGAGCGCTCCCTGGGGCATCCGGGACTTCAATTCCTGGATCATGGTGATCGTCAGTGCCATCGCGCTGTCGCTGCTGGTGGCGAAGTTTTTCGTCGTCGACGATCGCTACCCCGGCTACACGGCGGTTTCCCGCCGCGTCAGGGACCTGCAGCGGCAATGGGTGGAGCGCTGCGGCGATGCCTTCGATGAAATCGGCGAGGCGGTGGAGGAGTCGCGGCAGGCGCTGTCGGAAAAGGACCGTGAGATCCGCTCCCAGTTTATCCGCTTCAAGGCCAGTATCGAACGCAGCGAGGACATCCGGCGCGAATACCAGGAGGATATCACCAGGGCGCAGGGATTGCTGGATGAACTGGTGCGCTACTACCAGTCCCATTCGGCGAGGATCATGAATCGGCGAGCGGCCTATTTCGGTGAACTGCTGCGATTCGAGCTGGGAACCCTGCCGAAGCTCAATACCGTCGGCCTCGACCAGCACCGGGAAGAACTGCAGTTCTTCGAGCAGATGGTGGCCGCGCTCGACCGGGAATACGCGGCCGCCATGGATCGGATCGGCGAGCAGTGGGAAGGCGCCCGGGCCGATATCAGCGCATTTATCGGCCGGGTCGAGCGGGAAAGCGGGCTGAGCCTTTCACAATGAGGTACTCCCGAAACAGGTTTTCGTCGGAGGACCGCAGGGGGCTGATGCTCTTCGCCGCCGGTATCGCGGTGCTCGCGGCGCTGGCCGCGGTGGTGTTGCAGAAGATTCACTCCCCGGAACACGACTACGACCGGCAGACACTCTGCAACGAAAGCCTGCGGCGACAGGCCCACAACCTTTTTATTATCGATGTGTCGGACGCCATGTCCGCGTACCAGAAAAAATTTCTCAGCCGGCATATAGCGCGGCTGCTGGAAGCATCCGCGGTCAATGACCGCTTCACCATTTTTGTACTCGACGAGCGCTACAGCGGCCTGTCCGAACCGGTGGTCGACCTGTGCAAACCCAGGTCCGCCGAGGATGTGAGCAGCCTGACGGCGAACCGGTTATTTGTCGAAAACCTGTATGAAAAACGCTTCGAATCGCCGCTCCGGGGTGCCATCGCCGACACCGTCTCCGCCGGCGACCAGCCCATCTCCCCGATCTACGAAGCACTGTCCGATGTGGCCGCCCTGAAACGTATCGATCCCCGCGCGCAGGAGGTCAACCTGACCCTGGTCAGCGATATGATCCAGAATTCCGGGGCGGGATCGGTTTTCAACAGCGGACCCGAAGCGATCGAGAAACTGCCGGCGATCGACCTGCGCCGCGCCAGGACCCGGGTGTTGTGGTTGAACCGGGAGAAATACAGCCAATACCAGACCCCGGAACTGGCCAGCAGCTGGGAGGACTATCTCGCCAGTGTGTCGCGCTTCGATCAGATTGAAAGAATCCGGAACTGAGCGGTTTCGGGTTCTTGTTTCACCTGGTTCCGTCTGCCCATTTGATCCGGAAGCTGGCACCGGGCTCCGCCCTGCAACAAATTCTTCACCAAAGAATCCCAAACTTGTAAAAAAACCCGGTCAAGGTATCTCAAACCGCAACTTGGGACCTTGGCATGAGCAACCGCTATCGCGCACTGTGGATTTCCGATGTTCACCTGGGCAGCCGGGACAGCGAGCCGCAACGGTTGGCGGATTTTCTGGCCGAGAACCGCGCCGATACCGTCTACCTGGTCGGCGATATCTTTGACATGAAGGCACTGGCCCAGGGCAGGGGAAGCTGGTGTCGCCACTCCTCCATGCTGATGGGCATGCTGGCGGAACTCAGCAGTCAGACACCGGAAGTCATCTACGTACCCGGCAACCACGACGCCCCCATGCGCAGCTGGGCCGGCAAGCGGCTGGGCAATATCCGTGTGGAACGCGACTGGGTGCACGAATCCGCAGACGGCAGGCGCTACTGGGTAACCCACGGCGATCAGTTCGAACACCAGATCGACGTCAATCCACTCAGTTACCAGATCGGCGATCACAGCTACTACCTGATGCTGCGCATGAACCGCTGGATCAATTACTGGCGCGGCCGCTTCGACAAGCCCTGGTGGTCGCTGGCCAACCACGTCAAAACCCGTGTGCAGGCGGCGAGGCGGATGATGGACAGTTTCGAGGAAGTGGCTGTTCGCGAGACACAGCGGCGCGGTCTCGACGGTGTCATCTGCGGCCATATCCACCGCGCCGCCCTGCGCCGCAACAGCGCCGGCGAGTCCCCCGTGACCTACGCCAACTGCGGCGACTGGGTGGACTCGATGAGCGCTGTGGTGGAGCTGCCCGACGGCGGCCTGGATCTGCTGCACTGGCACCGCGCGCCGAAAATCGCGCGCATCATGACCGAGGCGGTGGCGGCATGATCCGGGTCGAGTCTCTTTTGCAGGACAATCCCTGGTACAGCGCCGCGCCGCAAAAACCGGCGCGCCGGCTGGTATCCGCGACCCTGAAGAAAATCTGCTGCGAGCAGCAGTTGCAGGAATTCGGGCGGCTCTATCCGCATCTGGGCGGGCTGGATTTTATCCGCCAGGTGTTTGCGTTTTTCGATTTTCACTACGACCTGAACCCGCTGGAGCTGGAGCGGATTCCCCGCAGCGGGCCGCTGGTAATCGTATCCAACCATCCGCTCGGCAGTCTCGACGGCCTGGCGCTGATCGACATGGTGGCGCGGGTGCGCAAGGATGTAAAAGCGGTGGCCAGCCAGTTGCTGTGGAATATCGAGCCGCTGCGCTCCTACCTGTTGCCGGTGGACAATTTCAACGGCCGCACCCGCCGCGGCGATGTGGAGGGGATTTACGAATACCTGCGCGCTGATGGTGCCGTTATCGTTTTCCCGGCCGGCGAGGTTTCGCGCCTGACACCCCAGGGGGTGCGCGACGGCCGCTGGAATCCGGGCTTCGCCCGTTTCGCGGAAAAGACCGGTGCACCGATACTGCCGGTGCAGGTGCGCGGGCGCAATTCTCTGTGGTTCTACGGCCTGTCGATGGTGAACCGGCCGCTGTCGACCCTGTGGCTGATTCGCGAGATGTTCAAGCAGAGCCACGGCAGTATCGATATCCGCGTCGGCAACCCGGTGGAGGCGGAGCACTTCCGCCAGTGGCCGCTGACCTCCCGCGCCCAGGCGCGCCTGTGGCGCCGGCATGTCTATCGGCTGCACAAATCGCCGCGCCCGCTGGGGCCGGAGATCATCGCCGGGGCCGAGCCGGCGGACGATGTCGAGCGGGGGATCGAGGCCTGCGAGACGCTGGTGGAGCAGGGGAATTTCTCGGTGCGGCTCTATCGCCAGCGGCCGGATTGCCCGGTGATGCGCGAGCTGTCCCGCATCCGCGAAATTGCCTTCCGGGCGGTGGGCGAGGGCACCGGCCAGAGCCGCGACTGGGATGCCTTCGATGCCCACTACGATCACCTGTTGTTGTGGGACGGCGCGCGCCGGCAGATCGCGGGCGCCTACCGGCTGGCGAAAACCGACAGTCTTTCCCCGGAGCAGATTTACAGCGGTACCCTGTTCAACTACCCGAGCCCGCCACAGCAGTGCCTGCCGGATTCGGCGGAGTTGGGGCGCAGTTTCCTGTTGCCGGAGTACTGGCGCAGCCGCGGCCTGGATCTGTTGTGGTGCGGCATCGGCCAGTGGATTGCGCGCAACCGCGTGCGCTACCTGTTCGGGCCGGTTTCCATGCCGGGCAATTTTTCCGCGCGTGCCAAGGCGGCGATAGTGCGCTATTTCCTGCACCACTTTGCCACCGACAATCCCCTCGGCGATGCCCGCCTGCCGTTTTCCGAGGCCCGCGACGATCTGCCGCAACTGGTCGGCGATGCGGCGGAAGACATGGTGCAGTTGAAGGGGATCCTGAAGGAAGAGGGGGTGATGCTGCCGCCGCTATTCAAGAAGTACACCGCGGTGACAGAACCCGGCGGAACCAGTTTCCACGCCTTCAATGTGGATCCGGATTTCTGCGATTCGGTGGACGGGCTGGTGGTGGTGGATCTGGAGAAGATGGATCCGAAGTTTGCCAGGCGCTACCTCGGCGCTTTGGCTGAACCGGCGTAGCGGTAGGGTGCGACGTGGCAGACAACTGCTCCATGCGCTCTCTGCATGACCGCCGTCCTTGGCGGTCTCGCACCACTGATCCTGTAAGCAGAGATCGGGACGGCCCTGCTGCCGGTGGCTGTTTGCTCAACAGCCTCATCGGCAATCGTTTCCCAAACAGCCCCCGGCAGCAGGGCCTTCACGTCCGGCCTCGATATTCTTTTTGACGTTGACCGGACGGTGCGCACGGCGCACCTTACTGAGAGTCCTGAAACCTACGCCATCTGCAACTGCTTGCGCACGCTCGCCAGCTTCACACACAGCACAAACACCGACATGGCCGTATCCACTTCCTCCAGTGGCGGGAAGCTGGGGGCGATGCGGATATTGCGGTCTTCCGGGTCCTTGCCGTAGGGGAAGGTGGCGCCGGCGGGTGTCAGTTTGACGCCCGCGTCCGCGGCCAGTTTGATCACTTCGGTGGCGCAGCCGGGACGGGTGTTAAAAGAGACGAAATAGCCGCCCCTGGGTTTTTCCCATTCGCCCAAGTCCGATTCGCCAAAGGATTTCTCCAGTTGCTCCAGCACGCATGCGAATTTCGGCTTCAGGATTTCCGCGTGCTTCTGCATATGTTCCTTGAGCATGGTGAACTCGGCGAAAAAGCGTGAGTGGCGAAGCTGGTTCACCTTGTCCGGGCCGATGGTCATGGCCTGCATCTGCTGTTTCAGCGACGCCAGGTTGGCGGGGCTGCTGCTGACGAAGGCTACGCCGGAGCCAGCGAAGGTGACCTTGGAAGTGGAGGCGAACTGGATCACCGAGTCGGCGGTATCGTTGGCCAGGGTGGCGCTGCGGATGCTGGGCAGGTTCACCTGCTGCTCCAGGTCGTGGATTGCGTAGGCGTTGTCCCAGAAGATGCGGAAGCCGGGGTTGGCGATCTGGCCCAGTTGCGCCAGGCGATCGACGGTGTCTTCGCTGTAGGTGACGCCGGTGGGGTTGGAGAACTTGGGGACACACCAGATACCGATGATATCGCGGTCGTTGCGCACCAGTTCCTCGGCCGCGTCCATATCCGGGCCACTGTCGGTCATGGGGACATTGACCATGCCGATGCCCAGTTGCTCGCAGATGGAGAAGTGGCGGTCGTAGCCGGGCACCGGGCAGAGGAATTTGGGGTTTTCCAGCTCGCGCCAGGGGGTGTTGCCGGCGAAACCGAACAAGTAGCCGGTGAGCACGGCGTGGTACATCAGCGTCAGCGAGCTGTTGCCGCCGGCAATCACTTCTTCGCTGGGCACCTGCAGGATGTCCGCGCCCAGGTCGCGGGCGCAGGCGAGGCCGTCGAGGCCGCCGTAGTTGCGGGTGTCGGTGCCGTCCGCCGCGCGGTAATCGCCGTTCAGGATGCCGTCCAGTTTGTCGGCCAGGTGAAGCTGATCGGCGGAGGGTTTGCCGCGGGTGATGTCCAGGCTGAGCTCGTGTTCGCAGATGCGCTGGTATTGCGCGCTCAGTTCCTTTTCCCACTCTTGCAGTTGTTCGCGGCTGGCGGAGTCGATATGCACGGTGATTCCTCGATTGGCTTATGGGGGGCTGGAGCTTAGCAGCCGCAGGGCGGATTCGTCAGCTCCGGTGGCCAGTGCGCCGGGGGGGAGCGGCGGGAATGCGCCGGCTTGCAAGAATGTGATCACGTAGAGGCTTGCTTATGCCTGCCGATAAGGCGAGTGGATAAGCCGACCCCGATATTTTTTAGACGGTAGGGTACGCCGTGGCAGACAACTGCTCCATGCGTTCCCTGCATGACCGCCGTCCTTGGCGGTCTCGCACCGTTGATCGGGTCTGTAGAGGCTGCCGAAATTCGGTTCGTAAGCAGGTTCTGGGGCGGCCCTGCTGTCGGTGGTTGTTTGCTCAACAGCCTCATCGGCACAAATCGGCAGGGCCGCCGATTTGGACGCCGCAGGCGCCCGAAGGGCGAGGGACATGGATGTCCCAAGTCAATCGTTTCACAAACAACCCCCGGCAGCAGGGCCTTCGCATCCGACCTGGATATTCTTTTCCAGCTGTAGCTCTGGCGGTGCGCACGGTGCACTCTACAGAGAGTCCCCTGTCCCCAAATCAGCGATTGGCCAGCTCGCGAAAGTCCCCCGCGTATTCGCGCAGGGTTTCGGCCAGGTGTTGCTGTTGCTCCGGTGTGGTGCTGGCGAGCATCTGCTCGCCCAGCGCGCGGGCTTGGCGGTGTCGCTCCTCCTGCATCTGTCGGTATTCGTCGGACCACAACTGTTGCGGGTCCAGCATCAGGTCGCGCAGCTGCGCCCGGTAATTATCGGGTTTGTTGCGCAGCAGTTCGAGAAAGCGGGCCTGCCATTTTCCGCGCTGCCGGTCTCGCAACAGCGGGTCGTAGGCAGCCCGGGAGACCCAGGTGGAGATCAGGGCTTTCTGTTTATCGGTGAGGGAGCCCAGCCAGCGCTCGCTGTGTTTGCGGATCCGCTTCCGGCGCTTCTGTTCGACTTCTTCCGGCGATTCGCGCCACTCCTCCAGTGACTCCTCGCGCTTTTCCCTGAAGTTTTCCGCCAGCTCGCTGATCTGTTCCGGCCGGAGTCTCGCCGCCAGTGGGATCAGCAGGTCGTAGAATTGAGTACTGGAGGCTTCCCAGAAACCGCGTGCCCTGTCTTCCAGCGTCTCCAGCGGCAGATCTTCCAGTTCACCTGTTTCCACCCGGTCGGCGAGTTCCATCATGGCGTCGGCGTAGCGCGGCAGTTGGGTCTGGCGGTGCCAGGCCAGGAAACTGTCGAGGGAGGCCTGTAGCTGGCGCTTCTGTTCGCGGTCCAGGTCGACATAGTCGTCCAGCTGCCAGCGCAGCCAGCGGTCCAGTTGCCCGTAGGCGAACTGGATGCTGGAGCAGCCGGCGAGCGACAGCAGTGTCGCCAGCAGCACCGTGGTGCAGAGGCTTCGGAGGCGGTGGTCCGGGGCGGGCTGGGCCGCTTGAGTCATTCGTTGCATCCCTAGTAGTGAGTAACTCAAGTTTCGGGGTTCGGTTCAGGGAGCTGGAGCGGGATGCGCCTTTCTGGGACACGGCTAGGCGCCCCCGCCGTGAATACGTCCCTGTAGGCTTGTCTGCGAGGTGTCCCGGCCGCTCCAGGTATTCACGGCGCCTTCGGCCCCTCTCTCAGATAGTCCCAGAAAGGCGCACCCCGCTCCAGCTTGTGCCACTCATAGGCGCCACTAGCTCCGAACCTTGAGTGAGTAACCCGCCGCAATTCTGGCAGGCCGGTCCCCACAAGCATAGCCGGCGGTGCAGCGAATGCGTGGCGCTATTCGATCCAGACCTCGACCCGGCTGTTCTTCACCGGCGCGTGTTCGCGATTGCCGGTCAGCGGGGCGAAGGCGCCCAGTGCGAGGATGCGGCTGTCACCCAGTTCGTGTTCCCGCAGCAGGGCGCCCTGCACCTTGAGGGCGCGAAAGCGGGAGATCAGGTCAGTGATGTTGTCGTTGGATTTGCGGTCCGAGAAACCCACCAGGGCCAGGCTGAGCTGCTGTGCGGATGTCTCCATATAGGTTTCCAGGCGGCGCAGGTCGCTGAGCGCGCGGCTGTCCAGTTCGGCGCTGCCGTCGGTAAAGCGGAAGGAGATGCTGAGGCGCTCGCCGGATTCCATCAGCTCGCGGTAGGCGGCCGGCGCGTTGGGGTAGGGGGTCATTTTCAGTGCCACTGGCGTCAGGTTGATGAAGCCCGTGTCCGCCACCAGCTTCTGCCCCTGCCGGGATTCCACGAAATGCAGGAATTCGTCCAGGTGCGGTTTGGACTGGTCCGGACGCCGGTACAGGTAGAGGCGCCGCGTAAGGGGGAAATCTTCGGTGGCGACGATGCCGCGGTCGGGCACCACGGCGGCCAGGTTGCCCGCCTTGATGGCGACTTTCTTCACGCCGCCGGCGTCGGCATAGGGCAGGTAGCCGATGGTGCCGGCGCCATTCAGTACCCGCCGGTGGGTCTCGGCGTTGCCGGACACCTCGCGCACCCCGCGCGCCGCCGGGCGGCTGCCGCCGAAGACCTCGTTGTCGAAGGTGGCGCGGGTGCCGGATTCGATATCCCGGTGCAGTGGCCGGATCGGCAGGTCGGCGCCGCCGAGCTCGCTCCAGTTGCGGATTTTGCCGCTGTAAAGGCGACCCAGTTGGTCGATGGTCAGTTGTGACACGGGATTGTCCGGGTGTACAGCCACCACCAGCGCGTCCAGCCCGATCACGTGTTCCGCCTCGGTGCCGGCGAGGTTGCCGAAGCGCTCGAGCATCTCCACTTCCCCGGGCCTTATCTTGCGCGAGGCCATACCGATATCCGCGCTGCCGCTGTCGAGCGCCTTGAAGCCGGTGCTGGAGCCCAGGGCGACGATCGGCACTTCCACGGGCTGCCCCGACAGCCGCGCGCTGATCCAGTGCCGCTCGCCGGCGCTGCGCTGTTCGATATCAGAGGCGTCGAGGCTCTGCAGATAGCCCTTCACCAGCCGCGGTGCCAGTTCCGCACCGATGGTGTTTGAACCGGTCATCCGGAACAGCGTCGTCGATTCCTGTGCCTGTACCGGCGCCGCCAGTAACTGGCCCCACAACAACGCAGCCACTAGACTGCGTATCCACAAGCCTTCCATATCTCGTGACCTCAATAGTGTGTCCACGGGTTGGACTTCCCGGCATTCCGGACTGTGCGGACGTGAGACGCGGCGCACAGTCTGAAGTGGAAGCTTTATCGCAGAAAAGTGTGACGCGAGTATTGCAAACAGGTGTTGTGCTTTCGCTCTGGTGCTGCCTGGCTGTGAACCCGGTGTTCGCGATAGAGGTGTTCGAAATTTGTACAGATTGGGGGTGTCTGCGCCCGCGGGTGGAATTTTTTCCGGAAATGGGATGACAACGCTGTCATTCGTCCTGTAGTATCCCTCAAATATTGGCACTGGCGCCCCTCGCGCGCCGATCGGGCCCGGTGGGGAAATCGTGTGGGAAGCCCGGTGAAGACACATAACAATACAAAATCTTAGAGGCCGGTACAGATGGTTGCTTTGAGAGACAGGGACATTCTATTTATTGGTATCGATGGCGGCGGCAGCAAATGTCGCGCCTCTATCGTCGATGCCGACAATCGACTTCTCGGGAGCGGTGTTGCCGGTCCCGCCAACCCGCTGCACGGTTACGCCCAGACGATCGATTCCATCGCCCGCTCCGCAGCGCTGGCCCTGGCCGATGCCAGGCTGTCGCCGGAGATCCTGGGTGAGCTGGTTGCCGGCGTCGGCCTGGCCGGCGTGAATATGCCGCGCCTCTACAATGAAATGGCCTCCTGGGCCCATCCCTTCAGGAAGATGTATCTCACTACCGATCAGCATTCCGCCTGTCTCGGCGCCCACCGCGGTGGCGACGGCGCCGTGATCATCGCCGGTACCGGTTCCGTCGGTTACAGCTGGGTGAACGGCAAGAGCACGCTGATTGGCGGCCACGGCTTCCCCCATGGGGACAAGGGCAGCGGCGCCTGGATGGGCATGGAGGCGGTGAAGTACCTGCTGATGGCCCTCGATGGTCTTGCGGAGGATTCCGGGCTGAAGGGCGAGTTGCTCGAGGTGCTGGAGAGTCGTACTGCCAACGAGGTTTTCGAAAAGATCGGCGGCAAGTCCTCCAGCCACTACGCGCGCCTGGCGGTGCCGGTGATCGAGTGCGCCGAGGCGGGCGATCCGGTGGCGGCGGCGATTGTCCGCGACGGCGCCGCCTATATCAGCGATCTGGCCGACAAACTGCTGGAGCTGAAGCCGCCGCGGTTGTCGATGATCGGCGGCCTGGCGCCGCGACTGCGCCCCTGGCTGGCGCCACACGTGCTGGATCACCTGTCGGAGCCGCTGGATGCGCCCGAATACGGCTGTGTGTATTTCGCGCAGCAGTCTCTGGCGAAGGAGGCCGGCGGGATTCCGGTGGCGAAGAAAGCCGACAGCAAAGCACTCTACGGATAACGGAAGCAGAGATTCTATGACCGCAGCAACCCCCGCCGGGGCAACACAGGTAGACAGCGCCATGGTCACCACCGTGATGGAAACCGAGGCCCGCGAGGCGCCCGAGCGCATCGACGGGCAACTGCAGGCCAACGCCGAGATCATGGCGAAGCTGGGCGAGCGGCTGCGCCGCGAACCGCCGAAATTCGCGATGATTGTCGGTCGCGGTTCCTCGGATCACGCCGGCGTCTTCGCCAAGTACCTGATCGAGATCGAGACCGGCGTTCCGACCTTCGCCGCGGCGCCGTCCGTCTCCAGCGTCTACGGGCGCACACTGAAGCTGGACGGGGCGCTGGTGATCGTGATTTCCCAGTCCGGTCGCAGCCCGGACATCCTCGCCCAGGCGCGCATGGCCAAAGAGGCGGGCGCCTACACCGTGGCGCTGGTCAACGACGAATCGGCGCCGATCAAGGATATCGTCGACCAGACAGTGCCACTGAAAGCCGGCCCGGAAAAAGCCGTGGCCGCCACCAAGAGCTACCTGGCGACCCTTGCCGCGGTACTGCAACTGGTCGCCAACTGGACCGACGACAGGGCACTGCTGGAGGCGGTGGACAAGCTGCCTCAGACCCTGCGCGACGCGGTGGCGGCCGACACCCAGCTGCGCCCGGAAGACCTGGCGGCGGTAAAGAACCTGGTGGTGCTGGGGCGCGGCCCCGGCTACGGCATTACCCGCGAACTGGCGCTGAAGCTGAAAGAGGTCTGCAATATTCACGCGGAATCCTTCTCCAGCGCGGAATTCCTGCACGGCCCGGTGACGTTGGTGGAACAGAAGCTCACCGTGATCAATGTGCCGATCGAAGACGAGTCCTTCGAGGCCCACAGCGAGCAGATCGCCGATATCATCCGCCGCGGCGGCACCCTGGTGAACCTGCATGTGCCGAGCAAGGGCGTGCACCCGCGCGTGGCACCGCTGGCGCTGTTACAGCGTTTCTATATCGATGTGGCCCACGTGGCAGTCAGCCGCGGTATCAATCCGGACGAGCCGGCGGGCCTGAAGAAAGTCACCCAGACACTTTGATTGCCGGTAGTGGAGACTGACGTGGCGCGCATATTCATTGCGGAACAGCTTTTTGACGGCGAGCGGCTCCACCGCGATATTCCGCTGGCCATCGACGATCGCGGCCGTATCGAATCCGTCGGCGGCGACGCGCCGGCCGATGCCGAGAGATTGGGCGGACTGCTGGCGCCGGGCCTGGTGGATGTGCAGGTCAACGGTGGCGGCGGTGTGCTGTTCAACAACGATCCCAGCGTGCACGCGCTGGAAAAAATGAGCGGCGCCCACGCCCGTTTCGGCACCACTGGTTTCATGCCCACGCTGATCACCGATCGGCTGGACGTGATGCAGACGGCCGCCGACGCGGTCAGTGCGGCATTGCACGAAGGTGTGCCGGGTGTGCTGGGGGTGCACTTCGAGGGGCCGCACCTGAGCGCGCCCAAGAAGGGCACCCACGAAGAGAAATTTATCCGCCCGCTCAGCGACGACGAGCTGGCCCTCTACGCGCGCGACGACCTGGGGCTCAAGATGGTGACCCTGGCGCCGGAGAATGTGGCGGCCGGGGATATCCGCAGGTTGGTGGACCTGGGCGTGAAGGTATGCCTGGGTCATTCCAATGCCGATGGCGCTACTGCAGCCGCGGCGGTCGATGCAGGGGCGCGCGGTTTTACACATCTGTACAACGCCATGTCGCCGCTGCATTCCCGCGAGCCGGGCATGGTGGGCACGGCGCTGATCCGCGACGAAGCCTGGTGCGGCCTGATTGCCGACGGCCACCATGTCTGTGCCGAGGCCATGACACTGGCGCTGAAGGCCAAACCGCGCGGCAAGGTGATGCTGGTGAGCGACGCCATGTCGCTGGTGGGCAGTGAGGAAACGAGCTTCCCGCTGTTTGATCGCCTGGTGACGAAGCAGGGCGACAAGCTGACCTCCACCACCGGCGAGCTGGCCGGTTCGCACCTGGACATGATTGCCGCGGTGCGCAATATCCGCGACTGGTGTGGGGTGGAAATCACCGAGGCGCTGCGCATGGGGGGGCTTTACCCGGCGCAATTTCTGGGCACGGACGCCGGGCGCATTAAGGCTGGAGACAGCGCGGATCTGATTCTGCTGAACGAGGAATTACAGGTTCAAAAAACCTGGGTTGACGGTAGGGAAGTTTTTGCAGTGTAGGAACCTGAAAGCAGGCTCCTGCAGAAGACTATAACGATAAAAGGTGCTCCTGATGGATACTGCCGCTATTGACGAAAAAAACCGGGCCGAGGCCAAAGGCAGCCTGGTGCCGATGCTGATTATCGGCATGCTGTTTTTTATTTTCGGTTTTGTGACCTGGTTGAACGGCTCGCTGATTCCGTTCCTGCGCATTCTCTGCGACCTGAATGACTTCCAGGCACTGTTCGTAACCTTTGCCTTCTATATTGCCTATACGGTGATGGCCCTGCCGATGTCGTTCATTCTCAGTCGCACCGGCTACAAGGATGGCATGGCGATCGGCCTCGGTATCATGGCCGTGGCGGCACTGGTCTTTATTCCCGCCGCGCAGACCGGCAGCTACCCGGTCTTTCTGCTGGGCCTGTTCGGCCTCGGCGCCGGCCTGACGATTCTGCAGACGGCCTCGAACCCCTACGTAGTGAGAGTAGGGCCACCGGAGAGCGCCGCCACCCGCATCGCGATCATGGGCATCCTGAACAAGGGCGCCGGGGTGCTGGCGCCGATGGTGTTTACCGCGCTGGTACTGTCCGGCCTGGCCGACTTCAATACCGAGGCCATCGCCAAGCTGGGTGAAGCGGAGCGCGAAGCCAAGCTGGATGACGTGGCCGGCCGCCTGGTGATGCCCTATATCTACATGTCGGCCCTGCTGGTGCTGCTGCTGGCGCTGGTGAAATTTTCCGGCCTGCCGACGATCGAGGAAGAGAAGTCCGAAGACAGCGAAAGCAAATCCGGCATCCTGCAGTTCCCGCAGGCGGTGCTGGGTGCCGTGGCACTCTTCTCCTATGTCGGCGTCGAGGTGATTGCCGGCGATACCATCGGTCTCTACGGCGAGCGCCTGGGTGTGGCCAACTTCTCTTCGCTGACGTCCTACACCATGGTTTTCATGGTGATCGGCTACCTGATCGGTATCTTCAGTATTCCCCGCCTGATCAGCCAGCAGCAGGCGCTGCTGGGGTCGGGGATTGCCGGCAGCCTGTGTGTTTTCGGTGTGCTGTTCGGCTCCAGCGAAAGCACCGCAATCGCCGGCGCGCTATGGGGCTGGGCGGGCATCCCGGTGGTTCCCGACACGGTCGCTTTCGTCGCGCTGATGGGGCTGGCACACGCGCTGGTATGGCCTGCCATCTGGCCGCTGGCGCTGGAGGGGCTGGGCAAATTCACCGCGCAGGGTTCCGCGCTGCTGATCATGGGCATTGCCGGCGGTGCCGTTATTCCCCTGGCCTTCGGCAAGGTTGCCGAGGTGGCCGACGCCACGGTGACCGGCTACTGGGTCGCCCTGCCCAGCTATCTGTTTATCCTCTTCTACGCTCTCAAGGGGCACAAACTGCGCAGCTGGCAGGGCAGTGGGCAGTGATCGACCGGGCGGCCCGCCGATGGCGGCGCTGCCCGGCTCCCCGGGCATTTCACAATCTGGCTTGAATTATTCTGTTGTTTTCTCTTTGGTTCTCGTCATCTTCGCCCTCCTTTGTGAGGGCTTTTTTTCGTGCGGAATGCGGAATGGTCACGGATCGGATATTCCGCGTTGATGAGACGCGCCCTGCCCGAAAAGAACATCGAGGTCAGATATGAAGGCCCTGCTGCCGGGGGCTGTTTGGGAAACGATTAACTCGGGACATCCATGTCCCTCGCCCTTCGGGCGCCTTCGGCGTCCAAATCAGCTGTCCTGCCGATTTGTGCCGATGAGGCTGTTGAGCAAACAGCCCCCGGCAGCGGGGCCGTCCCGGTATCTGCTTAAGGGGGCTGAGTTTAAACGCGAAATGATGAATGGTCACGGACCGGGCATTCCGCATTCTTCATTCGTCGCTCATCACTTCANGGGGCCGTCCCGGTATCTGCTTAAGGGGGCTGAGTTTAAACGCGAAATGATGAATGGTCACGGACCGGGCATTCCGCATTCTTCATTCGTCGCTCATCACTTCAACGGGCGCCGGCCCACTGGAATCGCGCACTACCAGTTCCGGGGTAAACTCGCGCCTGATACCCGCCTCCTTGCTGGCCGAGCCGCTCTCCGCGCCCTTGCCGCGGGTTCGGCTCAACAGCAGCGCGGCGGCGCACTTGGCGATTTCGTTGTTGGGCTGGTGGGCGGTGGTCAGTTTGGGCCAGGTCTGGCGGGAGAAGGGGCTGTCCTCGAAGCCGACGATGGAGAGCTGTCCGGGAATGTCGATATTCATCAGGCGGGCGGCGAAGAGGGCGCCGGCGGCCATTTCATCGTTACTGGCAAAAATGGCGGTGGGTGGCTGGTCCGACTGCAGCAGTTTCTTGGCGCCGCTGACACCCGAGTCAAACGAATACTCCCCCTTCAGGACCAGCCCCTCTTCGAGGGAAATACCGGCAGTTCGCATGGCGCGGCGATAGCCGTCCAGGCGGCCGTAGGTGGAAACGTGCTCCTCGCCACCACAGAGAAAACCGATACGCCGGTGGCCATGCTCCAGCAGGTGCCGGGTCAGGTCGTAGGCGGCGGCGCTGTCTTCCACCTGAATACAGTTGCCCTCATCTTCCAGCGCCGCTTCGCTGGAGACGATACGGATATAGTCGACCCCCAGGTGCCTGACAGTGTCGATCACCGATTGGGTTTCCGAGAACGGCGGTGTCAGTACCAGGCCGGCGATCTTGGAGTGTTCCACCAGGTCCTGCAGTTCCTCGTGTACTGCACCGGACCTGGAGTTGCTGGGGTGTATCAGCAGCTCGTAACCGCGCGCTTTGCAGGCATCGAGTATGCCGTTCTGCATGTCGATCACATAGTAGGCGTTCGGGTTGTCGTAGATAAACGCGATGGTGTAGGAGCGGGTACCGGCCAGGTTGCGCGCGGCGAGGTTGGGCTGGTAGTTGAGCTCCGCCACAGCCTCCATCACTTTCTTCCTGGTGGCGGGGCGCACGGAGGGTTCGTTGTTGATCACCCGGGAGACGGTCTTGATCGACACGCCGGCTCGCGCGGCGACATCGTTGATGGTCACTTTCATCTGTGGCGCTGGTCCTTATTGTGCGGGCTCTTCTGGCCGAATCCGGCATTTTAGCAGTAATGACGGCGGATTTATCGGCCTGGTCGCGGGAGCCTGGCGGTGGGCACTCCGGAGGCGTGCAAATTTGTGCCATACACAATCGTCACCATTCGTGGGTTCAAGTTTCGGGGGGCAGCGGTGAAGTGTCCCATCGGCAGGTACCCCGAACCCTCGGTTGTGAAGTTTTACTACAAATCAAATTGACAGCGCTGCCCCTGTGTGGGAGTCTTCCACTGGAAATGACAGCGCTGTCAATATTGTTCCGGACCCGCTCGAGGCGATGGGATCCATGGCAGTGGCATAAGAAAGAACAATAACCGGTCCCTGTCTCCCCCATGGCGGGGCCGCGACAATGGGGTTCTCACTATGGATATCACCCGACTTCCCTCCTGGCAGCAACTGGAATCCCTGGCGCCGCAGATGCGGGCTCGCCATCTGCGCGAGCTGTTCGCCGGGGATCCGCGGCGGGGGCTGCGCTACTCGCTGGAACTGCCGGAATTCCTGTTCGACTACTCGAAGAATCTGGTCGATGATGAAGTTTTTGTAAAATTATTACAGTTGGCCCGGGATACCGGTCTGGAGGACTGGCGGACCGACCTGTTCTCTGGTGCGCCGATCAACCGCACCGAGGGGCGTCCGGTTCTTCATCCGGCCCTGCGGGGTGGATTGCCGAATCCGGTCAGCCTGGACGGCGCGCCAGTGCAGGATCTGGTGGAAACCGAGCTGGGGCGCTTGAAAGAGTTTGTAAATTTACTACATAATGGTGCCGTGACAGGATATACCGGCAGGCGCATCACCGATGTGGTCAATCTCGGGGTCGGCGGCTCCCATCTCGGTCCGGAAATGGTGATCGAGGCACTGCGGGCCCACCGTAGTGACGAGGTGCGGGTGCACTTTGTTTCCAATGTGGACGGGGCCCAGCTTGCGGATGTACTGGCCCGGCTGGATGTCGAGACCACCCTGTTTGCGGTGTCTTCGAAGACATTCACCACTGCCGAGACCATGACCAATGCACGCAGCGCGCTGCGCTGGCTCGGTGACCTGGCGCCGCGGACGCAGTTGCTGCGGCAACACTTTGTGGCGGTGACGGCCAGCCCGGAAAAGGCGCAGGCGTTCGGTATCGATCCCGGGCGCGTGTTCCGGTTCTGGGACTGGGTCGGCGGGCGTTTCTCGCTCTGGTCGGCGATCGGCCTGCCCATCGCCATCGCCCTGGGTTTCGAGCGCTTTCGCGAGTTGTTGGACGGGGCGGCCTCGATGGACCGGCATTTTCGCGAGGCGCCGCTGGAGGAAAATGCGCCGGTGCTGATGGCGCTGTTGAGCGTCTGGTACTGCACTTTCATGGGCTATCCGGCGCACGCCATTCTGCCTTACGAGCAGGCGCTGCATAGGCTGCCGGCGTATCTGCAGCAGGCGGAGATGGAGAGCAACGGCAAATCTACCACCAGGGCGGGGGAGGAGGCCGGCTACGCAACCGGCCCGCTAATATGGGGCATGCTCGGTATCAACGGCCAGCACGCCTTTTACCAGTATCTGCACCAGAGCCCGGAAGTGGTGCCGGCGGATTTTATCGGCAGCGTTACACCGGGCCACGAGCTGGAAGGGCACCACGAGATTCTGCTGGCGAATATGTTCGCCCAGAGCCAGGCGCTGATGAACGGCGTCGATCGCGAACAGGTAAAGGCGGAACTGGCATCGAAAGGGTTGAGCGAAAAAGAGATCGAACAACTGGCTCCCTACAAGGTGCACCGCGGCAGCAGGCCGAGCAACAGTATACTGTTGCGACAACTGAATCCCCGTTCGCTGGGCGCATTGATTGCGCTCTACGAGCACAAAATTTTTACACAGGGCGTCGTCCTGCAAATTTATTCTTTCGATCAATGGGGCGTGGAACTGGGCAAGGGGCTCGCCGCGGCACTACAACCACAATTGGAGAGTGGTGAATTGCGCAGTCAGGATGCCTCCACCGCCCGCCTGATCGACTACTACCAGCGGGTAAGGAACGGCGCCGCAGCGCCGGAGACTGCCGGCTGAACAACAGGCGAAAGGGTTATGGTTCACAGCAAGGTTCAAGCAGTTACCGAACGGATTATCGAGCGGAGCGAGGAGACGCGCTCGCAGTACCTGGCACAGGTGGATCGCGCGCATTTTGAAGGGCGCGCGGCCAGCCATCTTTCCTGCGGCAACCTGGCGCACGCGATCGCGGCTTCGAGCGATGAGGACAAAAAGCTGATCGCCTCAGGGCGAGGCCCCAACCTGGCGATCGTCAACGCCTACAACGATATGCTGTCGGCGCACCAGCCCTACGGCGGCTATCCGCCGTTGCTGAAAGAGGCCGCCGCGCGCAACGGTGCCACGGCCCAGGTGGCCGGCGGCGTACCGGCCATGTGCGACGGTGTCACCCAGGGGCGCGCAGGCATGGAGCTGAGTCTCTTCTCCCGCGATGTAATCGCCATGTCGACGGCCATCGCGCTGTCCCACGATGTGTTCGAGGGTGGTATGTTCCTCGGCATCTGCGACAAGATCGTGCCCGGCCTGGTCATCGGCGCGCTCGCCTTCGGCCACCTGCCGGCGGTGTTCGTGCCCGCCGGGCCCATGCCCACCGGTATCTCCAACTCGGAGAAGGCGCGCGTGCGCCAGCTCTATGCCGAGGGCAAGGTCGGCCGCAAGGAACTGCTGGAATCCGAGAGCGCCTCCTATCACAGCCCCGGCACCTGCACCTTCTACGGCACCGCCAACTCCAACCAGATGCTGGTGGAGATCATGGGCCTGCAGCTGCCCGGCAGTTCCTTCATCAACCCGGGTACCGATCTGCGCAATGCGATGACCAGCGAGGCGGTCAAGCAGTTGG
Organism: Microbulbifer halophilus; assembly: GCF_026183675.1. GTDB lineage: Bacteria > Pseudomonadota > Gammaproteobacteria > Pseudomonadales > Cellvibrionaceae > Microbulbifer > Microbulbifer halophilus. Next base: position 58,759 of record NZ_JAPIVK010000004.1, read on the forward strand.
TGCAGATCACCGAACCCAGCCGGCACACGCCCATCGCCAAAGTCCTGAGCGAGAAGACCTTCGTCAACGGTATTGTCGGCCTGCTGGCGACCGGCGGCTCCACCAACCACACCCTGCACCTGGTGGCCATGGCGCGCGCCGCGGGTATCCAGATTACCTGGCAGGATATGGCGGAACTGTCCGATGTGGTGCCGCTGCTGTGCCATGTCTACCCGAACGGAACCGCCGACATCAATCACTTTGCCGCCGCCGGCGGTATGCAGTTCCTGATTCGCGAACTGCTGGGCGCTGGCCTGCTGCACAACGACGTGCACACGGTCCTGGGCGACTCCGGCATGGAGGCCTACTGCGAGGATCCCTTCCTGGACGAGGACAAGACCGGCGTGGTCTGGCGCCCCACCGTCGAGGAAACCGGCGATGCAGATATCCTGCGCCCGGTGAGCGACCCCTTTTCAGACCACGGCGGCCTGCAGTTGCTGGACGGCAATATCGGTCGCAGCGTGATCAAGGTGTCGGCGATCAAGCCGGAATTCCGCAAGGTCAAGGCGCCGGCGATCGTGTTCGACAGCCAGGACCAACTGCTCGAACGTTTCAAGGCCGGCGAACTGGAAAAAGACTTTGTCGCCGTGGTGCGCTTCCAGGGACCGCAGGCCAACGGCATGCCCGAGTTGCACAAGCTGACGCCGACCCTGGGTGTGCTGCAGGACCGCGGCTTCAAGGTGGCGCTGATTACCGACGGGCGCATGTCCGGCGCCTCCGGCAAGGTGCCGGCGGCGATTCACGTATCGCCGGAAGCGGTTGAGGGCGGCCCCATCGCGAAAATCCGCGAGGGCGACCTGATCGAACTGGACGCCGATGCCGGTGTACTGCGCGCGCATGTCGATGACGTCGAGCTGGAACAGCGCCAGCCGGCGGAATGCGATCTCTCCGGTAGTGCCCGGGGCATGGGGCGCGAACTGTTTACCAATATGCGCGCGATTGCCAGCGGTGCCGAGAGCGGCGCAAGTATTCTTTACTGAGTGAGCGCGTACGGAATTCGGGTTTCGGAGTTCGAAATGCTTTTCGATGCCACAAGCCGGGGCGGGGAGCGCCTTTCTGTGACTGTCTGCGAGAGGGACCTCGCAGACAAGCCTACAGGGACGTATAGACGGCGTGTCCCAGAAAGGCGCTCCCCGCCCGGGCTGCCGAAACTGAACCCCGAAACTTGAGTACAGAAAAACGCGATCCAACAACAGAGCAGAAAAATATGGCTAATGCTTTTGACATGGTGTTGTTCGGTGGCGGCGGGGACCTGTCGCTGCGTAAACTGATCCCGGCGCTCTACCGGGCGCACAAGGAGGGCGGCCTGGCTGAGGGCAGCCGCATCCTGCCCATTTGCCGCCGCCAGGGCGATGTGGACAAATATCTCGAGACCGCCCAGGACGCGCTGAAAAAACACCTGCGCGAGGGCGAATACAGCGAGTCCGTGTGGCGGGAGTTCAGCCAGATGCTGCGCGCGGTCAACGTGGATATTGCCAAACTGGACGAGCACTGGGACGAGTTGGCGGATATTCTCGGTGCCGACGAAGAGCGGGTGCGCCTCTTTTACCTGGCGATTCCGCCGGCGGTGTTCGGCATCTGCTGCGAAAACCTGTCCCTGAAGGGGCTGATCAACAGGCAGTCCCGCGTGGTGGTGGAAAAGCCGCTGGGCTACAACGCCCAGACCGCCGACGAGATCAACAGCAAGATCGCCACCTATTTCCCGGAAACCAGCATTTTCCGCATCGACCACTACCTGGGTAAGGAAACGGTCCAGAACCTGCTGGCGTTGCGTTTCAGCAATGTGTTGTTCGAACACCTGTGGGATGCCAAGACCATCGACCATATCCAGATCAGCATTGCCGAGACCGTCGGTCTCGAAGGCAGGGCGGGCTTCTACGACGAGACGGGCGCGCTGCGGGATATGGTGCAGAACCACCTGTTGCAGCTGTTGTGCCTGATCGCGATGGAATCCCCCAACAGCATGTCGGCGAAGAATATCCGCGCCGAGAAAATCAAGGTGCTCGAGGCGCTGCGTCCGCTGGTGGGTGAAAAGGTGGACGAGAATATCGTCCGCGGCCAGTACGTCGCCGGCGGATACGACACCGAACTGGTGCCCGGCTATCTGGAAGAACTGGAGGCGGCCACCAGTAATACCGAAACCTTTGTCGCTATCCGCGCCCATATCGACAACTGGCGCTGGGCCGGAGTGCCTTTCTATCTGCGCACCGGCAAGCGCATGGAGAAGCGTTACGCGGAAATCGTGATCCAGTACAAGGATGTTTCCCACCACGTGTACGAGGAATCTGCAGGCCCGGTAGTCCCCAATCGCCTGGTGATCCGCCTGCAGCCGGAAGAGAGCATCAAACTGATGCTGATGGCGAAAAAGATGGACAGCCTCACCATGGAACTGCAGCCGGCAGAGTTGAACCTGACTTTGTCCGATACCTACGACAGCTTCCGCAGCGACGCCTACAAACGCCTGATGCTGGACGCGGCCGCGGACAACCCGGCGCTGTTCATCCATCGGGAGGAAGTGGCTGCGGCCTGGGCCTGGGTGGATCCGATCATCGAGCACTGGCGCGAGACCGACAGCCAGCCGCAACTTTACCGCGCCGGAAGCTGGGGGCCGCAGGCCGCCAACGAGCTGCTGGAGCGGGACGGTCGCCACTGGTTCAACGCACAGTAAACGCCCACCGGGCGAATGGAATTTCTCATGGTAGAAGAAAAATTTTATTCCGATCGCGAGCGCCTGGTGCAGGCGCTGACCCAGGACTGCGCCAGCGCGTTGCAGAAGGGGATCAAGGAACACGGCCAGGCCAGTTTCATGGTTTCCGGCGGCAGCACCCCGGAGCCGGCCTATCGCGCCCTGTCCAAACGGCCGCTGCCGTGGCAGCAGATCAACGTCGCCCTTGTCGACGAACGCTGGGTGGAAAAAACGGAGAAGGGCAGCAATCAGGCGTTTATTGAAAAATGCCTGCTGCAGAACAACGCTGCCGAAGCACCTTTCCTGGGGATGAAAACGCCCCACGCCACCGCGGCCGAAGGCCAGGCCGATTGCGAGTGCGCCTACGGCGAGCTGCCGCGCCCGTTCGACATCTGCATTCTGGGCATGGGCGGCGACGGCCATACCGCCTCCCTGTTTCCCCATGCACAGGGGCTGGAAGCGGCGCTGGACCCGGAGGCGACGCAACTGTGTCGTGCCATTACCGCGAAAAAAAGCGAGGTTACCGGCGAGCACACGGAACGCATGACCCTGAGCCTCGCCGCGATCCTGCAGTCGCAGGATATAAAACTGCTGATTACCGGCGAGGAAAAACTCAAGGTCTACCGCGAGGCGCTGCTGGGCAGCGACGAACTGGCGATGCCGGTGCGCAGCATTCTCAAGCAGGGGCTGAAGCCGGTCACCGTCTACTGGGCACCGTAAAGAGGGCCCCGGCGGTTGCTATGGGGCCTGTTGTAGGGTGCGCCGCGCGCACCGTCGAGAAGGAAGCTGGAATTTAACGATGCAAGACAATTTCTCCGAAGTACTCCAACAGGCCGGCGTCGTGCCGGTACTGGTTATCGATAAAGTCGAAGAGGCGCTGCCGCTGGCCCGGGCGCTGGTGGAAGGCGGCCTCAATGTGCTCGAAGTCACTCTGCGCACCGAGGCGGCCCTGGCCGCCGTGGAAGAGATTGCCAAACACCTGCCGGACGCCCATATCGGCACCGGCACCGTGCTCAATGGGGACGATGTCCAGCGTTCCGTCGACGCCGGCGCGAGCTTCCTGGTGAGCCCGGGCGCGACAGAGTCCCTGCTGGACGCGGCGGACAAAACAGAGGTGCCGCTGCTGCCCGGCACCGCCAATCCCTCCGAAGTCATGCGACTGCTGGAGCGTGGCTATCGTTACCAGAAATTTTTCCCGGCCCAGGCCGCCGGCGGTGTACCGATGCTGAAGTCCATCGCCGGCCCGCTGGCCCAGGTGCAGTTCTGCCCCACCGGCGGTATCGGTCCGGGCAATGCTGCGGATTACCTGGCGCTGCCGAACGTAGTCTGTATTGGCGGCTCCTGGATGGCTGCACCCAAGCTGGTGCAGGAAAAAAACTGGGCGGAAATCACCCGCCTGGCAAAGGAAGCGAAGTCGCTGAAGGAGCAGTAGGACACCGCTCCGGCTCCCGGGACTCGAGTAACAAATTTAAAAATTGAGGCTAGTGAGATGAAAGTTAAAATTGCCATCAATGGCTATGGCCGCATCGGCCGCAATGTCACCCGCGCAATCTACGAATCCGGCTATGGCGATCGCGTGCAGTTGGTGGCCATCAACGACCTGGCACCGGTGGAAGCCAACGCGCACCTGACCCGCTACGACACCATCCACGGCCGTTTCAACACCGATGTGGCTGTCGACGGCGAATCCCTGGTAATCGGCGGCGACCGCGTGCGCGTCTGCCAGGAGCGCGATCCGGCACAACTGCCGTGGGAAGAGCTGGGTGTGGACTTGGTGCTGGAATGCACCGGCCTCTTCACCACCAAGGACACCGCGTCTGCGCACCTGGAAGCCGGCGCCGGGGCCGTTCTGATTTCCGCGCCCTCCAAGGATGCGGACCTCACCGTGGTCTACGGCGTAAACGATGACAAACTCACCTCGGATCACAAAATCGTATCCAACGCCTCCTGCACCACCAACTGCCTGGCGCCGGTGGCCAAGGCACTGCACCGCGAACTGGGTATCGAGCGCGGCTTCATGACCACCGTGCACGCCTACACTAACGACCAGAACACCCAGGACGCAGTGCACAAGGATATCTATCGCGCCCGCGCCGCCGCCGACAACATGATCCCCACCAAGACCGGTGCCGCCGCCGCCGTGGGCCTGGTGCTGCCGGAACTGAAGGGCCTGCTGGATGGCATGGCTGTGCGCGTACCGGTGAACAATGTGTCCCTGGTGGACTGCCAGTTTATCGCCGGCCGCGAGACCACCGCCGAGGAAGTCAACGCAGCCATGCAGAAAGCCGCTGAGGCGAGTGGCGGTGTCCTGACCTTCTGCGACCAGCCGTTGGTGTCCTCGGACTTCAACCATACCACCGCATCCAGCCACTTCGACGGCAACCAGACCCGCGTCAACGGCAACCTGGTGAAAGTCATGGCCTGGTACGACAACGAGTGGGGCTTCTCCCACCGCATGCTCGACACCAGCCTGGCCATAGCAGAAGCGCTGGAGCTGCAGAAAGCCACCGAACCCGCCTAAAAGGCACTTTTCCCTCCCCTCTCCCTCCGGGAGAGGGGCCGGGGGAGAGGGCTTCTCCCCGGCTCCCCATACCCTGAACATAACTTCGAACTGGTTTTTATGATCCGCCACACCAAAATCGTCGCCACTCTCGGCCCAGGCACCGACAAACCCCGCGTGATCGAGGAAATGGTCCGCGCCGGCGTCAATGTCGTGCGCCTGAACTTTTCCCACGGCAGCCCCGAAGACCACCGCAAGCGCGTGGAGGCCGTGCGCAGTGCCGCCACCGCCCAGGACAAGACGGTCGCCGTGCTCGGCGATCTGCAGGGCCCCAAGATCCGCATCGCGCGCTTCGCCGAGGGCAGCATCTGGCTGGAGAACAACAGCGAATTCGCCCTGGACCTGGACTGCCCGCCGAACGGCGGCGACCAGACCCGGGTCAGCGTCGACTACCCGAGCCTGATCAGCGACTGCGAGACCGGCAATATCCTGCTGCTGGACGACGGCAAGATCCGCCTGGAAGTGACCGGCACCACACCGCAGAAGCTCTATTGCCGCGTGTTGCAGGGCGGCAAGCTGTCCAATAACAAGGGCATCAACCTGCTGGGCGGCGGCCTCTCCGCGCCGGCACTGACGGAAAAGGACTACCGCGATATCAAACTGGCGGCGGAACTGGAAGTGGACTTCCTCGCCGTGAGTTTCCCGCGCTGCGCCGAAGATCTGGAAACCGCCCGCAGCGCCATGCAGGACGCCGGCAGCCAGGCCGCTATCGTGGCCAAGGTGGAGCGGGCGGAAGCCGTCGCCGACGACGAACAGATGGACAACCTGATCCTCGCCGCCGACGCCATCATGGTGGCCCGCGGCGACCTGGGCGTGGAGATCGGCGACCCGGCCCTGATCGGTGTACAGAAAAAGCTGATCAACCGTGCCAACGCCCTCAATCGCGGCGTGATCACCGCCACCCAGATGATGGAGTCCATGATCACCAGCCCCACGCCCACCCGCGCCGAAGTGATGGACGTGGCCAACGCCGTGCTGGACGGTACCGACGCCGTGATGCTGTCTGCGGAGACGGCGGCCGGCGATTACCCGGTAGCGGCGGTGGAATCCATGGGCGAAGTCATCGTCGGTGCCGAACAGTACCTGGGTAGTGTATCGCGCCCGGCAGCCAGCCAGAGCGCCTCCGATCGCATCGACACGGTGATCGCCCAGGCCGCCATCGACGTGGCCGCGCGGGTCGAGAGCCTCTGCGCTGTGGCCGCACTGACCGAATCGGGCCGTACCCCGCGCATCATGTCCCGCGCCACCACCCAACTGCCGATCTACGCACTGACCCGCCACCCGCGAATCGCGCGCCAGTTGGTGCTGTTGCGCGGTGTGGAGCCGGTGGGTTTCGACCCGGCCTCGGTGCCGCTGGGCCACCTGACCGACTCGATTATCGAAGTGCTGGGCTCCCGCCTGGATCTGCACAAGGGCCAGCGGATCCTGATCACCCAGGGCGAGCGCCTGAATATGGGGGGTCACACCAACTCCATGCGCATCAAGGAAATCGAGTAATAATCCCCGCCGAGGCTGTTCTGTCGCCACTCCCGTGCGATGGAACAGCTTTCCCGACGCACCTCTCCCCGGGTTCTCGTCCTTCCCGCCAGTTTTGAAGCTGGACGAAAACTGTTACCGCTAAAATTGTCATTCATGACTTTTTAACGCCGTTTCCGTGCAGCCTTCGCGCCGTTTTATGACAATTTGTAAGCTGTTGATCTCTCGATAATTTTTCAGATATGTATAAATATTGAACAGATGGTGGAACCCAAGTACACGAATGCGGCGGTAAATTGCCGGCGAAGCAGTAGCTTTTTATTTTTTTTATGTGTATTGTCGATCATGAGAATGACAGCGCTATCATAAAAATGAATGACAGCGCTATCATTTAGCGGTACAAGGTGAAAAAAATTTCTAACCAAACCTTTATATCAATAAAAAAGGAAGGGGAAATCGATGCTAAAGCGCAACAAACTCGCACTTTCTGTCAGTGCAGCTGTTCTCAGTGGCGGTCTCGCCGCTCCGGTGGCTGTGGCTCAGGATGCTGCTCTGGAAGAGATTACCGTTACCGGTATTCGGGGTGCCCTGCAGGACGCCGTCAATATCAAACGCGATGCGACCGATCTGGTCGACGCCGTGTCTGCCGAAGATGTCGGCAAGTTTCCGGATTCCGACGTAGGTGAAGCACTGGGTCGTATTCCGGGCATTACTGTCGGTCGCGCATTCGGCCAGGGCGCGTCCGTGTCCATCCGCGGGGCGGCGCCGACGATGACCCTGACTCAATTGAATGGCCAGAACGTTGCTTCCACCGGCTGGTTCGACAACATTCCGGTTGACCGCAGTTTCAACTATTCCCTGCTGCCGTCAGAGCTGATCGGTGGCATCGAAGTGTACAAGTCCTCCCGTGCCGACCTGAACGAAGGCGGTATCGGCGGCACTGTTATTGTCAAAACGCGCAAGCCGCTGGACATGGATGCGAATACTGCCTGGATTGGCACCAAAGGTCGTGTCGGTACCATCAGTGATGAACTGGCCCCGGAAGTTTCGGGCCTGTACAGCTGGAAGAACGATTCCGAGACTTTCGGTGTGTTGGTATCCGCTGCGGTTGAAGATCGTGAATATGTCCGTCGCGGTACCGAATCCGACTACCGCTGGTCCGGTGACGTTGCCCCGACCACCTTCCTGCAGGACCAGGAGCGCAAGGCGCTGGATCTGACACTGCAGTATGCACCGACTGACGCGCTGGCATTCACTCTGCACGCCATGTCCCTGGATTTACAGGCGGACAACACCAATACCAGCTCGTACTTGTTTACTTTGCCTCGGTATGGCGCGGATCATCCTCAAGAGGGTGAGCTGTTAGATAATGTCACTTGCCACAGTGCAAATGCTGCGGGTCTGTGTACTTCCAGCACTACTGAAAATGCCACTGTAGCCAATAAAACCTTCAATCAAACCTGGGGCCGTAAATCGTCCATGGGTTCTGATACCTTCGACTTCAACACCGAATATGAAGGCGATGGCTTCCGTCTGAGCGGCAATATCGGTGCCACCAAAGCGGACGGTGGTACTGACTTTACTACCAACTTCTCCCACTTTACCGACGACATGTCCAGGTGGCAGGGTTCTATCGATGCCACTGGTAAGGAAATCCAGATCGATCCGACTCTGGATCCGAGCCTGACCCTCGACAATTACGCGGATACGTCCAGTCCGGCTGGGTGGGCTGTCGCTGGCGGCCCCGTAGAGGACGAAGAAAGCTACGCTCAGTTGGATGTCGAGTTTGATCTGAACACGGGGATCCTGACTTCGTTCAAGACCGGTGCCCGCTGGACTGATCACGACGTCAATCGCCGCAGTTATCGTGGAATTTTCCACAAAACGCTTAACGAAGACGGTGACCTTGTGGACGACCCGGTTGTTGTCGATACATCCTCCCTCTATGGCGGTACCTATGAAGTCGGGCAGGACGGCTTTACTGCACCGAAACCCAATCTGGATGCAATGGTCGCAGCAACGCGCGACAGCATTGATCACTGGGTGGAAGAGCGTGCAGGTCATTCCGACCTGAACGAAGAAAATACCGCCCTGTACGGCATGTTCACTTTTGAGTCCGGCGCCCTGAGCGGTAACTTCGGTCTGCGTTACATCTCTACCGACGCGTCCCGCACCCAGTACGACCTGGATGGCACCGAGCCGGAAGACGGCGAGATCGCTGCGAATATCGGCTACAGCTACTCCCTGTCCACCTACAGTTCCGACTACAGTGATGTGCTTCCTAGTGCCACCGTGCGCTATGAGCTGTCGGAGGATTGGGTGTTGCGCGCATCGGCATCCCAGGCGATCAGCCGCCCGAGTTATGACGATATGCTGGTGACCTACAATGGTTTTGCCGACGATCGTGACAACAACCAGACGCAGCGGTTCGGCAGTGAGGGGCTGCTGCCGATGAAAGCCACCAGTGGCGACATCGCGCTTGAATACTACTACGGCGATGGCAACCTGGTATCCGCGACTTATTTCATGAAGTCTATCGATGACTTTGTGACCTCCGAAATCCTGGTCGACCAACAGATTGGTCTCGAGGATCCCGCCGGCGGTGATTCCTGGGCAGTAGAAACCCTGGAGAATACCGGTGGTGCCGACATCCGGGGGATCGAACTGCAGATCCAGCACGCATTTGACAATGGCTTTGGTGTGGCTGCCAACTACACCTATACCGATGCCGATGCACCGAAAGATGCGTTCATGGATCAGCTGCCGATCTTCACCGAGTCCTCCGAAACCGCGTATAACCTGGTTGGATACTGGGAAAGCGATACCTTCTCCGCTCGTGCGGCATACAACTACCGCTCCGAATACCTGATCCGGGAAGGTGGTTTCTGGTATGGTAACCGTATGCACGATGACTTCGGTTCTCTGGATCTGAGCTTCAACTGGTATGCTACCGATAACGTGGATGTTACCCTTGACGTTGTCAACGTCCTTGAGGAAGACGACATCCAGTACGGTGCTGCAAGTGCTGACAGTTCATCTACCGGTATGAAGGCTCCCCTCCAGGAGGGTTTCCCGGCCTGGTCGTTCCAGGGCGAAGCCGTGTACCAGTTGGGTGCCAGTTACAAGTTCTAAGATCGCGCGGCAAGGAAAAGCCCAGCTTTACGCTGGGCTTTTTTTTGCCTGAAGGTAAGTGAAGTATGGCAATACAGACTCTTGAGATCGGTGATGAAAAGAGAAAAGTCATGATTGTTGATGACTTTCTCGAGAACCCGGAAGAACTGGTTGCGTTTGCAAAGGAGGCAACATTTGCGCCGTGGCCCATGGCTGCAGAGCGCAAAGGATACCCGGGCGTCAGGGCGGCCGCACCTGAAGATCACTCCAGGCTTATCATGGATCGTATTGATCCTCTGGTTCGAGAGCAGTTCCAGGTGCCCCTGTCGGATAAACTCAAGATTCACCAGGAGACGCTCAATTTAATCACCGTGCCTGAAGAAGAGCTGGGTCCGCTGCAGAGGGCCCCCCATTTTGATACCAGTAATCCCAGGCTATTTGCCGTCCTGCTGTATCTTTGCGATGAGAGCCACGGGGGGACGGGTTTTTACCGGCATAAAAGTACAGGCTATGAATCTATAACCCCTGAAAGGTGCGAGCATTATCTGGATTGCTGCTATATCGAGTTCAATAAATATCGCAGGCCGAAAAAGTACTGTTCGGAATCGGACGATTTGTTTTCCAGGATTGGGTTTATCCCTGCCCGATTTAACCGCTTGGTGGTTTATCGTGGAGTAATGTTGCACAGTGCGAATATTCTAGGCGAGAAAAGTATCAGCTTCTGCCCCGCTACGGGGCGGTTGACTGCGAACCTTTTTGTTACCTATGAATAATCCATTTTTTGGCCTGTTAACCCGATAGCCGAATAGGTTGCCACCTTAATGAGACTTTGAATGACTCCGTAATTATTGACAGGTCAACCTGGTTTGTGTGACCGAGGATCCTGTTTCCCGCGATGCAGAGCAGTTCCGCTGGTACAGCCAGGCTTTAGCTCCTGTAGCTCTCCTTCCTGTCCCAAAGACCACCTCGTGCTCCACGGCTGTTCTGTCTGAACTTTACCCAATACCTCGCTGGGGGCGGAATCACGGTGTACACCTGTATCCGCTTCGTTCCGGATAGCGCGAAACCCGGTAGAGACGCTGCCGGATAGGTGTTTCCCTTTTTCTTTCGGGGAAATATACTGTCCGCTTATTGAACACAATAATCAATCGAGAACAGGTATAGATGTATGTCTGAGAATCAGCCCCCCAAAATCGTCCCCCTGCGCAGCGACGTCCACGGTAAGCTGAAAGTCCGTGAACTGGGCACCTTCGAGCATGTCAAGAGCGCGCATATGGTGCCGGTGACCGCCCACGAGTTCTCCCGCCTGGGGGCGGAGTACCCGATTGTTTTTGTCAAGAATTCCGAGACCGATCAGTTCCAGTCCGTGGCCCTGTTGGGCCTGAAGGTGGGTGAGAACCTGTTCGTGGACGGCGACAAGTGGAAAGGGGTCTTCGTGCCCGGCAGTATCCGCAATCACCCGTTCGTACTGGCGCCCGCCGGTGAGAACAAAGAGCAGATGGTGGTCGGTCTGATCGAGAATAGCCCGGTTCTGGGTGAGGAAGAGGGCAACGCGCTGTTTTCCGATGGCGAAGAGACCGATTACCTCAAGGCGAAAAAGGAAAATCTGGTCGGCTATCTCGAGAGTGAGCAGATGACCAAGGCCTTCATCAGCGTGTTGGCGGAGAAGGATCTGCTGGCTTCCCAGAATGTATCCGTTACTGCCGGTGGGGAGAAGATCAACCTGGGCGGTGTCTACATCGTCGATGAGAAGAAGCTGGGTGAGCTGAGCGAAGAGGATTTCGCCGATTTCCGCAAGCGCGGCTTCCTGCCGCCGCTGTACGCGCAACTGACCTCCATGCACCAGTTCTCGCGACTGGCCAGGATGCAGGCGGAAGCCTGATCTGTTCCGGTGTCCGGACAGGGCTGTAGCGGCCCTGTTTCGGCGATCCCTCGCCTCCCTCCCTCTCTGGACACCGATTGCATTTCCTCTCCCTGCGGCGTCCGGCCGCTGTATATCTTCAGAATGGTGGCGTCGTCTCGCGTACAATCGCCTGCGGAAATCAATTTTTCAGAAAATCTGCGATTTCTTCTTTCATGTTGGAGTCGTTGCTCAGTTTGCAGTAGCGGTACTGCTCGAGCCTGCCGGTTGGCAGTGGGTGGGGGATGGGGATCTGGCGGAAAAAATGGCTGGGGCGGTAGGATTCGAACCTACGCATGACGGGATCAAAACCCGCTGCCTTACCGCTTGGCTACGCCCCAGTATCAGGACTGTGAAGCGACTGCTTACAGTTTGAAAATGGTAGCAAGGGGGAGACTTGAACTCCCGACCTCAGCATTATGAGTGCTGCGCTCTAACCGGCTGAGCTACCTTGCCACAGATTGTCTCGGCTCCCTTTATGCCTTCTGGGCTAACCGAGGGCGCGCATTATCGGGCGCTCGGGCGGGCCTGTCAAGACCCATTTTAGTAATTTAATCAGTAAGTTAGCGTGTCTGCCGGGCCGCTATCGGCGGCGCCCGACGGCCGCCAGCAGCGAGCCGCTGACCACGGCGAAGGCGCCGATCCAGCTGATCCAGTTGAGCGGTTCCACTTCAATATAGTCCGGCCAGATGCGGCCGATCAGTGCGCTGAGCGCCAGGGTCATCAGTGGTACCAGGGACAGGGTGGCGCTGACCCGGGAGGCTTCCCAGGCCGCCATGGCCTTGGCGAAGGCGCCGTAGGCGATCAGGGTGTTGGCGGTCAGAAAGAGCAGCAGCGTCCAGCCCAGGGGGCTCAGCTCGATCACGCGGGTGGGATCGGCCATCGGCAGGAAGCACAGGGTGCCTGCCAGGTAGATAAGCACCAGCAGGCTCTGCGGGCGGGTACTGGTAACGATCTTTTTCTGGAAGAAGCCGTAGGTGGCCCAGGTGGTGGCGGCGATCAGGATAAAGCCGACGCCGATCAGGTATTCCGGGTCGGCACCGGTGACCAGTTCCTGCAGGCGCTGGTTGAAGAACAGTGGCAGGCCGGTGGCGACCATCAGTACCCCCAGCCACTGGCGCGGGGAAAAATTTTCACCGAGCCAGATGACGCTGGCGAGCAACAGCAGCAGTGGCGCCAGCTGGATCAGCACCTGCACGGCGCCGGCAGTGATATAGCTGAGGCCGCTGGCGTAGGCGATATAGTTGCCCAGCAGGCCGAGGACGGCAAAAGTGGTCAGTGGCAGGAGTTTGCGGGTAAACAGTTGGCCCAGGTGCAACTGGTGTGTCCAGCCGTAGTAGGCGCCGGCGAGCAGGGCGGCGCCGGAGAAGCGGTACCAGGTGACGGTGGCGGCGCTGATATCGCCCAGCAGGCCTTTCATGGCGATGGGCAGCAGGGCCCACATGAAGGCGGTGGTCAGGGCCAGCGGCAGGCCGACTTTCCAGTTGGATTGGGGCATGGAATCTCCCCGGCCTTTACTCCCGATGGCGGGAGTATGGCTGGTGTGATGGGGTGGCAGGGGAGGTTCGCCCTCTCCCCCGGCCCCTCTCCCGGAGGAAGAGGGGAGCTATTCTTTCGAACCTGTGAGCGTAGCGAAGCCCAACAAACAGTGGCGTGCAGGAGGTTGTAGAGGGCTCTCCGCACTCTTTGCCCGAGTTTCGGCCTTTACACGTTAAAGCGGAAGTGAATCACGTCACCGTCGGCGACCACGTAATCCTTGCCTTCCAGTCGCCACTTGCCCGCTTCCTTGGCGCCGGCCTCGCCGTTGTTGGCGATGTAGTCGTCGTAGCCGACCACTTCGGCACGAATAAAGCCCTTCTCGAAATCCGTGTGGATCCTGCCGGCCGCCTGCGGTGCGGTGGCGCCCACGGGGATGGTCCAGGCGCGGACTTCCTTGACGCCGGCGGTGAAGTAGGTGTGCAGACCCAGCAGCTCGTAACCGGCGCGGATGACGCGGTTCAGGCCCGGTTCCTCCATGTCCAGCCCCTCCAGGAACTCCTGCTTCTCGTCGTCTTCCAGTTCGGCGATTTCCGCTTCCAGCTTGTTGCAGATGGGAACCAGTACCGCGTTCTCCTCGGCGGCGATGGCGGCCACTGCGTCCAGGTGCGGATTGTTGTCGAAACCGTCTTCGTCCACGTTGGCGATATACATGGTGGGCTTCAGGGTCAGCAGGGTCAGCTCGCGCAGGTCTGCCTGCTCGTCTTCGGACAGGCCGAAGGAGCGCAGCGGCTTGGCCTCGTCCAGGTGCGGCTGGATTTTTTCCAGCAGTGCCTTCATCTTGATGGCGTGCTTGTCCTGGCCCTTGGCGGCGCGGGTAAAGCGCTGCAGCGCCTTCTCCACTGTGTCCAGGTCCGCCAACGCCAGTTCGGTGTTGATCACCTCGATATCCGATACCGGGTGTATCTGGTTGGCCACGTGGATCACATTGTCGTCTTCGAAACAGCGCACCACGTGGGCGATGGCATCGGTCTCGCGGATATTGGCCAGGAATTTGTTCCCCAGGCCCTCGCCCTTGGAGGCGCCGGCCACCAGGCCGGCGATATCGGTGAATTCCATGGCGGTGGGAATCACCTTTTCCGGCTTGACGATCGCGGCCAGTCTATCCAAGCGCGGATCCGGCACCGGCACCACGCCGGCGTTGGGCTCGATGGTGCAGAAGGGAAAGTTCTCGGCGTCGATCCCCGCCTTGGTCAGCGCATTGAACAGCGTGGATTTGCCCACGTTGGGCAGGCCGACGATTCCGCAAGTAAAACCCATGGTGCTTTTTCCGTATGCGTAGGGTGCGCCGTGGCAGAAAACTGTTCCCTGCGTTGTCTGCATGACCGCCATCCATGGCGGCCTCGCACCGGTTGATTGGTTTACTGGTGCGCGCGGCGCACCCTACGATTTTGTGTGGAGGTCTTTCATGGCCGCGCCCCAGTCGCCGCTGGCAGCAGCGGGCATCACGTCGATGGCGCGGTCGATGGCTTCCGCCAGTTGTTCCTGTTCCGCCCTGGGGGCGCGCTGCAGGACGTAGTTGACCACCTCGCGGGCATTGCCCGGGTGGTCGATGCCGAGGCGCAGGCGCATGAAGTCGCGGTTATTGCCCAGCGCGGAGATGATGTCCCGCAACCCGTTGTGGCCGCCGTGTCCGCCGCCGGCTTTCAGGCGCGCGGTCCCCGGGGGCAGGTCCAGCTCGTCGTGAGCGACCAGGATGGCCTCGGCGGGAATCTTGAAGAAGTGTGCCAGCGGGCCGACAGACTGGCCGCTGCGATTCATGTAGGTGGTGGGAATCAGCAGGCGGATATCCTGCCCGCCGATCCGCACTCGGCCACTGAGGCCGCGATATTTCTTGTCGGACACGAGCTGGACGCCGTGACGGCTGGCCAGCTCGGCGACAAAGTCGGCACCGGCGTTGTGGCGCGTCCGGTCGTACTCGGGGCCTGGATTGCCCAGGCCCACGATCAACTGGATTGGAGTGTCCGGTGCCCTGGCCAAAATACTGACCCTTACTCTGCGCCTTCGCCGCTTTCGTCTTCAGCCTCTTCGCCTTCGGCTTCTACGGCGCCGCGCGGTTTATGTACTGAGGCGACAACCAGGTCGTGGTCTTCGCCGTGAGTCAGGTCCACGGATTCCACACCTGCCGGCAGCTTGAGGTCGGAAATGTGCAGTACGCCGTCCAGGTCCAGATCGGCCAGGTCCACGTCGATGTATTCCGGCAGTTTGGAAGCGGGAGCGCTGATTTCCAGCTCGGTCAGGGTATGGGAGACGATACCGCCCGCTTTCACACCCTTGCAGCTTTCCTCATTCAGGAAGTGCAGCGGCACTTTCATGTGTATCTTGGTGTTGGCGGAAACGCGCTGGAAGTCCAGGTGGTAGATGATCTGCTGGGACGGGTGGCGCTGCAGGTCGCGCAGGATTACCTGCTCTTTCTTGCCGTCTACGTCCAGGTTCAGGACGGAGGAGAAGAAAGCCTCGTTTTCCAGTGCTTTCCAAAGCTCGCGGGCCAGTACGGAGACGGACTGTGGCTCGGTTTTGCCACCGTAGATGATGCCGGGTACGCGACCTTCCTCGCGACGCAGGCGGCGGCTCGCACCTTTCCCTTCGTCGCTGCGGACGCTGGCGTTCAGTTGGATATCAGACATGGGGTAGACCTCGGGTTGTCTGCCCAGAGCGACCTGCGACCGGACCGCTCTGGCGTTGCTGTAGATCGGGCCTAGTATCGCGTGGCCCAAATAGTAAACGCCCGGCGGTACAGCCGGGCGGGCGCGTATTATACAGAGGACAGGGGGCAGAGGACAGAGGGCAGAGGGCAGATAGAGGATTCTGTTCTCTGTCTTCAGTTTTCCGTCAGCGGAACATCGCCGACAGGGATTCCTCGTTGCTGATGCGGCGCACGGATTCGGCCAGCATGGCGGACAGGGTCAACTGGCGGATCTTGGGGGCCTTTTCCATCTTGTCCCCCAGGGGGATGGAGTCGGTGACCACCAGTTCATCCAGCACCGAGTTGTTGATGTTGTCGATTGCCTTGCCGGACAGCACCGGGTGCGTGCAGTAGGCGATTACTTTCCTGGCACCGTGGTCTTTCAGGGCGTTGGCGGCGTTACACAGGGTGCCGGCGGTGTCGACCAGGTCGTCCACCAGCAGGCAGGTGCGGCCGTCGACCTCGCCGATAATGTTCATGACCTCCGCCACATTGGCGGCCGGGCGGCGCTTGTCGATGATTGCCAGGTCGCACTCGAGGCTCTTGGCTACGGCGCGGGCACGCACCACGCCGCCGATATCCGGGGAGACCACCGTCAGGTTCTCGTGGTTCTGGCGCTCGATATCGTCCAGCAGGGTCGAGGAGCCGTAGACGTTGTCCACCGGCACATCGAAAAAGCCCTGGATCTGCTCGGCGTGAAGGTCGACGGTCAGGACCCGGTCGATGCCCACGCTTACCATCATGTCCGCCACCACCTTGGCGGAGATGGGTACCCGCTGGGAACGGACCCGGCGGTCCTGGCGGGCGTAGCCGAAGTAGGGCACCACCGCGGTGATGCGGCCGGCGGAGGCGCGGCGCAGGGCGTCCACCAGCAGGATCAGCTCCATCAGGTTGCGGTTGGTGGGCTGGCAGGTGGACTGCACCACAAAGACGTCGCGACCGCGCACGTTATCGGTGATTTCCACTGCAATCTCGCCGTCGGAAAAGCGTTTTACCACCGCTTCGCCCATGGGGATCGCCATATGGTCGACGATTTTCTGTGCCAGTTCCGGGTTTGCGTTACCGGTAAAGACCATCAAGTCAGCCACTGCGAGTTCCTTTGGTTTCGTTTCTTTGAGAGGGGTGAGAAATAGTCTAGACGCCTGTGGTTGTGAAAGCTGTCAGTGCGCAGTCACCTTTTGCAGTGTGCGACACAGGCGGCCGCGAAGGATAGAGTAAGGGAATGGCTGGGGCGGTAGGATTCGAACCTACGCATGACGGGATCAAAACCCGCTGCCTTACCGCTTGGCTACGCCCCAGCAGATCTGCTGCCCTGGCCGTTCAGGCCCCGGCTGCAATTTTCGCGAGTTGGCGATGGGTGGGGGATTCGTCTACCCCGGCGGCGACAAAGCCGCGCCATCTTTCCGGCAGTTCTGCCAGTGCCGCTTTGGCTGCAGTCGCCGAGTCGAACGCTGCGAAGACGCAGGCCCCGGTGCCGGTCAGTTGCGCCTGGGCAAACTGTTGCAGCCATTCTCGGGCCGCGCGGATTTCCGGGTAGAGGCGTTCGACCAGTGCCTGACAGTCGTTGCCGAAATGCTGTTCCAGCCAGCGACCGTCGAGCCGCCCCTCACGAAGGTGCGCTAATGTAATTGCGGCGGAATCTCTTGTCAAACCCGGGTGGCCGAATACCGCCGCAGTACTCACAGCACAGTCCGGCACCACCACCAGATAATGTCGCGGCGGCGTTTCCACCGGAACCAGTTTTTCCCCCACACCTTCCGCCCAAGCGGTGCGGCCGCGCACAAATACCGGCACATCCGCGCCCAGTGTGCGCCCGAGTTGCGCCAGCCGGCTCAGCGAGAGGTCGCACTGCCACAGGTGATTGAGCCCCAGTAGTGTCGTCGCCGCGTCACTACTGCCGCCGCCGATACCGCCGCCGTGGGGCAGTTTTTTCTGCAGCACAATATGCGCCCCCCTGCCGCAGCCGCTTTCCCGTTGCAACAGCCGCGCGGCGCGATAGATCAGATTCTCTTCGAGGGGTATCTCCAGGCTGCCGGAATCAACACTGATCTCGTTGTCGTCGCGGAGTTCAAGCCGGAGTTCGTCGCCGAAGTCCAGCAACTGAAACAGCGTCTGCAGTTCGTGATAGCCATCGGCCCGGCGGCCGAGGATGCGCAGGATCAGGTTGAGCTTGGCGGGGGCGGAGAGAAGCATGGGCGGATGATGACAAATTTGTTGGGAACAAATTTGGACGCCGCAGGCGCCCAAAGGGTGAGCGCCATGGACGGCGCGAATCAATGATGAATGATAACGTCCGCAGCTCTGTTCATCATTCACCCTTCATCGTTCACCATTCAAAAGACCCACTCCTTGATCACCAGCGTTACATTCACCGGCCCCGCGGCCTGGCTGGTGGTCGCCTTGATCTTTGTCGGCAGCGTGTAGGGGCCGCGGTTCTCGTAGCCGCTGAAATTCAGTTGCCAGCCGGATTGCTGCAGGCTCTGCAGTTGCCCCCCGGCGTTGCGCTGCTCGCTGGCGCCGCCGCCGGGGGCGGCCAGGCCGCGGACCCAGTAGTACATCTCGTCGATCGGCAGCGGCCAGCCGAGGGTCTGCATGGTCAATTGTGCGGGACTGGGGGCGTGCACCGGCGGGTCGTCGCCGCGCTGCAGGCTGACGCCGGCGGGGCTGCCGCTGATGACCGTGGCTCCTGCGCCCAGGGGGCCGCTCAGGTGGATGCGATAGCGGGGGGAGTTCTTCTGTTCCCAGGTCAGGTTGGCGCTGCCGTTGTCCTTCGGCGAGCGCACGCCGATTTTGCCCTTGATGGTCCAGCGTTGCAGCTGTTCCACCGATGGCTGCGTCTCCGGTGGCTGTTCCGCCGGAGCGGGCGGCTGGGTTTTCTGGCTGCTGCAGGCCACCAGCAGCAGGGCAAAGCAGCCGAGCAGTAACTTGGCGCCCTGCGGGGACTTTGGCCCGAGTCCCGTCATTTCAAGTATCCGATGCATGCTGTTCCAGTGATTCGTTGATTTGCAGGCGCTTCATCGCCGCGGGAATGATTTTGCTCTGCGGGTTTTTTTCCAGGGCGTCGCGCCAGACCTGCATGGCCTGTTCGCGGTTGCCCTGTACCCAGAGGACTTCCCCCAGGTGGGCGGCTATCTCGTGATCCGGCAGTTGTTCCAGGGCTTTCCGCAGGTATTTTACCGCTTCGCTGTGATTGCCCAGACGGTACTGTACCCAGCCCATGCTGTCGATGATGGCCGGATCGTCCGGCCGCAGTTCCAGCGCCTTGGCGATTAACCGGTGGGCTTCATCCAGGCGCTCTTCGTCCCCGATCAGCTCGTAGCCCAGTGCATTGAGGATGGTGGGGTTGTCGGGATCCTGCTGCAGCAGTTTGCGCATACCGCGTTCGAAGTCGGCGGTGTTGCCCAGTTGGTTGTTGAGCAGGGCGCGGGCGTAGATCAGGCGGCCGCTGCCGCTGTGTTGCTCCACGGCCCCATCCAGCAGTTCCAGCGCGCGCTGGTGCCGGTCGTGTTTCTGCAGCAGTTCGACTTCCATCAGGTAGAAGTGTTCGGACTGTTCCGGATGGCGCCGGCGCAGTTCGGCAAACCACTCGCTGTTGTCCTCGGCCTGGCCGCTGGCTGCCAGCAGTTCGGTGCCGCGTGTGATGGCCGGAACATAATCTCCGCCCGGCTCCACCTGGCGAAAGTGGGCGACGGCGGTGCCGGTATCGTTGGCCTCGTCGGCGATACCGCCGAGATAGAAGTGGGCCGCGGATTCGTGTTCGCCGAGGGCCAGCAGCCGCTCGAACAGTGGTTTTGCTTTGGTGTAGTTGTGGGTTTCGAAACGGATCAGCGCCAGCGACAGGACCATGTTGCCGTCGTGGGGGTGCTGCTTGACCAGCCTGGCGAACTGTCGCTGGGCCATCTCGAGATCCTCGCGGATCAGCAGGCGCGCATACTGCAGGCGCAGGCGGCTTTCGTCGGGGTAGACGGAAACCAGCTTTTCCAGCAGTTGCAACGCCTCACCCCGTTTCTCCTGGTCCACCAGGATATGGCTCTCCAGCAGCGGCGCGTCCAGGTTGTCAGGGTGCTGCTCCTGGACGCGCCGGGCGATGCCCAGTGCCCGGGGGTAGTTTTCGGAAGCGCGCAGCATCATTGCCAGGGCCAGCGCCACTTCGCCGTTTTCGGGGTACTGGGCCGCCAGCTGCTCGAATTCGGGCAGCATGGCATCGGTCAGCGGCCGATTGGAGGTGGCGGTGGCGGCCAGGGACTGCAGCGGTGCATCGCCGCCCAGCGCCAGCGCCTTTTTCGCGTGCAGGAGGGCGTCGTCCAGGTCGCCGGCGAGGGTCAGTTCGGCGGTGGCCGCCAGTTGCGCCTCGGGGTTGTCCGGTTCCAGCTGTACCCACAGTCGCGAGGCGCGCAGTGCCGCGCGGCGGGCGTTGAGAAAACGCGCGATGCGGGTGGCGCGGGCGGCCACGCCCGCATCCTGGGTGCGCTCCGCCTGGGTGTAGTAGTTGGCCAGGGCCACATCGTACTGTTCGCGGTTCCCGGCCACCTCCGCCACGAGCAGGGTGTAGAAAGCGTCGATGGGAAAGGCGCGTGCCGGGGATCCTGCACTTTCCGGCTCTGAGGCTTCGGTCTCTGCGGATTTGGCCTCCGTGGCTTCGGAGGACGCTTCGACGATTTCCTCCGGCGGCCTGTCCGCCGGGGCGCGGGTCGTTTCCGGCGTCTCTCGCGATTGCTCCGGCGCCTCTTGTGGCTGGTGGGCGCAGGCGCCCAGCAGCAGGCAGATGGCGGCGCCCAGCAGCGGGCGGGGTCGGTGGCTGTATCTGGCTGAAAGCATAGAAGCGTGTCCGTACGTTGCACCGCGCGGGGCCCTGCGCGGGATGGCTGTTTATCGTCGAGTGGGCACGGGTAATTCTAGTCGCGATTTGCACTGGCGGCCGCGACCTGGCTCCTGAATCCCCGTCCCCTGCGCGCTGTTCGTCTCCACCCGGAATCGGGCCCGGGAACGGATTAAACGGTGTTTCAACCTTGCAAGCCGTGCGGCCGACCGCGAAAATGCGCCCCCGAAAGCGGAACGCCGACAGGAATCTATGCCAATCCTCGCCCTGGGTATCAATCACGACAGCGCGCCGATCGAGGTGCGCGAGCGGGTGGCGTTTGCCCCCGAAGTGATGCCCGCTGCCCTGGCAGAGGCGCGCCGGGCGCTGGCCTGCCCGGAACTGGCCATTCTCTCTACCTGCAACCGCACCGAAATCTACGGCGAGGTGGCGCCGGAGCGGCTGCTGGACTGGCTGGCCGGGTACCACGGGGTGTCGCGGGAACAGCTCGAGAGCAGCAGCTACAGCTACACCGGCGAGGCCGCCGTGCGCCATATGATGCGGGTGGCCTGCGGGCTCGACTCGCTGGTCCTCGGCGAGCCGCAGATACTGGGCCAGATCAAGTCCGCCTACGCGGTGGCGCGCGAAAGCGGCAGTGTCGGCAGCCTGTTGCACAGCGTTTTCCAGCAGGTGTTCGCAGTGGCCAAGAAAGTGCGCTCCGAGACCGCCATCGGCGAGAATCCGGTGTCCGTGGCCTATGCCGCCGTATCCCTGGCATCGCGCATCTTTACCGACCTGGGCAAGCAGACGGCACTGCTGATCGGCGCCGGCGAGACCATCGAATTGGTGGCGCGCCACCTGCTGGAGCAGGGGATCGAGAAGCTGATTGTCGCCAACCGCACACTGGATCGCGCCCAACAGCTGGCGGAGAATTTCGGCGCCGAACCCATTCTGCTGGCGGATACCCCGGAATACCTGCCGCGGGCGGATATCGTCATCAGCTCCACCGCCAGCCAGCTGCCGATCCTCGGCAAGGGCGCGGTGGAGTCGGCGCTGAGAGAGCGCCGCCACAGCCCAGTGTTCATGGTCGATATCGCCGTGCCGCGGGATATCGAACCCCAGGTGGGCCAGTTGGACGATATCTACCTGTACACCGTCGACGACCTGCGGGGTGTGATCGACGAGGGTCGCCGCTCGCGGGAAAAGGCCGCGGAGGCGGCCCGCGAGATCGTCGACAGGGCCGCTACCGAATTCATGCAGTGGCGCCGCTCCCGGGGCGCCGTGGACACCATTCGCAACTTTCGCGAAAGGGCCCAGGATATCAGCGACGGCGAACTGGAACGGGCGCTGCAGCAACTGGATAAGGGTGGGGACCCGCGGCGCCTGCTGGAGCAACTGGCGCGCTCGCTGACCAACAAGCTGATCCATGCACCCACGGTCAACCTGAAGCGCGCCACCGCCGGGGACGACCCGGAGCGGCTGCGCCTGGCGCGGGAAATCGTCGGCCTGGAGCCGCCCGCCGAAACAGAATCAGAGAAAAAGAATAGATGAAAGACTCGCTACTGAACAAACTGGAAAACCTGGTGGAGCGCCACGAGGAGGTCTCGGCGCTGCTCGGCGATCCGGATGTGATCGGCGACCAGGGCCAGTTCCGCGACCTGTCCCGCGAATTCTCCGAGCTGGAGGAAGTGGTCAAATGCTACGGCCGTTACAGACAGCTGCAGGAGGATATGACCGCGGCGCGGGAAATGCTCGACGAGAGCGACGCGGACATGCGCGAGATGGCGCAGGAGGAACTGCGCGAGGCGGAAGAACAACTGGAGCCGCTGGAGCGCGAACTGCAGGCCCTGTTGTTGCCGAAGGATCCCAACGACCGCAAGAATGTCTTCCTGGAAATCCGCGCCGGCACCGGCGGCGACGAGGCGGCCATCTTCTCCGGCGACCTCTTCCGCATGTACTCCCGCTACGCCGAAAAGCAGGGCTGGCGCATCGAGGTGATCAGCGAGAACGAGGGCGAACACGGCGGCTACAAAGAGCTCATTACCCGCGTGTCCGGCGAGGACGTCTACGCGCGGCTGAAATTCGAATCCGGCGCCCACCGGGTGCAGCGGGTGCCGGAGACCGAATCCCAGGGCCGCATCCACACCTCTGCCTGCACCGTGGCGGTGATGCCGGAACCGGACGAGCGCGATGCCGTGGAGATTGGCAAGGCGGATCTGCGCATCGATACCTACCGCGCCTCCGGCGCTGGCGGCCAGCACGTGAACAAGACGGATTCCGCCGTGCGCCTCACCCATGTGCCTACCGGCATCGTGGTGGAGTGCCAGGACGAACGCTCCCAGCACAAGAATCGCGCCAAGGCCCTGGCGCTGCTGCAGGCCAGGCTCTCCAGCGAACAGGAGGCCGCCGCGGCCCGGGAGATTTCCGACGCGCGCAAAAGCCTGGTGGGTAGCGGCGACCGCTCCGAACGCATCCGCACCTACAACTTCCCCCAGGGCCGCGTCACTGACCACCGCATCGGCCTGACCCTGTACAAACTCGACGAAGTCATGCAGGGCGGGCTCGGGGAAGTGATCGAACCGCTGCGCACCGAGCACCAAGCGGACCAGCTCGCGGCGCTGGGACAGTAACGATTTTCTCCCCTCTCCCTCCGGGAGAGGGGCCGGGGGAGAGGGCGTCTGATATGGCCACCGTCAAACAGAATCTTCACCGCAGCCCCGAACTCACCCACAGCGACAGCGCCCGCCTCGATACCGAACTGCTGCTCGCCCACAGCATCGGCCGCGATCGTACCTGGCTCTACACCTGGCCCGAGTATGAATTGAGAGGAGAGGAGCAGCGCCGTTTCGACGCCCTGTTCGAGCGCCGCAAAAGCGGCGAGCCGGTGGCGCACCTGGTCGGCGAGCGGGAATTCTGGTCGCTGCCGTTGAAAGTCGATGCCTCCACCCTGATCCCGCGCCCGGATACCGAACTGCTGGTGGAAACCGCGCTGGAACTCTGCCCCGGAGAAAAACGGCGCGCGCTGGACCTGGGCACCGGCAGCGGCGCCATCGCGCTGGCGCTGGCGAGCGAAAGGCCCGGCTGGCGGATTCTCGCCGCGGAGAAATCCGCGGATGCGGTTGCGCTGGCGGAAGAGAATCGCCGTGCGCTGGGGTTCGACAATGTGGAGATCCTACAGAGCGACTGGTTTGCGCAGATAGCGCCGCAACAGTTTGACCTGGTCGTCAGCAACCCGCCCTACATCGATGCCGCCGATCCGCACCTGGCGCAGGGTGATGTGCGTTTCGAACCCAGGTCGGCACTGGTTGCCGACCGCGAGGGGTTGGCCGATATCGAGCGGATTGCGCATGAAAGCCTGCACTTCCTGGAAGAGGGAGGCTGGCTGCTGGTCGAGCACGGCTGGCAGCAGGCCGGGGCAGTGCGAAAAATTTTCGCCGCCGCCGGCTTTCAGGATATCGAGAGCCGCAACGACTACGGCAACCGGGAGCGCATTACGCTAGGCCGTTGTCAAACATCAAAAAATAAATAGCCAACATCAAAGAGCCACATCGGCGACTCCCGTCATTTGATATTGGATTTCCGTCACTCGTCATCACTGTCCGCATCATGCGCCTCGACGTCCGGCGGGCCCTCGTCGGTAGGCGGCGCCTCGGGGGCAGTGCTTTCCGGTTCGGTGTCATCGCCGTCTTCCCCGGGCTGCGGTTGTTGCGGCTTGTCCTCCGGCTCGCTTTCCGCGGTCACTTCCGCCGGCGGGCTGATCTGTTCTTGCGGTGCCCGGATACCGATGTGGTAGGCGGCAAAGCCCGGTTGTACCACCTGGTTCATCGCCATGCCGAGAACGCGGCCGTCGTGCTCGGAACGGATTTCCTTGCGCACATTGGTGATCGGGTTGGTGATGGTGCCCAGCAGGTCGCCCTCGCGCACCGACTCGCCCAGCTCCACTTCACTGAAAATGATGCCGCCGGTGGTGGCTCGCTGCCAGGTAGAGTTGTAGTAGACGGGTTCCGGGTCGCCCCAGAGGCGGAATTTGCTCACCATGTCCAGCTGGTTCAGCAGGGTGCGGATGCCCTTGACGCTGTGGCTGACGGAGCGCTCGTCCAGCACCATGGGCGCACCGGCCTCGAGGGTGACGGTGGGAATGCCGGCCTCCACCGCGGCGCGCCGCAGCGTGCCCTCGGCGCCGTCGCTGTGCAGCACCACGGTGGAGCCGAAGCCCTTGGTCAGTTTGACCACCTTGGGGTCGTGGAGGTCGGCGCGCAGTTGTGGCAGGTTGGTGCGGTAGAAAGAGCCGGTGTGCAGGTCCACCACCGCGTTGCAGTGTTCGATTACCTCGTTGAAAAACGAATAGGCGATACGCGAGGCGGAAGAGCCTTCCGGATGCCCGGGGAAGTGGCGGTTCAGGTCGCGGCGGTCGGTCAGGTAGCGGGAGCCGCGGTGGAAGCCCTGCAGGTTGACGATGGGCACACCGATCACGGCGCCGTGCAGCTTGTCCTTGTCCAGGTTGTACATCACCCGGCGCACCGTCTCGATCCCGTTCAGTTCGTCGCCGTGGATCGCCGCGGTCATGCACAGGGTCGGCCCCGGTTGGGCACCGTTGACCACCAGCACTGCGGTGGGACTGTAGACGCCCTCGAAATGCTGGCTCGGCGACCAGGCCAGGCGGGTGGAGGTGGCGGGGGGCACTTCGGCGCCGAGCAGGCGCAGGGGCTTGCGGGTTTCCGGCGCAGGTTCTTCCTGTTTTCCCTTCTCCGTGTCCGTGCCGGCATCGGCCGTGGGCTTTTCCGGTTGTGCCTCTTTGTCTTCCATCACCGGCTGATCCAGTTCGAGGTTTTCCGCCCGCGGTATCGGCTGTCCTTCCGCGATATCCGGTTTTTCCGCAGTTTCCGTTTCAGCGGTCGTGTCCGCGGGCGTCTGTGCCACTTCCTCCAGTGGCTGATCCAGTTCCAGGTTTTCCGCTTTGGGGACCGGCTTGTTCTCGGTGCTCTCCCCGTTTGCGGTCGGTTGCTCTGTTTTCGGCGCCCGCTCCTCCCGGGTTTCTTCTTCCCCCTGCGCGGCGACTGTCTCCTGCGGCTCCTCGCCGCTCTCTGTCCAGGCAAATACCGGGGCTGCGGCCAGTAACAGGGTGAGACACAGGCTCTGGCGGGTGGGGCTCAGGGACGAGCGCAAATGCATGCGATGACTCCAGGTAGGGAAATGGAAACTCAGGTTGTTCGGCACGGGAAGTGCCTACTAACGGCACCCCGCACAGGTTCCCGAAACCGAACCCGAGTAGGAAAATACGACGCGATTATAGCCAATGCGTTCCGGGGGTTTTGTATCCCGTCGACGAATTGGGATCAGGTCCGCAACAGCGTTTTGCGACTGGTGCGCCAAAGGCGTAGGCCCAGCAGGATCGACGCCACGCCCAGGCCGATACAGATACCGGTCCAGTAGCCGTAGACACCCCAGAGGGTTTCCCCCAGCCAGTAGGCGGAAGTCAGCCCCACCAGCCAGTAGGAAAAGAGCTGCAGGTACATGGGCACGCGGGTATCCCGGTAGCCCCGCAGCGCGCCCCAGGCCATGGCCTGGGCCACGTCCACCAGTTGGAAGGCTGCGCACAGCAACAGCAGGTTGGCGGCCACGGCAATGATATCCGCATTGCCGGTGTAGAGCTGCACGAACAGGTAGCGCAGGCTGATCAGCACCAGGCCGCAGGCGAGCGCGTAGAGCAGGCCGCTGCCGACCCCCACCAGGCTGGCGAAGCGCGCGCGTTTCGGCCGATCCTGTCCCAGCAGTTGCGCCACGCGGATACTCAGCGCCTGTGCCAGTGCCAGCGCCACCAGGTAAAAAATGGAGCCGACATTCAGGCTTATCTGGTGGGCGGCGACAATGGTGGCGCCGTAGGGGGCCAGCAGAATCGTCAGGCTGGCAAAGAAGGTGACCTCGCTGCCGGCGCCGACACAGATCGGCAGGCCCACGGCCAGCAGGTGGCGCTGGGTCGGCCAGTGGGGCCTGGGTGGCAGCGCCTTCAGTTGCAGGGCGCGGTAGGCCGGGTCGTTACCGGCGTGCCAGAAGAGGGCGGCGGCGATGGACCAGCTCACCAGCGCCGTGGCCCAGCCGCAGCCGGCACCGCCCATGGCGGGAATCGGCCCGGCGCCGAACACCATGGCGATATCCAGCGGGATATTCAGAACCGCCGCGGCCAGGTAAATGCGCATCACCGGCCGCACCTGACCCATCCCCTCGCAGTAGCCCCGCGCCGCGGTACCCATGGCGAAGGGCAGGGTGCCGGTGGCCAGTGCCAGCAGGTACTGCTCCAGCACCCGGCGCACCGGTTCCTCGGTGTCGATCCACTGGCTCCACCAGGGCACCGCCAGCAGGGCGCCGACGACGATCAGTCCGCCCACCAGCGCGATCCACAGCGCCTGCTGCAGCTGTCGGGCGGCTCCCCGCTCGTCCCGGCCGCCGCGCAGGTGGGCGACGATTGGCGATACCGCCGCCAGCAGCCCCATGATGGCGACTGCACAGACGGCCCAGACACTGGAACCCAGCGCCAGGCCGGCCAGGTCCACCTCGCCCGCGCGGCCGGCGACGATGGTGTCGGTGACCCCCATGCTGACGACCGCCAGGTTGCTGATCACCAGCGGACCGCCGAGGTTGGTCAGGTGCGAGAGGTCGGTGGCGATGGCCCGTCTGTACAGCTTGATCATTGGCAGGATACCGGGATCGCAAGAAAAGAGGGGCTGAATTATGGATGGCGCTTCCGGTCCGTTCAATCGGCTCCCGGAACCGGCCCCGCAACCCGGGGAAATAAGCATTCGGGCCAGTCACCCTATAGGTGGTATACTCGCCGATTGATTGAGCATTTGAGCGAGTATTCACTTGATAGGAAAGCTGTTCCGCAGGTCCACCGACGAAGACGAATCCCGGAAGTCCCCCTCCGCGCCGGAGAAATCCACCCAACCCGCGAGCCGGGACGAGGCCGCCGGGAACGGGCCTCGTCGCGACAATGGGAGCAGGGGCGGAAAGGGCAGGGGTCGCAAGGCGGCCGCCGGGCGCGCGCCCTGGTCCCTGGACCAGTTTCGGGTGCCGGAACAGGAGGGCAAGGTACGCTTCCACGACCTGGACCTGCCGCTGGACCTGATGCATGCCATCTACGACCAGGGTTTCCAGTACTGCTCGCCGATCCAGGGCCGATCGTTGCCGCACACGCTGAACGGCCACGACCTGGTGGGCAAGGCCCAGACCGGCACCGGCAAGACTGCCGCTTTCCTGATCACCATCATCGACGACCTGCTCAAGAATCCGTTCGAGGGCGAGCGCTACGCCGGTGAGGCGCGCTCGTTGATCATCGCCCCCACCCGCGAGCTGGTGATGCAGATCGCCGACGACGCCAAGGCCCTGTGCAAGTACACCGACCTGGAGATTCACACGCTGGTGGGCGGCATGGACTACCAGAAGCAGCAGCGCCGGCTGAACGAGCGCCTGGTGGATATTCTGGTCGCAACTCCCGGCCGCCTGCTGGATTTTGTCGGCAACCGCGATTGCTATCTGGACCAGGTGGAAATCCTGGTGATCGACGAGGCCGACCGCATGCTGGACATGGGCTTCATCCCCCAGGTGCGCCGCATCGTCCGCCAGACACCGCGCAAGACCCATCGCCAGACCATGTTCTTTTCTGCCACCTTCACCCCGGAAGTGGACACACTGGTGGACCAGTGGACCGAGGACCCGATCATCGTCGAGATCGAGCCGGAGCGGGTGGCCACCGACAGTGTCGAGCAGCATGTCTACCTGGCCGCGAGCGAGGAGAAGTACACACTGCTGTACAACATCCTGCAGAGCGACGCCGTGGAGAGCCTGCTGGTGTTCGCCAATCGCCGCGACCAGTGCCGCCGCCTGCACGAGAACCTGACCGCCCACGGCATTCCCGCCGGCCTGCTGTCCGGTGAGATTCCCCAGAACAAGCGCGTGCGCACCCTGGACGATTTCAAGTCCGGCAAGACCCGGGTGCTGGTGGCCACGGACGTGGCCGGCCGCGGTATCCATATCGACGGTATCAGCCATGTGGTGAACTTCACCCTGCCGGAAGAGCCCGAGGACTATGTCCACCGCATCGGCCGCACCGGCCGCGCGGGCAAAACCGGCACCTCCATCAGCTTCGCCTGCGAGGACGACGCCATGCGCCTGGAGCCGATCCAGGAACTGCTGGGCGAGAAGCTCAATTGCGAGCAGCCGCCGGAGGAACTGCTGGCGGAGCCGCCCAAAGTGAAGGTAAAACGCAGCAGCGGCCCCGGTGGCGACAAGCGCGGCGGGGGCGGGCGCCGGGGCGGCGGCCGCCCGCGGCGTTAATCTCCCGGGCACAAAAAACGGAGGCAATGCCTCCGTTTTTTTATGGGCGATCCGTCTGGCAGTAAGGAATCGTCATACCGGCGCAGGCCGGTATCCAGTCCCGGCGTGCGGCCCTGGATTCCGGCCTTCGCCGGAATGACGCTAGGGAGTCCCGGCGGTCCTCAGTCGATATATTCCACCGCCTTCACCACCTTCTGCACGCCGCCGATGCTGCGGGTAACCTCCGCTGCGCGCTCGGCTTCGGCGCGGGTCAGCAGGCCCATCAGGTAGATCACGCCGTTCTCGGTGATCACCTTGATGCGGCCGCTGTCGACTTCATCGTTGGCCAGCAGCACACTCTTTACCTTGGTGGTCAGCCAGGCGTCATTGCTGCTGGCGAGCAGGGAGACATTGCCGCGCACCTGGATCTCGTTGTAGACCTGGCGCACATTCTGTACCTGTTGCGCGGTGCGGCCGGCGAGCAGGCGCATTTCGTTGTCCTGTATCTGGCCGGTCAGCAATACCACACCGTTGAATACATTGACGTCGATATTGGATGCTTTCAGGTCCGGGTGCGCCTTGTTGATATTGACCGTGGTGACCGTATCGATCTTCTGGTCGTCCATGTAGGTACCGAAGGAGCGCTCCCCCGGGTCCTGCTGGATGGGGCCGTCGTGTGTGGCTTCGAGCACGGTGCTGCAGCCGGCCAGGGCGGCGCTCAGGGTCAGGGCGGTAAAGAATCGGTTGAGTTTGGTCATCGGTTTTTTTCTCATGGGTTCAGTCCTCGTAGCCACCGAACAGGCTGTTGTCGATCAGGTCGCACAGGCAGAAGATGGTCAATAGATGCACCTGGTGTACCTCTGCTGCGACTTCGGACGGCACGCGGAGTTCAATATCGTCCGTATCCAGCAGCGCGGCACAGTCGCCGCCCTCGCCACCGGTCAGGGCGAGGATGCCCATATCGCGATCGCGCGCGGCGCGCATGGCCTGCACCAGGTTGGAGTCGTTGCCGTCGCTGCTGACAATCACCAGCAGGTCGCCGGGTTGGCCCAGGGTGCGCACCGGCCTGGCGAAGGTTTCCGCGCGGCCGTGGTTGCGCGCAACGGTACCGATGGTGACGCCGTCGCTGCAGAGTGCCATGGCGGGCAGGCCGGGCCGTTCGCGGTCAAAGCCGCCCAGCAACTGGGAGCAGAAGCTCTGTGCCAGGGCGCCACTGACGCCGTTGCCGCACAGCAGCAGTTTATTTTCCCCCAGCAGCGCGTGCACGATCATGTCGCTGGCTTCGGCCACCAGCGGCGCCAGCAGTTCGCCGGCGTTCATGGTGGCTTCCAGGCTGCGGTGAAATAGGGTTACGACTCGCTGTTCCATTGATTCCTTGATGATTTCATAGGCGACCGGAGCGACAATATAAAATTACCGGGGTTCGCCTGTTCGCTTGCAGGCAAGCTCCTACAGAGCGCCAAAGGCGTTTTCGATCCACTGGATATTCCCCGCATCGCCCTCTATGGCAACCACGTCGAAGCGGCAGGGGCAATCGAGTCTGTGTTGTTGCAGGTAGCTGTCCGCGGTGGCCAGCAGCTTGCGTTGTTTGCGTGCGTCCACGGTGGCGCTGGCGGAGCCGTAGCGGCTGCTGCGGCGGTAGCGCACTTCCACGAATACCAGTGTGTCGCCGTCCCGCGCGATCAGGTCGATCTCGCCGTGGCGACAGCGGTAGTTGCGGGCTTTGATTTTGAGGCCGGCCCGCTGCAGATGGCGCGCGGCGGATTCCTCCATGCGCGCGCCCAGTTCGCCCGCGGGCCTAAAGAGTTTCACGGTTCCCGGTCAGTTCGAGCTCCCCGGATTCCTCCGGTGAGCGGGGCTCGGCGGTGGTGACCGGAACCGGCGATCCCTCGTCGATGCGGGCCCAGATCTGCTCGCGCACGATGCGGCCGCCGGCGTCGAGGCTCAGGGCCCCGGTCAGGCCGTGCACCTGCTGTTGCGGGAACTGGCGCAGCATCGGCAGCCGCGGATACAGGCGGAACGCATCGGCGCCGAGCGCGTAGAGGCGGGCGAAGGCCGGCGCCGGCGAGGCCTGCTGCTCGATATTCTTTTTGGTGTGGTTGTCCTTCTCGAACAGCCAGGGCAGCGCGGTGAAGTGAATGCCGTTCATGTCCCTGTCACGGGTGCGGTTGATATCCCCCTCGAACACCTGCGAAGTGGCGTAGATGGGCAGGTCGCCGGCGTAGAAGAAGGTCAGCATCGGGTTGATCTGGCGCGCCTGGTCGGGCTGGGCCAGGGTGACGATCATGTCCACGTCACCGCGGCGGCGTGGCGTGAATTCCAGCGGCGCCGCAAGCTTGCGGCGCAGGGCCGCCTCGCGCGATTTGCTGTCCTCGATCAGCAGCGCGTCGCTGACCATTTTCGAGAAATTGCTGTTGTCGTAGAAGGTGCGGATGATGCTGACGCTGCCACCCTGGCGCTCCCATTCCTCGCGGAAGGCCTTTGCACCGCGCTGGCCCCAGCCGGCGTCGGTGGCCAGGACCATCGCCTGGCGATGACCCTGGCGGTAGGCGTGGCGGGCCACCTGGCGCGCCTCGTCCTCGATGGCGAGACCGAACTGCACCAGGTCGTCGGTGAGGCGGGCGCTGTCGTCACCGGAATCCGGGGCGTAGTTCAGCGCCAGTGTGGGCACCGGCAGTTTCTCGGTGGCCAGCAGGTTGGCGACCTTGCGCTTGTCCAGCGGGCCGACGATGGCCTGGGCACCGGTATCCACGGCGCTCTGGTAGACCTCTTCGAAGGGTTGGTCGGTGCCGGTATCGTACACCTGCACCGCCGGGGCCGGTGCGCCGGCGTCCAGCGCCGTGTAGTAGGCGGCCATGAAACCGTCGCGGATGGCGCGGCCGGCGCTGCCCAGCGGGCCGGAGAGCGGCAGTAGCAGGGCGATGCGGTCCGGGCGCTGGGCGGCCAGTTGTTCCAGCAGGCGCAATGCCTGCGGCGGATGGCTGGCGGCACTGTGGTGTGGCCACTGCTGGCGCCAGCGGCTGAGGGCGGTCAGCTGCGAGCTGATATCGGTCTGGGTGTCGCGGCCCAGCAGGGCCAGCTGGTACCAGCCGCGCATCCGCGTGTCGACACTCTCGTCGGCGCGCAGGTGCAGTTCGCTGGACGGCAGCTGGGTCAGCAGTTGCCAGAAGTCATCGTTGTTTGCGGCGATATCCTCTTCGCTCTCGGCCATATCGGCGATCTGCCGGCGCTCGGCAATGGCGCTGTCGAGGTCGCCCAGCAGCCCCCAGAGATCGGCGCGCAGGTCGCGCAGGGGCAGGGCGGTGTCGGCGGGCAGCCGCGGCCAGGTGGCGTCGAGGCGCGGCGCCGTGGCCAGGTCGAGCGCGCGGAAGAATTCGTCTTCGGCGGCCAGCAGGTTGCCGTACACCTGTGCGTAGCGGGCGTACTGCACGTCGTCCAGGTGTTCCGGCTCGACCTGGATAGCGGCTTCCCTGGCGGTCGCGTTATCCCCCAGCTCGTATAGAATGGCGGCCGCCTGCAGGCGCTGCTCGTCGCGCATCGGCGACGGCAGTGTTTCGGCACTGCGCAGCAGGCGTACGGCGTCGCTGCGGCTGGCGGTTTCGGAACCGGTTTCCACCGGCATCTGCAGGTCGGGTTGCGGCGATTGGGTCTGGCAGGCGGCCAGGGCCAGCGCCAGGGCGCCGGCCGCAACTCGGGTGACAATCGGGGTCGCGCGCCGGGACAGGGCGGACATACTCTTCTCCCGCAAAACTTAACTCTTGATTATGGGGTCGTGCACTATGGGGACGGATCAGGCGCTGCTTTATATTGTTGCCACGCCCATTGGTAACCTGGCCGATATGGTACCGCGAGCCATTGAAGTTCTACAATGCGCCGATCTGGTTGCGGCGGAGGACACGCGTCACAGTCAGCGGCTTTTTTCCCATTTCGATATCGATACGCCGCTGATGGCCTACCATGACCACTCGGACGACAGGCGCACCGGGCAGATACTGCAGAAGCTGGAACAGGGGCAGACGGTGGCATTGATCTCCGATGCCGGTACGCCGTTGATTTCCGACCCGGGCTATCGGCTGGTGCGCGAGGCCCGCGGCCGCGGCATTCGCGTGGTGCCTATCCCCGGCGCCTGCGCCTTTGTCGCGGCCCTCAGCGCCGCCGGTCTGCCCAGCGATCGCTTCAGCTTCGAGGGTTTCCTGCCGGCGAAATCCGGCGCGCGCGAAAAGGCGCTGCAGGGGCTCGCGAGCGATGACCGCACCCTGGTTTTCTACGAGGCCCCGCACCGGGTGGCCGATACCCTGGATGCAATGGCAGCGGTGTTCGGCGGCGATCGCGAGGCGGTGATCGCCCGGGAAATCTCCAAGGCGTTCGAGACGGTCCACCTGGCGCCGCTGGAGGAGCTGGCGGCATGGGTGCGCGCCGACCGCAACCAGCAGCGCGGCGAGATAGTGCTGCTGGTGCGCGGCGCCGACCGCCGCCCGAGTGCCGAGCTGGACGGCGAGGCGCAGCGGGTCATGAAGCTGCTGATGGCCGAGCTGCCGCCGAAGCGCGCCGCGGCGCTCGCGGCGGAGATTACCGGCGTGAACAAGAAGGCACTGTACAACTGGAGCCTGGAGCAGAAATAGCCGTTCGCGGGGGCGAGCCCCACCCACCACCGACACCCAACCACTGCCGAACGACTAATCTCCCTAGTGGGCCGTGCGTAAAGTTGTGTAACAAAGGAGCCCAGCCAAAACGTCCAGACCAAGGCGGGAAAGCGCTGGAATAGTGGTTCTGTTTCGAGCTTTCTCAACGCAGAGCTGGGCGCTTTGGCGCAGCGAACTGTTACAGAACTTTGCGCACGGCCCACTAATTGAGGGGCCCGTTTGCGGGCCGCCAGCAATCGACACGGGAGCCTGGCATGACCGCGCATGTCTTTGTCATCGGCCTGGATCACTTCCACCTCCGGCAGTTGCGGACCATCCGCAACGCCGGGGACTACCGCTTCCACGGCCTGCTGCCCTACGACATGGTGGTCAATCCCGAGACCTATCCCATCGGCGAGATGATCGAGCAGGGGAGGCGGGAGCTCTCCGCTGCCGGTGTGCCGGTGGAGGCCGTCATCGGTCACTGGGACTTCCCCACCACGGCGCTGCTGGCCGTTTTCCGGCGGGATCTCCGCCTCCCGGGGCCGGGTCTCGCCGCCACCCTGATCGCGGATCACAAATACTGGAGCCGCCTGCGCCATAGGGAGGTGATCCCCGAAAGCGTGCCCCGTTTCCAGAGCCTGGATCCGTTCGACCCGGAGGCGGAGCACCGGGTCGAGCTGGATTTTCCCTTCTGGATCAAGCCGGTGATCGGTTTCTCCTCGCAGATGGTATACCGGGTGGCGGACGCCGCGGAGCTGCACCGCGCCCTGTCGGGCATCCGGCGGGGCATCGGCCGCTTTGGCGAGCCCTTTGCCCGGTTGATGGAACTGGCCCGGATACCGGCGGACATTCCTGCGGAGATAGAGGCCAACCACTGTGTTCTGGAAAAGCCCATCGACGGTTGGCAGTGCACGCAGGAGGGCTATATCCAGCATGGCGAGGTGGTGGTCTACGGCACCGTGGATTCCGTTCGCGAGGGACCGCTCGATTCCTCCCTGAGCCGCTACGAGTTTCCCTCCCGCCTGCCGGAGGCGGTCAGGGCGCGGATGGTGGCCATCACCGAGCGGGCCATTCCCGCCCTGGACCTGGACGACACCCCTTTCAATGTCGAGTACTTCTGGGACCGGGACAGCGACCGGATCGGGCTGCTGGAGGTCAACGCCCGCATCTCCAAATCCCACTGCCCGCTGTTCGCCGACCTGGCCGGCGCCTCCCATCACGAGGTGGCGGTGGATGTTGCCCTGGGGCGCCGGCCGGATTTCCCCCGCTGGGAGGGCGAGCACCGGGTCGCGATCAAGTTCATGCTGCGCCGCTTCGAGGACGGAATCGTCACCCGGGTTCCCGGCGAGGCCGAGCTCAGGGCACTGGAGGCGGAGTTCCCCGGTACGCGGATTCAGGTGGAAGTGAAGGTGGGGGACCGCCTGTCCGAACTGCGCGGCCACGAGGTCTACAGCTACGAGGTGGCGGTAATTTTCATGGGTGGCCGCGACCACGGGGAACTGGAGCGCCGCTACCGTGCGCTGGTGGAAAAGCTGCCGCTGGAAATCGACAAAGAGGGACTGGAAGCGTGAAGATCATCGACCCCCTGCCGCAACCGCTCCGCGAGATCGAGTACATCCAGATCCCGATAAGCGACGGCACCCGGCTGGCCGCGCGGATCTGGATGCCGGAGAACGCCGAGGCCGAACCGGTGCCCGCCATCCTTGAGTACATTCCCTACCGCCGGCGGGACGGCACCCGCAGCCGGGACGACATCATGCACGCCTGGTTTGCCGCCCGTGGCTACGCCTGTGTGCGGGTGGATATCCGCGGCAGCGGCGACTCCGAGGGCGTGCTGGAGGACGAATACCTGCAGCGGGAGCTCGACGACGGCCTGGAAATCATACGCTGGATCGCCGAACAGCCCTGGTGCAATGGCAGGGTGGGCATGATCGGTATCTCCTGGGGCGGCTTCAACGGCCTGCAGATCGCCGCGCTCAGGCCCCCGGAACTCAAGGCCGTGGTCAGCGTGGCCTCCACCGACGACCGCTACGCGGACGACGTCCACCATATGGGCGGCTGCCTGCTGGGGGACAACCTGTCCTGGGCCTCCACCATGTTCGCCTGCAACGCCCTGCCGCCGGATCCGGAGATCGTCGGCGAGCAGTGGCGCGACCTGTGGTTCCAGCGCCTGCGCGGCAGCGGCCTGTG
The DNA here is from genome assembly GCF_026183675.1 of Microbulbifer halophilus. Lineage (GTDB taxonomy): Bacteria > Pseudomonadota > Gammaproteobacteria > Pseudomonadales > Cellvibrionaceae > Microbulbifer > Microbulbifer halophilus. The sequence goes on from NZ_JAPIVK010000004.1 coordinate 94,676, forward strand.
GCTGGAGAAGTGGCTGCGCCACCAGCGCCGGGACGACTACTGGAAGCACGGCTCGGTCGGTGAGGACTGGGATGCCATCCGGTGCCCGGTCATGGCCGTGTCCGGCTGGGCGGACGGCTATACCAACGCCGTCTTCCGGCTGCTGGCCAACCTGCGGGTGCCTCGCCTGGGGCTGGTGGGGCCCTGGAGCCACAAGTATCCCCACCAGGGCGTGCCGGGCCCCGCCATCGGCTTCCTGCAGGAGTGTCTGCGCTGGTGGGACAAATGGCTGAAGGGCCGCGAGACCGGCATCATGGAGGAGCCCATGCTGCGGGCCTGGATGCAGGATCACCAGCCCCCCACCACCTATTACGAGCAGCGCCCCGGCCGCTGGGTGGGCGAGCCCGACTGGCCCTCGCCCAATATCCGCGAGCGCCCGCTGATACTGGCCAGCCCCGGCACCCTGGAGTGGCCCCACACCGAGGTGGACGAGGCGATGATGACCATCCAATCGCCGCTTTCCGTGGGCCTCTTCGCCGGCAAGTGGTGCTCCTACGCCGCCACCCCGGACCTGCCCCACGACCAGCGCGAGGAAGACGGCGGTGCCCTGGTGTTCGACTCTGCCAGACTGACAAAGCCCCTGGAGATCCTCGGCGCCGCGCGGCTGGAACTGACGCTGGCCGCGGATCGCCCGGTGGCGATGCTGGCCGTGCGCCTTTCCGATGTGGCCCCCGACGACAAGGTGACCCGGGTGACCTACGGCCTGCTCAACCTCACCCACCGCGATGGCTCGGAAAATCCGCGACCGCTGGAGCCGGGCAGGCGCTACCGTGTGCGGCTGCACCTCAACGATATCGGCCATGCCTTCCCCGTGGGCAACCGACTGCGGCTGTCGATCTCCACCTCCTATTTCCCCCTGGCCTGGCCGGCCCCGGAGCCGGTGCGGCTGACCATCTTCACCGGTGCCAGCCGGTTGCTGCTGCCCGAGCGCCCGCGACGGGATACCGAGGATGAGGCCATCGCTTTCCCGCCGCCGGAGGGGGCACGGCCCGCGGCGGTGCGGATGGTTCGCGAGGGACAGCACAAATGGCGCGTGATCCGGGACCTGGAGACGGATATCTCCACCCTGGAAGTGATCAACGACGACGGCATCGTCCATATCGAGCCGGTGAACCTGCACATGCAGCGAAAGACGCTGGAGTGGTACAGCTACCGGGGAGACGACTACACCTCGCCGGAGGGCGAGACACTGTGGGAGTGGGGCTTTCGCCGGGGTGATTGGAATATCTACACGGTGACCCGCACGGTGCTCGATTCCACGCCCTCGCATTTCCGTATTCACGCCGAACTGGATGCCTACGAGGGCAGGAAGCGCGTCTACTCCGACAACTGGGACGTGGAAATACCCCGCGACCTGATCTGAGAGTGCCCGACCGCGAGCTGGCCACTAACTGCCAAATACTCCTTGCCTTCCCCGGCCCGGCCAATTAATCTCCGCCGCCGAGCTGGCCGGACAATCGCTGTTTCCCTTCGGGGGAGTGGAGGAAAGTCCGGGCTCCACAGGGTGGGACGCCAGGTAACGCCTGGGAGGCGCGAGCCTACGGAAAGTGCAGCAGAGAGCAGACCGCCGATGGCTTCTTAGGGAGCACAGGTAAGGGTGAAAGGGTGCGGTAAGAGCGCACCGCGCGGCTGGCAACAGTCCGCGGCACGGTAAACCCCGTCCGGAGCAAGACCAAATAGGCCCTCTACAGGTGTGACCCGCACCGGGGGCGGGTAGGTCGCTTGAGGTGTCTGGTGACAGGCATCCCAGATGAATGATTGTCGCGGGCGGTCCGCCGCCCGACAGAACCCGGCTTACAGGCCAGCTCGACAGATTTTCCCCGTCGGTTTGACGACCGGCGCAGGTTGGAGTGAGTGCAGCGAAGTCCAACAAGGGGGCTGGGGAACCACCGGGCCTTCCGGTCCCCTCTCCCCCGGCCCCTCTCCCGATGGGAGAGGGGAGCTGTGCGGGGAGCGTCTTTATGGCTGTTGCGGCTGGGCCGCCGCGGCAAAGGCCTGCATCAACTGGTTGATCTCTGCCTTGTGTTCGGCCGCTGCACTCAGGTCGTCCTTCCCGACGCAGGGGAAGTCCTCCCTGAACTGGGCTTCCATCTCTTCAGCCGCTTCCGGTGCCCGCTGCGCAAGATTCTGCATCATTGTCTGCTTCATGCCGGCGGAGAAGCCGGCCATGGTGGCCTGCAGGTACACGGCGTACTGCTCCGCACTGTCCAGGCCGTGCTTCCTGGCGATGGCGTCGACCGAGTCGTAGACATCGTGCTTCTGCAGTTTTTCCCTGATGAAGGCCTGCCTTTTCTCCAGGTCACAGCGGTCTGCCTCAGACACGGGTTTGTTTTCGTCGGACTCCGATTCCGAGGCGAGGGAGGATTCCTGCAGGAGCGGCGCGATTTCCGGGGAGGCCGCCTGCAGCTTTTCCAGGTTTGCCGGGGTGATCACGGTGTCGGCGTGCGCTGGCAGGCCCAGGGTGAGTGCCAGCAGTGCGGCGGTCAGTGATAGTTTCTTCATGAAACGCTCCTTGTCGCAATTGATCGGCCCGGAACGATACTGGCTTGCCCAAAAGCTGACAAGTCGGGCCCCCGGCCCCGTCTTCCATGAGTGTTCCCCGCCGCAAACCGCGCCAGCTGCCCTAATCGGTATCAGTGTTCGCTAACACCATTCATTTCAGTCGCATTCCCTCGGAACTTAAAGTAACTTCTCAGGTTGAATAAGTAAGTACTTGCTCAGCTTTGCAAATACCGCTGTAAAAAACGCCTGTCTATTTCCTGTTCAGCGCTGGAGGCCGCGAAGTTACTGGGAGTTCGCCGCTCTTTGCCGGCGATTTCCTTGACTTTAAGCGGGCCAGATTTATAGTGTCGGAAGTGGAGAAAAGTGGAATTTTGTGGGTCTGAGTGGTTTGTTGATGGTCGTGAGTGGGTGTTTACACCGCGACGATGAAAATCGCGCACAGATCCGTATAAAAATCCGCCAATAGATCTCTCGTTTGAATCGGCGCGCCGGCAGCGTTTTTACCTGCGCATTTGCAAACAACGCACTTGGACAAAAAGTGTATCTAGGCAGCCACGCAATCAATATGGACGCCAAGGGGCGTCTGGCCATTCCGGCGCGGGTCCGCGACACGCTGCTGGAGGATTGCGGTGGGCGCCTGGTGATAACGGCCCATACCGAAGAGCGCTGCCTGCTGGTGTACCCAGAGCCCCAGTGGCAGGAGATTCTTCCGAAGATTGAAGCGCTTTCCAGTTTCAACAAGGTGGCGCGGCGCGCCCAGCGGCTGTTGATCGGTTACGCCTGTGAACTGCAGGTGGACGGCAACGGCCGCGTGCTGATTCCGCCCACTCTGCGGGAATACGCCCACCTGGAGAAAAAGCTGATGCTGGTGGGGCAGGGCAAGAAGCTGGAACTGTGGAGCGAAGAGAGCTGGATGACCTGGCTCGACGACAGTGAAGGCGAGGGTGAAATGCCGGAGGAGATGGCTTCGCTCTCTTTGTAATGCCCGGGATTTGAGAAATATGGTCTCGGGAAATGTTGATGTTCGATGCGAAGGCCCTGCTGCCAGCGGCTGTTTGCGGGACCTTCTGCGGCCATGGATGGCCGTGGAGAGCGTACAGGGATGTATTCACAGCGTGTCCCGCAAACAGCCGCTGGCAGCAGGGCCGCCCCGAACCCCGAAAGAAGGGGGCGGAGGTCAGCACATAAAGGAGAAGGTAAAAAGGGTGTCTCAGGAACTGCATCGCAGTGTGTTATTGCGCGAGGCCGCGGACGCCCTGGTTACCGACCCGGGCGGTTTTTATATCGACGGCACCTTCGGTCGCGGCGGCCACAGTGCGGTGATACTGGAAAGGCTGGGCGAGGGCGGCGAACTGCTGGGGGTGGACAAGGATCCGGAAGCAGTGGATTACGCCCGCGAGCGCTTTGCCGGCGACGGGCGCTTCTCGATCTGGCACGGCTCCTTTGCCGATATGGACGAGGCCGCCGCGGACAGGGTCGGACAGGTGACCGGCATATTGCTGGACCTGGGTGTCTCCTCGCCGCAACTGGACCGGGCCGAGCGCGGTTTCAGCTTCCGGCAGGATGGCCCGCTGGATATGCGCATGGATACCAGCCGCGGCATTAGTGCGGCGGAATGGGTCAACAGCGAGTCGGAAGCGGAACTCGTCAGGGTTTTCAAAGAGTACGGCGAAGAGCGTTTCGCCCGTCGCATGGCCGGCGCCATCGTGCGCCGCCGTGCAGAAAAGCCGTTCGAGCGCACCCTCGATCTGGCGGAAGTGGTCAAGGCAGCCAATCCCGCCTGGGAAAAGGGCAAGCACCCGGCGACACGGGTATTCCAGGCAATCCGCATCCATATCAATGGAGAGCTGGACGACCTGAAGCAGGCGCTGGAGAAGTCGCTGCAACTGCTGGCCCCCGGCGGTCGGCTGGTGGTGATCAGCTTCCACTCGCTGGAGGACCGCCTGGTGAAGCGGTTTATCCGCGAAAAGGAACGCGGCCCCAAACTGCCGCGCGGCCTGCCGGTGATGGACACCGAGATCGTCAGGCCGCTGCGCTCGGTGGGCAAGGCGATCAAGGCGAACGACGTCGAGGTGGACGAAAACCTGCGCTCGCGCAGCGCCGTGATGCGGGTCGCCGAGAAGTGTTGAGCGATTGGCGGATAGCGGTGAAGAAGCCGTTAAACCGCCGGTTACAAACTCGGGTTTCGGGGAGCCGTAGCGGGGTGCGCCTTGTGCCGCCGGGGACTTCGTCTCCAGAACCTGCGTTGCAAAAGAGTAGGCGCCTATGAGAGGCAAACGAACATTGCTGGTAGCCGCCCTGTGGCTCGGCACCATCGCCTCGGCACTGGCGGTGGTCCACACCACACAGCGCAGCCGCGCGCTGACCGCCGAGCTGGTGGAAGCGCAGAAAATCCGCGATGAACTGCGCTTCGAACAGGAGCGCCTGCTGCTGGAAAAGGGCGCCTGGTCGGCCTACAGCCGCATCGAAAAGGTGGCGCGGGACGAACTGAACATGCATGTACCGTCGCCGGATGAGCGGGTGCTGGTGCCGGCGGAATAACGAAAAGATTGAACGGAGCCCGCCGTAGGAGCCTGCTTGCAGGCGAAGAGAACGGAGCCGCTGAGGTCTTCGCCTGCAAGCAGGCTCCTACGGCGACATAGTCCAAACAGATAAAGCGATAGGGATGGGAGCGCCATGGGCGCAGTCAAGAAACAGCAGATCAAGCCGGGTATCGCCCGCTGGCGCTTTGCGCTGGTGGCGCTGCTGTTGTGCCTGCTCGCCCTCTCGCTGGTTTTCCACCTGGCGCGGCTGCAGGTGTTGCCGCAAGAAGAGCGGGGTTACCGCTTCCTGCAGGACCAGGGCAACGCGCGCACCATCCGCACCGAAGAGATCGCCGCCTACCGCGGCTCCATCGTCGATCGCAACGGCGAGCTGCTGGCGGTCAGTACCCCGGTGCACAGCCTCTGGGCCAACCCGCGGCTGCTGCGCGAAGCCGGCGCGGGAGAGTTGCGCCAACTGGCCTCGGCACTGGAGATGAAACCGGCCGCCCTCAGCGGGCGACTGGAAAAGTATCGCGACAAAGAGTTCATGTACCTGCGCCGCCACCTGGCGCCGGAGCAGGCGCAGAAAGTGCTGGAACTGGATACCTCCGGTGTCTACAGCAAGAAGGAATACCGGCGCTTCTATCCGGCCGGTGAAGTTGCCGCGCAACTGCTCGGTTTCACCAATATCGACGACCGCGGCCAGGAGGGTATGGAGCTCGCCTACGACCAGTGGCTCTCCGGCGTGCCCGGCACGCAACAGGTGGTCAAGGACCTGAAAGGGCGCACCGTGCAGGATCTGGCCGTAAAGCGCGAGGCGCGACCGGGGCGCGACCTGCGCCTGTCCATCGACCTGCGGCTGCAGTACCTGGCCTATCGCGAACTCAAGCATGCCGTCGCCGAGAACGAAGCCTCTTCCGGCTTTATGGTGATCCTGGATACCCGCAGCGGCGATGTGCTGGCGATAGCCAACCAGCCGTCCTTCAACCCGAACAACCGCCGCGGCCTGACTGCGGCGGCGATGCGCAACCGGGCACTGATCGACCAGTTCGAGCCGGGTTCCACGGTCAAGCCGATCACCGCGCTGGCGGCGTTGGAAAGTGGTCGCTATCGGCCGCACACCCCCGTCGACACCAGTCCGGGCTATATCCGTGTGCCCGGCAAGACGTTGCTCGATCACCGCAACTACGGCGTGATTGACCTGACCAAGGTGATCACCAAGTCCAGCCAGGTGGGCATCACGAAAATTGCCTTGGACCTGGAACCAAATAACGTGCGCGGACTCTTTTACCGCCTGGGATTGGGCGAGACGGTCGGCACCGGCTTTCCCGGCGAGGCGGCGGGAATCCTGCCCAGTCGCAGTCGTTGGCAGCCCATCGAGCGGGCCAACTTCGCCTTCGGTTACGGCTTGACGGTGAATGCCGTGCAGCTTGCGCAGGCCTACAGTGTGATTGCCAACGCCGGGCTGAAACGCCCGGTTTCGTTGGTTTTGAGCGACAACAAAGCCGACACCGAGCCGCAGCAGGTGGTCGAAGCGCCACTGGCGCGGGAAGTGACGACGATGCTGGAAACCGTCATCGGCCCCCGCGGTACCGGCAAGCGGGCCGACGTGGAAGGCTACCGTGTCGCCGGCAAGACCGGCACGGTACACAAGGTGGGCAGCGAGGGTTACGTCGACAACCGCTACCGCTCCGTGTTTGCCGGCTTTATTCCCGCCGACCGGCCGCGCCTGGCGGCAGTGGTGGTGATCGACGATCCCCGCCAGGCCAAATATTACGGTGGCGAAGTGGCCGCACCGGTGTTCGGATCGGTCATGGCCGGCGCCATGCGCCTGCTGCAGGTGCCGCCCACGGAAGTGGAATCGGCGGAACAGCAGCTGGCAGTGCAGTTGAGCGAGAGAGGTAGCGAATCGTGACTCGACACCCACAATCCCGACGGAAAGTGTCCCTGCAGGAACTGGTTCCCGGCTACGCCGGCATTCCCGACGTGGCGGTATCCGGCGTGGCGCTCGACAGCCGCCTGGTCAAACCGGGCGATGTCTTCATGGCCCTGCGCGGCAGCGTGGTGGACGGGCGCGAATTTGTCGACGCGGCCATCGCCGCCGGTGCTGGTGCGGTGCTGGCGGACGGCGACCGACTGCAGTGCGACACCCGCGAGGGCGTCGAGGTGGTCAGTGTGCCCGGCCTGGCGAAGCGCGTGGGGGAAATCGCCGCGCGCTTTTACGGCAATCCCAGCGAAGGCATCTACCTGGTGGGTGTGACCGGCACCAACGGCAAGTCCACCTGTGCCTACCTGACGGCGCAACTGCTGGCGCGGCATTTCGATTCCGCCGGCGTGATGGGCACCATCGGCAACGGTATCTGGAAAGACGGTGACATCGAACTGCATGAAACCGGGCTCACCACACCGGACCCGGTGCGCCTGCAGGCGGAATACGCCGACTTCCGCGATCGCGGCGTGACCGCCGCGGCGATGGAAGTGTCCTCCCACGCGCTGGCGCAGGGGCGGGTACACGGCCTGATTTTCGATACCGCCATCTTTACCAACCTGTCGCGGGATCACCTGGATTACCACGGCAATATGGCTGCCTACGGCGCCGCCAAGGAAAAACTGTTCGGCCTGCCGAAGCTGAAGCGCGGTGTGATCAACCTGGATGACCCCTTCGGTGGCCAACTGGCGGAGCGCTGCAAAATCCGCGGCCTGCGGGTGATCACCTACGGCCTGCAGGCCGGCGACCTGCACGTGACCGACCTGCAGCGCCACGACAGCGGCTTTTCGGTACAGCTAACATCGCCCTGGGGCGACGGCGAACTGCGGGCACCGCTGATCGGCGATTTCAATATTCACAATGCGCTGGCGGTGGTCGCCGCGGCGGCCTCCGGTGGTATGCCGTTCGAGGAGATTCTCGAGGTCTTCCCGGACATCAAGCCGGTGCCCGGCCGTATGGAACGGGTGAAGGTGGATGGCGCAGAGGGCGAGGTAAGCGTGCTGGTGGACTATGCCCACACGCCGGAGGCGCTGCGCGCGGCCCTGGCGGCGGCGCGCCCCTATTGCAGCGGCAGGCTCTGGTGCGTGTTCGGCTGCGGCGGCGATCGCGATACCGGCAAGCGCGCCCCCATGGGGCGCATCGCCTCGGAAATGGCCGACCGCGCCATCGCCACCAGTGACAACCCGCGCGGCGAGGAGCCGCAGAAAATCATCGACGATATCGTCGAGGGCGCCGCGAGCAATATCGAAGTGGAAATCGATCGCGCGGCGGCCATCGCCCGCGCCGTCGACGCTGCCGAGCCCGGCGATATCGTGCTGATCGCGGGCAAGGGCCACGAGGATTACCAGATCATCGGCGCGGAAAAAATTCATTTCTGCGATCGCGAACAGGCTGCGGTCGCGCTGCGCAAGCGCGCCGATCGCGTCGGGGGGGAAGCGGAATGATCAGTCCCCTCTCCCTGCAACAGCTGCAAGGTCGTTTCGGCGGTGAGCTGGTGGGCGGTCCGGTGTCGTTCGAACATGTGTGCACGGATACACGCGCGCTGGACGAACAGGCGGTATTCGTCGCCCTGAAGGGAGAGAAATTCGACGCGCACGACTTTGTCGCCGACCTGGAAGGGAAAGTACGGGGGCTGGTGGTGGATCGCGAAATTCCCGACTGCGCACTGCCGCAGTGGCGCGTGCCGGACACCACCGTGGCGCTGGGCCAGATCGGCCAACTGTGCCGCGAGCAGTTCAATGGCCGCGTCATCGCGATCACTGGTTCCAGCGGCAAGACCTCGGTCAAGGAAATGCTCGCCGCCATCTTCGGCCAGCGCCACAAGCCCTGCGTGACCCATGGCAACCTGAACAACCAGTTCGGCCTGCCCATGACACTGTTCGGCCTGGAGCCGGATCACGATGTGCTGATTCTGGAGATGGGCGCCAGTGGCCCGGATGAAATCGGCTACCTGTGCGGTATCGGCAAGCCGCAGGTGAGTGCCGTCAACAACGTGATGCCGGCGCACGTGGAGGGCTTCGGCTCCGTGGATGCGATTGCCGCGGCCAAGGGCCAGATCTACACCGGCCTCGAGGCCGGCGGTACTGCGGTCATCAATGCCGACGACAACTACGCGAACTACTGGCGCGATCGCCTGCCGGAGGGGATACACCGCCTGGACGTGGGGCTGGGGCACGACTGCGCCATCCACACGGACAATATCGAACTGGATGCGGAGGGCCGCCCGACCTTCGACCTGGTGATCGAGGAACTGACCCACCGGGTCAAACTGCAGTTGCTCGGCGAACACAATGTGCACAACGCGTTGGTCGCCGCCGGCTGCGCCTTCGCCGCCGGTGTGCCCGCGGCGGAAATCGCCAGTGGCCTGGATTTGGTGGCCGGCGTAAAGGGCCGCATGCAGGAGCATCGCGCCGCCGGGGGCGCCACCGTGATCGACGACAGCTACAACGCCAACCCGGGTTCCGTGGCGGCGGCGATCGATCTGCTGGCGCAGCGCCGCGGCAAGAAAATCCTGGCGCTGGGCGATATGGCGGAACTGGGCGCGGATGCAGAGGAAATGCACCGGCAGATCGGCGAGCTGGCGCGCCAGCGCGGGCTGGATGCGCTGTTTACCCTGGGCCCGCTGGGCAGCGCTGCCAGTGCCGCCTTCGGCGCAGGGCGGCATCTGCCGCTGAACAATTTCCGGGACCGGGAGTCGCTGATCGCGGCGCTGGCCCGCGAACTGAATGACAACACCACGGTGCTGGTGAAAGGTTCCCGCAGTGCTCAAATGGAACTGGTAGTGCAGGCACTCACCGAGGATGCACCCACTACAGATGACGGGAACGACTGAGAGGTAAAACGATGCTGCTCTGGCTGGCAGAACTATTACAACAACATGTGAGCACTTTTGCAGTGTTCAACTACCTGACGGTGCGCGCCATTCTGGCATCGCTGACCGCGCTGGGCATTTCCCTGATCGTGGGCCCGCGCATGATCACCTGGCTGAACCAGTTGCAGGTGGGCCAGGCGGTGCGCGACGACGGCCCGCAGACCCACCTGAGCAAATCCGGCACGCCTACCATGGGCGGCACCCTGATACTCGCGGCCATTTTTTCCTCGGCACTGCTCTGGTCCGACCTGAGCAACCGTTTCGTCTGGGTGACACTACTGGTGACTTTCATATTCGGTGCCGTGGGCTTTGTCGACGACTATAAAAAAGTCGTGCACAAGAATCCGCGCGGCCTGATCGCGCGCTGGAAATACCTGTGGCAGTCCGTCGCCGGGATGGGGGCGGCCCTCTACCTATACGCAACCGCCGCCAGCCCGGCGGAGACCCAGTTCTTCGTGCCATTTTTCAAGGATATCGCCATCGACCTGGGGCCGGTGTTCTTTATCCTGCTGACCTATTTCGTGGTGGTGGGCTCGAGCAACGCGGTCAACCTGACCGACGGCCTCGACGGCCTGGCGATCATGCCCACGGTGATGGTGGGCGGTGCGCTGGGTGTGATTGCCTACCTGGCCGGGCACGTGGAGTTCGCCACCTACCTGCATATACCGTCGATCACCGGCGCCGGCGAGCTGGCGGTCTTCTGCGCCGCGCTGTGCGGGGCCGGGCTCGGGTTCCTGTGGTTCAACACCTACCCGGCCCAGGTTTTCATGGGCGATGTGGGTGCGCTGGCGCTGGGTGCGGCACTGGGCATCATCGCCGTGATCACACGCCACGAAATCGTGCTGTTCATCATGGGCGGTGTCTTCGTGATGGAGACCGTCTCGGTGATCCTGCAGGTGGCGTCGTTCAAACTGACCGGCAAGCGCCTCTTCCGCATGGCGCCACTGCACCACCATTTTGAATTGAAAGGCTGGCCGGAACCGCGGGTAATCGTGCGTTTCTGGATCATCACCGTGGTACTGGTGCTGGCGGGCCTGGCGACGCTGAAATTGCGCTAGGCGTAACCGGACGGTGCGCACGACGCGCCCTACGAAACAGAACGAAGCGAGTCGGAAAACGCAGGATGGGCAAAACGCAGCGTGCCCATCAAAATGGATGAACGAATGAAAGGGCTATATTCAGAGCCAATAAACCAATGACACTGATCGCGACCTCGGAGAAAAAAGTGGTAATCGGCATGGGCGCAACCGGTCAATCGGTTGTGCGCTACCTGCTGCGCGCCGGTTTTTCGCCTCTGGTCGCGGACAGCCGCCCGCAGCCGCCTGGGCTGGAAAAATTCCGGGAGGAATTCCCGGACGTACCGGTGGAAACCGGCCCGCTGAGCCCGGACACCATGCGCGGCGCCACAGAGATTATCGCCAGCCCGGGCATCGCCCTGGCCGAACCGGCGTTGCGGGAGGCGGTCGAGGCGGGCATCCCGGTTGTCGGCGATATCGAACTCTTCGCGCGCGAACTGAACAGCCTGGAGCAGCCGCCGAAACTGGCCGCGATCACCGGCTCCAACGGCAAGAGCACCGTGACCCGGCTGCTGGGATTGATGGCGGAGGAGGCCGCGGTAAAAGTAGCCGTGGGTGGCAATATCGGCGTGCCGGTACTGGATCTGCTGACGCAGCCGCTGCCGGAGTTGTTTGTGCTGGAGCTGTCCAGTTTTCAGCTGGAAACAACCAATACGCTGGCACCGACGGCGGCCACCATTCTCAACCTGAGCGCGGACCATATGGACCGCTACGACAGTATGGTCGACTACCACCGGGCCAAGCAGCGGATCTATCGCAATGCGCAGCAGTTGGTGGTAAACCGCGCGGACCCGTTGACCCGCGGTCCCCTGTCGAAACACAGCCGCGAGTGGAGTTTCGGGCTGGATCAGCCGGACCTGCAACAGTTCGGCCTCTGGCAGGGTGGCGGCGAGGCCTGGCTGGCACAGGGCCGGGAAAAGCTGCTGCCGGTGAGCGAGCTGGCCATGGTGGGTACCCACAATGTGGCCAATGCACTGGCGGCCCTGGCACTGGGCAATGCACTGGAACTGCCGATGGCGGCGATGCTGTCGGTGTTGCGCCGTTTCAACGGCCTGGCGCACCGCTGCGAACGGGTTGCCGACCTGGAGGGTGTCACCTACGTGAACGATTCCAAGGGCACCAATGTGGGCGCCACCCGCGCGGCACTGGAAGGGCTTGCCACGGATGTGCGCAGGATCGTGCTGATTGCCGGCGGCGAGGGCAAGGGCGCAGATTTCGCGCCGCTGGCGGAATCTGCCGACACGATGCGCGCACTGGTCACCATCGGTATCGACGGCGAAAAGATTGCGGAGGCCCTTGCCGGGAAAACGGAAATTCAATCCGCCGCCTCCATGGGCGACGCGGTAACACGGGCGTGCGCACTGGCCCAAGACGGCGACTATGTGCTGCTGTCGCCCGCCTGCGCCAGCTTCGATATGTACCGCAATTTTGAGGCGCGCGGCGACGATTTCCGGCGCGCGGTCGGGGCGCTGACGGGCTCTTCACAGACCGCCGGAGGTGCCGCATGAATCCGGCGCAGGGCGAAAAGCTGCAGACGGAAAAGAAAGTCGACTGGGTGCTGCCGTTCTGCGTGCTGGCCCTGGTCAGCATCGGCGTGGTAATGGTGGCTTCCGCCTCCATTGCCTTCGCGGCGGATATCTACGGTGACCCCTGGTATTTCCTCAAGCGTCACCTGGTATTCCTGGCCGTGGGCGCGGGTGCCGCGCTGGTGGTGAGCCAGATTCCGCTGTCGGCCTGGTCGAAACTGTCCTGGCCGCTGCTGTTGTTCTGCTGCCTGCTGTTGGTGGCAGTGCTGGTGCCGGGTATCGGTCACGAGGTGAACGGCAGTCGCCGCTGGCTGACATTCGCCGGCTTTACCGTGCAACCGGCGGAAGTGGCGAAGTTTTGCCTGCTGGTATTTTTTGCCAGCTTCCTGACGCGTCGCAACCGGCAGCTGCACCACTGGAGCAGCTTTATGGTGCCGGTGGTGATTCTCGGGCTGGTGGCGCTGCTGCTACTGGCGCAGCCGGATTTCGGTTCCGTGGTGGTGATTTCCGGCACCCTGCTGGCAATGGTATTCCTGGCCGGCGCGCGGTTGCCGCATACCTTCCTGCTGGTGGGGTTGGCGGCCAGTGCCCTGGCGTTGCTGGCACTGATGAGTCCCTATCGGCTGCAGCGGTTGACGACTTTCCTGGATCCCTGGAGGGACCAGTTTGCCGGCGGCTACCAGTTGACCCAGTCGCTGATCGCTTTCGGTCGCGGCGAGTGGTTCGGTGTGGGGCTCGGCAACAGTGTGCAGAAACTGTTTTACCTGCCGGAGGCGCACACGGATTTTATTTTCGCCATCCTTTCGGAGGAATGGGGCATGGCCGGAGGCATGGTGGTGATCGGACTGTTCGCCGCGCTCACCTGGTCGCTTTTGCGGCTGGTGCGCGATGCACTGGCACAGGAAAAATTTTTCGCCGCGCTGCTGGCGTTCGGCATCGCGGTGCTGCTGGCGGGGCAGGCGTTCGTGAATATGGGCGTGGCCTCGGGCCTGCTGCCCACCAAGGGGCTGACACTGCCATTTGTCAGTTCCGGCGGCAGTAGCCTGGTGATCTGCTGTGCGCTGTTTGCGCTGGCACTGCGCCTGCAGGCGGAGTTGCGGATTGAAACAGAGGGCGAGAGAACGGGCGGTTCTGTTCGACAGCTGCCGATCTTCAACCCGCTGCAGCTCGGGGACAGGAATGTGAAAGGGGAGGCGGCCTGATGGTTGAAGAGAAGATGCTGCACCCCGGCGCGTTCTCGGGGAAAAAATTTCTGCTGATGGCCGGCGGTACCGGCGGCCACGTATTTCCGGCGCTGGCCGTGGCCCGCGCTCTGCAGTCGCAGGGTGCGAGCGTCGAGTGGCTGGGTACCGAGCGCGGTATCGAAGCGCAGCTGATTCCGGAGGCGGGTATCCCGCTGCACTTCATCACTGTCGAGGGGGTGCGCGGCAGGGGCAAGCTGGCGCTGCTGAAGGCGCCGCTGCAGATTGCCCGCGCCGTGCGCCAGGCCGGCGCGGTGGTCAGGTCGGTGGCGCCGGACGCGGTGCTGGGATTCGGCGGCTTTGCCACCGGCCCCGGCGGTGTTGCCGCGCGCATGGGCGGTATACCGCTGATCATCCACGAACAGAATGCGGTGGCCGGCACCACCAACCGGTTGTTGGCACGCATCGCCAGTCGTGTGCTGGAAGCTTTTCCCAGCGGCCTGCCCGGCGGCCGGCAGGTGGGCAACCCGGTGCGCGACGAGATAGTGCAGTTGCCGGCGCCGGAATCGCGCATTTCCCGGCAGCGGCCGCTGCGCCTGCTGGTGCTGGGCGGCAGCCTCGGTGCCGTGGCGATCAATGAGCTGGTGCCGCGGGCGATCGCAATGTTGCCGGAAGAGTTGCGACCGCAGGTGGTGCACCAGGCCGGCAAGCGCCACCTGGATATCGCGCGGGAGTCGTACCGGCAGGCGGGCATCGGCGATGCGGAAGTGGTGCCGTTTATCGCCGATATGGCGAACGCCTACGGCAACACCGACCTGATCATCTGCCGCGCCGGCGCGCTGACAGTGTCGGAGATCGCCGCCGCCGGTGTGGGGGCCATCATGGTGCCGTTTCCGTTTGCAATTGACGATCACCAGACCAGAAACGGCGAGTGGTTGCAGAAGGCGGGCGGCGCAATTGTGCTGCAGCAGGATACGCTGACGGCGGAACAACTGGCGGAGCAGCTGACAGACCTGTTCGCACAGCCGGAAAAACTACAGGCAATGGCTACCGCCGCGCGCGGTGCGGCCATGATCGACGCCACGGAGCAGGTGCTGGACGCCTGCCGCGAAGAAATGACAGGGCACTGAGGTAATTGACTATGTCCACAGAGAGCAACCGCTACAGCGTGCCCACCATGCGCCGCATTCGCCGCATTCACTTTATCGGTGTCGGCGGCGCCGGTATGAGCGGTATCGCCGAGGTGCTGCAGAACCAGGGCTACGACGTATCCGGTTCCGACCTGAAGGAGTCTTCGGTCACCGAGCGCCTGCGCGAGCTCGGTGTCACCGTGCAGATAGGCCACGGTGCGGACAATGTGCGCGATGTGGATGTGGTGGTGAACTCCTCGGCGGTACACGGCGACAACCCGGAGCTGGTGGCTGCTCGGGAAAACCGCATCCCCATCGTGCGCCGCGCGGAAATGCTGGGTGAACTGATGCGCTATCGCTACGGTATTGCCGTGGCCGGCACGCATGGCAAGACCACCACTACCAGCCTGATTGCATCGATCTTTGCTGCGGACAGGAAAGACCCGACGTTTGTCATCGGTGGCCTGGTGAACGCCGCCGGTGCCAACGCCGCCCTGGGCGAGAGCCGCTACCTGATTGCCGAGGCGGATGAGAGCGATGCGTCCTTTATTCACCTGCAGCCGATGGTCACCGTCATCACCAATATCGATGCGGACCATATGGAGACCTACGGCGGCGACTTCGAAAAGGTCAAACAGATTTTCGTCGACTTCGTGCACAACCTGCCGTTCTACGGTCTGGCGGTAGTCTGCGGGGACGACGAGCATATTCGCGAAGTGACACCGCAGTTCTCGCGCCCGATATCCACCTACGGTTTCGATGAGGGCAACGACTTCCGCATCGTCGAAGTGCGACAGGAGCCATTGCACAGCTATTTCAGCGTGCGGCGCCCGGATGGCGAACTGCTGGAAGTCTGCGTCAATACGCCGGGGATTCACAATGTCCTGAATGCGACCGCGGCGATTGCCGTGGCCACGGAAGAGGGGGCCAGTGACGAGGCGATTCGCGAGGGACTGAAAGGTTTCCAGGGCGTCGGCCGTCGCTTCCAGGTTTTTGGTGACTACGCGGTGACCGACGAAGCGGGCGCGGAAAAAGTGATGCTGGTGGACGACTACGGCCACCACCCGCGGGAAGTGGGCGCCACCGTGCAGACAGTGCGCGACGGCTGGCCGGACCGCCGCCTGGTGATGATCTACCAGCCGCATCGCTACACCCGCACGCGGGATCTGTTCGAGGATTTCGTCGATGTGCTGTCGCGGGTGGACAAACTGATACTGCTGGATGTGTACAGCGCAGGCGAGCAACCGATTCCCGGTTCCGACGGGCGCACCCTGGCGCGCAGCCTGCGCAACCGCGGCCTGGTGGATCCGATCTTTGTCGAGACCATCGACCAGGTGCCGCCGGTACTGGCGGACCTGCTGGAACCCGGCGACATAGTCCTGACCCAGGGCGCGGGCAATGTCGGTGCCCTGTCGCAGCAGTTGGCCAAGTGGCGATTGGGGGAGAGGAATGCGGAATGATGAGTGCTGAATGCGGAATGGCGGCGAACGGCTGCGGAGGCCTCTCAATATTCGCCTGCAAGCAGGCTCCTACAGGGACTGCGTAGGATGGGCAAAGCGCAGCGTGCCCATCAGAAAAAGAAAAAACCCGTCCGCGGCGCCCGCCCGATTGCCGATGGCGACGGGCGCGAGGGCCGCAACTGGCGGCCGCTGCTGATCGTTGTGCTGGCCATTGGCATACTGGCCGCAACGAGTTACGGCGGCCTCTGGCTCTGGCAGCGCGCGCCGGTGGACGAACTGAGCCGTGTCGACGCGCTGGAGGAGGTTCGGGTCAAGGGCCCGTTTCGCGCGGTGACCCGGCGGCAGATAGAAGAGATATTGCTGCCGCACCTGAGCGAAGGTTTTTTCGGCGCGGATATCGGCGCAATGCGCGCGGCACTGCTGGAGAACCCGTGGATCACCGCCGCCTCGGTCAGCAGGCGCTGGCCCCGGGGAGTGGAAGTGGCGGTACGGGAAGCCCGGCCGCTGGCGGCCTGGGGCGACGACAGATTGCTGGTGGCGAGCGGCGAGCTGCTGTCCCGGCCGGCGGAGATGGAAACCGGTCGCCTGCCGGAGCTGGCCGGCGACGAGGAACTGGTGGAGCGCATTGTCGCCCAGTACCAGGCACTCGCGGGGCTTCTGACCACGCGGGATATGGAAGTGAAAAGGTTGTCCTTCGACGACCTGGCCGGGTGGCGGCTGGAGCTGGTATCCGGAGTGGAACTGCACCTGGGGCACGATGAACTGCTGGAGCGGGTCAATCGTTTCCTCAGCCTGAGTCGCGGTGTTCTGGCGGAACACCTGGCAAAGGTGGCGCGGGTGGATACCCGCTACAGCAACGCGGTGGCGGTGCAGTGGAAGGAAGGCAAAAAGTAGGCGAAATCAACGGTTGGGCGCACCCCACCGGCAAAACAGAATACAAAGCGAACGCTGTGCCCTGGTCCGTTATCGGGAATGCGGTCCGGAGTTCAGTTGAGCGAGGTTGGAACAAAAATGACACAAGCATCCGATCACCGCATGATCGTGGGTCTGGATATCGGCACTTCCAAAGTGGTCGCGATTGTCGGCGAGGTATCCGGCGATGGCGACCTGAATATCGTCGGTATCGGCTCGCACCGCTCCACCGGTATGAAGCGGGGTGTGGTGGTGAATATCGAATCCACGGTGCAATCGATCCAGCGCGCGGTGGAAGAGGCGGAACTGATGGCCGGCTGTGAAATTCACTCGGTCTACGCGGGTATCGCCGGCAGCCATATTCGCAGCCTGAACTCCCACGGCATCGTGGCGATCAAGGATCGCGAAGTGACCCAGCAGGATGTGGACCGGGTGATCGATGCCGCGCGCGCAGTGGCGATTCCGGCGGACCAGAAAATCCTGCACACGCTGCCGCAGGAGTACCTGATCGACAACCAGGAGGGCGTGAAGGAACCGCTGGGGATGTCCGGCGTGCGGCTGGAGGCGAAAGTGCACCTGGTCAGCGGCGCGGTCAATGCGGCGCAGAATATCGAAAAGTGCATCCGCCGCTGTGGCCTCGAAGTCGAGGACATCATCCTGGAACAGCTCGCCTCCAGCTACTCGGTGTTGACCGACGACGAAAAAGAGCTGGGCGTGTGCATGGTGGATATCGGCGGCGGCACCACCGATATCGCCGTGTTTACCGGCGGCTCCATCCGCCACACGGGTGTGATCCCGATCGCCGGTGACCAGGTGACCAACGATATCGCCATGGCGCTGCGCACACCCACGCCCCATGCGGAGGAACTGAAAGTCAAGTACGCCTGCGCGCTGGCGAAGCTGGCGCGCGAGGGCGAGACCATCAAGGTACCCAGTGTCGGTGATCGCGCGCCGCGGGACCTGTCCCGCCAGGCGCTGGCGGAAGTGGTGGAGCCCAGGTACGACGAACTCTTCACCCTGGTGCAGGCGGAACTGCGCCGCAGCGGTTTCGAGGACCTGTGTGCAGCGGGTGTGGTGCTGACCGGCGGCTCCTCGAAAATGGAAGGCGCGGTGGAACTGGCCGAGGAGATTTTCCACATGCCGGTGCGCCTGGCGGTGCCTCAGGGTGTGGCGGGACTGACCGATATCGTCAGCAACCCGATTTACTCCACCGGCGTGGGCCTGCTGATGTACGCCATGCGGCAGGACGAAGTCGGCGCGGGCGTCAGCCAGCGCCCGCATCGCGACGAAAACCCCTGGTGGGACAAGGTAAAACACTGGTTTCGGGGAAATCTGTAGGGGAGGCCGGGACCGTCGGGACCCGGAAATAGAGAGCAAAGCGCAGACCTGCACCCATCGGATTTTTTCGAGGTTTTGGGAAAGGTCGATTGAGAAAGAGTTTCGGGTGGTATCTCCACCCGAGGTTCCGGGGCCCGAGGGTCCCGGGATCCCGAACGGAATTTGACATGAGCAAAAAAGGGGAACAGAGATGTTCGAACTAGTCGATAGCGTACAGGACAAGCCTGTCATCAAAGTGATCGGTGTCGGCGGCGGTGGCGGCAATGCTGTGAAGCATATGATCGTCAGCGAAGTGGAGGGTGTGGATTTCATCTGCGCCAATACGGACGCCCAGGCACTGAAAGATATCGAGGCGCGCACCATTCTGCAGTTGGGTAACAATATTACCCGCGGCCTCGGCGCCGGTGCCAACCCGGATGTGGGCCGCCAGTCGGCGATGGAGGACCGCGAGCGTATCGCCGAAGTCCTGCAGGGTGCCGATATGGTGTTCATCACTGCCGGCATGGGCGGCGGTACCGGCACCGGCGGTGCGCCCATCGTGGCGGAAGTCGCCAAGGATCTGGGCATCCTGACCGTCGCCGTGGTTACCCGTCCCTTCAAGATCGAAGGGCGCAAGCGTTCGCAGGTGGCCGAAGAGGGCATCATCGAGCTGCGCGACAAGGTCGACTCCCTGATCACCATCCCCAACGATCGCCTGCTCGAGGTACTGGGCAACAAGGTCACCATGAAGGGTGCCTACAAGGAGGCGGACAATGTGCTGCTGGGTGCGGTACAGGGCATCGCCGACCTGATGATCCGCCCGGGGATCATGAACGTGGACTTCGCCGATGTGCGCACCGTCATGTCCGAAATGGGCATGGCGATGATGGGGTCCGGCGCCGCCGTGGGCGAGAACCGCGCCCGCGAGTCCGCGGAGAAAGCCGTGCGCAGTCCGCTGCTGGACGACGTCAACCTGCAGGGCGCCCGCGGTATCCTGGTGAATATCATCACCGGCAGCGAAGACGGCGGCTGCCAGGAGCTGACCCTGGGTGAGTACTCCGAAGTGGGGGAAATCGTGCAGGAGATCGCCTCCGACGATGCCACCGTGGTGATCGGCACCGCCGTGGACGACAAGCTGGGCGACGAGATGCGTGTGACCGTGGTCGCCGCCGGCCTGGGCGAGGGTGCCCAGCAGGGTGCGCGCCCCACCAAAGTAGTGGATAACACCCGCCGTGCGGAACTGCGCGAGCCCCGTGAAGGTCAAAGCGCCATGGGCAATCAGGGTGCCATGCCCGGTCGCGAGGCCGTGGAGACCCGCGCGCGCGCAGAGAGCGAGCGTCCCAAGCGCCCGGCGCCGGGACTGAATCCGTCAGATGCGGATATGGAATACCTGGATATCCCGGCATTCCTGCGCCGCCAGGCGGATTGATTCGGCCGCTACTCGACCGACACGCTGTAGGCGCCTGCCCCGCAGGCGATGGAAACGGCCCTGCCGCTGGATCCCAATGCCCCGGGAAGGTGAGGTGCACCGCTGAATCTGCGGTCCCCCGCGCGGGCCGGGAACAGGGTCCACACAGCCAGAAATGCCGGACAGCCGCCGCGTCGAGGCAGCACACCGCTCATGTCACCCGGCCCCCGGCCGGGCTGCCTCGGGGTAGCGGCTGCAAAATCCGGTTTATTGCTGTGGTTATTTTGATTGGTTCGGGCTATCGATCGGGTTAACAAATTTTTACAGCGTTGGAACCATTTCGCACCTTAGAATTGCGCTGATTGAACGATTGAGATCGGGGTAGCAATATGGCGCCGCAATCTTCGCGCTAAGCTATTCTGAGAGTATGGGGCGACCAGTGGGGATGACCGGGCGGCCAAATATAGTTTTGGTGCTGGTTTTCTGGTACTATCGCCCGCTTGCTGCGGCCTTTGTGCCGCTTACCGACTGGGAAATGACAGATACATGATCAAACAGCGCACCCTCAAAAATGCTATTCGCGCCACTGGCGTGGGGCTCCACACCGGCAAGAAGGTCGTCCTGACCCTGAAACCGGCGCCCGTGGATACCGGCATTGTCTTCCGCCGGGTCGATCTGGATCCGGTGGTAGAAATCGAAGCCCGCGCGCAAAATGTGGGCGATACCCTGCTGTCCACCACCCTGGTCAAGGACGATGTGCGCATCGCCACCGTCGAGCACCTGCTGTCCGCCATGGCGGGCCTGGGCATCGACAACGCGATCGTCGAACTGAGTGCGCAGGAAGTGCCGATCATGGATGGCAGCGCCGGACCCTTTGTGTTCCTGATTCAGTCCGCGGGAATCCAGGAACAGTCGGCGGCGAAGAAGTTCCTGCGTATCAAGAAGCCGGTAACTGTGGAGGAGGGCGACAAAGTAGCCAGCTTCCTGCCGTTCAACGGCTTCAAGGTGTCTTTCACCATCGATTTCGACCACCCGGTGTTCCAGAACCGCAACCTGAGCTCCTCGGTGGATTTCTCCAGCACTTCCTTCGTCAAGGAAGTGAGCCGCGCGCGCACCTTCGGTTTCATGCACGAGATCGAGTACCTGCGCTCCAAGGGCCTGGTGCAGGGCGGCAGCGTGGACAACGCCATCGTGATCGACCAGTACCGGATTCTGAACGAGGGTGGGTTACGCTATGAAGACGAATTCGTGAAACACAAGATTCTGGACGCCATCGGCGACCTCTACTTGCTGGGCACCAGCCTGATCGGCGAGTTCGAGGCGCACAAATCCGGACACGCGCTCAACAACAAGTCCCTGCGCAACCTGATGGCGCAGGAAGACGCCTGGGAAATGGTGACCTTCGAAGACGAAGAGGAAGCTCCCATTTCCTACGTCAAGCCGATACTGGCAGTCTGAGCCAGATATCGAGAAGCCGGCATGAAAATTGCCGGCTTTTTCATGAGGCACTTCCCTGTGCTTCACCCGCTTTGCGGGCAGCCTTTGGCTGTGCAGAACGGCACTCTTGCCGTTTTGTGTTTGTGTGGGGCCCGTTGCGGGTTGCCACCGGCGCATGAAATGTGCGCCCGTTACAATTCCCGACAACCGGCCGCTGTAACATGGGATGGAATGGCCGGTTGCGAAGCCATCGGAAAGGCGTGAATGCGGGGCGGTAAATGCCCGCCGAAAGAGCATACCAAAACAACAAACAGCGAATTTCACGCGCCTGTTATGAAGATAATCCTGGTTAACGATCGCGGCGTCACGCGCACTTTTGGCTTCGGCGGCCTCAGCAAGGCCCTGCTGGGCCTGTGCCTGCTGAGCCTGCCGGTGGGCGCCTTCCTGGCCGGCGTCAACCTGCCGGTGGCGGAGTCGGATGTCTTCGACTCCCGCACCGCCAAGGCCTGGGGCAAGGCGCTGCGCAAGCAGCGGGAACAGATCAAAGAGGCCGACCGCGAGGCCCGCGAGCAACTGACCGCACTCACCGTCAAGCTGGCGGAGATGCAGGCGCGCCTGACCCGGGTGGATGCCCTGGGTGAACGCCTCACCACCGCGGCCAAGCTGGACGAGGGCGAGTTCCAGTTCGGCGACACCCCGGCCGTGGGCGGCCCGGAAGACCCGGCCATCGCCGGCGCCTCGGAAATGCCCTACCAGCCGCCGGAATTTCTCGAGGTGATTGGTGACCTTTCGGACCAGATCGAAAACCGCCAGATGCAGCTCGGCACCCTGGAGACACTGCTGGCCGATCGCCAACTGCAGGAAGAACAGTTTATCGCCGGCCGCCCCATCGCCAGCGGCTGGATGTCTTCCCGCTATGGCTATCGAACCGATCCCTTCAGTGGCCGCCGCACCTGGCACAGCGGGCTGGATTTCGCCGGCAAGAACGGTTCCGATGTGGTATCGGTAGCCGCCGGCGTGGTTACCTGGGCTGAAGACCGTTACGGCTATGGTCAACTGGTGGAAATCAACCACGGCAATGGCTACAAGACCCGCTACGGTCACAACAGCGAACTCAAGGTGAAACTGGGCGACGTGGTCAAGAAGGGCCAGGTCATTGCCCTGATGGGTTCCAGCGGCCGCTCCACCGGCCCCCACGTACACTTCGAGGTGTACAAGAACAACCGCCCGGTCGACCCCGCCAGCTATATCCGCCGCACTGGCAGATAGCGTCTATCCTTCCTAGTTGCGCAACAGACAGTCTCCCGGGAGCGCTACGGCTCAAGGAGAAAGTTGCTAGTCGTTGCGCCTTCCTGTTTACTTGCACCCCTCGTTGCAAAGCGCGCTCGACACGGGTGTCGGTATCAAAATTCCCCCGGCCCAGGCGGCCGGCAGCGCAAATAAAATGAAGTGGTTTCTGGATAATGATTGGCAATCTGATTAAATCGGTCTTCGGCTCAAAAAATGACCGTGAGCTCAAGCGTATGCGCCGCGCAGTGGCAAAGGTCAACGCGCTGGAGGAAGAGTACCGGGGGCTGGACGACGCCGCCCTCAGGGCCAAGACGGAAGAGTTCAGGAAGCGCCTCGCCGATGGCGAGACCCTCGACCAGGTACTGCCCGAGGCCTTCGCCGCGGTGCGCGAGGCCAGCGACCGGGCCCTGGGCCTGCGTCACTTCGACGTACAGCTGATCGGCGGCATGACCCTGCACGAGGGCCATATCGCCGAGATGCGCACCGGTGAGGGCAAGACCCTGGTGGCGACACTGCCCGCCTACCTGAATGCACTGGAGGGCAAGGGCGTTCACATCGTCACCGTGAACGACTACCTGGCCGGCCGCGACGCCAACTGGATGCGCCCGGTGTACGAATTCCTCGGCCTCACCGTCGGCGCGATCGTCTCCCAGCAGCCCCCGGAAGAAAAAAAGGCGGCCTACCAGGCGGATATCACCTACGGCACCAACAACGAATTCGGCTTCGACTACCTGCGCGACAACATGGTGCTGCGCAAGGAAGACCGGGTGCAGCGCCCGCAGAATTTCGCCATTGTCGACGAGGTGGACTCCATCCTCATCGACGAGGCGCGCACGCCACTGATCATTTCCGGTGCCGCGGAGGATTCCTCCCACCTCTACCTGGCCATGAACAAACTGGTGCCGCAGTTGCAGCGCGTCGAGGAAGAGGACGGCGACGGCCACTACAGCGTCGATGAAAAGACCCGCCAGGTGGAACTGACCGAACAGGGCCACCAACTGGTGGAGGAGCTGCTGTCCCGCAGCGGCCTGATGAACGAGGACGAATCCCTCTACGCGCCGGGCAACCTGGGCCTGCTGCACCATGTGCACGCCGCCCTGCGCGCCCACGTGCTGTTTCACAAAGACGTGGACTACATCGTCCAGAACGGCCAGGTGGTACTGATCGACGAACACACCGGCCGCACCATGGCCGGCCGCCGCCTGTCCGAGGGCCTGCACCAGGCCCTGGAAGCCAAGGAGAAGGTGCAGATCCAGAGCGAGAGCCAGACCCTGGCCTCCACCACCTTCCAGAACCTGTTCCGCTTCTACCCGAAGCTGGCGGGCATGACCGGCACCGCCGATACCGAGGCCTTCGAGTTCCGCCAGATCTACGGCCTGGACGTGGTGGTCATCCCCACCAACGTGCCCCGGCAGCGGGAGGACCTGAACGACCTCGTCTACCTGACCAAAGAAGAAAAGATGGAAGCCATCGTCGAGGACATCGAATACTGCCGCGACAAGCAGGCGCCGATCCTCGTGGGCACCGCCTCCATCGAGACTTCCGAGGAGATGGCCCAGCGCCTGACCAGGGCCGGCATCAAGCACCAGGTCCTGAACGCCAAATACCACGAGCGCGAGGCGCAGATCATCGCCCAGGCCGGTCGCCCCGGCACCGTCACCATCGCCACCAATATGGCCGGCCGCGGCACCGATATCGTGCTCGGCGGCAACTGGGAGGCGGAAGTGGAAGAGCTCCGCGAGAAAAAAGGTACGGAGCCCAGCGAGAACGAGATCGCGAAGATCCGGGAAGACTGGAAGCAGCGCAACGCCACGGTGATCGAGGCCGGTGGCCTGCATATCATCGGTACCGAGCGTCACGAATCCCGCCGTATCGACAACCAGCTGCGCGGCCGCGCCGGTCGCCAGGGCGACCCGGGTGTGACCCGCTTCTACCTGTCCCTGGAAGACAACCTGATGCGCATCTTCGCCTCCGACCGGGTGAAGAACTTCATGCAGATGCTGGGCATGGACCGGGGCGAGGCGATCGAACACCGCATGGTGTCCAACGCCATCGAGAAGGCCCAGCGCCGCGTGGAAGGCCGCAACTTCGATATCCGCAAACAGCTGCTGGAATACGACGATGTCGCCAACGATCAGCGCCAGGTGATCTACAGCCAGCGCAACGAACTGCTGGAAGCGGAAACCATCAGCGACACCATCACCGCCATCCGCGACGACGTGGTCGACGAAATCATCTCCGGCTTTGTACCGCCGCAGAGTGTCGAGGAACAGTGGGATATTCCCGGCCTGGAAAAACAGCTCGCCGGCGAATTGGCGCTGGAGCTGCCTATCCAGCAGTGGCTGGACGAAGACCGCACCCTGCACGAGGAAACCCTGCGCGAGAAGATCATCGCCGCCGCCCAGGACGCCTACAAGGCCAAGGTGGAGCGCATCTCCGAATCCTCCGGCGACGCCAACCTGATGCCCACCGTCGAGCGCCAGATCATGCTGCAGGTGCTGGACCAGCTCTGGAAGGAACACCTCTCCAGCATGGACCACCTGCGCGCCGGTATCGGCCTGCGCGCCTACGCCAACAAGAACCCCAAGCAGGAGTTCAAGCGCGAATCATTCCACCTGTTCCAGAGCATGCTGGATAGCCTCAAGCACGAGGTGGTGCGCGTCCTCGCCCACGTGGAGCCGATGACCCGCGAGCAGATGGAGGAGATGGAACAGCGCCGCCTGGAGCAGCAGCGCAAACAGCAACTGGAACTCCAGCACGCCCAGGCCTCCGCCATGCCGGAAGCGGAAACCCGGGAACAGCAACCCGTCCCGGAACCCATGCGCCGCGGCCCCAAGGTCGGCCGCAACGACCCCTGTCCCTGCGGCTCCGGCAAGAAGTACAAGCAGTGCCACGGCAAACTGACCTCCTCCACGACCTGATAATTGGCGGGCCCCGTACCCCGAAAGCATCACTCCCCTCTCCCCCCGGGAGAGGGGCCGGGGGAGAGGGCTCCTCCGGCTCCCGGTGGCGTACCTGATACCACCAAACCCTGCCGGTGCGCACGGCGCCCCCTACAAAACTCACCGCCGCGATGAAAATGACTCAAGACTCACTCCCCCAGATCCCCGGCATCCGCCTCGCCAGCGTCCCCGCCAGAATCAAGGACTGGCAGCGCGACGACCTGCTGCTGATCGAGCTGAACGAAGGCGCCATCGTCTCCGCCACCTTCACCCAGAATACCTTCTGCGCGCCCCCGGTGACGGTGGCGAAGGAACATATCGCGGGCGGCAACATCCGCGCACTGCTGGCCAACGCCGGCAATGCCAACGCCGCCACCGGCGAGCGCGGCCTGCGCGACGCCCGCGCCTGCTGCGCCGCGGCGGCCGACGCCCTGAATATTGCGGAACAGCAGGTATTGCCCTTCAGCACCGGCGTCATCGGCGAACACCTGCCGCTGGAAAAGATACTGCAGGCGATTCCCACTGCTGCGACCCATCTCGATGGCAGCGGCTGGGATGCGGCGGCGCACACCATCATGACCACGGACACCCGCCCCAAGACCGCCACCCGCAGTGTGGAAATTGCCGGCGAGCAGATCCGCATTGCCGGCATCGCCAAGGGCGCCGGCATGATCCAGCCGAATATGGCCACCATGTTGGCCTATGTCGCCACCGACGCCGCCATCGCCGGGCCGCTGCTGGACGAGCTGGTGAAAGAAGCCGTGCAGGCCTCCTTCAACCGCATCAGCGTCGACGGCGACACCTCCACCAACGACGCTTGCGTGCTGATTGCCAGCGGCGCCACGGGCCCGCAGCTGGGCGATCCCCGCAGTCCGGAATACGAGCACCTGAAAGCCGCCATCACCGAAGTGCATATCGAGCTGGCCCAGGCCATCGTCCGCGATGGCGAGGGCGCCACCAAGTTCGTCACCGTGCAGGTGCGCGGTGCTGCGTCCAGTGAAGAGGCGCTCAAAGTGGCTTTCGAGGTGGGCGAGTCCCCGCTGGTGAAAACCGCCCTCTACGCCTCCGACCCCAACTGGGGCCGTCTGGTCATGGCCATCGGCAACGCCGGCGTGGAAGGGCTGGAGACGGAAAAGGTGAACATCTACCTGGACGATGTGCAGGTGGTAGAGGCCGGCGGCCGCGCCCTGGATTACACGGAAGAGGCCGGCGAGCAGGTATTCTCCCGGGCCGAGTTCGCCATCACCGTCGACCTGGGTCGCGGCGACTGCAGCGAACATATCTGGACCTGCGACTTCTCCCACGAATACGTCACCATCAACGCCGAATACCGAACCTGAGGTCATTATGGGAAAAGTGATTCACGTGGCAGTGGGCGTGGTGATGCGCGAAGACGGCAAAATCCTCATCGCCCGTCGCCCGGACCACCTGCATATGGGCGGCCGCTGGGAATTTCCCGGCGGCAAGGTGGAAGAGGATGAGACAGCACAGCAGGCCCTGGGCCGCGAACTGCTCGAGGAAGTCGCCATAGAGGCAAAGAAACTGCAGCCGTTAACGGAAATCCGCCACGACTACCCGGAAAAGACCGTGCTGCTGGATACCTGGTGGGTCACGGACTTCGAAGGCGAAGCGAAAGGCTCGGAAGGCCAGCAGATTGCCTGGATTGACACCGGCGAACTGGGCGATCACCAATTCCCCGACGCCAACGCCCCCATCCTCGAAGCCATCCAGAAAGCAAAACCGATCCCCACGTAGGGTGTGCCCCCTATACGCGAACGCGTATCTCCCCTCTCCCACCGGGAGAGGGGCCGGGGGAGAGGGGGAAGAATGGCCCTCAATGCCGGGTCCGGGAAGGATCCAGGTCCCCACTCAAAACATCGTCGTAAACCGGCTGCCCCGGAATCTTGTGGCCCTCACTGGCCCACTCCCCCAGATCGATCAGCTTGCAGCGCTCGCTGCAGAACGGACGGTGCGGGAACTTCTCATTCCACTCCAGGGATTTCTTGCAGGTGGGGCAACTGAGGGTAGGGGACTCTTTCGACATAACACATCACAAACTGAATTCAACGGTGGCGGCAGTGTAAAGGCTCGGAGCCGGTGTGTCAGTCAGTAGGCTGACTGGCCATTTCCCGGTATTTCCGGTGCAGCGCCTCAACCTGCTCTTGCAGCCCTGCCAGACTCCCACTGTTATCCAACACATCGTCCGCCTTCTCCAGCCGCCCCTGTCGGGAGAGCTGGGCCGCCATGATCTTGCGGATCTGCTCCGGATCGTTGCCGTCCCGTGCACTGGCCCGCTCCAACTGCAGCGTCTCGGGCAAATCCACTACACAGACCCGATCCACGAGTTCAGTCTGCCCGGATTCGATCAGCAGCGGCGATTCCAGAATCGCATAGGTGCTCTCATTGGCCCGCAGCGCCCGCACAATCTCCTCGCGGATCAGTGGGTGCAGCAGGCCCTCCAGCCAGCCCCGCTCGGCGGGATTGTCGAAGATCAGCCCGCGCAGCCTGGCCCGATCCAGCGCCCCGGTATCCCGCAGCACATCGGCACCGAAGTGCTCCGCGATCTTCTCAAGCGCCGGCTGCCCGGGCTCAACCACAACCCGCGCCGCCCAGTCCGCATCCACCACATTGACTCCCAGCTTCCGGAAGCACTCCGCCGCCGCGGACTTGCCGCTGCCGATACCGCCGGTCAACCCCACAATAAACACGACAACTCTCCTTGCCCTCCAGGCTTTGTTCGTACCCCGTGAAACAGGTCAGTTGTTGTAGAAGGGAGGCCTCTGCGGCCTGACGAGGCCCAAAACACAAAACAGCGGACCGAAAGGCCCGTCAGTGACCGAGCCCCGAAAACGCCAGATACCACCCGATAAGCTGCTCCCCCCAAAGCATTGCAATCCACCCGGCCCCGGCCAGGTAGGGCCCGAACGCAATCGGCAGGTTCTTGTCCCGCCCGGCAATCGCACTCCATACCAGCCCGGCTACCGCACCAACAGCCGCAGACAGGAGAATCACCAGCGGCAACATCTGCCACCCGAACCAAGCCCCGATGGCCGCCAGAATCTTGAAATCCCCGGCCCCCATGCCCTCCTTGCCGGTCGCCAGCTTGAAGAGGTGGAACACCGACCAGAGCGCCAGGTATCCGGCGATGGCCCCGATCACCGCATCCTGCAGCGGCACAAACAGGCCCCACAGATTGATCGAGAGCCCGGCCCATAGCAGCGGCAGGGTGATATTGTCCGGCAGCAGTTGCCTGTCGAAATCGATCCCGGTCAGCGCGATCAACGCCCAGGTAAACACACAGCCCGCCAGCGCCTGCCAGGTAAAGCCCAACTGCCAGACGACAATAACGGTCAGGATTCCCGTCACCAGCTCCACTACCGGATAGCGCCTGGAAATGGCCGTACCACAGAACCGGCACTTGCCGCCCAGCATCAGATAGCTGACCAGCGGCACATTGTGCCAGGGCCTGATCTCCGCATCGCAGTTGGGGCAGTGGGAGTGGGGCAGGATCAGGTTGAAGGGGGCTTCCAGTTCTTTCTTCTCTGCCGGATCGAGTTCGGTTTCAAAGTAGCTGTGGAAGTCGCGCTTGTACTCGCGCTCCATCATGATCGGGAGGCGGTAGATGACCACGTTCAGGAAGCTGCCGAGTAGCAGGCCCAAAATAAAAGCGCTGCCGAGGAGCAGCGCTTGGTTTGAAACTAAAAAATTCAGCATTTGGTTCTAGATTACGTTGCCAAGGTTGAAAATTGGCAGGTACATGGCAACCATCAGGCCGCCAACCAGAACACCCAATACTGCCATAATCATGGGTTCCAGCAGGGTGGTGAGGTTGTCGACCAGATTGTCTACTGCTTCTTCATAAAAGTCCGCAGCTTTTGCCAGCATCTCGTCCAGAGAGCCGGATTCCTCGCCGATTGCGGCCATCTGTACCAGCATGGTCGGGTAAAGGCCAGACTGGCGCATAGCTGCATTCAGGGGAATACCCGTAGCAACGGAGTCGCGAATTTTTAACGTGGCCTCCTCATATACGCTGTTCCCTGTAGCGCCTGCCACAGATTTAAGTGCGTCGATCAGGGGGACGCCCGCAGCAAACGTAGTGGACATTGTGCGCGCAAAACGCGCAGCGATGGAATTGTAGGTAATAACGCCCAGTACAGGTACGCGCAGCATAAGCCGGTCAAAAAATTCTGCTACCTTCCGGTTGCGTTTTTTTATTTCAATGGTACCACCGATACCGATGACCAAGGAGATTAATGCCACAAACCAGTTTGCCTGCATCCATTCCGAAAGGTTGACAACGAAAAGAGTGAAAGCAGGCAGATCTGCGCCAAAGCCGGCAAATGTCTCTGCAAACTGAGGTACTACCTTGATCAACAGGATCGAAGTTACAATGATGGCGACCACGATCACCGCAATTGGGTAGGTCATGGCCTTTTTGATCTTTTTCTTCAACGACTCCGTTTTTTCTTTGTAGGTGGCAATGCGGTCCAGCATGGTTTCCAGTGCACCGGACTGCTCGCCGGAAGCCACCAGGTTACAGAAGAGATCGTCGAACTGGAGCGGATGCTTGCGCAAGGCATCGGCGAATGCAGTACCCGATGCGACATCGTCGCGGATCTTGTAGATCAGCTCTTTAAGCCCCTGGTTGTCCAGGCCGTCAGCGACGATCTCAAAACTCTGCACTAGTGGCACACCCGCCTTCATCATGGTGGCCATCTGGCGAGTGAACAGCGCGATATCGGTAGGTTTTACTTTCTTGCTGCCGCCGCCAAACAGGGGTTTAGGCTTTTTTTGTACCCGGTTGGCAATAATGCCCTGTTTGCGTAGCTGTGCTTTCACAAGTGCCGAGCTGGTCCCTTTGATCTCTCCCTGGACCTTGGTGCCTTTGCTATCTACTCCCTTGTAGGTATAGGCGACTGTTGCAGCGTTGGCCATGATTGTTGTTCCCGATGTTTGTTTTACTTCGACCGCTACTTGAGGCCGCGTAGGGTGGATAAGGCGCAGCGTGTCTATCGTCATTGTTCGATGGGCACGCTGCGCCTTGCCCATCCCGGTATCTGATCGGCGCTGTAGGAGCCTGCTTGCAGGCGAACTTGAAGCCAATTTTCCAGGCCGGCAGGCTCCTGCGGAAATCCTTCTAGTCCTTGGTGACCCTGTTGGCCTCCTCCAGGCTGGTGGTGCCCATCACCACCTTGCGCAGCGCGGAGGTGCGCAGGTTGTTGAACCCCTCTTTGTGGGCCTGGTCGGCAATCTGAATCGAGTTGCCACCTTCCATTATAATTCGGGAGATGCCATCGGTGATGCGAACCACTTCATACACACCCACGCGCCCCTTGTAGCCCTTGGAACACTGCTCGCAGCCGACCGGCTGGTAGATCTTCCAGTCCTTGCGCTCGATCGTGACCGCATCGAAGCCTTCCTGCTTCAGCACTTCGTCCGGCAGGTTGACCGGCTTCTTGCATTCGCTGCAGAGCCTCCGCGCCAGTCGCTGGGCAATGATCACACTGACCGAGGTGGCGATATTGAAAGTGGGGACCCCCATGTTCATCAGGCGGGTCAGGGTTTCCGGCGCCGAGTTGGTGTGCAGGGTGGACAGCACCAGGTGGCCGGTTTGCGCCGCCTTGACTGCGATTTCGGCCGTCTCGAGATCCCGGATTTCACCCACCATCACGATATCCGGGTCCTGGCGCAGGAAGGAGCGCAGGGCCTCGGCGAAGTCCAGCCCCACCTTGTTGGAGACATTGACCTGGTTGATGCCCTCCAGGTTGATCTCCACCGGGTCCTCCGCCGTGGAGATATTGAGCTCCGGTGTATTGAGGATATTGAGGCCGGTATAGAGGGAGACTGTCTTGCCCGAGCCGGTGGGCCCGGTCACCAGGATCATCCCCTGCGGCTGGGCCAGCGCATCCATATAGATCTTTTTCTGGTCCTCTTCATAACCCAGCGCGTCGATGCCCATCTTGGCCGAGGAGGGGTCGAGGATACGCAGGACGATCTTCTCCCCCCAGAGGGTCGGCAGGCTGTTGACCCGGAAGTCAATGGCCTTGGTCTTGGACAGCTTCATCTTGATGCGGCCGTCCTGGGGGACCCGGCGCTCGGAAATATCCATCCGGGACATGACCTTCAGGCGTGCGGAGATACGGGTGGCCAGTTGGATGGGCGGCCTGGCTACCTCGTGCAGTACCCCGTCGGAGCGCAGGCGCACGCGATAGCTCTTCTCGTAGGGCTCGAAGTGGATGTCCGAGGCCCCGGTGCGGATCGCGTCCAGCAGTACCTTGTTCACAAAGCGTACTACCGGGGCCTCGTCGCCCCCGGGTTCGTCGTCGGCCTCCTGAGCCGAATCGTCGCCGCCCACCTCCAGGCCGTCGAGCTCGTCATCGTTCATGCCCTGCAGGCCGGCGCCCATATCGCCGCTGTCGGAGAGGTAGCTGTCGATGGCCTTGGCCAGCTTGTCCGCCTCCACCAGTACCGCGTCGGTATTCAGGCCGGTGTTGAAGTTGATCTCGTCCAGGCCGGCGAGGTTGGTGGGGTCCGCCACCGCCACAAACAGGCGGTTGCCCCGCTTGTACAGTGGCAGGGTAAAGTGTTTGGTGATCAGCTTCTCGTCAACCAGGCCCCGCGGAATCAGGTCGAAGTTGTAGCTGCCGAGATCGAACAGGGGGGAACCGAAAGCCTGCGCGGCAATATTGGCCAGCTCCCGGCTCTTGACCAGCTTGGCCTCCACCGCATGCTGGGCAAACGGCTGGTTCTCCCGCCTGGCCGCCTTGCTCGCCGAGGCGGCAGTGGCCTGGTCGAGAACGCCGTCGGTTACCAGCCGCTTGGCCAGGCCGCTCAGTTGAATATCGCTCATTAAGTAACCGTCTGAATCTGGTGCTTGTTATCTGCGCCGGCCGGCTGCTTTTTGTTCGATCTGTCGCCGGAGCCTCGTTTGCCAAGCCTTCAAATATATCGAAATAAGGCCGCCGGGCCAAATACTTGGGGCCTCTTTTTGAGAAGGCGTTGCAAGAATACGGAGAAAGTGCAAGGGGAGAAATTGACGTTTTTTGTCAGGCTTTGATGGGCGGTGTCAGGTGTTGGTAGCCGCGCTTTTCCGTGTCGGGACATGCCTGTGACTGACCTCCCATTTGTGCTTGTTGTGTTGGATCTCGCGCTTGCCAGAATTGGCACAAACCTTGTATCTTATTCCGCGACTTCCTCACGGGATGCGTTCCCTTACGGGATTCACCAAACCAAAAGTCTGTATGGAGACGGTTACAATGAAGAAACAACAGGGTTTTACTCTTATTGAATTGATGATCGTGGTGGCGATCATCGGCATTCTGGCTGCTGTGGCTATTCCGCAGTATCAGAATTACGTATCCAAGTCACAGGTTACCCGCGTGATGCAGGAAACTGGGGCTATGAAAACGATTATCGAGACTTGCCTGCTCGATGGGCGTACTACTATCGGCACTGGCGCGGGTGAGTGCGATCTGGGCTGGACTGAAAGCAATTTGATCGGTGGCTCTGCAAATCTGGAGGGAGGCAAATTAAAAGTCACTATTGGTGAAGATGCCGATACCCAGAGCTCAATTGCTGCTACCTTTGGTGAGAATGCTGCCACCTCCATTGCTGGCGATTCGCTGACTTGGACTCGCTCTACTGCTGGCATTTGGTCTTGTGATACGGATGTCGACGATAATTACAAGCCGACAGGCTGCACTGGTTCCGGTTCCTAATACAATATAGAAACCGACCGAATAAACGCCCCATATACTGTGGGGCGTTTTTTTGTCTGTGCAATTTTCACGCTGGAAATATAAAATAGCTGGATAAAAACATTATATTTGATTTTACCTTGATAGGTGGCTCCGCTGTAGGTCTCGCCAGTAGGAGTCGATAGTTTAATTTTCGGTAGATTAAGCGTGCATGTTCAAAAGGAATATGGAAGTTATGGATTCAGGGCTATATGTAATTCTGCGCTAATACGCCGACCCAATACTATATATTAGACTACAGGCTGGCACTATTACTGTGAGTCTCATTTTTTCCGCGCTAGTGCACAGTGTTTGCTAGAGTGCTGAGATTTATAATCTAAAAAAAGAATCGGGTTTGTTGTTTACTTCAGGGGGGGGGATGTTAGAAAAGGAATATTCGTGGAATTGGGGGAATTTTTTCTGGGCCATATTGGTCGTTATTCTTGCACCTAATCTATTTTTCGGTGTGCTGGCGCAGCACTTGGACCTTGGGCGACCTTATATCAATATTGATTATGCCTTGGTAATGTTGGTTGTCATTCTGAACCAACGTTTACTAGGTATATTCTTTCTATTCTTATCTTTTTTCTTTGATGCCCTTGGCTTGGTAGGGCAGGTTTTCCCTATTCTGCGCTTGACTGACATTTTCTACGTGTTCTCATTTGTTGGAATTACACCTTGGATATACAAGTTCTATATCCTTGTGTTTATCTTGGTTTATATTTTCTGCTGCATGCTATGCATGAGAAAAAGTAATTCAAGAAAGAGACTCGAGATTCTTTTCTGTGTCAACGTTTTGGTTCTTGGGTATTTTTATACGGCTATATTTGGGGGGGAGGATGGAAAGCGAATATGGCGACATACCGAGAACCCAATAATAGATAGTCAGATTGTATTCGGTCTTGAGAGTCGCGAAACAGGCTTTGTTCAGGGGTTGGATGCTGAGGGTGCTCTCTTTGAAGATGTGAAGATATCAGGCGCGACGGCTCCGTGGTTCGATGCTAACAAGGAAGTTGATGAGAAGGTATTGCTAATTGTTAGTGAATCTTGGGGGGTGACGGATAAGAAACTGCAAGAAGCTATATTGGCTCCAATTCTAGATTTGCGTGAGAGTTTTACGGATTGGAAACGGGGCAGTATCGATTTCAGAGGGATTACCGTCCAGGCTGAGATGAGGGAGCTTTGTCAGCTCCATCCCCTTCATTTCAATTTTGAAGAGCATACAGAAGAATTGAAGCAGTGTTTACCTAATCTTTTGAAGAAAAGGGGGTATAAAACCCATGCCTTTCATGGCGCTGCTGGCCTGATGTATGACCGTATGAGATGGTATCCCGATGTCGGCTTCGATAAAATGACTTTCTTTGAGAGTCATGTGTGGCCTCGCCGTTGCTACTCATTTCCCGGTGCGTGCGATTCAGATATGGCTGACTACGTAAAAAAATCCCTGGAAGCGAAAGGAAAAGTTTTCTCATATTGGTTAACCCTAAATAGCCATTATACGTATGACAAAAGGGATATACACTCGGATTACCTGGACTGCGAGCACTTTAATTTGAAAGTCGGAAGCCAAAGCTGTAGAAATTTCAAACTGCATGCTCAGTTCTTTAATGACCTCGCCGGGTTGCTTAAGAGTCCTGTAATGTCGAATACTAGAGTGGTTGTAGTGGGCGATCATGAGCCGCCGATAACAAATGCGAAGGAGAAAGAGCAGTATTTTACAGAAGGTAAAGTGCCGTGGATCTCCCTTAAGGTTAAAAATATAAGGGGCGCTGAAACTGTCGCAAAAGGGTAAATTTATTTTGGGCGCTAAATGTCAGAGATAATAAAAGACTGCCTTCAGTACAGGTTGAGTGAATAGTGTGGACGATGCTGTTTGACTTTTGGTTGGGCTTTAAATTTTTGAGATAATGCGATGTTAAGTAAGTCAGTAAAGCAAGCCATCGTGCTGCTATTTATGACATTGGTGTTTTTTCTTGGGGTTCACTTTTGGCTGACTGATAAAAAAGGCGTACTGCAGACTGTTTATCCTCTGCCGGCTTCCTTTTCAGAGCTGACCATAAAGTGTGATGGTCGAGCGCCGTTCTGGCTTAAAGACATGATGCGTGATGGATTATGGGAGCTTAAAGCTCTCTCTTCCCAGATAGCTTATATTAATAGTGATGGTAAGTTGCATCATTGTGAAAGTGGCTGGCAACGACGTAGTCTTTTCTCTGAGCGGACTTCAAAAAATTCTCGTTATCGCTACGGTAGTCTTACTAAGCCAATTACCTCAGCTGCTATTTTGTTGTCGGTTGAAAAGGGCATTCTTTCTCTTGATACTTCTTTTCTA
Organism: Microbulbifer halophilus; assembly: GCF_026183675.1. Classification (GTDB taxonomy): domain Bacteria; phylum Pseudomonadota; class Gammaproteobacteria; order Pseudomonadales; family Cellvibrionaceae; genus Microbulbifer; species Microbulbifer halophilus. Next base: position 130,342 of record NZ_JAPIVK010000004.1, read on the forward strand.
TCCCTTCTTTCTGGGGGCGGCTTTGAAAAAAAATCACAGGTCTCTCCTCAGGGAAAGCTTTCCGTAGAAGCGTTAATGCGTCACGAGTCTGGTGTGGTCGGTGAGATTTTTGTCGAAAAGAAAAAGCCCTGGTGCCCTTATCAAATGACAGAGTTGGGAAGGGTCAAGTTTCATACCTTAGAAGCTGGTAAGCACGAGTATTCGAATCTGGGCTATTGTATTCTTGGTGAGGTGATTTCTCGAAAACTGAACGGAGACTATCGGACTATAGTTAGCGATATGTTCGACTTTTACTCTCTTGGTATAAGGTTTGCTGGGGAGCAGGGCTTTCCAGATGAAGTGTGGCACGACTATCGTTTCCATGATTTTTATGGTCCAAGTGTACTGCCAGAATTTGATTACTATGCAGTTTCGTCGACAGCTGGCATGACAGGTAGCGCAACTGCGTATGCATTACTGATGCGGGACATTCTGGCTAGAGATATTGCTGATTTTCTCGGGACTGATTCTGATAGATGTAATTTTTATCAGATTCGACAATGTTACGGAAATGCGTTTTATCAGTATATAGCTCCGAACGGTGATTCATTTAATGTTAAAGAGGGCTATATGCCTGGTTCTTCGGGAGTTGTAGTAATCAATGACGATAAAGAGATTTTTGTGTGGCTGGGAAATTCAGATACTCTAAATGCCAGAGATGGCGAGCGCATGAAAAATTTTATTGATGTATTGGCGCGAGGTCCATTTTAGATACGGGGAGGTCGATCTTGGATAACCTTGTGATCAGTTTTTCTATTTATAGATGCCTTTGGGAAGGATAGTCGTAATGGAAAAGCAATATGGATTTACTCTTATAGAGGTGATGATTTCAGTGGCCATAGTTGGTATTCTGGCGGCTATCGCAATTCCTCAATATTACGATTACGTAGCACGTGGTCAGGTGAGTCGTGTAGTTAGTGAGATTTCCTCACTGAAAACATCGGTAGAAGATGAGTTAATGAGAGGGTTGGCGCCGTCGATCGATGAGAGTTCTGTCGGCTCCCCTCAAGCTGAGTTGGGATTTAGAGGGTCTGATCTATTAGGCACGGCGGGAAACTTGACGGCTAGTGACTTGACTATTAACGGTTTTGCTGTCGGTGATCTAACAGGTTCTCTTGATGTAATTATAGGTGGAAATGCCAGTCCATCTATAGCGGGAGCATCTATTTCCCTTGTTCGCTCAGATCAGGGGCTTTGGACTTGTCAAGTGGATGGGACTGGTGCCGGTGCTGGTTGGAAAGTTAGTTATATTCCAGCTGGCTGCGATGGTTCTTAAGTATTGATCGATCTTCGCTTGCCGAGCTTCTGTTTAGCCTGAGTTGGAGGGGTGAGGTGGTGTAGACTCCTGCCCCTTTAACCACCACGTTGAAGTTGCACAGATGGGCTATCACCACCTCACCGGGGAAGAACGGTACCAGATTTCTGTCTTGAATAAAGCCGGGCACAACCAAATCGAGATTTCGGAGTTGATCGGGCGCAACCCGGCAACGATAAGCCGGGAGCTGCGACGCAATCGCGGGGTCAGGCGTTAGCCAAAAGAAAGGGCGCTGCACTTCGTATTTGAATCCGGGCATGGTGACAGTGAGGTGAGTCAAGAAACAGGCGGTGGGGAGTCTGGTGAGATTCGGGTATCCTGGAGCCTGGGTAGCGCGTCTCTGGGGCAGGTCCTGCCGTTATATGAGTCTGCATCGGATTGGTTGGTGCGCGCGGCGCACTCTGCGTTTACTGGGAAAAATACCTTCAATGAAAGCTTCTCACCGCCTGTATTCCCTGCCACGCCAGGCAGCGGATCTTCTGCCCCACCAGGTGAACTACTGAATAGCCTTTATCCGTGCTGACCTGCACGGTGCCGCCGATCTCCAGAATATTTCCCCGTTTTATCTCCGCCCGGTAGCGCTGCTGTACCTGCTCCCATAGCACCACATTTACCACCCCGGTTTCGTCCTCCAGGGTCAGGAATATTACGCCGGAGGCACTGCCGGGGCGCTGGCGGCAGGTGACCAGGCCGGCGATGGTTGCCCACTGGCCGTTGTGGAAATGGGGCAGCTGTTGTGCCGTGTTGTGTTTGCGGAATCGGTCCCGGCGGCGCAGCAGGGCGATGGGGTGTTCTCGCAGGGTCAGGCCGGTGCTGGTGTAGTCGCTGTAGCTGTTGTCCTCGGTGGAGTTGCCGGGGGTGTGTTCGGTCACTGTGGTGTCTTCCGCTTCCGGGTTGAGGGAGCGCCAGGTGTCCAGATAGCGGTTTTCGGTCAGGCTTTTGAAGGTGTCGGCGCTGGCCAGGGCCGTGATCTGGTCTTTGGGGAGCCGGGTCAGGGTGCGGAACTGGGTGAGGGAGGTGAAGGTGTGGGATTCCCTCAGGGTGGTAATGGTGGTTGCGGAGGTTTCATCCAGGCTCTTGATCAGGCGCATGCCGAGGCGGAGGGGTGGTTGGTTCTGGTTTGTTGGTTGTTGATGGGGGCCGTCGGGCGTGTTGATGGGCACGCTGCGCTTTGCCCATCCTACAGTTGTTGTGTTGGGTGTTGGTGATTCGGGGGAGTGGCACTCGAGGTGGCTTTGTTCGAGGCCCTCTCCCCCAGCCCCTCTCCCAGAGGGAGAGGGGGGCGGCAGTTCGAGGTTGTGGTGCCAGGTGCTATTGAGAATGTCGATTGGTAGCACTTTCACGTTGTGACGTTGGGCGTCGTAGACCAGTTGGGCGGGGGCGTAGAAGCCCATGGGTTGGCTGTTTAGGAGGCCGCAGTAGAAGGCGGCCGGGTGGTGGTGTTTTACCCAGGCTGAGAAGTAGGCGAGCAGGGCGAAGCTGGCGGAGTGGGATTCGGGGAAGCCGTAGGCACCGAAACCTTTCATCTGGTTGAAGAGTTGTTCGGCGAAGTCGGTGCTGTAACCATTGGCCTGCATGCCGCGGATCAGCCTGTCGCGGAATTTGTACAGGTCTCCGTTCTTGCCCCAGCTGGCCATGGCGCGGCGGAGTTCGTCGGCCTCGCCGCCGCTGAAGCCGGCGGCGACCATGGAGAGCTGGATCACCTGTTCCTGGAATATGGGGACCCCTTTGGTGCGTTCGAGCACCGGTTTCAGTTTTTCGTGGGGGTAGGTGACCGCTTCCTCGCCGTGTTTGCGGCGCAGGTAGGGGTGGACCATGTCGCCCTGGATGGGGCCGGGGCGGACGATGGCGACTTCGATCACCAGTTCGTAGAAGCTCTCCGGTCTCAGCCTGGGCAGCATGCTCATCTGCGCGCGGGACTCGATCTGGAAGACGCCGACGGTGTCGGCGCGGCAGATCATCCTGTAGACGTCCGGGTCTTCGCGGGGGATATCCTGTAGCTCGAGCCTGGAGCCGTAGAGGGCGATAGCATTCAGGGATTTGCGCAGGGCGGTGAGCATGCCCAGTGCCAGGACATCCACCTTCATCAGTTTCAGGTCTTCGATATCCTCTTTGTCCCACTGCACGATGGTGCGGTCCTCCATGGCCGCGTTCTCGATTGGCACCAGGTGGTAAAGCGGTTGTTCGGTAATCACGAAGCCGCCCACATGCTGGGACAGGTGGCGGGGGAAGCCGTGGATCTGTTGCAGCAGTTGCGGCAGGGCCCTGCCGATGGTGCTGTGCGGGTCCAGGCCGACTTTCTGCATCTGCTGCGGGAAGTCTTCCATTTTGTCCCACCAGGCGCGTTCGGCAATCAGTTGTTCGATGGTGGCGGCGCCGATACCCAGGGCCTTACCGATATCCCGCAGGGCACTTTTGAAACGGTAAGAGATCTTGGTGGCGGCGAGGCCGGCGCGGTCGCGGCCGTATTTGCGGTAGATGTACTGGATGATTTCCTCGCGCCTTTCGTGTTCGAAGTCCACGTCGATATCCGGCGGCTCGTTGCGCTCGCGGGAGATAAAGCGCTCGAACAGGAGCTGGACTTTTTCCGGGTCCACTTCGGTGATCAGCAGGCAGTAGCAGACCACGGAGTTGGCGGCGGAGCCTCGGCCCTGGTAGAGAATGTGCTGGCTGCGGGCGTACTGGACGATATCGTGGATGGTGAGGAAGTAGTGTTCGTACTCCAGTTCGGCGATGATCTCGAGTTCACTGTCGATCTGCCTGGCGATACGCTCGCTGGGTCCTTCTGGCCAGCGTATTTTTGCACCGGTCTCAACCAGTTCGCGCAAGTGGGCGCTGACGGTTTTGTTTTTTGGCAGCACTTCGGATGGGTACTGGTAGCGCAGTTCGCCGAGGCTGAAATGGCAGCGGTCGGCGATGGCGAGGGTATTCTCTAGCGCATCGGCGGGGTAGAGGGACTGGATATCCCCGGGGCTGCGCAGGTAGCGCTCGGCGTTCTGTTCGATCCGGTAGCCGAGCTGGTCCAGGGTGCAGTGGTGGTAGTTGGCGTTGAGCACATCCTGCAGGGGTTTGCGGCTGCGGCAGTGCATCAGGGCGGCACTGGTGGCCACCAGTGGCAGTTGTTCGCTGCGGGCAAATTCTATCAAGGCGTGGTTGCGGCGGTTCTGCTGTGGCAATAAGTGGTTGCTGAAGGCGATATACAGGCGCTTGCCGAAGTGCTCTTTCAGTGGCTGTAGCATCGCCAGCGGCTCCCGGCCCGGTAGCCAGATGGCGATGCTTTTGTGGCAGAGGTCGAGCAGGTCACGCAGGTGGGTGCGGTAGTGGCCTTTTTCCTCGCGCAGGCGCGAGCGGGAGATCAGTTGGCAGATCTCGCTGTAGGCGGCCTGGTCCGGGGCCAGCAGTACGACTTTTTCGCCTTCTTCGGTCTGGAAAAGACTGCCGCAGATCAGTTTGAGTTGGCTGCCGGCGGCTTTCAGGTTTTGTAGCTCCCTGTAGGCGCGGACTACGCCGGAAAGGGAACACTCGTCGGTGATGGCCAGGGCCCTGTAGCCGAGTTGGTGTGCGGTCTGCACCAGTTCCTGCGGATGGGAGGCGCCCTGGAGGAAGGAGAAGTTGCTTTGGCAGAAGAGTTCGGCGTAGTACTGCATGGGTGCGTCACTCGTGTTTGTATCGAAGCCGCTATTCCAGCGGAGGCGTTATCCCGGTATCGGATCGAGTCCGGTATGACAAAATGATCCGGGATTCGATTGAGGGGCCCCGTTCCCTGGATTCCGGCCTTTGCCGGAATGACGGCAGGGGGCCTTGTCATCCCGGACTTGATCCGGGCTCCAGTTGAGGGGCCCCGTTCCCTGGATTCCGGCTTTCGCCGGACTGACGGCAGGGGGCCTTGTCATCCCGGACTTGATCCGGGATCCAGTTGAGGGGCCCCGTTCCCTGGATTCCGGCCTTCGCCGGAATGACGGCAGGGGGGGCCTCGTCGTCCCGGACTTGATCCGGGATCCAGTTGAGGGGCCGGTTCCCTAGATTCCGGCTTTCGCCGGAATGACGGCAGGGGGCCTTGTCATCCCGGACTTGATCCGGGCTCCAGTTGAGGGGCCCCGTTCCCTGGATTCCGGCTGACGCCGGAATGACGGCAGGAGGCCTTGTCATCCCGGCCTTGATCCGGGATCCCGTTGAGGGGCCGGTTCCCTAGATGCCGGCTTTCGCCGGAATGACGGCAGGGGGCCTTGTCATCCCGGCCTTGATCCGGGATCCAGTTGAGGGGCCCCGTTCCCTGGATTCCGGCTTTCGCCGGAATGACGGCAGGAGGCCTTGTCATCCCGGACTTGATCCGGGATCCAGTTGAGGGGCCCCGTTCCCTGGATTCCGGCTTTCGCCGGAATGACGGCAGGAGGCCTTGTCATCCCGGACTTGATCCGGGATCCAGTTGAGGGGCCCCGTTCCCTGGATTCCGGTACCGGATCAGGTCCGGCATGACGTTCCTTTGCCGGAATGACGAGACGCTTAGAATATTTCGGAGTAGAGGTCTCGCCAGTGTGGATTGAACTGTTCGATTAAATTGAGCTTCCAGATCCTCTTCCAGTTTTTGATGGCTTTTTCTCTGCTGATTGCATTCTCCATAGTGCTGTGCATTTCGTACCAGACGAGATTCTTGACGGTGTACTTTTTGGTAAAGCCATCGATAAAGCCATTCTTGTGTTGCCATATCCTCTGTACCAGGTTGGAGGTGGCACCCGTATAAAGAGTACCGTTGCGCTTGCTACTAAGGATGTAGATACAAGGTTGTCTGTTCACTATTGAACATGCCTTTATATTATGCCGCGTGGAACTCTACAGTGATTTCAAAGCCGCACGCATGTGCGTATTTCTTTAGAACCTTCCAACTGGGGTTGGTGTTACCTCTTTCCAGACGGCAGATATTACTTTTCTGGGTACCCATACGCTGTGCCAGCTCTTCCTGGGTCAGGCCGGCAGCAGTCCTCATTTTCAGGAGTTTGTCGATTAGTTCGAACTCTTCTTCAAGAGCATCGTATTCGTGCCGCACTTCAGGGGTTTGAAGTGCGCGCTCTTTCAGTTTCTGGAGTTCACTCATTGTGATTGATCTCTTTCATTCGGGCTTGTGCCAGGCGCAATTCTTTCACGGGTAGTTTCTGGGACTTCTTGACGAAGGCATGCAAGATATAAATTCTCTTGCCCTGTGCATAACAGAATAGTGCCCTGGCAATTCCCTCGCTGGCTTTCGCCCTGATCTCAAACAGCCCATTGCCCACGGGGGCAGTGTGGGGCGCGCCCAGATTGGCGCCATAGGATTCTATTAGTTCGAGAAGCCTGAGCATTCGCGCCTGTAGCTTGGGTGGCATTTTCAGGATGTCATCCTCAACGCCATCGCAGAAGTTGACTGCCCATTCCACTTTCTTCTCCAATGAAATATTATCATATATGATAACTTATAAGTGTTCAAATTACATACAGAAGGCTTAGGAATATATTCCCTGCAGATACCAATCCTCCGATGTCAGGTCCTGAAACACCCAGTAGAGCCCCCCTTCCTCCCCTCGGGCGATGTAGTAATCCCGCCCGTGGCGGCCGTGTTGCCACCAGTAGCCGTCGATCCGCTCAGGGCCCTGTAGCAGCTTGATCTCGCCGCGGTAGAAGAGGCGGTGTTCGCGGCTCTGCAGTTTGTCCGGGCGCTGCAGCAGCCAGGTGGGTCGGGGGGCGTTGACGGGGTTTAGCTGATGGCCCTTCCTGTTCCGGCCGCTCTGCAGTACCAGGGTATCGGCGCTGGCCCAGGCCTGTTCCGGCAGGTGGCTCTCCCTGAGGGTGACACCGGAGAGGGCCTCGTGACCCAGGCGGGCCTGGAGTCTGTCCAGTAGCTGGTGGCTGCGCTGTAGCGCGGTGTTCTCGCCGAACAGGTCGTCGTCCAGTGCTTGTTGATCCAGGGGGTGCAGCCGGTCGCAGGTCAGGGTGAGGGCCTGTATCGGCTGTTCCAGGGTCAGTCTTTCCAGTTGCAGCCTGGTCAGTGCGATCAGCCGCTGCGGGTCCAGCAGCGGGCGCGAGGTTTCCACGCTGAAGACTTTGCAGCCCCGCTTTCCGAAATCCAGCTTCCAGCGCAGCTGCTGGCTGTAGAGCTGGCGGCGCTGCAGTTGCTGGCAGAGTTCGCGAACCAGGCGGCCGGCGGGAAACAGCAGTTGTTCGCTGTTGTCCAGCGGGCTGGGGAAAAACAGCTCGTTGTGGAATTCCGGCGGTGGCGTGTAGCTGGGTACCGGGTCGTGGCGGCCGCCGTTGAGGCGCGCCAGGTAGTCGACGAAACCGCGGCCGAAGCGGCTGCCCACTTCGGACAGGGGAATGGCCAGCAATTGGCTGACCCGCTTGATACCGCAGGCGTAGAGCTTGGCGATGGTCTTGTTGTCGCAGTCGAGCAGTTTGCTGGGACAGAAGCTGATCCACTGGCGCCACTGCTGGGCCGTGGGCGGGGTCCCGGTTTCCCGCAGCCACTGGCGGTGTTCCGGTAGCTGGCTGAGCATGCGCGCGGCGCTGGGGCTGTGGCCAAGGCCCATGAAGGTACTGATGCGCATCTGGCGCAGTTCGCGCTTGAGTTGTTGTAGCAGCGGCTGCAGGCCGCCGCTGGCCTTGAGACAGCCGGAGAGTTCCAGATAGAGGCAGGCGAAGCGGTTGTCGCCGGCGTCGATGGAGCCGGCGGCCTGGGGGGAGACTACCGGGGTGAAGCTGTAGCCCCATTGGGCCAGTTGCTGCAGTTGCTGCTCTTCCCGCCGGGTGTCGCGCTGCAACAGTTGCAGGTCGGCGCAGAGGGCGCAGGCGGTGGCGATGGTGAGGCCGGTTTCCACGCCGCGTTCGGCGGCAGGGCGGTTGGCGTCTACGATCAGTTGCTCTTCCACCACGGCCTGGGCGGTTTTCCGGTCGCCGTCTCGCTGGGCGCGGGTCAGGACTTCCAGGGGGAGTTTGGGGAATTGGAGGCAGAGCCAGAGCATGGTGTGTTTCCGTTTTTCCAGACGTTACGTAGAAACGGGGCCTGGCGGCACCGGTGCGCACGGCGCACCCTACGCCAGTCCCCATCAATGCAGGGGCCGGTCGCGGCGGGTCAGGTCCGGGTTGCGGGCCAGGTGGAGTTGCTGGCCGGAGCGGCCGCCGAGCTGTTTCAGCAGTTTTACTGCCAGTTGTTCGCCGTCGCTGGCCAGGCCCAGGCGCAGGCTGGCCGGGGAGGGGCTGGTGGCGGTGGAAGCGGGGCGGAAATGGAAGTGGCTGCAGTCGCCCTCGCGGGCGGCGAGCTGCAGGCGGCGGAGGTCTTTGTCTACCGGGGCCTGCCGGCCCTGCCAACTGAGCAGGGCGCCGCAGCAGCCGGATTGCAGGGACTGCTCGACTGCCCAGAGCTCGTCCTTGTGGCCGCGCGGGTGCAGGATCAGCAGCTTTTCCAGCTGTACGCCGGCGCTGGCCAGCGCCGGGGCGTAGGGGATGAAGGGCGGGTTGACCAGTACCACCATCTGTTCGCGCCGGGTCATTTCCGCCAGGGCCGGCAGCAGCAGGGACATTTCGCCCACGCCGGATTGGTTCACCAGCAGCTCGGTGGTGGCGCCGCGGGGCCAGCCGCGGCCGGCGAGCAGGGCGTCCAGGGCGGCGTAGCCGGTGGTGATGCCGCGGCGACTGTTTTCCGGGGAGACGCCGTTGGCGGCCTGCCAGATATCCGGCCGCGCGAGTAGCCGGCTCAGCCGCTGGTGTCTGGAGTCTTCGCTTAACTGCTTGTTTTGCAATATATTTTCGGCGTTGCTCACGATTTTTGGCCCTCTCTTTGCACCCCGTTGGGGTGTGACTGTATATATGTACAGCTATTACTGGCAATTTATACAGTAGTTGGTCCGGGGCAACAAGGGGATGGAGTTCTGACTGGCACTTTTTTGTACAGCGCAAACCGGCTATTATTCGGCCTCTTCAGAAACAGCCACAAAAGTACCCAGGGGGAGCGGAGTGAGTATCAAGTCCGACAGGTGGATTCGCCGGATGGCCGAGCAGCACGGCATGATCGAGCCGTTCGAGGCAGGCCAGGTGCGCCACAATGGCAGCGGTGAGCGGCTGATCTCCTACGGCACCTCCAGCTACGGCTACGACGTGCGCTGTTCCGGCGAGTTCAAGATCTTCACCAACGTGCATTCCGCCACCGTGGATCCCAAGACCTTCGACGAGAACAGCTTTGTCGATGTGGAGGGGGACTCCTGTGTGATTCCGCCGAATTCCTTCGCGCTGGCGCGCACTGTGGAGTATTTCCGTATTCCGCGCTCGGTGCTGACGATTTGTCTCGGAAAATCGACGTATGCCAGATGTGGCATCATAGTCAACGTAACGCCCTTGGAACCCGAATGGGAAGGTCACGTCACCCTGGAGTTCTCCAACACCACCAACCTGCCGGCCAAGATCTACGCCAACGAGGGCGTGGCGCAGATGCTGTTTTTCGAATCCGACGAGGTCTGCGATGTGTCCTATAAAGACCGCGGCGGCAAGTACCAGGGCCAGCGCGGCGTGACGCTGCCGCGGGCCTGATCCCCTCCGGATCGCGGCCGAAGGGCCGCGGAACCTCTTTTCATGAATAAACCTTCTGCAAATACCCTGCCCGGGCGTGTCGATGTCTTGATCGTCGGCGCCGGCGCCGCCGGCCTGATGTGCGCGGCCACCGCCGGCCGACGGGGCCGCAGTGTGCTGGTGCTGGACCGCGCCAACAAGGTGGGCAAGAAGATCCTGATGTCCGGCGGCGGCCGCTGCAATTTCACCAACCTGTACACGGCGCCGGAAAATTTCTACAGCCGCAATCCGCACTTCTGCAAATCGGCCCTGGCCCGCTACACCCAGTGGGACTTTATCGCGCTGGTGGAGCAGTACGGGATTCCGTACCACGAGAAGACCCTGGGCCAGCTGTTCTGCGACAACAAGTCCAAAGACATTGTCGACCTGTTGCTGGCGGAATGCCGCGCGGCCAGGGCGCAGGTCCGCACCCGCTGCGAGATCGAATCAGTGGCCGCGCGCGACGGCGGGGGTTACCGGCTGCAGACAAGTCTCGGTGCAGTGGAGTGCGAATCGCTGGTGATTGCCTCCGGTGGCCTGTCGATTCCCACCATGGGCGCCACCGGATTCGGCTACGATATTGCGCGGCAGTTTGGCCTCGATATAGTGCCCACGCGTGCGGCGCTGGTGCCTTTTACCCAGCACAAAGACGAACTGGAGCAGCAGCAAGACCTGCCCGGCAGCGCACTGGCGGTAACCGCCAGCTGCGATGAAGGTGCCTTCAACGAGCAGATGCTGTTTACCCACAGGGGCCTCAGCGGGCCGGCGGTGTTGCAGATCTCCAGCCACTGGCGCGAGGGACGGATGGTGGCATTCGACCTGGCGCCGGGTACGGACCTGCCCGAATGGTTAAAGCAGCAGCGCACGGAAAAGCCCGACACCCACCTGCACAGTGTGCTGGCGGATATCTGGAGCAAAAAGTTGGTCCGGTTCTTCCTGCAAAAGCACGGTATTGAAAGCCGGCCCCTGAAACAGTACGGCGAAAAAGCACTGATGGAGATCGGCGAAAAACTGCAGACCTGGAAGCTGGTGCCGTCGGGCACCGAGGGCTACCGCACGGCGGAAGTGACCCTGGGCGGTGTGGATACCGACAACATTTCCTCGCGCACCATGGAGTGCAAAAGCCGGCCGGGGTTGTATTTTATCGGTGAGGTGCTGGACGTGACCGGCTGGCTGGGCGGGTACAATTTCCAGTGGGCCTGGGCCTCGGGGCACGCGGCTGGGGAAGCGGTTTGATCCCGAAAGCGGGTAGGGTGCGCCGGCCGACTCGTTGTCTGTAAGCGGACCCAGTGGCGCCCTGCTGCCGGTGGCTGTTTGCTCAACAGCCTCATCGGCAATCGTTTCACAAACAGCCCCCGGCAGCAGGGCCTTCACACCCGGCTTCAGGATTCTTTTCACCCGTTGCGCAGAGGTTCGACAAATGGGCGATGTGATTCGTTTCAAGAAGAAAACCCCTTGGCAGAAACACAAGGGCAAAAGCCTGTGCCGCGAGGGGTTTCACAAGTGGGTGGTGGTGACGGAGCGCAAGTTCGATGTAAAGCGGGGAAAGCTGGTCACCGAGTACCGCTGCCAGCGCTGCGGCAGGTCGAAAACCAGGCTGTTGTAGGGAAGGTCGGGGAGCCCGGCCGGACTCCCCGGGCGGCTCAGCGCCTGTACACGCGGTTGCCGTGCCGATCGTAGCGGTAGTGCTTTTTCTTCTCGCGATCGTACAGCCAGCCGCCGACGCCGCCGAGAACAGCGCCCGCCGCTGTGGCCCCCGGTTCGCCGCCGCTGATCAGGGCCCCGGTCACCGCGCCGATACCGACACCGGAACCGACCCGCCGGTCGCTATCGCTCATGTTGGCGCAGCCCACGGTCGCCAGGCTGGCGGCAAGAATTGAGGCCAGCCCCATACGTCTGACAGATTCGAATTGCATAGAAACTCCCGGTAATGCTCAGTTCAGGGATTACCCGGAGCAGTGTAGGGTGGCGGAATCCCATCGACGATATTTTTCTGGACGGAAACCGATATGCTGGAAAAACAGGATCTGCTGGATATTGCCCGCACTCCCATGCCCTTTGGCAAGTATACCGGGCGTATGCTGATCGACCTGCCGGAGGAATACCTGCTCTGGTTTGCGAAAAAAGAGTTTCCTGCCGGGCGCCTGGGCAGGCTGATGGCGCTGACGCTGGAGATCAAAATCGAGGGGCTCGAGGGGTTGGTGAAGCCACTGAAAGAGTAGCTGTTCGCATGGGGCCCCGGGTATCGGCGCGGTGCGCCTGTATCGCGCCCTGTCGTCATTCCGATGAATGCAGGAATCCAGGTTTCGTGACTCGCCTCTGGATCCCGGGTCGAGCCCGGGATGACGCCGCGTCCACCGGCATGGCGAACTCATTGGCAAATAGTTTGGAATCACGTCCGCCGACACTAATATATAAATACCCGGGCGAGAGCAGTCCCCGAGGGAAAAGGGGAGCAAGAAGAAGCGGTCCGCAACTGGAGACTGGACTGACCCGTAAATAGACCCACAGCGGGTGACCACTGGTCTGATAGCAAAGACTTCAGCGAGGTGAACAGCGGGAGTAGAGCCAGTCAGCTTCGTAAGAGGGAGCGGTCGAAATGAATTCGGCCGCTTTATTCTGTCCGCAGGTTTTCCCCGCCACTGTATACATCGAAAGTACCTGTCGTCAGGCGGGTTCGTAGAGGATGTAGAGTTCCTTCTCCTCGAGCGAGACCCGGCGGGTCAGCGCCTCTCCCACCTTCCGGTAGTCCCGCTCGAAGCTGCGCAGCATCTGCTCGGAAAACGCCTCGTGGTTGTAGCGTTTGCAGAAATGCATCACGGCGTTGGCAATCTCGTTCATGTCCGTGCGGAAATCCTTCACTACCTGCAGGGTGTGCACATCCCCGGCCAGGTGCTGTTCCAGGTAGACGTAGAAGCGCACATTTTCCTTGATCAGGTGCGCCTGGAAACCGGATTTGAAGAGGGTCAGAAGGTGTGCCAGCCGGTAGAAATCCCGCTGCTGGAAGCCTTCGTCCCAGATTCGCTGGAAGAGGTCCACCAGAGTGGCGTGGTCTTTCTTCAGCGAGTGGACCAGGGTGGGGTCGTAGCTGATGGTGCGGCCCCCGGTTGCGGTGGCGTGGTTACTGCGCTGGTAACGCTCCTCGAAGTTGGCGTTGTCGCTTCGGAACAGGTCGGTAATAAAACTGAACATACTTCCCCCTTCAGGTTTTTATCGGTGCAATTCCGTTTTCGGTCGCTGTAGTTTGGCAGTACCGACTGGGAAGTGGAGGTCCGGATCTCCGAGAGAAGCTAGTGCAGTTACGCGTTGTGCAGCGGACTTTTCTTCCGTCTTGAGATGGGGGTCAAGTTTTCAGGAGGGAGGTGGCGCCAGCGGTTTCAGAAGCGCGTCGATCAGATAGGGGGTCGTATTTTCCGGGGCGATCCCCTGGCCGCCCCGGAAAATGCGGCAGAATCATCAGAGCGGAATACGCACCACGACACCGCCCATGGTTTCGTCCAGTTCGAAATCCGTGCGCGGACTATCGATATGGTCGTTGTGACAGCTGACGCAGGCCGGCGAGACGGCTACGTCCGGGTAGATGGCAGTGAAGTATTCCGTGTCGCCCAGGGTTTCTCGGCCGTAGAAATTTTTCCCCGGGTTGTCGATCACGAACTGCAGCCCCTCTTTTTCCAGCTCGGTGCGCGGCTTGTTCTGCTTGTTGATCGCCCACAGGGATAGCAGCGCATAGTTGAAACCGGCCTCCTTCTCCGCCACCCGCTCGGCGCCCATGCGCATCATTTGGGCCGGCAGCGGCAGGGCGCTGTTATCTTTCCAGTGTTCGTCGGCTTTGATCACCTTTTCCTCATTCTGCAGCCGGTTTACCACATTGTTGGTGTAGCTGGCGCGGTCGGCCTCGATCACGGCAAAGATGGCGTCGGCCATCCGTTCCGGCGCGATCCCCTGCTTCTGCCCGCAGGCGCTCAGCAGGGCGGCGGCGACGATGAAAGTGACAATACGCATGGTGTTTCCCCTCCTATTGGGATTTTTTGTTGTTGGCGATTTGTTTGATCCGCTCCCGGATCAGGTCGAAGGTCCTGTGCCCGGCATCGGGCTTGCGGTTGAAGTTGTGTGCGATCAGCGCTTCGTCCGCCAGTGCGGCGAGCGCGAACTCGGCCCCGTGGCAGTTCAGGCACACCGGCAGCATCTTGTCGTTGGGGCGCAGGTTGTGGTTCTGGTTGTGGTTGACCAGGATGCGCTCGCCTCCCTGCGGGCCCGGGTGTGTTTCCCGCGGCAGGTGGCAGCCGGCGCAGCTGACGCCGGCAGGATCGCCGGCGCTCCACTGGCGGAAGTGTGCGGACTCCGTGAAAGCCTGGCTGTGCTCGTCGTTGTGGCAGCCGAGGCAGGCTTCCACCGCGGCGAACTGCAGATCGGTTTCGTGCGGTCCGTGGCAACTGGTGCAACTGAGCTCGCCGCTGGCCGACTCGCGCATCGGCAGTAGTGCCTGCTGTGGCGACATGGCGCCGGCGCGCTCGACGAAATCCTGTGGCAGCCTGGAGGAGAGACGCATACCGTGCTTGCCCTGTGTAAACGTCTCGCGCTGTTCGCTGTGGCAGCTGCCGCACCGGGCGACGATTTCGGCACTGGAAAACTGCATCTGGCCGTCGGTGTGGCAGCCGCTGCAGTTGACGTCCACACGCGCGTGCACGCTGTCGGCCCAGGTCCCGGCGATATCTGCGGAAGCGCCGGCTGAGATGTCCGCATCTCCTGTCTGCAGGGGGGGTGTGTCCGGGTGTTCCCGCAACCAGGCGTGCATCGCGGTGCGCGCCGGTAGACGGGCATCGGGCAGCAGGCCGGGTTGGCCGGCGTGGGCGATCAGGAAATCCTCGTACAGGTTGCGGTTGTCGTGAAAGTTGTGACAGCCGGCGCTGGCGCAGCTGTCGAAGGCGAGTTCCCGATGGCTCGGCCGGTTTTCGGCGATATCGCTGTGGCAGTGGAAACAGAAATCCCCGGCCAGGGTGACGCCCATATCGCGGGTGATCTCCGGCTTGTGCTCTACATGGCAGGTGACGCACTGGCGCGCGTCCAGCTTGCCGAGCAGCGCGGCATTGCGCGGATCCAGGAATTTTGTCCGCGGGTGCGAGTCGTCGGCGATTTCCAGTTCTTCGGCGTGGCAGTCCAGGCAGGCCTGCTGCATGGCGTCGGCGCCGGAGAAGCCGTCGCTGTGGCAACTGCTGCAGGCCATTTCCATCTGGTGGTGGCCGTGTGTGGGTTCGCCGCTGATAAACAGGGACTTGTCGGACAGCTCCAGGTTGTAGGTCGCCGAGGCGGCGATCAGCAACGTGACTATCAGCCCCCAGTGCCAGAAGCGAAAGCGCCGGAAGTTGAAGCGAGAACCTTTCATCAGAAGTAGTAGACCGCGAGTATGTGGTAACCGATCAGCGCCGGCATTGCCCAGAGGAGGGCGTAGTGAACCCGCGACCACCATTTGCGGTGTTCGCGCAGTTTGATGTCCGTCCAGTGGTGGTTGCGGGCCATGAAGACGCCGACGAGGGCGCCGGTAGTGGTGGCGGCGAGAAAGTCCAGCATCAGCACCAGGTTGAGGTTTTCACCCAGGCGGAAGCCGGTATGGACCACCAGCACCGCCAGCGCCGCGCCGCCGATCACGCTGTGTACATAGCGCCAGTGATCCACATGGCCGTAGTGCAGCCGGCGCCAGCGCTTGCGCAGGCTGAGGGTGGCGGTAAGCAGGCAGCACGCCAGCAGGGTGTAGCCGCTGACCTGTTTCCAGAAGTTGTCGTACCAGAGTTCCTGCCAGTACCAGTGACTCTGCACGCTCTCGGAAACCGGTGCCGGCGGCATCAGCAGGGCCAGGGCAATCAGCAGCAGGGAGATGATTGAGGTCACCAGGATGCCGCGCGCGTGGCGCATCACCAGGTTGGGGGCGGGGGCGTCCAGCAGTTCTGCCACCAGCGGGCCGCAACTGCCGCACACGGATCCGGCGTTGGTCGCCTGCTGCAGTTCCATCGGCGTGCGCTTGCCCTGGGAGATGGCCCGGCAGAGCTCGCCCTTGCTGACATTGTTGCACTGGCACACCAGGTAGCTGTCGGGCTGCGCCTTGATACCGCGCTCGGCGCGCTTTTCCCACAGCCGGCCCTCGCGCTCGAAGCGCTGCAGGGCGCGCCCGATGACCGTGTCGCCGTCGGCGACGGCCTGGCGCAGGCGGTTGGCCTCATCCCAGTTGCCGATATACACGGCGCCGACGATGCGCTGGCCGCTGAGCCGCAGCAGCCGGTAGAGCCCCCTGAAGCGATTGCGGTAGACGTATTGCTGCTGGCTGTTTTCCTCGCCGCCGATCACGGCACAGGGAATATGGGCGATCTTGAGCTGGATATCCGTGGGGCTGCCGCGGTAGGGGCGTGGGTCCGACAGATCGCGGGTTTCGCGACAGATATGGGCGCAGCAGGCCTCCGCCTGCTCGTAGCCGGGGCGCACGAACTGGTAGATCCGCCGCGCGAACTCGGCGCATTCGCCCACGGCATAGATATGCGGGTCGGAGGTGCGCATCCACTCGTCGGTGACGATACCGCGGCCGGTTTCCAGTCCGCAGGATTCCGCCAGGGTGACCGCCGGGCGGATACCGGTGCAGAGCACCACGGCGTCGGTCGTCATTGTCCCACCGTCGGCGAAGCGCAGCCTCTCGGCGCGGCCGTCGCCCTCGATGGCCGCCAGCGGCTCGCCGGTCCGGAGCTCGACCCCCAGTGCGGTCATCGCATTCTGCAGGTACTCGGCGCCCTCGTCTCCCAGCAGCCCGCCGAGTATCTGCCCGCGGGATTGCAGGGTCACGCGGTTGCCCCGGGTCTTGAGCGCCGCGGCGGCCTCGAGGCCCAGGGCGCCGGCGCCGATTACGCAGATATGGCGGTCGCTGTCGCGCAGGCGGATCAGGGCTTCGGTATCGCGCAGGCTGCGGAAGGGGTAGACGTTGGACAGGTCTACGCCGGGGATGTCCGGTACGGCCGGTTCCGAACCGGTGGCCAGGATCAGTTTGTCGTAGGGCTGGCGCCCGCCGCCGGTATCGATCAGAACCCTGTTTTCGCGGTCGATGGTGCTGATGCGACGGCTGTTGAAAGTCGCCAGGCGGCTGTCCGGGTCGCTGTGTACCGGGTTGTCGAGATCGGCCAGGGAGAGTTGGTCGGCCAGGTACTGGGAGAGTTTGACGCGGTTGTAGGGGTTGGTGGCTTCGTCGCCAAACACCACCACCTGCGCCCGTCCGCTGTACTCCAGCAGCTTCTGGGCACAGCGGATACCGACGGGGCCGTTGCCGACAACGGCGTATACCGGATAGCCGGAGTCGGTGGGGTTGTTTATCGACCTGTGGGGAGAAGCTGGTAGCTCGAGTTCATCGGCCATGGTTCCCCCCGGAAAGACTGCTGTTGATCAATGGCTATACCCTGTTCCGGATTTTTATTATCGCCTGACTGCAGTTTCCGCTCTCTTAATCTAATAATTATTCTTAATATAGAGTTTAAATGCTTAATGTGAAAATAAAAAGAAAAAAACGCCAAACAAGCCCGGTATCCGGGAGGGGAGGGAGCGGGTACCGGGGGCACCGCTCGCCGGCATGGTTATGCCGGCTGGTAGAGGGTGTAAAGCTCCTGCTCTTCCAGGGTCACGCGCCGGGTAAGGGCCTCGCCGATCTTCTGGTAGTCGCGCTTGAAGTCCCGGATCATCTCGGCGGTGTAGGCCTCGTGGCTGTAGCGCTTGCAGAACTGGACCACGGCGTTGGCGATCTCGTTCATGTCGGAGCGGAAGTCCTTCACAATCTGTAGTGTGTGTGCATCGTCGGCCAGGGTCTGTTCCAGGTAGACATAGAAGCGCACATTCTCCTTGATCAGGTGCGCCTGGAAACCGGATTTGAACTCGGTCAGCAGTCCGGACAGCTTGCGGAAGTCCTGCCGTTCGTAACCCTCGGACCAGATGCGCTGAAAGATATCGACCAGCGCGTGATGGTCTTTCTTCAGCGCGTTGACCAGTGTCGGGTCGTAACTGATGGTGCGGTTGGGTTTGCCCCCGGCCACGGTGCTGCGGGCGTAGCGCTCGTCATTCGCATCGCTGTCGCCGCGAAAAAGGTCGGAGATGAAGTTGAACATGAATGGTTGCCCCTGCTGATGGCTGTGACGCGGCGCCCCATGCGCCGCGTGGAAATGCCCCGTCTCACCGGCTTCCATCTCGGGGAATGGCTACAGTGGACCGGAGTTCTAAAGTCTGGAGAAGTTAGAGGAAAACGGACTTCTCTGCAGGGTACCAATTGAGATTTGGGATATTTGTCACGTTTTGCGCAGTGAAATTGCAGGCGGGTGCCAGCTGCGGTCGGTGGGGGGGGGCGGGCAATAAAAAACCCGGCATGTGCCGGGTTTTTTCGTCGGGCCGCGATCTCAGCGATCTTCCAGCGGTTTGTAATCGCGCTGGCTGTAGCCGGTGTACAGCTGGCGCGGGCGGCCGATCCTGTATGGGTTGGAGATCATTTCGTTCCAGTGGGCAATCCAGCCGGCGGTGCGGCCGGTGGCGAAGATCACGGTGAACATGTCGGTGGGGATACCGATCGCCTTCATGATGATGCCGGAGTAGAAGTCCACGTTCGGATAGAGTTTCTTCTCGACGAAGTACTCGTCTTCCAGCGCGATCTTCTCCAGTTTCTTGGCGATGCGCAGCAGCGGATCGTTCTCCGCGCCCATGGCACCGAGTACGTCGTCGCAGATGCCCTGCATCACGCGCGAGCGCGGGTCGAAGTTCTTGTACACGCGGTGGCCGAAGCCCATCAGGCGGAAGGGATCGTTCTTGTCCTTGGCCTTCTTGATGTACTCGTCGATACGGCTCTCGTCGCCGATCTCCTGCAGCATGCTCAGCACCGCCTCGTTGGCGCCGCCGTGTGCCGGTCCCCACAGGGTGGCGATACCGGAGGAAATGCAGGCGAAGGGATTGGCGCCGGAGGAGCCGGCCAGGCGTACCGTGGAAGTGGAGGCGTTCTGCTCGTGATCGGCGTGTAGCAGGAAGATGATATCCATCGCCTTGGCCACTACCGGATCGATCTTGCTCGGTTCACAGGGGGTGCCGAACATCATGTGCAGGAAGTTTTCGGAGTAGCTGAGGCTGTTGTCCGGGTACATGAACGGCTGGCCCTTGGAATGCTTGTAGCACATGGCGGCCAGGGTCGGCATCTTGGCAATCAGTCGGTCCGCGGAGATTCTGCGGTGTTCCGGATCGGTGATGTCGAGGGAATCGTGGTAGAAGGAGGCGAGGGCGCCGACCACGCCGCACATCATGGCCATCGGGTGAGCATCGTAGCGGAAGCCCTTGAAGAAATTGACCAGCGACTCGTGCACCATGGTGTGGTTCATGATGCCATTGAGGTACTGTTTCTTCTGCTCGGCGTTCGGCAGTTCGCCGTTCATCAGCAGATAGCAGGTTTCCAGGTAGTCGGAGTGCTCCGCCAGCTGCTCGATGGGGTAGCCGCGGTGCAACAGCTGCCCCTTGGCACCGTCGATATAGGTGATCTCGGATTCACAGGACGCGGTGGACATGAAGCCCGGATCGTAGGTGAACAAGCCCTTGCCGGCCAGGCTGCTGACGTCGACAACGTCGGGACCGAGGGTGCCGGAGTGGACGGGCAGATCGAGGGCGCCGTCGATACCGTCGACCGTGAGTTGCGCTTTCTTATCGGACATTGCGGACTCCTAAAAACTGTTCTTGTACCGGCTCCTGCGCAGACAATTTGCTGCCAAATTGCACTTGGGCCCACACTTTTCACAAGTCTCCTGCTGTCGCTCCCGGGGGCGGCACGGCTGCCTTTCAGTCGGTCGGAGTGCCCGGTTGTACTGCAGGTACATTCGTGCAGTTTTGACTGTTACGACAGGGCAGACATGCCGCACTCCGGGACCGCCCCGTTGCGGAAATCTGTGAGAAATGCGGGCCAGCCGGGCTTCTGAGCGGGGCCAAACTTAAGTTGCGCGCCGCAAATTGTCAATCCGGAAAGAGTGAACAACCAGTCCCGAAACGACAGGAAATGCGGCGGGCGCCACCACTGGTAGAGCTTTCACCTGTATCCGGCGGGGTTTGTCTGCGGAAATTCCGCCGTCCCGGAATGGGGCGGGAAGCCTTGGGGCCGGGCCGCACAATGACCCCGGGGCAGAGGACGTTCGTTGTGTTTTCAGGACCGAATGCCTATAATCCGCGGCGCTTGCGCCATGGTAAGGCCACTTTGTTCAAGGCTCGCACAGGTCGAATGCAAAGTGATCAGCAGGCGGTTCGCCCCTCCATTTGAAAGCAAACGGGCGCCCGGTCGTTCAGGGCAATAAGGTGTTTTATCCTGTGAACAAAAACAGACCTGTCAATCTAGACATTTCCACTATCAAGCTCCCCGCTGCCGCTCTGGTTTCCATCTTGCATCGTATCTCCGGCGTGGTCCTCTTCGCCGTTGTGGCACTGCTTCTGTGCATGCTCGATGCCAGCCTCGAATCCGAGCAGGGCTTCGCCGACGTAGCGGCGGCCCTCAGCAGCCTTCCCGCCAAACTCATCCTGTGGGCTTCACTGGCGGCGCTTATCTACCACCTGGTGGCCGGCATTCGCCACCTGTTCATGGATCTGGGGGTCGGTGAGTCCCTGGAAGGTGGTCGCCGCAGCGCGGTCGCGGTGCTGGTGTTGAGTGTAATCCTGATTCTGTTGGTGGGGGTGTGGTTATGGTAAGAACAGTAACAAGTTTTGGTCGCAGCGGTACATTCGACTGGCTGTACCAGCGTGTCACCGCGGTCGTTCTGATCGCTTATACCTTCTTTATTGTGGGTTTCATCTTTCTCAGTGACGACTTCGGCTACGAAAGCTGGTCGGCACTGTTCGCCCAGCCCTGGGTACGCATTTTCAGTCTGGTGGCTCTTCTGTCCACCGTGGTTCACGCCTGGATCGGCCTCTGGTCCGTGGTGACCGACTACATCACCAACCGCATGATGGGGGGCAAGGCCACTGTGCTGCGCCTGATTGTGGAAGTGCTGTTGGCCGCGGTTGCGGTGATCTATGTGGTTTGGGGCGTCGAAATTCTGTGGGGTGTGTAACTGATGGCGAATATGAGAACCATAAGCTTTGATGGCATCGTAATCGGCGGTGGCGGCGCGGGTATGCGCGCGGCCCTGCAAATGGCCCAGTCCGGTTTCAAGACTGCGGTCATCACCAAGGTGTTCCCGACCCGTTCGCACACCGTATCCGCCCAGGGCGGTATTACCTGCGCTATTGCCAGTTCCGATCCGCAGGACGACTGGCGCTGGCATATGTACGACACCGTAAAAGGTTCCGACTATATCGGCGATCAGGACGCCATCGAGTACATGTGCTCCGTGGGTCCGGAAGCGGTGTTCGAACTCGAGCACATGGGCCTGCCTTTCTCCCGTACCGAGCAGGGCCGTATCTACCAGCGCCCCTTCGGTGGCCAGTCCAAGGACTTCGGCCGCGGCGGCCAGGCGGCGCGCACCTGTGCGGCGGCGGACCGCACCGGCCACGCGCTGCTGCACACGCTGTACCAGAACAACGTCAAGCACGACACCGTGTTTCTGAACGAGTGGTTTGCGATCGATCTGGTGAAGAACCAGGACGGCGCCGTGGTGGGCGTGATTGCCATGTCCATCGAGGACGGCGAAGTGGTGTTCATCAAATCCAAGGCCACGGTGCTGGCCACCGGCGGCGCCGGCCGTATCTTTGCCTCCACCACCAACGCGCATATCAACACCGGCGACGGCGTGGGCATGGCCCTGCGCGCCGGCTTCCCGGTGCAGGATATCGAGATGTGGCAGTTCCACCCCACCGGCATCCACGGTGCCGGCGTGCTGGTGACCGAGGGCTGCCGCGGCGAAGGTGGCTACCTTATTAATAAGGACGGCGAGCGTTTCATGGAGCGCTACGCCCCCAACGCCAAGGACCTGGCTTCCCGCGACGTGGTGGCCCGCTCCATGGTGCTGGAAATCCTCGAAGGCCGCGGCGCCGGCCCGGACGGCGACCATGTGTTCCTGAAGCTGGACCACCTGGGTGAGGAAGTGCTGCACTCGCGCCTGCCGGGCATCTGCGAGCTGGCGGAAACCTTTGCCCACGTGGACCCGGTCAAGGCGCCGATCCCGGTGGTGCCCACCTGTCACTACATGATGGGCGGTATCCCCACCAATGTGCACGGCCAGGTCCTGACCCAGGACGCCGCCGGCAACGATCAGGTGGTTGAAGGTTTCTACGCCTGTGGTGAGGTGGCCTGTGTGTCCGTACACGGCGCCAACCGCCTGGGCGGCAACTCGCTGCTGGACCTGGTGGTCTTCGGCCGCGCTTCCGGCCTGTTTATCGAGCAGAGCCTGCGCGAGGGTATCGAGGCCCGCGAGGCCTCCGAGTCCGATATCGAGGCGGCCATGTCGCGCCTGAACCGCCTGGAAGAGAGCACCGAAGGCGAGAAGGCGGCCGACCTGCGCAAGGAGCTGCAGGGCGTGATGCAGAATCACTTTGGCGTATTCCGCCGCGGCGATTACATGGCCGAGGGCGTGAAGAAGCTCGAAGACCTGCGTAGCCGTATCGAGAACGTGCAGCTCACCGACAAGAGCCGCGCCTTCAACACCGCCCGTGTCGAGGCGCTGGAACTGCAGAACCTGCTGGAAGTGGCCGAGGCCACGGCCATTGCCGCCGAGACCCGCACCGAGAGCCGCGGCGCCCACGCCCGCGAGGACTACCAGGAGCGCGACGACGAAAACTGGCTGTGCCACTCCATGTTCTTCCCCTCGGAAAAACGGGTCGGCAAGCGCGCGGTCAACTTCGCGCCCAACACCGTGGACACCTTCGAGCCCAAGGCACGAACCTATTAAACGCCCGGTATCCCGCAGGAGCCTGCGAGGCAGGCTTCTGCGGGGCGAGACCGGTTAAATCGGAAAGCCTGTAGAATGTTGAAAGTAAGCATTTACCGTTACAATCCGGAGACCGACAAAGCGCCCTACATGCGGGATTACGAGCTGGACACCGAAGGCAAGGACCTGATGGTGCTGGACGTGCTGGAGCTGCTGAAAGCGGAGGACCCGACCCTGGCCTTCCGCCGCTCCTGCCGCGAGGGCGTGTGTGGTTCCGACGGCATGAACATTTCCGGCCGCAACGGCCTGGCCTGCACCACGCCGCTGTCGGAAGCGGCACCCAAGGGCAAGCTGGTGTTACGCCCGCTGCCGGGCCTGCCGGTGATTCGCGACCTGGTCGTGGATATGGAACAGTTCTACGAGCAGTACAAGAAGATCGAGCCGTATCTGCAGAACGATACCCCGGCACCGGCGATCGAGCGCTTGCAGTCCCCGGAAGACCGCGAGAAGCTGGACGGCCTGTACGAGTGCATCCTCTGCGCCTGCTGTTCCACCGCCTGTCCGTCTTTCTGGTGGAACCCGGACAAGTTCATCGGCCCGGCCGGCCTGCTGCAGGCCTACCGCTTCCTGGCGGACAGCCGCGACGAGGCTACCGACGAGCGCCTGTCCAACCTGGACGATCCCTTCAGTGTCTTCCGTTGCCACGGTATCCAGAATTGCGTGAACGTTTGCCCGAAGGGCCTCAATCCGACCCGCGCAATCGGCCATATCCGCAATATGCTGTTGACCCGTGCTGTGTAGCAGCGACGGGGCAGAATTGAGCCCGGTTGGGCCCGCACAGCGGGCCCGGCGCCAACGGCGGCGCCTATCCAACTACTAGAATGCCGGCCAATGAGCCGGTGCTGAATGAAAAAGGGGGCTGGTGCTAGTCGGGCTCTCCGGAGCTGCCATCCGTGGCGCAACCTGGAGGATTCTTTCTGGCCCCGGCCCCGCCCGCCGGCCCGGCGCTGCACGTAATCGCGGTGCCTTCGGCCCATGGCGGGGCGCCAAACCGCGCACAAAGCAGTGCTTTGCGCGCGCCTGGTTTGGCCCCCTTTTTATGAGTGAAAGGAAAGCGCAGTGCCCGAACCCCAGGCGCTGCAATCGAGGTAGGCATCAAAATGCACGAAAGTACCATGGAGCAGCTGTGGCGTAGCTCCCATATCTCCGGGGGCAATGCCGCCTACGTGGAGGAGCTGTACGAAACCTATCTGCACGACCCCAACAGCGTGCCGGAGGAGTGGCGCAGTTACTTCGACAGTCTGCCCAGGGTCAGTGGTGGCAGCGACGTATCCCACTCGGCGGTGCGCGCCCACTTTGAACTCCTGGCCAAGAATCGCTCCCGCCCGCTGGCCGCTCCCGGGGCCGGCTCCATCAATGTCGAACACGAACGCAAGCAGGTCAAGGTCCTGCAGTTGATCAACTCCTACCGCCACCGCGGCCACAAGAAGGCCACCCTGGACCCGCTGGGCCTGATGGCGCGGGAGCAGGTTCCCGATCTGCAGCTCAACTACCACGGCCTTACCGAGGGCGACTTCGACACCACCTTCCAGACCGGCGATCTCTTCCTCGGCAAGGGCGAGGCCACCCTGCGCGAGATCGTCGGCGCCCTCAACCGCACCTACTGCGGCAACCTGGGCGCGGAGATCATGCACCTGTCCAACCTGGACGAACAGCAGTGGTTCCAGCAGCGCCTGGAGCGCAGCCAGTCCACGCCCAACTTCGGCGCCGACGTGCGCACCGAGATACTGCAGCGCCTGTCCGCCGCCGAGGGCCTGGAGCGCCACCTGGACTCCAAGTACCCGGGCACCAAGCGCTTCGGTGTCGAGGGCGCCGAGAGCCTGATCCCGATGCTGGACGCACTGATCCGCCGCTCTGGCACCTATGGTGTGAAAGAGGTGGTCATGGGCATGGCCCACCGCGGCCGCCTGAACACACTGGTCAACATCCTGGGCAAGAATCCCTCGGACCTGTTCGAGGAATTCGAGGGCAAGAAGACCCTGGATACCTCCGGCGACGTGAAATACCACCAGGGCTTCTCCTCCAACGTGATGACGCCGGGCGGCGAGGTGCACTTGGCGCTGGCCTTCAACCCGTCGCACCTGGAGATCTGCGGTCCGGTAGTGGTGGGCTCGGTGCGCGCCCGTCAGGACCGCCGCGGGGACACCACCGGCGAGCAGGTGATGCCGATCAATATCCACGGCGACGCCGCCTTCGCCGGCCAGGGCGTGGTGCAGGAAACCCTGCAGATGTCCCAGACCCGCGGCTTCTATACCGGCGGCACCGTGCATATCGTGCTCAACAACCAGGTGGGTTTCACCACCAGCAAACAGGACGACGCCCGCTCCACCGAGTACTGCACCGACGTGGCCAAGATGATCGACGCCCCGGTGTTGCATGTGAACGGCGACGATCCGGAAATGGTGGTGCTGGCGGCACTGCTGGCGACGGATTACCGCTACGAGTTCAAGAAGGACATCGTCATTGATCTGGTCTGCTACCGCCGCCGCGGCCACAACGAGACCGACGACCCGTCCGGTACCCAGCCGCGCATGTACCAGACCATCCGCAAGCACAAGACCACCCGCACCCTGTACGCGGAAAAAGTGGTCAATGACGGCGTGCTCGACAAGCCGGCCGCGGACAAACTGGCCAGCGACTACCGCGACCGGCTGGATCGTGGCGAGGATGTGGCCACCGGCCTGGTACAGCAGCCGGACGAGTCCATGTTCGTGGACTGGGGCCCCTATCTGAACCACGACTGGCAGACACCGGCGGACACCGGCATGGAGCTGGCGAAGCTGAAAGATGTCGCCAAGCGCATGACCACGGTACCGGATGGTGTGGTGATGCAGCGACAGGTGTCCAAGATCTACGAGGACCGCCGCAAGATGGCCGGCGGCGCCCAGCCGTTGAACTGGGGCATGGCCGAGACCCTGGCTTACGGCACACTGCTGGACCAGGGCTATATGGTTCGCCTGACCGGTGAGGACGTGCGCCGCGGTACCTTCTCCCACCGCCACGCGGTGGTGCACAGCCAGAAAGACGGCTCCTGCTACGTGCCGCTGCAGAATATGTACGAGGACCAGCCGGCGTTCGATATCTACGACTCACTGCTGTCGGAAGAGGCGGTGCTGGCGTTCGAATACGGCTATGCCACCACCACGCCCAAGTCGCTGATTATCTGGGAAGCCCAGTTCGGCGATTTCGCCAACGGTGCCCAGGTGGTGATCGACCAGTTCATCACTTCCGGCGAACACAAGTGGGGTCGCATGTGTGGCCTGGTGATGCTGCTGCCGCACGGCTACGAGGGCCAGGGGCCGGAGCACTCCTCTGCGCGCCTGGAGCGCTTCATGCAGATGTGTGCCGAGCACAATATCCAGGTGTGCAACGCCACCACCCCGGCACAGATTTTCCACCTGCTGCGCCGCCAGGCGATCCGCCCGATGCGCCGCCCGCTGGTAATCATGAGTCCCAAGTGGATCCTGCGCCACAAGCTGGCTACCTCCAGCCTGGACGAGCTGGCCAAGGGCCGGTTCCAGAACGTGATTCAGGACGACGGCGTGGACCCGGCCAAGGTCAAGCGCCTGGTGCTGTGCTCCGGCAAGGTCTACTACCATTTGCTGGAAGCGCGCATGGAGAAGGAACTGGAGGATGTGGCCCTGGTGCGCATCGAACAGTTGTATCCCTTCCCGGACGAAGAGTTTGTCGATGCGGCGTCCGCATTCGAGAAGCTCGAGAGCGTGGTCTGGTGTCAGGAGGAGCCGATGAACCAGGGTGCCTGGTATCACAGCCAGCATCATATGCGCCGCCTGCTGGCAGAGACACACCCGAAGCTGGAGCTGGAATACGTCGGCCGTGCAGCCTCTGCCGCTCCGGCGGCAGGGTATATGTCCACGCACCTGGAAGAGCAGAACAAGTTCATCAACGAGGCGCTGACGGTTAAATGACAGGGCCCGGGACCTTCGGGACCCGGGACCCGGTAACAGCAGTGCCCCTTCGCTCCTTTCCCGCTTGCGGAAAGGGCGGGGGAGAGAGCAAAGAAATTAACGCAGAGTCAATCTCAGGAAACAGGAACAATGACGATCGAGATTAAAGCGCCAACTTTCCCGGAATCCGTTCAGGATGGCAGCATTGCCACCTGGCACAAGAAGCCCGGTGAAGCCGTGTCCCGCGACGAGCTGATCGTGGATATCGAAACCGACAAGGTGGTACTGGAAGTTGTCGCCCCGGCTGACGGCGCCATCAGTGAGATCATCAAGGACGAGGGCGACACCGTCCTGTCCAATGAAGTGATCGCCAAGTTCGAGGAAGGCGCCGGTGGCGGCGAATCCAAGGACGAGGGTGCTAAAGAGGAAGCCGGGGAAGAGAAGAAAGCGGAAGCGCCCAAAGAGGAAGCACCCAAGGAAGAGGCCAAGGGTGGCGACGGCGATCAGTTGGTCAACCCGGCCGCGCGCAAACTGGCGGACGAGAAGGGTGTCGACCTGTCCACCGTAACCGGCACCGGCAAGGGTGGCCGTATCATCAAGGAAGATGTACAGAAAGCCGAGAAGGCTCCCGCTGCGGCACCGGCTGCGGCCGCTGCGGAAGTCGCCACTGCCGGCGGCGAACGCGTGGAGAAGCGCGTGCCCATGACCCGCATGCGCAAGCGCATCGCGGAGCGCCTGCTGGACGCCTCCCAGTCCACGGCCATGCTCACCACCTTCAACGAGGTGAACATGAAGCCGATCATGGATCTGCGCAAGAACTACAAGGAGCTGTTCGAGAAGAAGCACAACGGTACCCGCCTGGGCTTTATGGGCTTCTTTGTGAAAGCGGCGGTTGAAGCGCTGAAACGCTACACCGCGGTGAACGCCTCCATCGACGGCAACGATATCGTCTACCACGGTTACCAGGATATCGGTGTTGCGGTTTCCTCTCCCAAGGGCCTGGTGGTGCCGATCCTGCGCAACGCCGAGAACATGGGCCTGGCGGATATGGAAAACAATATCCGCGACCTGGGTGTGCGCGCCCAGGGCGGCAAGCTGTCCATCGACGAGATGACCGGCGGCACCTTCACCATCACCAATGGCGGTGTCTTCGGTTCCCTGCTGTCCACACCGATCCTGAACCCGCCGCAGACTGCGATCCTGGGCATGCACAAGATCCAAGAGCGCCCGATGGCGGTGGACGGCAAGGTGGAAATCCTGCCGATGATGTACCTGGCGCTGTCCTACGATCACCGCCTGATCGACGGCAAGGAAGCGGTCGGCTTCCTGGTGGCGATCAAGGAAATGATTGAGGATCCGGCGCGGATTCTGCTCGAGGTTTAACGGGGGCTATTTCTGGCTCCGTGGCGGCGCTGCTACCGGTATTGTTTTGCGAGACACGCCGTGAATACGTCCCTGTAGGCTTGTCCGCGAGGTCCCTCTCGCGGACAGTCTCGCAAAACAATACCGGCATCAGCGCCTTCGCATCGAACTTTGATGTCGTCACAAAACCGATGTAGGAGCGGGCCATGCCCGCGATCGCGGCCGCAGGCCGCCCTGGGAACGCCGAGCTGGTCTTTAACGCTGAAGGCTTCTTGTGAGTGCTGAAGGCTCCAGCTCGGCAATGCGGCCGCAGGCCGCACATTGAACACACCAAAAAATTTGGAACTGATCATGTCGGACAAATTTGACGTAATCGTAATTGGCTCCGGTCCGGGGGGATACGTAGCAGCAATCCGCGCGGCACAACTGGGCCTGAAAACCGCCTGTGTAGAAAAATGGACCAACAAGGACGGCAAGGTGGTCAACGGCGGCACCTGCCTGAACACCGGCTGTATTCCGTCCAAGGCGCTGCTGGACAGCTCCTGGAAATACCACGAGGCCAAGGATTCCCTCGACGTACACGGCATCGACACCGGCAAGGTGAAGATCGACGTGAAGAAAATGATCGAGCGCAAGGACGGCGTCGTGAAGCAGATGTCCGGTGGCATCTCGGGCCTGTTCCAGGCCAACAAGGTCACCTCCATCGAGGGCACCGGCAAACTGCTGGCGGGCAAGAAAGTGGAAGTCACCGACCACGATGGCAAGAGCACCACTTACGAGGCGGACAATGTGATCCTGGCGTCCGGTTCCGTACCGGTGAATATCCCGCCGGCCCCGGTGGACAACAAGATCATCGTCGATTCCACCGGCGCTCTGGAATTCACCGAAGTGCCCAAGCGCCTGGGCGTGATCGGTGCCGGTGTGATCGGCCTGGAGCTGGGTTCCGTCTGGAGCCGCCTGGGTTCCGACGTGGTGGTACTGGAAGCCTTGGACAACTTCCTGTCCGTCATGGACCAGCAGATCGCCAAGGAGTCGCAGAAGATCCTGAAGAAACAGGGTCTGGATATCCGCCTGTCCTGCCGTGTCACCGGCACCGAGGTGAAGGGCAAGGAAGTGGTCGTTACCTACCAGGACAAGGACGGCAATGAGCACCAGGAAACCTATGACAAGCTGATCGTGTGTGTGGGCCGTCGCCCCTATACAGAGGGCCTGCTGTCCGAAGACGCGGACGTGAAAATGGATGAGCGCGGCTTCATCTACGTCAACGACCTGTGCATGACGTCTGCTCCGGGTATCTGGGCTGTCGGCGACGTGGTGCGCGGCCCGATGCTGGCCCACAAGGCTTCCGAAGAGGGCGTGGTGGTCGCCGAGCGCATCGCCGGCCAGAAGCCGATGATGAACTACGACGTGATCCCCAACGTGATCTACACCCACCCGGAAATCGCCTCCGTGGGCCGCACCGAAGAGCAGGTGAAGGCCGACGGCGAGCCCTACAACGTGGGCGTTTTCCCGTTTGTCGCTTCCGGCCGCGCCGTAGCCGCCAACGACACTTCCGGCATGGTGAAAATCATCGCCCACGCGGAAACCGACCGCGTGCTGGGTGCCCATATCGTCGGCCCGTCTGCGGCGGACCTGGTGCAGGAAGTGGCGATCGCGATGGAGTTCGGCTCCAGCGCCGAGGATATCGGCATGACCGTATTTGGTCACCCGACGCTGTCCGAGACAGTGAAGGAAGCGGCCCTGGCGGCCAATGGCCATGCGATCCATATCGCCAACCGCAAGAAGCGCAAGTAAGCGCGACATTTCATATCGGGGCGGCTGACCGCCCCGTTTTATTGGCAGGATTTGAAATTTGCAAAGGCGGAAATTTCAGATTTTGTGTTAGGTGCAGAGCAATCTGCAATTGGTAAACACATTTCTAATGTGAATTGGTATTGATTATGAACTTGCATGAGTATCAGGGCAAACAACTGTTTGCGGAATACGGATTGCCGGTTTCCAAAGGCATTGCAGCGGAAACCCCGGCAGCGGCAGCAGCGGCGGCAGATGAAATTGGCGGCGACAAGTGGGTGGTAAAAGCCCAGGTACACGCCGGCGGCCGCGGCAAGGCCGGCGGTGTAAAGCTGGTGGACTCCAAAGCCGAGATCGAAGAATTCGCCAAGAAGTGGCTGGGTGAGAACCTGGTTACCTTCCAGACCGACGAGAATGGCCAGCCGGTTTCCCGCATCCTGGTGGAGAGCTGCACCGATATCGATCAGGAACTCTACCTGGGCGCCGTCGTCGATCGCACCACCCGTCGCATCGTTTTCATGGCCTCCACTGAAGGTGGTGTGGAAATCGAGAAGGTAGCGGAAGAGACCCCGGAAAAAATCCTCAAGGCCACCATCGACCCGCTGGTGGGCGCGCAGCCCTACCAGGCGCGCGAGCTGGCGTTCAAACTGGGCCTGAACCCGACCCAGGTGAAGCAGTTCACCAAGATCTTCCTGGGCCTGGCGAAAATGTTCCAGGAAAAGGATCTGGCACTGCTGGAAATCAACCCGCTGGTGATCACCGACGAAGGCAACCTGCACTGCCTGGACGCCAAGGTCGTGATCGACGGCAACGCCCTGTACCGCCACGCGGACCTGCGCGAAATGCACGATCCGTCCCAGGAAGACGCACGCGAAGCGCACGCGGCCAAGTGGGATCTCAACTATGTCGCCCTGGATGGCAATATCGGCTGCATGGTGAACGGCGCCGGCCTGGCCATGGGTACCATGGATATCGTCAACCTGCACGGCGGCAGCCCGGCCAACTTCCTCGACGTGGGTGGCGGCGCCACCAAAGAGCGCGTGGTTGAGGCCTTCAAGATCATCCTGTCCGACGAGAACGTCAAAGCCGTTCTGATCAATATTTTCGGCGGCATCGTACGCTGCGACATGATCGCCGAAGGCGTGGTCGGCGCGGTGAAGGAAGTCGGCGTGAAAGTGCCGGTTGTCGTTCGCCTCGAAGGCAACAATGCCGATCTGGGTGCCGAAGTGCTGAGCAACAGTGGTCTGAACATTATTGCGGCCACCAGCCTGACTGACGCTGCACAACAAGTCGTCAAGGCCGCGGAGGATAAATAATCATGTCTGTACTGATTAACAAAGACACCAAAGTCATCTGCCAGGGCTTCACTGGTTCCCAGGGCACTTTCCATTCCGAGCAGGCCATCGCCTACGGCACCAAGATGGTCGGCGGTGTCACCCCGGGCAAGGGCGGCCAGGAACACCTGGGCCTGCCGGTTTTCGACACCGTGAAAGAAGCGGTTGAAGCCACCGGCGCGGAAGCTTCCGTGATCTACGTTCCGGCTCCGTTCTGTAAGGATTCCATCCTGGAGGCGGCCAACGGCGGCATCAAGCTGATCGTCTGCATCACCGAGGGTATTCCCACCATGGATATGCTGGATGCCAAGGTGAAGTGCGACGAGCTGGGTGTGCGCCTGATCGGCCCCAATTGCCCGGGCGTCATCACGCCGGACGAGTGCAAGATCGGCATCATGCCGGGCCACATCCACAAGGCGGGCAAAGTGGGCATCGTGTCCCGCTCCGGTACCCTGACCTACGAAGCGGTCAAGCAGACGACCGATCACGGCTTCGGCCAGTCCACCTGCGTGGGCATCGGCGGCGACCCGATCCCGGGTTCCAACTTCATCGACATCCTGGAGATGTTCGAGAAGGATCCGAAGACCGAAGCCATCGTCATGATCGGCGAGATCGGCGGTACCGCGGAAGAAGAGGCGGCGGCCTACATCAAGGAGAATGTCTCCAAGCCGGTGGTTTCCTACATCGCCGGCGTCACCGCGCCTCCCGGCAAGCGTATGGGCCACGCCGGTGCGATCATCTCCGGCGGCAAGGGCACCGCGGATGAGAAGTTCGCCGCGCTGGAAGACGCCGGTGTCAAAACCGTGCGCTCCCTGGCCGAGATCGGCGACGCGCTGAAGGAAGCAGCCGGCTGGTAAGCTGGCTCCCGGGACCGCGGAGCTCCAGCTCCGCACTCGGGCCGAAGGCCCGCCCCAAAAAGGCCGCCTCGCGAGAGGTGGCCTTTTTATTGACATTCCGTTTCCCCGAATTTACCGTCCCACACCCGCCAGACAAAATCTGGCTCTCGCTGTTTCCCCCTCGGCCAAAAGCCTTCCGGTCAGCAGTTTTTACTGTTTTTCCACTGGCTTCCAGGTCGAACCATGAGTGCCCTCAATCCCACCCCGCCGCAAAGCCGGGAACCCATCGCCGTTCCCAGCGTACAGCCCCTGCACCAGATCCTGCCCGGAGAACCCCTGTTGATGATGGGGGCCGGTCCGGTGCCGATTCCGGACGCAGTGGCGCGGGCCAACGGCCAGGTGATCAACCACCTTGGGGCCACCATGTCCACGATTATCGGCCAGGTGAAGTCCATGGCGCGCTACGTGTTCCAGACGCGATCCCAGTGGGTGATGGGCATTGCCGGTCCCGGGTCGGCGGCGATGGAAATGGCCATCAGCAATCTGGTCTGGCGGGGCACCCGGGTACTGTGTCTCGACAACGGTTATTTCAGTGCGCGTATGGCGGAGATGTGTCGTCGTTGCGGTGGCGATGTACGTTTACTGGAGTGCGAGGCCAAAGCCCAGGCGGATATCGATGCCGTGGTGCGGGCCATCGATGAATTCTGCCCCGAGTGCGTCACCCTGGTTCAGGGGGAAACCTCCAATACCATCTGCAACCGGAACTTGGACTGCATTGCCGCAGAGGCAAAAAAGCGCGGCTGCCTGACCATTGTCGATGCGGTCTGCACCCTCAGCACCATGCCGCTGGAAATGGATAATTGGCAGATAGACGCGGTGATTACCGGCGGCCAGAAAGGCCTGGCCTCTATTCCCGGTGTCTCCCTGCTGGCTTTTTCCGAGGAAGCCTGGAAGCGCATTCACCGGCGCCCGACAACCCCGGTGCACTGGTGCCTGGATGCGCTGCTGGCGGAGAATTTCTGGCACAAGGGCTCCTACCACTACACGGCGCCGGTCTCCGGCGTGCTGGCGCTGCACGAGGCCCTGCGCCTAGTCTGTGAAGAGGGCCTGAGTGAGCGCTTTGAGCGCCACCAGCGCTGCTCCACCGCACTGCAGAACGGTATCGAGGCCATGGGGTTGAAACTCTACGCGCCCGGCGCCTGTCGGCTCAATTCGGTGGTCGGCATCGAAGTGCCCGAGGGTGTTGCCAACAGTGATATCTGCGCGCAGATGTCGCGCAAATACCGGGTGGAAATCGCCGGCTCCTTCGGTTTGCCGATTGTGCGGGTGGGGCAGATGGGCGAGCAGTGCCGCGCCCAGAATCTGTACCGCACGCTGCACGCCATCGGCTGCACCATGAGAGATTTGCAGGTGCCGGTGGACTTGCCCAGTGCCATGGCCGAGCTGGAGATCTGTCTTCTCCGGGGTGAGTAGCCTAGTGTGGTGTAAGGTATTAAATGCAGATATCAGCGGGCCGCTAAGCGGCCAGATGCAAGGCGCACTTGCGCAGGCATAGTGGTTCTATGTCGAGCAAGTGCAACGCCGCAGATGGCTGCTTAGCGGCCCGCCCGGAGGGAGCCTCCCTCTTCACTTGGTAGAGAGGGTCCACAGCGGCGCTAGTCTACAATCCCAGGGGGCTTCTCATGCCGTCGACTCGGGGAATGCTGGACGCGGTCTGGCGGCGCGAATTGCGCGTGCATTTCGAAATGGAATTGGATCGGTAGCCGGGTCTTTATGGGCAGGAAATTTTTACTGATTGCCGCACTACTGGCGCTGGGTCTGGCTTTCTATTCCTTCGATTTACACCACTGGCTGACACTGGATAACCTGAAGCAACAACAGCAGCAGTTTATCGACTGGCGCCAGCAGTCCCCCATCCTGGTGGGCCTGCTGTTTTTCGGGCTCTATATCCTGGTCACCGGCGTGTCCCTGCCGGGGGCGATCATCATGTCGCTGGCGGTGGGTGCGCTGTTCGGGCTCTGGTGGGGCACGCTGATTGCGTCTTTCGCATCGAGTATCGGTGCCACCATCGCCTTTCTCGTATCCCGCTACCTGCTGCACGACTGGGTTCAACAGCGTTTCGGCGGGCGCCTGCGGGCAATCCATCTGGGGATGGAGCGAGAGGGCCGCTTTTTCCTGCTTGCGCTGCGACTGGTGCCGATTTTCCCATTTGTGCTGATCAATATCCTGATGGGCTTGACCCATATCCGCACCTGGCCGTTTTACTGGGTCAGCCAGATCGGCATGCTGCCGGTAACCGTGGTTTTCGTGAACGCGGGTACACAACTGGGGCAGGTCGAAACGCTTTCCGACATTCTGTCGCCCGAGTTGATTCTGTCTTTCGCGTTGCTGGGGCTATTTCCGCTGCTGGCGCGGTGGCTGCTCGGGCTGATCAAGCGGAGGAGGGCCGGGTAACAGGTGCGCGCGGCGCACCCTACTGAGCGTCCCGATCAAAGCGCCGAGGCTGCCGCGGCCGTCTCCGCCTTCATCGTCGCCACATCCGCCAGCGCTTCGGCTTTCCGTTCGCTGGCTTCGGCCTCGGCCAGGCGCTCTTCCTCGATGCGGCTGCTCCAGCTCAGCAACGTCTGGTAGTGGCGGATGTTCTGTACGTAAGTGACCGGTTCCCAGCCGCGGGCGTAGCCGTGTTTGGTATTCTTGTAATACTGGCGCTTGGCCAGCAGCGGCAGGTGTTTGCGCACTTCCTGCCAGCGGTCCGGGTTGCCGCCCATCTTTTCGGTGAGTACACGCGCGTCCTCCAGGTGGCCGTAGCCGACGTTGTAGGAGGCGAGTGCCATGAAGGTGCGGTCTGGTTCGCGGATGCGCTCGGGGAGCTTGTCGCGGATCTGCGCCAGGTAGCGGGCGCCGCCCTCGATGCTCTCCTCCGGGTCCAGTCGGTTTACACCCAGTTCCCGCGCGGTGCTGCGGGTCAGCATCATCAGGCCGCGCACACCGGTGCGGGAGCGGGCCCTCGGGTTCCAGTACGACTCCTGGTAGCTGAGTGCTGCCAGCAGGTGCCAGTCGAGGTTGTAGTCGGCGGCCGCCTGCTGCAACTGCTCCCGCCATTTGGGCAGGCGCTCGCGGGTGCGCCGGGCAAAGGCCTGGGCGCCGCCGGCGTTCAGTTTGCTGACGTGGCCGAAGAACTCCTCCCGCAGCTCGGCCACCAGGCCGCTGGTGTTGGCCCGCAGCATGAAGCGCCGCGCGGCGCGGTAGAGGCTGTCGTCTTCACCTTCGGGGAAGGCCCAGGCCACCGGCTGGAACTGGCTCAGGTTGAAGGCCACATAGGTGTTGGCGTAGAGGCCGCGGTGGACCGAGTAGGCGTTGGAATCCACTACGGCGTAGTGGTACTCGCCCTCGTCGACCATCTCGATCAATTCCATCGCGTCCACGTCGGAGAGCTCGTCCCACTCCAGGCCCGGGTAGCGTCTGGACAAGCGGTGCAGTTGTTCCGAGTGGGCACTGCCGGCGATCAGGGCGATACGTTTGCCTTCCAGGTCGCCGATGGAAGTGGGGCGCTCCTCGCCCAGGCGATAGATCACCTGCTGGCGTATCTCGAAGTAGGACGGGGTAAAGCGCACCTGTTCACGGCGCTCCGGCGTGACGGTAAGCCCGGCGGCGGCCAGGTGGGCGCCCTCCTGGGGATCTTGCAGGAGGGAGAACATCCGGTTCAGGTTGTGGACGTCGCGGATTTCCAGCTCCACGCCCAGTGCCGCGGCGAAGGCGCTGAGCATGCCGTACTCGAAGCCGGTGTGGGCGCCGCTGGCGTCTTCGTAATAGGTGGTGGGGCCATTCTGGGACAGTACGACCAGTTTGCCGGAGGTCTTCACCTTCTCCAGCGTATCCGGGGTCTTGCTCGCCACGATCAGTGAGGCACAGCAGGCCAGCACCAGACCCTTGGTCAGGCGGCGGCTGTAGCGCAACAGGCGGCGTTTCATGATCATAGGCAGTCCCCTCTAGTCCCTTAGTTCTTATCTTTCGCTTTCGTGGCAGCGGATACCGGCGGTGCTCGTCCTGAGCGTCGAGGCCGGTATAAAGGTTGCCAATTTTACCTGATTAGGCGGGAAATTGCCCAAACCGGAAACTGGCTGTGTGATCTGTCGAGTTGCATCTATGGGCTAATTTTAGTAGATCAACCCGGAGCCCCGGCCGGCAGGACGACTTGCCCGCCAGTTTTGTTGTCTGTCCGGCAGTGTTGGAGCGGCGTCGCTTCGGGTACAATTGCGCCCTCTCCAATTCCCGGGGCTC
Organism: Microbulbifer halophilus; assembly: GCF_026183675.1. Lineage (GTDB taxonomy): Bacteria > Pseudomonadota > Gammaproteobacteria > Pseudomonadales > Cellvibrionaceae > Microbulbifer > Microbulbifer halophilus. The sequence goes on from NZ_JAPIVK010000004.1 coordinate 166,675, forward strand.
TGCGCAATCTTCCGCCGCGCGGAGCTCCCAGCCTGATTCAGGTTCACATTCAGACAAGAGGCAAACTCCCGCAATGCTAGTTCTGCGTGGTGCTCCCGCACTGTCGAAATTCCGCCATCAAAAGTTACTCAGCCAACTGCGCGCCCTGCAGCCCGCCATCGAAGAAATCTACGCCGAGTATGTCCACTTTGCCGACAGCGATGAACTGGGCGACAGGGACAGGGCGGTGCTCGAGCGACTGCTGCAGTACGGCCCCTCCCGGGAGCAGCACGAGCCGCAGGGCGAGCTGCTGCTGGTGGTGCCGCGCCCGGGCACCATCTCGCCCTGGTCCTCCAAGGCCACGGATATCGCCCACAACGCCGGCCTCGAGCAGATCCAGCGCCTGGAGCGGGGTATTGCCTACTATATTACCGGCATCGAATTAACCGACGCTGAACGGGAAAGACTGGCGCCGCTGCTGCACGACCGTATGGTGGAAGCGGTGCTGGCCGATTTCGATCGGGCCGAGCAGCTGTTCCGCGAAGAGCAGCCGCGCGAGCTGGGCAGCATCAACCTGCTCGACGGCGGACGCACCGCGCTGGAAGAGGCCAATGTGAACCTGGGCCTGGCGCTGGCGGCCGACGAGATCGACTACCTGATGAAGAGCTTCGAGGAGCTCGAGCGCAATCCCACCGACGTGGAACTGATGATGTTCGCCCAGGCGAACTCCGAGCACTGCCGCCACAAGATCTTCAACGCCAGCTGGACCATCGACGGCCAGGAGATGGAGCACTCCCTGTTCGGCATGATCCGGAATACCTACCGCATCGGCGGCGACAATGTACTGTCCGCCTATTCGGACAACGCCGCGGTGGTGGTGGGCAGCGAGGCCGGCCGCTTCTACCCGGACCCGGAGACGAAGGCGTACGGTTTCAGCGTCGAACCGATCCACCTGCTGATGAAGGTGGAAACCCACAACCACCCCACTGCGATCGCCCCCTTCCCGGGCGCCGGCACCGGCGCCGGCGGCGAGATCCGCGACGAGGGCGCCGTGGGCCGCGGCTCCAAGCCCAAGGTGGGCCTGACCGGCTTCACGGTCTCCGACCTGCAGATCCCGGACTACCTGCAGCCCTGGGAAGTGGACTACGGCAGGCCCGGACGCATCGCCACCGCACTGGACATCATGATCGACGCTCCCGTCGGCGGTGCTGCCTTCAACAACGAGTTCGGCCGCCCCAATATCTGTGGCTACTTCCGTACCTTTGAAGAGGATTTCGACGGCGAGCGCCGCGGCTACCACAAGCCCATCATGATCGCTGGCGGTTACGGCAATATCCGCGAGGAACATGTGGAAAAGCCGGAGTTCGAGCCCGGCGCCAGGCTGGTGGTGCTGGGCGGCCCGGCGATGCTGATTGGCTTGGGCGGCGGCGCCGCCTCCAGCATGGCCAGCGGCTCCAGTTCCGAGGACCTGGATTTCGCCTCGGTACAGCGGCAGAACCCGGAAATCGAGCGCCGCTGCCAGGAAGTGATCGACCAGTGCTGGCAGTTGGGGGGCAAAAACCCCATCGCCTTTATCCACGACGTCGGCGCCGGCGGCCTGTCCAACGCCTTCCCGGAACTGGTGAAGGACGGCGGCACCGGCGGCAGCTTCGAGCTGCGCGACGTGCCCAACGACGAGCCGGGCATGAGCCCGCTGGAAATCTGGTGTAACGAATCCCAGGAACGCTATGTACTGGCAGTGATGCCGGATGATCTCGAGTACTTCGAGAGCATCTGTGAGCGCGAGCGCGCGCCCTATGCGGTGGTGGGCGAGGCCACCGAAGACAGGAAATTGCTGCTGAACGACAAGAAGTTCGACGCCAAACCGGTGGACCTGCCCATGTCGGTGCTGTTCGGCAAGCCGCCGAAGATGCACCGCGAGGTGGAAAAACGCGCTGTCGACACCAGGGAATTCGAGACCGCCGGCATCGACCTGAACGAGGCCGCCGAGCGGGTATTGCGCCTGCCCTCCGTGGCCAGCAAGAGCTTCCTGATCACCATCGGCGACCGCACCGTGACCGGCCAGGTATCCCGCGACCAGATGGTGGGCCCCTGGCAGGTACCTGTGGCGGACTGTGCCGTGACCACCGTCGCCTACGACAGCACCGCCGGCGAGGCCATGGCCATGGGTGAGCGCACCCCGGTGGCGCTGCTGGATGCACCGGCCTCCGGCCGCCTGGCAGTGGGCGAGGCGATCACCAATATCGCCGCCGCGCCGATTGCGAAGCTATCCGATATCAAGCTGTCCGCCAACTGGATGTGCGCCGCCGGCCACCCGGGCGAGGAGGAAAAGCTCTACCGTACCGTGGAAGCCGTGGGTATGGAACTCTGCCCGGAACTGGGTATCACCATCCCCGTGGGCAAGGACTCCATGTCCATGCGCACCGCCTGGAACGACGGCGGTCAGGACAAGGCGGTCACCGCGCCGCTGTCGCTGATCGTCTCCGCCTTCTCGCCGGTCACCGACGTGCGCAAGGTGGTGACACCGCAACTGCGCCGCACGAAAAAGGGCGAGAGCGAGCTGATCCTGGTGGACCTGGGCGCGGGCAGGAATCGCCTCGGCGGCTCGGCGCTGGCGCAGGTCTACAGCCAGCTCGGCAGCGAGCCGGCGGACCTGAATGATGCCCGCCGCCTGAAGGGCTTCTTCGAGGTGATGCAGGAGCTGCTGGCCGAGGAGAAGGTCATCGCCTACCACGACCGCTCCGACGGCGGCCTCTTCGCCACCCTGGCGGAAATGTGTTTTGCCGGCCGCGCGGGCATGGACGTAGAGATCTTCGATCTGGGCGAGGACCCGGTGGCGGCGCTGTTCAGCGAGGAACTGGGCGCGGTGCTGCAGGTGCCGGCCAGCGACGCCGGTATGCTGGAGCGGCGCTTCGCGTCCGCGGGCGTGCCGGCGCACCGTATCGGCAGCCTCAACGAAGATGGTCAGTTGCGCATTACCCGCGAGGGCACCGAGATCTTCCGCGGCTCCCGCGCCCGTATGCAGGAAGTCTGGTCCGAGACCAGCTATCGCATCCAGGCGCTGCGCGACAACGCCGACTGCGCCGCACAGGAATTCGCCGCCATTGCCCGCGAGGACGACCCGGGCCTGTCGGTGCAGCTGACTTACGATATCAACGAAGATATCAGCGCACCCTACGTCAAAAAGGGCGCGCGGCCGAAAGTCGCGGTACTGCGGGAGCAGGGCGTCAACAGCCAGGTGGAGATGGCGCATTCATTCCACCGCGCCGGCTTCGAGGCCGTGGACGTGCATATGAGCGATATTCTCGCCGGGCGCGTTAAACTGGACGACTTCAAGGGGCTGGTGGGCTGTGGCGGCTTCTCCTACGGCGACGTACTCGGCGCCGGCGAGGGCTGGGCCAAGACGATCCTGTTCAACGCCCGTGCGCGGGACCAGTTCGAGGACTTCTTCAACCGACAGGACACCTTCGGCCTGGGGGTGTGCAACGGCTGCCAGATGTTCTCGGTGATCAAGGAACTGATCCCCGGCGCGGATCACTGGCCGCGCTTCGTGCGCAACCTGTCCGAGCAGTACGAGGCGCGCTTTGCGCTGGTGGGGATCGAGGACTCCCCGTCGGTGCTGTTCCAGGGCATGGCCGGTTCCCACATGCCGGTGGCGGTCGCCCACGGTGAAGGGCGCGTGGAGTTCGCCGACGAAAAGGCGCTGGAAGCCTGTGAACAATCCGGCACCATCGCCATGCGCTACCTGAACAACCGGCGCGAGATCACCCATACCTATCCGGCCAACCCCAACGGCTCGGCCAACGGTATCACCTCGCTCTGTTCCGAGGACGGCCGCGTCACCATCATGATGCCCCACCCGGAACGGGTCGCCCGCGCCGTCAGCAACAGCTGGCACCCGGACGACTGGCAGGAGGATTCCGGCTGGATGCGGTTGTTCCGCAATGCGCGGGTATTTGTCGATTAACCTGGAGCGCGGAGCTCCAGCTCCGCAAGCGGGCCGCAGGCCCGCCTTTCGGCTGGAGACGAGATTCGCCTCTGCAAATCGTGTCCTTTCCACTTTCTTCGTCGAGTACGACATTCCCCTCGCCTGCGGCAGCTTTCCCATTCCCTGCTATACTTGAAAAGTTATTCACAATAATTTTTCGCGTATGGCGCTGGCTTTTTTTAAACGAAACCCACCCCATCCACTTATCTGCCTTCCGCCGCAGAGAAAATCTTTCGCGCCTTGTGAATCCACCCTGTTCCCTTTCCGTACGGCAAGGATCCGTTAAGGAGACTGTTATGGCTTACAACGAAAACCTGGCAGAAAAAGTACGCGAGCTGTTGCAGGAGAGCGACGGTCTGTCGGAAAAAAAGATGTTCGGCGGTCTCGCCTTTATGCTGAACGGCAATATGGCCTGCGGCGTGGTGGGCGAGGAACTGATGGTGCGTGTGGGACCCGACGGCTACCAGGAGGCACTCGCCGAGCGCTACACGCGGCCGATGGACTATACCGGCCGGCCGCTGAAGGGCATGGTCTATGTGGAAGAGGACGCGGTGGCCGCCGATCTCGACAACTGGGTCAACCGCGGTGCCGAGTTCGCCAGCACCCTGCCGCCGAAATGAGCGGGTTGTTATTCAGCGCGGATCTATAAGGGTTATGGCCCCGGCGCTATACGCAGAGTGCCCACGGCGCGTGTAGCGGCACTGAATGGAGCGCGACTGTCAGGCGACCAGGATCATCGCGGCCAGGCCCACAAACATCGCCGGCCACCACCACTTGCTGCCCTCAAGATATTCCAGCAGGGAAAAGAAGCCAAATGCCAGCAGAAAAGATATGCCGGCTCCGGCCAGCAGCCAGAGATCGAGGCCGCCGAAGAGTGCGCCCAATACCAGTACCGCGGCACCCCAGATCAGGGAGCAAAGCATCACATTGCTGGTTTGAATAAAGGCGTAGATCAGTGCGATCAGCAGTGGGATTTTAATCAGCATCGGCTTTCCGTCTTCTTGTTATTGTTGCCCCGCGAGGTGTTCACCTGTATGGGATGGGTAAAGGAGCGCGGCAATGTGCCCATCTATTGGCTGTTGATGGGCACGAGCCCGCCATGGGCAGCGGGCATGCAGAAAACGCATGAAGCAGTTTTCTGCCTTCGCTTTGCCCATCCTACCAGAACAGGGAATCTCGTGCCGTAGGAGCCTGCTTGCAGGCGAAAAGGTCGGGGCCCGTTAGCCATTCGTCTGCAAGCAGGTTCCTACAGGTGTATACGGCGTTCTAACCAATTTTCAGGTGCTTGTTGATCGGCAGCTCCCGGATTCTTTTCCCGGTCGCAGCAAAAATCGCGTTGGTAATGCTCGGCGCAACGGGGGGCACGCCCGGTTCGCCCACGCCGGCGGGCGGCTCGTCGGAGGCCAGCACTTCCACCGACAGGGGCGGCGACTGGTGTATGCGCAGCAGCGGGTAGTCGTGGAAGTTGCTATTGCTCACCGCACCGTTTTCCATTTTGATTTCGCCCATCAGCGCCAGGCTCATGCCGAAAATCATCGCCCCTTCCATCTGCGAGTGCACCCGGTCCGGATTCACCGCCAGGCCCACATCGGCGACGCAGTGCATTTCACCGATTGCCAGCTCGCCGTTCTGTACCTCCACACGGGTGGCAATCCCCACGTAGGACAGGAAGCTGCGGTGTACGGCAATGCCCCAGCCCTCGCCATTGCCCTCGCTGTGGTCGCCGCGCAGGTCTAGGTCGGCCCTGGTGGCCACGCGCCGCAACACATTCTTCAGCCGCGCGGTGTCCACCGGGAACTTCTCCAACGCCTCGCCGTAGTTGCCGTACTCGAAATCCCCCTGGCTGGGATCGATATGCCGGTCGGGGCCGATCAAATTGAGCAGAAACCGGTCCGGGCGCTCGCCGCTGTGATGGGCCAGTTCGTCGGCAAAGCTGCAGACGCCGAAGGCGTTCTGGATATTGGAGACCGAGCGTAGCCAGCCGATACGGGTATGGTATTCGGCCCGCTGGGTTTCCATGCGGCGGTTGGGCACGGCAAAGGGCATATCGCTCAGGCCCAGGTCCAGCTCCGAGGTGGACGGGTGATCGACGCCCGCCTGGAAGGTGCCACTGATGGACGGAAAGGCGGCGCGCTGCAGCCAGCCGCTGACCTTGCCGTCGCCGTCGAAACCGGCCTCGTAGTGCTCGACACTGGCGGCGTGGTAGTAGTCGTGGCGGATATCGTCCTCGCGGCTCCAGACCACCTTGACCGGCCGCTGCATTTTTCTCGCCAGCAGTGCGGCTTCGACCACGAAATCCGGCTTGGACTTGCGCCCGAAACCGCCGCCCAGCAGGGTGACGTTGACTTTGACCTCTTCCGGTTTCAGGCCCAGGGCACCGGCGACATTCTGCTGCACGGACTGCGGGTCCTGGACGCAGCCCCAGATTTCGCAGTGGTCCTCGCTGACCCTGGCTGTAGCCGCCGGCGGCTCCATGGTGGCGTGGGCCAGGTAGGGCACCGTGTAGGTGGCATTGTGGCGATCGCCGGCTTCGGCAAATGCCTTTTCCACGTCGCCGTGATCGGTAATGGTCTTGCCAGGCTCCCGGATGGTTCGCTGTAGTGCGGCGAGGTAGTCGTCGCTGTTGTGCGCGTGGTGGGCCGTTTCGCTCCACTGGATTTTCAGTTTCTTGCGCGCCTGCAGCGCCGTCCAGGTATTGCGGGCCAGTATCGCCACGCCGCTCAGCGGTTTGAACAGCGGCGGCTCGGCGCCGCCGTCGAGCCGCTCGATGGCGATCACGCCTTTCATCTCGCGCGCGTCGCTGTCGTCCAGCTCGAGGATACTGCTGCCGAGTACCGGCGCCCGCTCGATACTGGCGATCAGCATATCGTCGAAATGGATATCCTGGCCGAACTGCGCTTTGCCCACCACCATATCCGGCGTGTCGACGGTATCCACCGGTTTGCCGATGTAGTTGAACTGGTCGCTGCTTTTCAGGCGCAGGGACTTTTCCTCCGGCACCGGTATTTCCGCCGCGGCGGCGGCGAGTTCGCCAAAGCGCAGGCGGCGGCCGCTGGGCCCGTGTTCCACCGCATGGTTTTTTGCTTTGCATTCACCGGCCGGTACTTTCCATTGCTGCGCCGCGGCCTGTTCCAGCATGGTGCGGGCACTGGCGCCCATGTTGCGCATGGTGTCGTAGAAACGGCGGATACTGCGGGAGCCGTCGGTGTTCTGGCTGCCGTAGCGCTTGTCGCCGAGCCCCTGCACCACATTGACCTTGCGCCAGTCTGCCTCCAGTTCATCGGCCACCACCTGCGGCAGGCCGGTGCGGATGCCCTGGCCCATTTCCGAGCGGTGGCAGACGATGGAGACGGTATCGTCGCTGTGAACGGTGACGAACAGGTTGAGGTCGCCGGCGACATCGCCTTCCGCCGCCCAGGCCGGTTGGGTAGCGGGCAGGCTGGCGCCGAGCACCAGTCCGCCGGCAGCCAGGCCGGTGAGCTTCAGGAATCTGCGGCGGTCGATATTTTCAATGCGTTGTTTTGTCGACATCAGGCTTCCTCCCCGTTGTCAGCGGTTGCTGCGGTTTTTATCGCGGCCTTGATGCGCGGATAGGTGCCGCAGCGACACAGGTTGCCGGTCATTGCCCCATCTATGTCGCTGTCGCTGGGGCTGGCATTGGTGGCCAGCAGCGCGGCGGCGGACATCAACTGGCCGCTCTGGCAGTAGCCGCACTGGGGCACATTGTGCTCTATCCACGCCTGTTGCAGCGGGTGGTCGCCGTTTTCCGACAGACCCTCGATGGTGGTGATCTGCTTGCCTTCGGCGAAGCTCGCCGGTGTCAGGCAGGCGCGCGTCGGGCGGCCGTCCAGGTGAATGGTGCAGGCGCCGCAGTAACCGCCGCCGCAGCCGAATTTGGTACCGGTGAGTTTGAGTTCGTCCCGGAGCACCCAGAGCAGGGGCATCTGTTCGTCTACGTCTATCTCGCGGGCGGAGCCGTTGACTGTTATTTGCATTGGTGGGCCTCCCAGTCCTGTGGTGTATCGATATCGGTGGCGCCGTGGGGCAGCGCCACCGCAGTAATGGTTTCCCGCGGGTTGCGCAACAGGTCGCGCGCACCGCGGTCGCCGCGCAGTTCCATCAATTGCGGGAAGATACGGCGGGGAAATATCGCCGGCGCACCGCGGCGCCCGGCGTAGAAGCTGCAGACGATGTTTTCGCTCCGCCGGTTCCAGGCGTCGATCAATTGCCGGATATCGGTATCGTCGACCGCCACCTGATCCGCCAGCAGCACCAGTGTCGCATCGCAGTTGCCCGGCAACTGGCGAATGGCACAGGCGAGTGAGCTGCCCATGCCCGAGTGCCAGTCGCGGTTTTCCCGCAGTGCCAGGTGCGGGTGTGTCCGGGCCAGCTCCCGGTGCCAGGCGCCGGTAATCACCAGTGGCGCGGGCAGGGCGGAGGCTTCCAGTTTATCGACACACTGTTGCAGGAGTGTTTTGCCGTTTCCCTGCAACAGCAGCTTGCAGCGACCGAAACGGCGCGAGGCGCCGGCGGCGAGAATAATCGGCTGAATCGGTTCCATTATGCCTGTACGGCAGTCTTTTTATCGCTTTTCATTGTGTCTGCAGGGCTGAGGCTGCCGGCATCGGCACCGTGTAGCGCCGCGTGCAGTTCGGCGCAGGTGGACAGTGCGATGCTCTCCGGCACTTCGCCGCCCAGGTTGAGGCCGACTGGCGCGCGCAGCGGTGTCGCCAGGGAGGCGTTGAGCTGCTCCAGTGTCAGCCCGGCCTGCTCCAGCACGCGGTCGCGCCGGCTTACCGGGCCCAGCAGGCCCAGGTACTCCAGGGGTTGCAAATAGAGTGCCCGCAGGGCGGCGGCATCCAGTTCCAGATTGTGATTCATTACCACCGCCGCATCGACCTGTCGCAGGTCCAGTTGAGTGGATAAGTCGTCGGGATGACAGCGGTAGCCGGTGCAATCGGGAAAATAGGCCGCGCGGCCGTTGGCCGGGCGGGGATCGCAGAGGCTGACCTGCCAGCCCTGGGTGCGGAACAGTTGTGCCATCGGTTGGGCGTCGGCGCCGGCGCCCATCAGCAGGATATGGGGGACGGGGGCGATGGGGGTCTGCAGCCACTGGCCGTCGGTGCGCTCGATCAGTTGCGCCCGCGCGGGTCTGTCGGGCGCTTCTGCGGTGGAAATCTCGGCCGCGCTTTCGCCGGCGGCGGGAATTTTCTGCAGGTAGTGGCAGTGCCTGCGATCCCGCAGTTGCGCGCGCAGTTGTTCTAGTTGCAGGAAGTCGTTATCGGCGTTCAGTGGCTGCAGCAGGATATGCACGGTGCCGCCGCAGCCGATCCCCAGTTGAAAGGCGAAGTCGTCTTCGTCGCTGCCGTCGTAGCAGAGGGTTTTCGGCTCCCCGCTGTTCATGACCCGCTGCGCATGGCGCTGGATGTCGGCTTCCAGGCAGCCGCCGCTCAAGAGGCCGTAGTGGCGGCCCATATCGTCGAACAGCATGATGGCGCCGGCTTTGCGGTAGCAGGGGCCGATGGTTTTATAGATGGTGCCCAGCACCCAGTTGCGGGCGTTTTTCTGTTCGTGCCAGAGGTCGAGCAGGGTGTGGAGCTGGTTCGCCATGGTGGCTGGTCGCTTGTTGTTTTGGGGTGTTTGCAGGATGGTAGCGGGTCGGGTGAATAGTTCAATAATGGGTGCGGGACTCGGGATCCGTAAAAGAATCAAGGAGTCAGAAGCGAAGGCCCTGATGCCGGGGGAAGTTTGCGGGACTGTCGGCGAGAGGGACCTCGCCGACAAGCCTACAGGGATGTATTCACGGCGTGTCCCGCAAACTTCCCCCGGTAGCAGGGCCGTCACTGGGTCTTCTTACTAGTGGGATGGCTGCCTTGCTTCAGCTCTTTAGTTAGTTATCTTTGATGTAGTTTTAAAGTTGAATTTAAGGCTGTTAAGGGTATTATTTCTTTTTAGTAGATGCTTTTAAATCTATTAAGTAATGTTGATTTTCGGTTGTAAAAGCAGCTATTATCTGCATTTAGAATCACTAAGAGCTTGAAATAGAGCTATTATGGGATTTTTAGGGAAATCTGACCGCCAGATACTACAGACCCTCGGCGAACGCCTGCACCGCCATCGCCTCCACCGGGATATCACCCAGGAGCAGCTGGCGGAGCGGGCCGGCCTGTCCGTATCCACCATCAAGGGTCTGGAGGCCGGCCGCGGGCGGCTGGACAGCCTGATCGCGGTACTGCGGGAGCTGGGGCAGCTGGACGGGCTGGAGGCCTTCCTGCCGGACCCGGGTATCAGCCCGCTGCAGCTGGCCGAGCGGCAGGGGCGCCCGCGGCAGCGGGCCAGCCGTGTGTCGGCGAAGAAAAAGCCGCCGGCAAAGAACGATAAACCCGAATCCGACTGGTGAACGCCATGGCAGAGCCCATTGAAACCGCAACCGTCAACCTCTGGGGCCGGCGCGCCGGTGCCGTCTCCTGGCATCCGGATGGCTACGGCGTGTTCGAGTACGATCCCGACTTCGTCCAGCAGGGCTTGGACCTGTCGCCGATTCATATGTCGATCCACAGCGGCAGCCGCCTTTTCTCCTTCCCCGGCCTGAACCGCGAAACCTACAAGGGGTTGCCGGGCCTGCTGGCGGATTCGCTGCCGGACAAGTTCGGCAATGCCATCATCGATGCCTGGCTGGCGCGGCAGGGACGCACGCCGGGGGATTTCAGCCCCATCGAGCGGCTCTGCTATACCGGCAACCGCGGTATGGGCGCGCTGGAGTTCGAGCCGGCGGTGGACGGCCGCTTCCGGGAATCCGCGCCGGTGGAGATCGCCGAGCTGGTGGAGTTGGCGCAGTCCGTCACTCATCGCCAGGAGGGGCTGGCCTCGCGCTTCGGTGGCGGCGATGACAGTGCCGGCGCCCTGGGGGATATCCTTCGGGTCGGCACCAGTGCGGGCGGCGCGCGGGCCAAGGCAGTGATCGCAATGAATGGTGACGGAGATGTGCGCTCCGGCCAGGTGCCGGCACCGGAAGGCTACGATTACTGGCTGCTGAAATTCGACGGCGTGGACGATATCGAGCTGGGCAAGTCCCAGGGCTTCGGGCGTATCGAGTACGCCTACTACCTGATGGCCCGGGCCGCCGGTATCGAGATGATGGAATCGCGCCTGCTGGAGGAAAACGGACGCGCGCATTTCATGACGCGGCGTTTCGATCGCATCGGCGGGGAAAAGTTACACATGCTCAGCCTCTGCGCCATCGCCCACCTGGATTTCAATATGGCCGGTGCCCACTCCTACGAACAGGCATTCGCCGTGATGCGCGAACTGCGGCTCCCCAAGAGCGAGGCCATCCAGCAGTACCGACGCCTGGTTTTTAACGTGGTGGCGCGCAACCAGGATGACCACACCAAGAATATCGCCTTCCTGATGGACCGCGACGGCGACTGGCGCCTGTCACCGGCCTTCGATCTCACCTATGCCCACAACCCCGGTGGCCAGTGGACCAACCGCCACCAGATGAGCATCAACGGCAAGCGGGATCACTTTGGACTCGAGGATCTGGTGGCGGTGGGCAAATCCATCAGTATCAAGAAGCCGCAGGAGATCGTCGCGGAAGTGGCCGCATCGGTGGCTCGCTGGCCGGAGTTTGCCGAACGCGCCGGGGTGCGGGAGGACACTGTGCGGGAAGTCGCGGCCAATCACCGCCGGCTCACCTGAATCTCCAGAACGGACTTCGCCGCAACCGTTTTGCCCCTGTGACCTGTATCAGGGGCCGATGGGCGACCTACCGGCCCGCCCGCAGCGGCCCTAAACTGGATGCAGGTTGTCGCCATGGGTTGGAGAGGCCGGACGCGCCATGGCTATTGTGACGCTGAACAATGGTGTCGAGATTCCGCAACTGGGTTTCGGCACCGCCGCCATCGACGAGTGGCAGAAAGACAACGGCTATGTCACTGATACCATCCTCAAGGCCATATCCATCGGCTACCGGCATTTCGACACCGCCGCCGTCTACGGCAACGAGCGTGCCCTCGGTCGCGCCATCCGGGATTCCGGCCTGCCGCGGCAGGAGCTGTTTATCACCAGCAAGGTCTGGGATACCGAACAGGGCAGGGGCACGGCCGATGCATTTGCGCGCAGCCTGGAGCGGCTGCAACTGGAATACCTGGATCTCTACCTGATTCACTGGCCGGTTCCCGCCTACACACGCGAAACCTGGGAGGTGATGGAGGCGCTGTACGACGAAAAGAAAGTCCGAGCGCTGGGCCTGTCGAACTTCCGCCAGTCCGATATCGAACAGATCGCCACCTTTGCCGAAGTCAAACCCACCTACAACCAGATAGAGCTGCATCCCTACCTGACGCAGAAAAAGCTGGTGGATTACTGCTGCTTCCACCGGATCGCCGTCTCCTGCTGGTCTCCCCTGGGATCGGGAAGCTGGAGCGGTGTGGAGACCAGAGACAAACCGGTGGTGGATCCGTTGATTGTGGAACTGGCGGAAAAACACGGCGTGACTGCAGGGCAGATCATCCTGAAATGGGATATCCAGCAGGGCCGTATCGTGATCCCGAAGGCCGAAAAGCTGGACCACATCCGCGCGAATTTCCTGCTCGAGGATTTCGAACTGAGCGATGCAGAACTGGAAAAAATCGACAGCCTCAACCGCGACCACCGCTTCGGCGGCGACCCGGATACCGCGCACGAGGAAAATCGCAAAGTGGAAGTGCCCGAATAAAATCCGCTTTCCCTCGGGAAAAGTGGCCTATCCTCACAGCGTGCACTAACCCCAATAGCAGCGGAGGTTGGAGTGAGCTCCGCGAAGTCCAACATCCGGGACCAGCGGTATACACGGGGCAATCTGTTCCCCTCTCCCCCGGCCCCTCTCCCGGTGGGAGAGGGGAGCTATGTCGAAGACATTCGGGGTTGAATTTGCCCACCGGGTTTCGTGAAGACTCATTCCGGTCCCCTCTCCTATAGCTACGTAGGGTATGCCGTGCGCTAGGCGTAGGTTGGGAGCCGTTGGTATCAAAGTTCCTGCAGGAACCGATTGGCCCTGGGCAGGAAATAATTGTCGTAGTCGAGCGACAGCAACACGGACCGGGTGCGGCCCAGAATTTCCCGCCGCGGTACCAGGCCGATCACGCGCGAGTCGGCGCTGTTATCCCGGTTGTCTCCCAGAACGAGATAGGAGTCCCGTGGCACCCGGACCGGCGGAAAGTTGGCCATTGGCGAACCGCGCTTGTGCAGTCGCACCAGATGCTCCATACCGGGCAGGTCTTCGTGCATATCGCGGAAGTGGGATGCCTCGCTGGCGGGTTCATAGGAAGCCGGTTGGCCGTTAATGACAAGCCGGTTGTTGCGCAGCGCCACGGTATCGCCGGGAACCCCGACCACCCGTTTTACCAGCCGGTTGCCGCTGGCTTTGGAATCGAATACCACAATCTCACCGCGCTGTGGCTCGCCCACTTTCGCCAGTGAGATATGCGTGAAGGGCACACGGATATCGTAGGCCATTCTGTCGACGAGGATATAGTCGCCTTCCAGAATAGTGGGTTTCATGGAGCCACTGGGGACATGATTCCAGTCCGCGCAGGCGCTGCGGAAGACAAACATCAGTGCGAGGAAAATCAGGGTGGACCGGTTTTCCCTGAGTATTCGCGCCAGTCCCTGCTTCATGGTCAATTCCTTTTTGTGCGGTGGGCGGAGCACCATTGGGCAGCAGGAGTTGGCGGGAGTTCCAGTCTAGTGGTAGTGCAATACCGGCGGAGCCCCGAAGGGCTCCGCCGGATAGTCAGGGGGTCGCCAGTTCCCAACTGCCCCGCTGATAATCGAGTACCGCCATGCGACCCTGGTCGAGGAGCTGAAGGGACTGAACGCGATAGGGGCCGTCCAGCCCGGAGGCGGCCAGCTGGGCCATGTCCATCGGCACCGCCATCTGCCGACGGCCGGCTTCCAGCCATTCGGCGTTGTAGCTCAGCATGATGGGCAGGTAGCCGCCGCTCCGGTCGCGGCCCTGGACCAGTGCGCGCACTTCGTAGCGGCCCGGCTGCTGTACATCCAGGTCCAGGCGTAGACCCTGTGCTTCACTGTGGACGGAGGCCAGCTCGGCGGTCTGCTGGAAAATATTCGTTGCCACTGTGGCCACCCGCTCCACCAGCGCGCCGCTGGCGCTGTGGATGCGGGATTTCACCTGCACGCTCCACAACTGGCCGGGGGCGCCGGACTCGCGAACGCGCACGGGCCAGTCCACGCGGTACTCGTCCCCCTGCATTTTCCCACTGAGCGCGTAGCGCTCGCCGCCGGGTGCCACCAGCGTCGCGGAGATGGAGTCTATCTGTGCGCGGCTGCCGGCGCTCGCTTCGAGTGTCAGGTGCTCGGCGCGGGAGAAGCGCGTCTTCGGGGTTCGCACTTCCAGCGCGGTATCGCTGTGCCGGTCCAGTACATAGACCACGTATTGTGCCCTGGCCGCGGCGTTGCCGTTGGCTTTCAGGGTCAGTTTGCCGTGGTCCATATCGGCCGGTACGCGCATGGCGTGGGCGCGGCGGTAAAACGCCGGCAGCTGCTGCCGCAACCCGCGGGACATCCGGTGCAGGGCGATGCTGTCGTCGTCTACCGGGCGGCGCTGTGCGCCGTTGGACAGGGTCATGCCCCGGGGGATCTCCCGTTTGCTGACGCGGGCGCCCTTGGCGACACCGTCGAGCGGTGTGATCTGGATGACGGCGCGATCCGCGTCGGTTACCAGTTCCAGGCCGCGGTTCAGCTCGCTACCGCTGACCCTGCGGAAAAAGCTGCGGCTTTTCCGCGCTATGGGGGTGTCGGCCAGGTGCTGTTCCGAACCGGGATCGACATATTGGGAAAAGGCCACTTTTTCCCGGTTCTGGTTGGCCAGTTGTTGTGCCTGGAGCGCGGTGGCGGAAAGGGCGGCCGCGATGGCGAGAGGGGCCGCGATAATCATTCGATAGTATTGCATGGTGGCACCTCTCAGATATCGTTGCGCAGGATGATGTCGAGATTGAAGCACTTGCGCCGGCTCTGGTTGTGGCTGAGTGGCTCGCCGTCGCGGGTGCGGGCGTCGTCGTAGAACCAGAGCCTGCCGGCGGCGTTCTGGGAAGAGCAGTTCAGGAAGCCGTCGGAGCAGCTGTCCAGCCATTCCTGGGTCACTTCCAGTCCCACATTCTCCGCATAGCCACCGCAGTAGCTGTCCGAATCCACTATCGAACTCTCCACATCGGTGCCCACCACATTCCAGAAGCCGACGGGCAGCGACGGCCGGCCGCCGGTGCCCAGCAACCAGTTCTGGTTGTAGTGTTCCATCCAGCCGGTCTGCTGCATTTCCACCGCGTCGTTCTGGTAGCCCAGCAGCCAGCCCACTGCGGCCTCGAATGCATTGCCGGCCATTACCGCATCCGCCAGCGGCGTGCCGGCACTGGAGGCCGCCACGGCGTTGACCCAGCGGGTGTTGTCGATAATGGTCGGGTAGCGGCTGTCCCAGGTGGGGTTGGACAGGATCCAGCGCATGACATTGCCGCCGTTGGAGTGGGTGACCACCACCAGGTCGTCGATATTGCGGCTGGTGATGAAATCGTACAACTGTGTCGCCAGGCATCCCGACGCGGCGTCGTCCCACATGTACTGCTCGAAATTGCAGTTGACGACCAGCAGGTTGTCACCGTCGGGCAGCCCCTGGCGCACGGATTCCACCATTTCCGGGGTCCAGTAATCGCTGTAGGCGTCCGACTGGTTGCCGGTGCCGTGGACCATAGCCAGCCCGGTCTCGGCGAGGGCAGCGCCCGGCAGGGCGAGCAGCAGTGCCAGGCTCGGTAGCAGGGTTCTGGTTTTTATTTGCAATGTATTCACCTTCTTTATTGGTTTTATGGTTTGGAATAACAACAGGTGAATCGTAAATGCGAAAAGGAGACAGAAAGGTTTCAGGTGTCGCGGGATAAAAAATTTCTGGCGCCGAATTCCAGCATTTGCGCGACCGTCCGGTCCGCCTGGGGGAAAGTGTGCGCGAGTTCCGGAATCGTCAGGGAGAGGAGCCGGTCACGGGGGCAGCATTCTGGCCGGCTGGTAGACTGAAAAAAATTGAAGCCAGTGCAGCCAGGCCCAGTATCCAGCAGTACTGTATATGTCCCACCAGCGCCAGCGGCGAGACGGATGCCAGGGAGGATACCAGCAGTACCTGGGCGCCGTAGGGCAGCAGCCCCTGTACCGAGCAGGAAAAGATATCCAGCAGGCTGGCACTGCGCCTTGGATCCACCCGGTAGCGCGCGGCGATATCTTTTGCCAGGCCGCCGGTCAGCAGAATGGCGACGGTATTGTTGGCGGTGCAGATGTTGGTGGCGGCCACGGCAGTGCCGATACCCAATGCGCCGGTAACCGGAGCCTGCGCTTTTTCGCCGCGCAGCCGGGCGATACGGTCGATGCCGTTGGCCAGCCAGGCGAGGCCGCCGCCGGATTTCATCATTGCGCCCAGGCCGCCGATCAGCAGCGACAGGATCATTATTTCCTGCATGCCGCTGTAGCCGTCGTAGATATCCTGCGACAGCGCCGCCAGGCTGTAGTCCGGTTGCAGTCCCAGGCCGATGGCGCCGGCCAGCAGGATACCGGTAAACAGCACCAGCAACACATTGACGCCCAGTACTGCCAGTACCAGCACGGCGGCGTAGGGCAGCGCGCGGACCAATTCGTAATCCCCCTGTGCCGGCACCGCCGCGCTGTCCCCTGCAAAATACAGCCACACCAGTGTGACCAGCGCCGCGGGCAGGGCGATGCGGAAATTCATGCGGAATTTGTCCCGCATCTCCACGCCCTGGGTGCGGGTGGCGGCGATGGTGGTGTCGGAGATGATCGACAGGTTGTCCCCGAACATGGCCCCGCCCACCACGGTGCCCAGCGTCAGCGGCATCGACAGCGCCGTGGCATCGGCGACGCCGATTGCGACGGGCGCAATCGCAGCGATGGTCCCCACGGAGGTGCCCATGGCGGTGGCGACAAAGGCGGTGACGACGAACAGGCCCGGCAGTACCAGCGCCGGGGGAATCACACTGAGGCCGAAATGCACCGTCGCCTCCACGCCGCCGATGGCCTCGGCAACGCTGGCGAAGCCGCCGGCCAGCAGATAGATCAATACCATGGTGACGATGGTGTGATCGGCCACACCGCGGACAAACGTCTCGATGCGCCCGTTCAACGGGCCGCGGGCCAGCAGTATCGCCAGTGCAACGGCCGGCAGTATCGCCACCGGTGCGGAGATCCGGTAGAAGGCCATCTCCACTCCCTGCGCCGAATACCAGAGGCCGCTGCCGACAAACAGGGCGAGAAACAGTCCCAGGGGGAGAAGGGCGAAGGGAGAGGCTTTGGCCATGGGCACCGCTCTGGCTTGCAGCTGAACAACGAAAAAGGGGCGCGATTATAAAGGGTGCCCGCAGGGCGACCAATAATTCTTTGGCGGTGCCGGCAAAGGTCCGGTTATATGGCTTTCAGCCCGCGCGGAGCGGGCGGTTCACGCGGGCACTTCGGCCGTCCGGCGATCGCCCCGCCAGTCTTTTGGTACGCTGCCGCGGATATGCTCGAGAAAGGCGCGCACCCGCCGCGGCTGGCGGCCGTGGGAATAGAGCAGCCACACCGACCGCGCCGGTCCCTGCCAGTCCGGCAGGCAGCGCTGCAGGGTGCCCGGGTGGGCGCGCGAGCGCAGGGCCACCTGCCAGTCCGGCATCAGGCCGAGGCCGCGGCCGCGGACGATGGCGTCGCCCTGGATGGTGTACTGGTCCACGCGGATGCAGGAGGGTTGCAGCGCGACCGGATAGGTGCCGTCGGTTTGGTGGTGCAACAGCAGTCCCTGCTCGCCCTCGCCGAGCATATCCACCCAGTCGTGATCCGCCAGCTCCCGCGGGTGCGCCGGCACGCCGCGGTGGCGGAAGTAGTCCGGGTGGGCGTAGACCCCCTGGCTCAGGCTGCCGAGGGGTTCCTGTCGCAGGCCGCGCCCGGCCGCCGATCCCAGCCAGAGATAGACCCGATCCTCCGGGCCTCCCGCAGGTTCCTCCATCTGTGTCTGCAGGCTCACCCGCACCCGCGGATACTGCGCCATGAAGGCCTCCACCACGCCGGCGAGCCAGCCGCGGATAAAGGCCTCGTGGGAATGTAGCAGCAATTCGCCGCTGACTTTACCGTGCAACTCGTCCAGCTCCTGGCGGCCTCGCTCGGCGAGTTTCAGTATCTCGCGGCAGTAGCGGTAGTAGATGCGGCCCGCCTCGGTGGGAATCAGGCGGTTGCTCTCCCGCCGCAGCAGCGACTGTCCCAGGGAGATCTCCAACTGCCGGATGCGCCGGCTCAGGGTGGACTTGGACAGGTCCAGTTCCCGCGCAGTGGCGGTCAGGCTGCCGGAGCGGATCACCGCGGCAAATACGTTCAGCTCTCTCAGATCGTGCAAGGGCTACCTCCATCACCTGCGGGCCAATCCGCACCCCGACAGTCTGCCCGAAACCGCGTTGCATGAATCGCAACGCCATGTTCGGCATCTTACTCTATTTACCGCTAATGAGAAACATTATCATTCGTGCCAAGTTTGATAACGACAAGACGACAAGGAGTTACGGATATGGTCGCTCGGGCCTCCCTGCACAGGCATTCTCTATTGCAGCCGCTGCTGCTGGCTTCAGCCGTGGCCGCCGCGCCGGCGCTGGCGGCGGAAACCGGTGAAGTGGAAAATATCGTGGTCACCGCCTCCGGCCACGAACAGGCGCTGGTGGATGCGCCGGCGTCGATCAGCGTGATCGACCGCGAGAAATTGCAGCAGCGCGCTTACCGGGATGTCACCGATGCACTGAAAGACCTGCCCGGGGTGATCATCACCGGTGGCGAGTCCGGCGGCGACAGTGCCGATATCAGCCTGCGCGGCATGCCCGCCGGCTACACGTTGTTGCTGGTGGATGGCAAGCGGCTGTCCGGCCGCGAAAGCCGCCCCAACAGCGATGGCCCGGGCGAGGAGCAGAACTGGCTGCCGCCGGTGGAGGCCATCGAGCGTATCGAGGTGGTGCGCGGCCCCATGTCCACGCTCTACGGTTCCGATGCGATCGGCGGCGTGATCAATGTCATCACCCGCAAGGTGCCGGAACAGTGGGGCGGCAGTGTGCAACTGGACAGCATCATCCAGGACAACAGCGCCTCCGGGGACACGGCCCAGGGCAATTTCCACCTGAGTGGCCCGCTGGTGCAGGACAAGCTGAGCCTGCAGCTCTACGGTCGCAAGTACCGGCGCGATGAAGACGACATCATCAACGGCTACAACGAAAGCGACGTACAGAGCTTTACCGGCCGCCTCGCCTATACGCCCGGTGAGAATCACGAAATCCTGCTGGAGACCGGCACCACCGAACAGGAGCGCACTTCGCTGATGGGGAAATCCGGCCCCACCGAGGGTTGCCGCGGCGGCTGTAGCGATTCCTTCAACGAGTACAACCGCGATTTCATCTCCCTCACCCACAACGGGCGTTTCCAGAGTGGCAATCTCAGTTCATTCGTACAGCGGGAGGTTACCGAAAATATCGGCCGCCAGATGGAGATCGCCAACCTGGTGGCCAAGAGCAGCTACGTGATGCCCCTGGGCGACCACACCATGACACTGGGCGCCACCTATGAAGCGGAAGAGCTGGACGATTTTACCTCCAACCAGATATCCGATCGCACTCACATCGAGAGCTCCCGCTGGGCCCTTTTCGGCGAGGATGAATGGGCGTTGACCGAGAGCTTCGCCCTGACCGCCGGCGTGCGCCTGGATGATGACGAGAATTTCGGCAGCCACGCCAGCCCGCGCCTCTACGGGGTGTGGAGGATGGCGGATCGCTGGACCCTGAAGGGTGGCGTCTCCACCGGCTACAATGCACCCGGCCTGCGCCACCTGACTGCCGACTGGGGGCAGGTCAGCCGCGGCGGCGATGTTTACGGCAACCCGGACCTGGAACCGGAAACCTCGGTCAATCGGGAACTGGCACTACACTTTCAGGGGAACGACGGTTTCAGCGCCGGCATGACCCTGTTCCACAATGACTTCGAAGACAAGATCAGCCGCATCGACTGTCCCGAAGATATCTGTGATGCCGGCCCCAACCAGTTCGGCTCCCTGCCCACCTATCGAATCAATGTCGACGAAGCGGTGACCCGCGGTGGCGAAATCTCCGTGGCCGCCGAATTGGCGGACAACTTCAAGGTCAACGCCAGTTACACCTACACCGACTCCGAGCAGAAGACCGGCGAATACCGCGGTGAACCGCTGACGCAATTGCCGAAGAACATGGCTTCCGTCAGCACTGACTGGCGCGTCGGCGATGCGTTGAGCCACTGGCTGCGCATCACCTACCGCGCTGAGGAGAGCCAGCCGACAACCGGGCCGTCCAGCAGCTCACTGATCGCTCCGTCCTATACATTCGTCGACACCGGTCTCAATTACGCTCTGTCTGAAAGCGCGAAACTGAAAGCGGGGATCTACAACCTGCTGGACGAGGATGTGACCTACGACGAGTACGGTTTCGTTGCCGATGGCCGCCGCTACTGGCTCGGTCTCAGTTACCGTTTCTGATTGCGGGGGACCGCAACAGGTTGTCGCGGGCCCGCGCGGAAAATTCGCCACCGCCCGCGGCAACTTCAGTCAATAACGAGCACTGCATATTAAGCCGATCGGTGTGGCAGTTTGAGAGGCGGGAGTACAGTGACTTTTTCTTGGGGAACGGTTCGCCAGTGGCACTGGATGAGTTCGGCAGTATGCCTGGTGGGCATGCTGCTTTTTGCCGTCACCGGTATCACCCTCAACCACGCGGCGGAAATCCCGGTGGAGCCGGAAGTCGTCAGCCACGAAGGCACGGTGCCGGAGCAATTGCTGCG
Organism: Microbulbifer halophilus; assembly: GCF_026183675.1. GTDB lineage: Bacteria > Pseudomonadota > Gammaproteobacteria > Pseudomonadales > Cellvibrionaceae > Microbulbifer > Microbulbifer halophilus. The sequence goes on from NZ_JAPIVK010000004.1 coordinate 187,505, forward strand.
CGACTGGCAGCCGTCCGCCGGCGAAACTCCACAGCTCCCCGCGGCGGTTCTGGACTGGCTGGCAGCGGAGTACGGAATTCATATACCGGGTGGACACGCCGGCGAATGGGACAGCGGCGAGTTCTACCTGGCCATGCCGCGCCCCGGCGGCGACGCCTGGCTGGCGTTGATACCGGAGACCGGCGAACTGATTTACGAGAGCACCGACCGCGGCTGGATCGCCTATCTCAACGACCTGCACAAGGGTCGCGACAGCGGTGCCGTGTGGAAATGGTTCCTGGATATTTTTGCGATCGCCTGCATCGTGTTTTGCCTGACGGGGTTCTGGCTGCTGTGGCGGCAGTCGTCGCGCCGCGTGTCCACCTGGCCGGTCACCGCCCTGGGGGTGTTGATTCCGCTGGTGATCGCGCTGGTTTTTATTCATTGAGAAGGAAGTAGAAATATGCGGATGAAACACGCCGGAAAATTCAGGGCCATTGCCCTGCTGGCGACACTGCTCGCCAGCGGCTGGGTCCAGGCCCGGAGCCTGCAGGTAAGCATCGAAATTCCGCGCCTGAACGTGGCGGAATACCACAACCCCTATGTGGCCGTGTGGCTGGAAGATGACTCCCGCAGGGCCACCCAACTCGCCGTCTGGTACGACGTCGGCATGCGCAACAGTGAGGGCCGGAAATGGCTCAAGGACCTGCGCCAGTGGTGGCGCCGTGGCGGCCGCGCCATGGACATGCCGGTGGACGGCATCACCTCCGCCACCTACGGCCCCGGCGAGCACACATTGAAAGTGGCGCTCGGGCGGGAGGAACTGGCGGCACTGGAGCCCGGCGACTACCGCCTGCGGGTGGAAGCCGCGCGGGAAGTCGGCGGCCGCGAACTGGTGAATATCCCGCTGACCTGGCCGCTGGATCAATCAGCGCTGCCACTCACCGGTAAAGGCGAGTCCGAACTGGGCAGTATCCGGGTGACCCTGGTCGACTGAGAGATAGCCCGGATTCTTATTCCGCGTCGGGTGCGCCGCGCGCACCGGCCGGTTCGCGGAAGCGGATTCGGCCCATATCGGTGCGCACGGCGCACCCTACCATTTAACTTGACAAGGAGAGATCCGATGAAAAAAAGCACACTCGCAAAAGTCCTGTTGGCCGTAGCGGTTACCGCCGGCACCGCCATGCAGGCCCAGGCGCACCGCGTCTGGATTCTGCCCAGCTCTACAGTACTGTCTGGCGAGGACCCCTATGTCACCTTCGACGCGGCTGTCTCCAATACCATCTTTTTCCCGGATTTTGTCGGCCTGAGTGTCGGTGACCTGCAGGCCCGGGGTCCCGGCGGTGAAGAGGTTGCCCTGGAGAATGCCAGCAAGGGCAAATACCGCACCACCTTCGACCTGCAGCTGAAACGGGAGGGCACCTACAAGGTGAGCCGCGCCTCGGCCGGCCTGCGCGCCTTCTGGAAAGACGCCGAGGGCGAGCGCCATATGTGGCCGGGCCGCGGCGAAAGCGCCGACGACTCCGAGTTCGATACCGCTGTGCCGAAAGATGCGAAGGACCTGCGTGTATTCCGCGGCTCCCGCCGTATCGAGACCTTCGTTACCGCCGGCCAGCCCAGCGACGAGATTTTCGCCCCTACCGGCGTGGGCCTGGAGCTGGTGCCGGTCACCCACCCGAACGATCTCTACACCGGTGAAACGGCGCAGTTCAAACTGCTGATCGACGGCGAACCGGCCAAAAATGCCGAGGTGGTACTGATCGCCGGCGGCAGCCGCTACCGCGACAGCCAGGGCGAGATTACCGCGAAATCCGATGCCGAGGGCCAGTTCAGCGTTACCTGGCCATCCGCAGGTCGCTACTTTATGGAAGCCAAGTACGAGGACGACAGGGCAGCCGCCCCGGCCACCGGTCGCCGCGGCCAGTACTCCGCCACCTTCGAAGTACTGCCGCTGTAAGCCGTGACGGAGTTCCAGCGAACCGCACTGGCCGCGGCGGCCGTCATCGCCTGGCTCGGCTGGTGCCTGTGGCTGTACTGGCGGGGGCGGCGCGCTGACGCGGCCGGGTCCGCCGACGGTGTCGCGCTGGTGGCCTACGCCAGCCAGGGCGGTACCGCGGAGACCCTGGCCCGGAAGCGGGCCCGAGGTCTCGAAACCCAGGGCGAGGTGCAACTGCTGCCGCTGAACCGCGTATCGCGCGAGACGCTGCTGTCCACGCGCCGGGCGCTGTTCGTGGTCAGTACCTACGGCGACGGCGAAGCGCCCGACAACGGCCAGCGCTTTGCCCGCAGCTACCTGAACGGCGCGGCGGGGCAGTCGCTGGACCTGTCACACCTCTCCTATTCGGTGGTCGCCCTCGGCGACCGGACCTACGCCAACTTCTGCGCCTTCGGCCAGGCTGTCTACGAAGGGCTCGCCGCCATGGGCGCCCGGGCACTCGAGCCGCTGGTGCGGATCGACAGCGGTGCCCCGGAGCCAATCCGGAATAGCGCTCCCGCCCCGGCGCCGGTTTCCGGCAACGCCGGCACGCAAGCGACGGAGATTCACTGGCAACTGACAGACCGGCAACGGCTCAATGCCGGTAGCCCGGGCGATCCCCTGTACCGGCTCGTGTTGCGGGCGTGTGGCCCGTCGCCCGCCTGGCGGGCCGGCGATGTGCTGGTTGTGCGACCCCGCCGGGCCCGGCAACAGGTGGATCGGTGGCTCGAGCGGCAGGGACTGGACGGCTCAACCTGGGCCCGCGTCGGCGATCGCACCCGCCCCCTGGCCGAATGGCTCAGTGAGCGACAACTGCCCGGGCGAGTGGAAGAGCCCGGGGCGCTGTTGCGCGGCGAATTTGCCGACTGGCCGCTGCTGCCGCAGCGCGAATACTCGGTGGCGTCGAGGCCGGAGGAGGGCAGGCTGATACTGCTGGTGCGCCGGCAACTGGATGGACAGGGGCACCCCGGGCTGGGTTCCGGCTGGCTCACCCGGCACTGCCCGAGTGGCGATTTTGTTATCGGCCATATCCGCACGAACACCAATTGCCACACCCCGGATCACCGCCGCCCGATTCTGCTGGTGGGCGCGGGCAGCGGCCTGGCGGGCCTGCGCGCCCAGCTCGCCGAGCGGGCCCTGTGTGGAAACCCCGGTAAAGCCTGGCTGCTCTACGGAGAGCGCTGCCCCGACTCGGACCGCCACCTCGCCGACGAAATAGCGGCGTGGCGGGAGAGCGGGATGCTCGCCCGTTGCGACCGGGTTTTCTCCCGCGACGGCGGAGGCTATGTGCAGCACCTGCTGGAGCGCGAGGCGGAAGAACTGATATCGTTTATTTCCCGCGGTGCCGATATCTACGTCTGTGGAAGTAAAAACGGCATGGGGGAGGGGGTTCACGCCGCACTGCAGAGAATACTGGGAAGTGCCGAAGTGCAAAGCATGCTGGATTCTGGGCGCTACCGGCGGGATCTCTACTGAAACGCACCCATCGAGCCTGCGGACAGTCCTTTGGACAACCACAATTTCAGAAGGAGTGGACCATGTGTGACGAACGGACCGACAAAGACGCGGAAGCCTGGTTCCGCAGCGCTGGAATAAACCGCCGCGATTTCGGCAAGCTCGGACTGGGGGCCGCCGTGGCCGCGATGCTGCCGCTGGGAGCGCGGGCACAGGGCCTGGTGGAATCGGACGTGACGGTGAAAACCCCCGATGGCGAAGCCGACTGTTTCTTCGTGCATCCGGAGAAGGGGCGCTACGCCGCAGTGATCATGTGGCCCGATATTTTCGGCATGCGCCCCGCCTTTCGCCAGATGGGCAGGCGCCTCGCCGGGTTGGGCTATGCGGTACTGGTGGTCAATCCCTACTACCGGACCATGAAGGGGCAACTGGTGCCGGACGACGCAACGGTGATCGGCCCCGAGTTGCGCAAGGAGATTTTCCCCAAAGCCCGGGAACAGGCCGGCACCCTGTCACCGGCGACCTGCGTCACAGATGGTCGCGCCTTCGTAAAATATCTCGATCGACAGCCCTCGGTGGACACCGGGCGCAAAATCGGAACCGCCGGCTACTGCATGACCGGCTCCTACACCTTCCGCCTGGCAGCGGACATGCCGGAACGCATCGGCGCCGGTGCCTCTTTTCACGGTGGCGGTCTCGTCACCGACCGGGAAGACAGTCCCCATCGGCTGGTACCGGAAATCGGGGCCGGCTTCCTGGTGGCGATCGCGGAGAACGACGACGAACGCTACCCGGAGGCCAAGAGCAAATTGCGGGAGGCATTCGAGAACAGCGGCGCGCAGGCCGAGATCGAAGTCTACGACAATGCCATGCACGGCTGGTGCCCGCCGGACTCCATGGCGTACAACCGGGAGCAGGCAGAGCGCGCCTGGAGCCGGATGCAACTGTTGTTCGAGAAGCATCTCGCCTGACACACACCGCTGACCAATTGCCGGTCTCTCCCCCCCGCCCCGCTCAGGGTGCGCCCTGCGCACCGGTCCATGTCTTGCTATTTGCGCGAATAAGCGTTCTGCTATGTCTAGTGTGCCGTACGGGAAGTTCGCAAACAGTTCGCTGCGCCAAAGCGCCCAGCTCTGCGTTGAAAGCTTGAAATAACGCTGCTATTCCAGCGCTTTCTCGCCTTGATCTGAGCGCTTTGGCTGTGCTCCTTTGTTCGCGAACTTCCCGCACGGCACACTGGCGGAGAGGCCCGGAGTGGTCTCCCTTGCCCGATAATCTTAAAAGAACGCTTTATTAAGGTAGGACCGATGAAAAAGCTAACCTTCCTGGCCATGGCCGCTGCACTGGCGGCCTGCTCCGGGGGCAACCCGGACAATGAACCGTCCGCGGACGCCGCCGTTGAGCCCCAGTCCGTCGATATCCAGTATCCACAGACCCGCAAGGGCGATGTGGTGGACACCTATTTCGGCACCGAAGTGGCGGATCCCTATCGCTGGCTGGAAGACGACCGCAGCGAGGAGACCGGCGAGTGGGTGGAGGCCCAGAACCAGGTGACTTTCAAATACCTGGAGGCGATTCCGTATCGCGACAGCCTCAAGGAGCGCCTGGAGGCGCGCTGGAACTATGAGAAGGTCAGCCGGCCTTTCCGCGAGGGAGAGTACACCTACTTCTACCGCAACGACGGCCTGCAGAACCAGTATGTGGTCTGGCGCAAAAAGGGCGATGGCGAGGCGGAGGTCTTCCTGAACCCGAACAAATTCAGCGAGGACGGCACTACCTCCCTGGCCTCCCTGGAATTTTCGAAGGATGGCAGCATCGCCGCCTATTCCATTTCCGAGGGCGGTAGCGACTGGCGCAAGATCATCGTCATCGATGCCGAAACCGGTGAGAAACTGGAAGAGCCGCTGGTGGATGTGAAGTTCTCCGGTATTTCCTGGAAGGGCAACAATGGCTTCTATTACTCCAGCTACGACAAGCCGGAAGGCAGCGAGCTGTCCGCGAAAACGGATCAGCACAAGCTTTACTACCACAAACTGGGCCAGCCCCAGACCGAGGACCGGCTGGTGTTCGGCGGTACCGAAGAGCAGAAGCGCCGCTATGTACAGGGCAGTGTGACCGAGGACGATCGATACCTGGTGATCGCCGGCGCCAACTCCACCTCCGGCAACGACCTGTTTATCCGCGATCTGACCGAAAAAAAGTCACCGCTGGTGCCGGTGTTGACGGATTTCGATTCGGATACCCGGGTTATCGACAATGTCGGCAGCAAGCTCTACCTGGTGACCAACCGCAATGCCCCCAACAAGAAAGTCGTGACCGCGGATGCGGCCGCGCCGGGGCCGGAAAAGTGGGATACCTTTATCCCGGAAACGGAAAATGTACTGACTGCCTCCACCGGCGGTGGCTATTTCTTTGCCGAGTATATGGTCGATGCCCTGTCGAAAGTTTACCAGTACGACTACAGCGGTGAGCGGGTGCGGGAGATCGAACTGCCCGGTCCGGGCAGTGCCTCCTCCATCGGCGGCAAGCGGGAGGAGGAAACCCTCTATTACTCCTTCACCAACTACAAAACCCCCTCCACGCTGTTTTCCTTCGATGTGGACAGCGGTGAATCCAGTGTCTACCACAAGTCCGGTGCGGACTTTGACAGTGACCGTTACGAGTCCAGGCAGGTTTTCTACAAGTCCAAGGACGGCACCAGGGTGCCGATGATGATCTCCTACAAGAAAGGCACCGAGCTGGACGGTGAGAACCCGACCATCCTCTACGGCTACGGCGGCTTCAATATCAGCCTGACCCCGTCCTTCAGCATTGCCAATGCGGTGTGGCTGGAGCTGGGCGGTGTCTACGCAGTGCCAAACCTGCGCGGCGGCGGCGAGTACGGTAAAAGCTGGCACAGGGCCGGCACCAAACTGCAGAAGCAGAATGTGTTCGACGACTTTATCGCCGCGGCCGAATACCTGATCGACAACAAATACACCTCCAGCGACTACCTGGCGGTGCGCGGCGGTTCCAACGGCGGCCTGCTGGTGGGTGCTGTGATGACCCAGCGGCCGGACCTGTTCGAGGTCGCACTGCCGGCGGTGGGCGTCATGGATATGCTGCGTTACCACACCTTCACCGCTGGCGCCGGCTGGGCCTACGACTACGGCACCGCTGAGGACAGCGAGGAGATGTTCGAGTACCTGAAGGGCTATTCGCCGGTACACAATGTGGAGGCGGGCGTGCAATACCCGGCGACGCTGGTGACCACCGCCGATCACGACGACCGCGTGGTGCCGGCGCACTCCTTCAAGTTTGCCGCCGAACTGCAGTCCAAGCAGGCGGGCACTGCGCCCACGCTGATCCGTATCGAGACCAAGTCCGGTCACGGCGCCGGCACGCCGGTATCCAAGCAGATCGAGCAGTACGCGGATCTCTTCAGCTTTGCGCTCTACAATATGGAGGTGAAAAGCCTGAGTCTCTGAGAGCGTTTTCCCATAAAAAAGCCGGCGCAATTGCGCCGGCTTTTTTTATGTGCGCCAGGCATGGCGCGTAGCGCCGTGACTGG
>NZ_JAPIVK010000040.1 GCF_026183675.1 Microbulbifer halophilus
CCCGGCCCCGCTCGCGAATACCGTGCCCCTGGCCTCGGCATCGAACGCCCGCACTTGTCCGTCGGGGGAACGGAAGGAACCCTGCGTATGAAGGTAACCGGAATGCTGCGGCATATTGACCTGTACACCGCCGGCCAGCGCCATGTCGCACTCAAAGTTCAACAAAGCCTTGCAAGCCAGGTGCAGGGTCACCAGTGACGAGGAACAGGCCGTATCCACGGCCATCACTGGACCACACAGATTCAGGCGGTGTGCGATGCGGGTGGCGGCATAGCTGCCGTGATTTCCGAATACCGTGTAGTCGTCCCCAAGGGAGCGCATAACCTCCGGCTGTGAAATCAGGTTGTGCAGCAGGTATTGACTCACCGGCAGGCCGAAGAAAGCGCCGACCTCTGCGCTGCGTTGGCTGCCTCCATGACCAGCGCGATCGAGCACATCCCGCGCTACCTCCAGTAGCAGCCGATGTTGGGGGTCCATTGCCTGCGTCTCGCGCGCGCCAATGTCAAAGAACTCGGCGTCGAACAGGTCGATATCTGCCGGATTGGCCGCAATAGGGACAAAATTTGGATCCGAGCGCACCTCCCCGGGCACACCGACAGCATCCAGTGCATCCGAATCGAGGCGGCGGATGCCGCAACTACCGGAACAAACATTGTTCCAGAAGGTTTCCACATCCGAGGCGCCGGGGAAGCGCCCTTCAAGCGCAATAATCGCGATGGCCAGATAGTCCGACATCGATTGATCAGTCATGCGTCACCTCTCGCTCACGGCGCCGGCGGCTCCTGAGGGCCGCCTCTTTCTGTCGCTGCGCCTGCGCACGGGTACGCTCTCGACGCCCGTCTCCCTCATCCGCGCCCCGCTCAAGCGAGGTCGCAAGTTGGCCGATGGTGGGATGCTTGAAAAGATCCACCAGATCCACCCTGCGATCGAGCTTGGCGTTCAGTTTCATCCGCATGCGAATCAATCGCATCGAATCGCCACCGATTTCGAAAAAGTGGTCGTCTATGCCTACATTTTCCCGATCCAATACCTCCCGCCAGATCGACGCCAGCAACGACTCCATCTCGGTTCGCGGCGGCCGCGAGCGCGAGCGTTGCGCTGCCTCCGGCGGCGCCGGCAGCGCCTGCCTGTCCACCTTGCCGTTGGCCGTCAATGGAATCCGCTCCACCAACACCAGGGCGCTCGGCACCATATACTCAGGCAGCGTCTCTGCCAGCGCTTCGCGCAAACGCTCCTCGGGCGGAACCGGAACCGGCTCCAGCTCCCAGCGCCGTGTCATCTCCGCGTCGATCGCACCCAGCAGCCAGCTATGCACCACTTCCGTTCCTGCCTCTGCGCCCAGGCGTCGCGACAGCCCCGGGGCGTGGAAACCACCGATCGGACACACGCCCACTCCGGCCTTCACCGCCGCCACCGACAACCGCTGACCCTGCATCCCGCAGGACAGGCGCAGGTCCGGTGTCGGTGCAGCCACGGCATAGATCGCCAGCGCCCTCTGCGTATAGGCAGCTCCTGCCCCGCCGTCGTAACGCTCTGGCGACACCTCCCTGCCCGTCTCCAGCAATACACATGTCTCCGCGGTAGGGCCGAGACGGTAGTAACCCGCCTCCAACCCGTCCACACTTCCAGGGGTTACCTGCGCGTACCACTTTACTCCCGCGGAGGCCTGCAGGGCGGACAACACCGCTGCAAGCTGTTCCGGCTTCAAGCTGCGCCCGGCAAAATGTCGGTAACTCTGTCGCTCCAACAACCCCAGCCGCACACTTGCAGGCTGCACAGCCGCAGCTGTCACGCTCAGACTTGCCAGCAGCTGTTCGGTTGCCTCCAACCCCTGCAGCTCCGCCGCACCCGCCGCTTCCACAACCGATAGCGCGATCCCGTGTACCGGCGCCGCGAGCCGAAGCAACTCCAGCATATAGCCTGCCTCTATCTCGCACAGCTGCACGCTGTCCGCACCATACACCGGCTCTACTGCCCGTCTGGCCGCCACCAGGTGCAAACGCATGCCTTTTCCACCTGCGGCTCCCACTCGCTGAAGGCGATGGCCCACCGGGTCGTAGTAGTAAGTGCCTGATAGTAATCCAGACATATCTTCTCCCACTTCCAGGTAAGCCCGGACCGGGTTCAGACTGCCCGTTGACGGGTAATAGTGTTTCGGTAGCGACGCACCTTCTACGGACATTGCGAGCAATGCTCCCAGCCAGCCGCCCAGTGTCGGAACGTCTGGCGCTTCATCGCCACCCGCCGCCGCCGACCAGGACAGACCCAACTTGCCGGTCGGTCGCGGTAACTCTATGCCCACGTCCTCCACCGTACGCAGCCCTGGGCGGCTGAGCTTAAACAGCGCCTGCTCCGCCGTCGTCGATGCAGCTTCCGGTGCCGCCTCTGGCACCACATAAGCCACCAGCCGCTGGTGCTGGGCCGTCTCCCCGGCCGCGATCACTGCCGCGTCGCGAACATGTGGCTGGCGTTGTAGCGCCGCCTCGATCTCACCCAGCTCTATCCGATAGCCCCGAATCTTGACCTGGCTGTCTCGCCGGCCCAGAAACTTGATACTCCCGTCTGGCCGATAGCACCCCAAGTCGCCCGTCCGGTACAGGCGCTCCCCCGACACCGTCACAAACGCTGCATCGGTCTTCTCCGTATCGCGCCAGTACCCCTGCGCCAGCCCAATTCCACCGATGTACAAATCCCCGGGCACCCAGTCGGGGCACGGCGACAGGTCGCTCTTGAGCACGTGATAGGTCTGGTTTGCCAGCGGATATCCGTATGGAATGCTCGTCCAGGTTGGGTCCACCCTGTCGATCAAATAATGAATCGACCAGATCGATGCCTCCGTCGCTCCACCCAGGCTCCGCACTCGCACCCCCGGCGCCAGGGCCCGGATGCGGTCGGGTAATCCCACCGGAATCCAGTCTCCCGACAACATTACCTCCCGCAGAGAGTCCGGCAACGGCTGTTCATGCTGCTCGTGATACTCCAACAACAACTGCATCAGCGAAGGCACCGTGTTCCACACCGTGACTTGCGCCGACGACAGCAACTGCGACCAGTGCGCCGGATCCTTTTCCTGGCCCGCATCCGGCATCACTACCACGCCCCCGGCTGCCAACAAACCGAAGACGTCATAGACTGATAGATCGAAGCTCAACGACGATACTGCCAATATCCGATCGCCAGAACCGATCTGCAGCAACGTGTTGATTCTGTCGATGGTGTTTCGCGCTCCGCGGTGATCGATCATTACCCCTTTGGGCTGACCGGTCGAACCTGAGGTAAATATGACGTACGCCAAGGTCTGCAAATCCTGCAACGGCTCTAGCGGCGGAAGCTCCTCTCCCGATAAGCTGGCCACATCCACCACCCAGTGGCTCAACCCCTTGGGCCAGGCCACATCCCGATCCGCGCCTGGCTCCGTCAGAACCCGCTTTACCTCCCCAAGGGACAGCAACTGGTCGATGCGTGCCGCCGGCAGATCCGCATCGATCGGCAGGTAGGCCGCTCCCGCCTCCAACACCGCAAGCACCGCCACCACCTGCTCCCAGCCTTTGCGCATCACCACTGCTACCAACTCACCGGGGCGTGCCCCTGCGTTCCGCAAAGCGTGCGCGTAGTGCCGCACCAGTTTGCGCAGCTGACCGTAAGTGAGCTGGCGCGAACTCGACCACACCGCCATGGCATCCGGCCTGCGAGATGCCTGCTCCTGAAAGCCTGCGTGCAGCAGTGCCTCCGACCATCGCGCCGAGGTCGCGTTTGCTTGCTCCCGTATATGCGTTTGATCCGGCGGTAAAGACAACGCAGACTTCCCGCTCCAAGCCAATGTGTCAGTCGCCAAACGCTCCAAAAGTGCTCGGTAGGAATCCAGCATCGCATCCAGCATCCCCGCCGGAAACAAGGCGTCGACCGCGTCCATTAAAACGGTCAAGGCACCATCGGTTTCCATAACTGCCATGTCCAGAAAAGTCTGCGGCGTATGCGAGACACCAACACGCTGATCCGCAAGGCGCCGTTCGGTCGGGCTTTGCGGTGCTTGCTCGAAGATAGAAAGGTCACTGGTGAACACAACAGGCATCGTCGCCGCAAGGCCACCACCGCGGCGCTGGTTGAGTTCGCGGATAACTTCCACACCGCCAAATTGCCGGTGTTCAAGGTCCCGCCACAACTGGTGCTGCGCAGCGCGCCCGCGTTCAACGAAGGATGCCGCAGTGCGGTGATCTATCTCCAGTAGATTCAACGACGTGAAGTCGCCTATCACATTATTGATTTGTGGATGCAACGCCAGCCGATTGAACAGAGTGACATTGATAGTGAAAGCAGGTTCTTCTGCCCAGCACCCGATCACTTCGGCAAATGCGGTCATCGCAAGCACGGACGGTGTGATGCCATTTTTTTGCGCGGCCTGTTTGATGTGCCCCCACTTCACGGCATCAATCTCCACGCAACGTCGTGAAAACCGAGGATAAACCAGGCTGGAAGGAGACATGGCCATCGGTAAATTCGGTGCCAACGGCAATGTATCAAGACGATCAATCCAATACTCCCGTGCCCGATTATAGGCCGGAGTATCGCGCAGACTTCTCTCGGCCAGCACGAAGTCACGAAACGTGACCTGCAGCGGCTCCAGTTCGGCATCCGGCTCGTCGATCAACAACGCCAGTTCCCGATACAGGATGTTCAGGCTGGCCCCATCGAAGATCATCATGTCCAGATAGAAATGGAGGATCCAATCGTCCTCGCCGATTCGGCTCAGGCGTATATCCGCCCAGGGCGAACTCCCGGGATCCCGTATCGTCATCTCCTCTCGAACACGCTCCAGGGCCGCATCCCGATCCTCACGCGGCAGCGCTGCAATATCATGGATGGCTATGTCGGGGGGCTGAGTATCTGCCGTGATAACTTGTCTACCTTCCGCGTCGACGCGCATCCGGAGCATGTCGTGACGCCCGACAATGCGTTTCCACGCGGATCGGACCACACTGGGATCGCAGCGGCCGATATGCACTTCGTTGTAGTTGAAAGCAGGTGTGTTGCCCAACTCCAGTCCTGGCGATCGACCAATCCAGTAGGCTTCCTGAATTGGCGTCAATGGAAACGGTGTATATCGTTCTTCCGGGTTCGGTTTGATGGGCGGCAGCTGCGCATTGACAGCATTTTCGTCATCCGGCCGCTCCGCCAGCGTTTGCATCAAGCCAGAAACTGTTGGCCGTGCCAGCAGGGATTCCAGATTGACTTGCAACCCTAGATGGTCGCGTAGCCGGTTGACCAACTCCACAGCCAGTAGAGAATGGCCTCCCAATGTGAAGAAGTCATCATTGATGCCAACGCGCGGAACGCGAAGCAATTCCGACCATTCGCTACAGACATTCGCTTCAAGTGATGTGCGTGGCGCAATGTAGCCGCCTGCCATGTCCTCCTTTTCCGGAATCAGTTTGGGTAGCGCCCGCCGGTCAATCTTCTTAGTCAAGGTTAGAGGCATGGCCGACAACAGCTTCCAGGAAGCGGGTACCATGTAATGTGGCAAGTGCTGTCGCAAATGATCGCGCAGAGCCTCTGGATCCACATCATCTCGCGGTTGCACGAAAGCATGCAGGCGATTGTCGCCACGCTCATCTTTCACGGCGATCACGGCTGCCTGCTCGACGCCCGGGTGGCCCCACAGTACCGCTTCAATTTCACCAAGTTCGATACGATAGCCACGCACCTTGACTTGATTGTCGGCACGCCCGAGAAAGTCCACAGATCCGTCGGGCAACCAGCGCGCAAGATCCCCTGTGTCGTACATGCGCGCCCCGGATTTCCCAGAAAACGGATCTGGAAGGAAACTCGCAGCGGTCAGATCCGGCCTATCCCAATATCCTCGAGCCAACCCCAAGCCACCGACATAAAGTGTTCCAGGAACCCCGACCGGAACCGGTTGCAGCGCAGCATCGAGAATATAAAAGCTGGTATTGGCAAGCGGTTTACCGATCGAAACATTGGACGAGGCATCCCGCTCGCCATCAACCTGACAAAGATGGCAGGACGACCAAACCGTTGTTTCACTTGGGCCATACATATTCCACAGCTCACCCCCCAGGGAGATGAGCTTTTCCTTGAGCCCCAACGGGAGCGCCTCACCACCGCACAAGAGACGGATTTGTACAGGCCAACTTCGGTCGCACCCGGTTACTAGCCGCCACGCTGCCGGCGTAGCCTGAACGAGGCTTATTTGTTCATTCGCTAAACGTGAAACAAACCCTTCCGCATCGAATACGCTTCCGCTTGGTGCAATCACGACCGTACCCCCGGAACACAGAGGCAGGAACATCTCTACCACCGACATATCGAAAGAGAAGGTGGTAATCGCAAGCAGTCTGTCGTTGCTCGAGAAACCTGGCCGGCACTGCATGGCAGCCACCAGATTGAGTACCGAGCTGTGGCTGACCGATATACCCTTTGGCTGCCCGGTCGAACCCGATGTATAGATGAGGTAGGCCAGTTGTTCTGGCGAAACCGTACCCCTGCGATTACTGCTGCAATGGCCGGCCGCCAGCGCTTGCACATCCACCTCGATGACAGGAGCCCCTTCCAGAACAACGCGACTGCGATACTCCAGTTGGGTCAGTAGAATGCTGATCCCGGCCTGCTCGGCGACCAACCGTAGACGCTCGTCTGGGTGTTCCGGATCCAGCGGCACATACGCAGCGCCGGCCTTAAGGATCGCCAGCACGGACACAAACTGCGCAAGCGAGCGGTCTATGCACAAGCCAACGCGATCTTCCGGCTGCACGCCTTTTTCAAGGAGGTGGGTTGCAAGACGGTTGGAAGCGGCGTTCAGCATGCCATAACTGACATGTATATCATCGATGAGCAGCGAGATCGCATCGGGAGTCTGGATAGCATGCCGTTCGATCAGCCCGTGAATGGATTGCTCGTCAGGCAGCTCCAGTGTCGTCGTATTGACCCGGGCCAGTCGACCGCGCTCGTTTTCCCCAAGAAGGTCAAGATACCGGACCGTGCAATTCGGATCAGCCAGAACATTATCCAACAGGGCGCAATACCCCGACATCAGCGCATCGACGGTTTCCGGGCGGAAGATATCAAGATTGAAATCAAGATCAAGACTGAGAGAGCCATTGATCTCAGAAATGTTGAAAAACAGGTCGTATGAGGTATAGGGTGTTGCCTGCGGCTCAACGTTTAATTCCAACCCAGGTATCGTCTCCAGGGAGACTGGCAACTCCAGATTAAAAATCGCATCGATGAGAACTGAGCGATTGCCGCCTCGCTCTACCGGAAGTTCGTCGATTAGCCGTGCAAATGAGAATTCTTGATGCTCGTACGCTTCGAGCAATTGCTCGCGCATCCGTGCCAGATGGGCGCCGAACTCCATATTCGGTTCCATCTGGCTCACGATCGGAAGCAGCGAACCACAGTAACCAACCAGGGTGTCGCTCCCGGACACGAATCGTCCTGCCGATGGCGTGCCTATGAGCAGCTTATTCTGCCGACATATCCGGTGAAGTAATACGGAGAAAGCGGTAAAGAGCAGCATGAACAGCGTCGCACCCTTGTTGGCAGCACGAGATCGAAGCTGCTTTGTATAGTCTTCCCCTAGCCTGCGATTTGCCCGCGCTGCGCGAAAGCTGCGCGTACGAGGACGTCTGAAGTCGCAAGGAAGTTTCGTCAAGGGAAGCGGGGCTTGTAATAGATCACGCCAGTACGCATGGTTGCGATCCTTTTTCCCGTTTGCACCACGAGCCGCATCCGCCGCCAGGAACTCATCAAACTGCATAGCCTCGGGCAGTTCAGAAGAGTTTCCATCGTATACGCTAGCATAAACTGCGACGATCTCCCGCAACAAAAGTGACAAGGACCACCCATCTGAAACGATATGGTGAGCGGTCAGCATCAGTAGGTGATGATCCGTGGCCAGACGATAAAGGCGCACCCGGAACAATGGGCCCCTAGAGAAATCAAACGGTTGTTCGCAGTTGTGCGTGATCTGCTCTCGAAGCGCACCTAAGCGCTTTTCCTCTGGCAGCTTTGAGATATCAACTAGCTTCGTATCCGGGGCCATTTTCAGATGGACACAGCGATGCTTTCCATCACTAGAAATAGACGTCCGCAGGGCATCATGGCGCGCCCAGACAGTCTCTATCGACTTGCGCAGCAAGGCGCGGTCAAGCGCCCCCCTAAGGCGCAGATTGATAGAGATGTTGTACGCTAGGGAGCCGGCCGGACCAAGTTGCGAAAGCATCCACAATTGCCGCTGCAGCTCGGTCAGCGGGTGCAGTGTCACACTCGTTGGTGGAAGTTCCTGTATCGACTCCATTCAGAGATCCTCCTCTAGGACCGTCATCCGATCGGAATCGATATTGGGCTGCTCCACCCCCTCCTTCTTTGATACCTCAGTGTAATTATTTGGGGATGCGAAGCGCTCTCGGAGACGATCGAGGTGCGGTAAGCTTTCGAGTACGCGTTTGCTGTCGATCCCGAAGTCGACAAAACATGCCAGTTCAGTGACACCGGCATCGATTAGCGACTCTACGATCGGTGCGCAGCTCTCCGGCGACCCGATCAGCGCCGAGTTCTCGACATAACGGCGATAAGCGACATCGAGCAGATAGTCACGATCTTCCTGGGAAAGTGAATCAAAGCTCTTTTCCTTGTCAAAGTTCCTAGCCAGCGAGTCCAGCAGCCCAGCCATGGTCGCAAGATAATCGCGGAACGGCTTGGCGGCGACTACACGTGCCTGCTCGGCATTTTCGGTCACGTAGGCATGCACAAGCACCGTGACTCCACCCGTATCCGGATCCAGGCCGGCTTCTGCACGTGCGGCTTGATAGACCTGGATGTTGGCGGCTAGCTCGTCCACGCTCTGCCCCATCATGTTGGTCAAAATTCCGAACCCCCGGCGTCCTGCCTCAGCGTATGTATCCGGGTTCTTGACTACCGTGATCCAGATGGGTAAATCTGACCGCTTGGGCATCGGGAAGATTCTTGCCCCGAATGGCTTTCCGGTTCCGCCAGTGAATTCCACCGTCTCTCCCCGCCACAACTTCCGCACCACTTCGATGTTGCTGAAGGTGATGGTGCGATTGTCCGAATAAGCTTCCGGAGCGAGTACGAAATCATCGGGGTGCCACCCGGATGCGGCGGCAATACCGACCCGGCCTTGGGACAAGTTGTCAACAAGCGCCCATTCCTCTGCGATTCTCACTGGATGGTGCAATGGCACTACTACGCTACCTGCGCGCAATTGAATGCGACTGGTTTCACGCGCAAGGGCAGCAGCAGTCACAGATGGATTAGGAGAAAAGCCACCGAAAGCGTGGAAATGTCGTTCCGGAATCCATACTGCCTTAAAATCGTGGGCATCGGCGAAACGCGCGCTCGCAAACAGCAGGTCGTACTTCTCCTTATCAAATTCACGTTCGTAACGGCCAAAAAAGGACAGGCTGAAATCGACTGGAAGCCTCTTCTTCTCCCCGACAGCTGTGTAGGATGCCTGTGTTGGTGAACGTTCGCATGTGGAGGGTGGCGCAGCGACACACTCTGTTTTTGTACTCTCCGACAACTCGCCGGCACCGGCTGCGGAAGCCCCAGGAGGCAAAAACCCACCTTCGCGCAACGCTTCGACCGATTGTTTGAACGCACCGACTATATGCGCCAAGTCTTCGTCAGTGTGTGCGGTAGAAAGCGCGTACACCCGCCCTTCCCAGAGCAACACACCTTTTTCTAGCAAGTGATAGTACATCAAGTTGGCATTGCCGCCGAACGCAATGCGAAACAAGGAACAGAAATGGGAGACTCGTAGCGGCAACCCTTCCGTATTGAAGTAGGCATTGAGCTCCTTTGCGAAAGCTGCAGTACTTGCGTTGAGGTGTTCCTGTAAGCCTGGCCCTTCTTGCTTGAGGTGTTGAAGAGTCGCGTATGCAGCTGCCATCGCAAGTGGATGCTTGCTATGGGTACCCGAAACAAACGTCGTCTCAGTTTCAGGATACGATTTGTCGCCATACCGCCATTGCCCACCATCTACCGCATCCATGAAGCGGCCACAACCCGAGATAACCCCGATAGGCAGCCCGCCGCCAATAATCTTGCCGTATGTAACGAGATCTGCCCGTAACCCGAACAGTGCCTGGGCGCCGCCGAGATGACACCGAAAACCGGTCAACATCTCATCAAAGATCAGCGCGATGCCTTGTTCCTTAGTGAGCTTCCTTAGAGCATGCAGGAATGCGCGCGGTTGCAATTCGAGCTGATGACTCTGTACAGGCTCTACCAACACACCGGCGATATGAGTCGCGTTCGCCTCAATATACGCCAACGACGCATCATCTCCGTAGTTGAGAACAACTGTGTTGGCAATTGAACTTTCGCTGATACCCGGAACCCCCGGCCGCGCTCTGAAATCATCGCCCCCGGAAGAGGGTACAACGATGGTGGCCTCGTGCTGTCCGTGATAGGAGCCACTGAAAATCACGATGATATCGCGCCGAGTCACAGCACGTGCAAGTCGACAGGCGATCATGATCGCTTCAGTCCCACTATTGACGAAAGCTGCGCGCTCATTTCCTGTCAGCTCGCAAATTAATGCAGCAACTTCGCCCGCCATCTCCGACTGTGGCCCCAGCTGCATACCACGCTCAAGCTGGTCCGCGATCGCGCGCCTTATGAAGGGCGGGTTGTGACCCAGAAGATTCACGCCAAAACCCATGGTAACGTCGATGTATTCATTGCCATCGATGTCCCAAGTGCGCGCACCCTGAGCCGAGGCGCCCACCAGTGGGTAGTGCATCTCCTTGGTCAGTGCTCGGAACCCCGCTGCCACACGGTTGTCCGCCAGATGTGGTCGATGTCGTTGCGCATAGGCTTTAGAGCCTGCGGTACGCGCGCAGTATCTTTCGATGAGTGCATCGAGATGGCGACGCTGGGGTTCCGTGAGCTGCTCTATAGTCGTCTCGGCAACCTTCCACTGAGGGATCGATGCCGTCACCGCTGGTGGTGGCTCAGTCGGCCTAGAGGTTTCCGCGGTTTTGCTTTCCATCATCGTTTGCGGCAATGCAGCACCCTGTGGGCCGGCGCCCAAGAGCTGCAACTGGCTTTGCATCAGCTGGGTCATCGCCCGAATCTGGTCGTACAGGAGGGCATTGACCTGACTGGAGAGCGGTGCGGAACTGGAAGCTGAAACCGTCGAAGTCTCATGGGCTGGGGCTTCGGCTGTAGGTTCGGGCGGTAACTGTGCCGGCTGCTTCGCGGAAGTCTGGGGGCCTACCTTCGCCTTCGACTCGCAATGAACGCACAACAACTCAAGGTTGTATAGTGACTCGAAGATCTGACGCACCTCCAGCTGCAGGGAAAACTCGCGCTCGATCGTACGTATCACGCCAATCAAGGAAATCGAGTCCATGCCCATCTCCAGGAAAGGTGCAGTAGGATCGATCGTGTCAGCGGCCACGCCCAGGCTAGAACTAACGATTTCCTTAAGGCGAAGCATAACTTGTGAAGAGTCGGCTCCTGACGCTGTGGTACTGGCGTTAGTTTTATGTTCGCTCATTAGAGGTGCACTATTTTGTTTTCTGTTCCAACAACGCCGTCGCTGGAATGGGTAAGTTGGCAGATTTTCGGCTGAACAGGGTGCGTCCGGAAAAATGATATACCAATCGAGGTCAACGCCAGCGGCAAATAGGCGGCCAGCCACCGCTTGCGCCTGCGCCAACGGTGAACGGGTCTCTCCCGGCCATTGCAGCCAACGCAGCGGCGCTTGCGGAAGCAACTCTTGTGCAAGCGCGGTGAGGGTCGGGATTGGACCTATCTCCAGTACTGCGGTCACTGGCTCCGCCAGCGCGACCTGTGCGCCTGCAACGAAATCAACCGGTGACTCCAGATGACGTATCCAGTAGTCCTCCGGTAGCTGTGTTTCCGGGTCGTAGCAAATACCTTCCAGGCACGACACAAAACGGGTCCTGGCCACAGCGGTCGGCATGGTTCGGACAGGTGCAGAGAACGGCTCGATGACCGGTCGCATCAGCGGCGAGTGGAAGGCATGGGTGACATCAAGTAGCGTACAGCGGATGTTCGCTTCCTGTGCCCGCTTCTCGAACCGATACAACGCATCCCGGTCGCCAGCGCAAACGGTCTGCGTGGCACCATTCAAGGCGGCGATGTATACGCCTTCCTCCTCAGACAAGTGTGGCTTTAAGTCTTCGGCGGACATCTCAACGGCGAGCATACCGCCTGGCGCAACGAGTTCATCCATCAGGCGGCCGCGTATGCTCAGTAGATCAAGTGCTTCCTCGGTCTCCAGCATCCCAGCGGCATAGGCTGCGGCATATTCGCCTATACTGTGGCCACAGACGACTTCCATTTGCACGCCAGCAGCTCGCCATAGATCCACAAGTGCAATCTGGAATGCAAATAGCGCTGGCTGCGCGACTGCCGCACTCTGTAACAAGATCTTATCGCTACCAAGCAACACTGCTGCGAGTTCGCCCAAACCCTTGCGTTTGCTCCAGGCGATGCATTTGTCAAGACGCTGACGGAACACGGGAAAGGCTTCGTACAATTCTCGTGCCATGCCGGCATAGGCGGCACCTTGCCCAGAAAAAAACCAGGCAATTCTCGGCGCCACCGCGGGAACTTGCTCCTTAGCACATAGGTTCGGCCGGCGCCCCGTTGCGAGTTCTGTCAGGCGTTGCCGCATTGCCGCGGGCGAGGCCGCTACCGCGGCAGCTCGGAAATTCATGGGTGTACGGCCATGCGCTGCTGCCGCGCAAAAAGCGCGCAAGTGTTCCGTGGAAACGTCTGAGAGATTACTCGCATAACGCTGCATCAATTCGTCCAGTGCGGTTTCCGTCTTCGCAGAAACCAACAGTAAAGCCTGTTCCGCTGTTACTGACACAGCCTGAGTGTTTTCCGGAACATTTGGCGCTTCCTCCACAATAACGTGAGCGTTGGTGCCGCCAAAGCCAAACGAGGTCACACCCGCACGGCGGGCCCGCCCTCTATCTGGCCACGGCTGTGTCTGTGCACACACTTCAAGCTGTGTCTGTTCCCATGGAACTCTATGATTTGGCTTCCGGAAATGCAGACTCGCCGGCACAACACCCTTTTCCAGCGACAAAACCACCTTTAGCAAGCCGGCAATTCCCGCGCCCGCCTCCAGATGCCCGATGTTGGTCTTGACACTTCCGATCAGTAGCGGCGATGCCCGTTCGGCAAAAACCCGGGCCAAGGCGCCTGCTTCAATGGGATCACCAAGTGGCGTACCGCTGCCGTGGCTCTCGACATAGTCGACCGTCTCAGGGCTGACCCTTGCGTCCGCCAGGGCATCCCGGATCACAGATTCTTGTGCGGGCCCATTAGGTGCGGTCAGGCCATTGCTGCGACCATCCTGATTGACTGTCGACCCGCGAATTACGGCACGAATATGGTCTCCATCGCGAAGTGCGGCACTGAGCGGCTTGAGAAGCAGAGCGACACAACCCTCGCCGCGGACATAACCATCCGCACCGTCGTCGAAGCTCCGACAACGGCCGCGTGGAGACATCATACCCGCTTGCGAGAATGTAATCGTCAGATCCGGCGCCAACAGGAGGTTGACACCGGCAGCCAGTGCCAGATCACTCTCACCCTGTAGAATGCTTCGACAGGCCATATGTACTGCGACTAACGACGAAGAACATGCTGTATCCACAGCGATGCTCGGGCCTCGGAAATTCCACAGATAGGACAGGCGATTGGCTGCAATTGAGCAGGCGTTGCCCGTACCATCGTGCGGCCCTGCACTCGCATCATCTGCGAAAGGCAGGCGGGCGTAATCACTGCCACTGATACCAACGAACACCCCCGTTCGGCTCCCTGACAGCTGTTGGACGGCAACTCCGGCCGACTCCATGGCTTCCCATGCAACTTCGAGCAGCAATCGCTGCTGTGGATCCATGGCAACTGCTTCCGTACCGGAAATACCGAAGAATCCCGGGTCGAATTCGTCGACGTTGTCGATGAAACCTCCCCACTCGGCTCGGACCGGGCTTCCATCTGGGGCATAACAGGTATTCGGGGTACCGCGCTCCGGCCTTATCTGGGTGACCGCATCTACACCGCCTTCGAGGACACGCCAAAATTCATGGGGATTTTTCGCTCCCGGCAATCGGCACCCGATTCCCACGATGGCCACTGCGTCTCGATCTGCGCCTAGCGATGATCTCGTGGCTGCCGGTGTGACACTTTCTTCAGTGTTTCCGGCAAAGTACTCTGCAAGGGCAGTCGCGGTCGGATAGTCGTAGATCAGGCGCTCTGAAACCTTGCGTTGTAGCTTTTGCTCGATAAGTGCGGCCAGGCGCCCTACTCCCAGTGAGTTCAATCCATGGGCGGCAAACGGTACTTCCGGATCGACATCGGCCGGCAGAACTTCGAGTATCTGCGCTACGGCATGACAGAGCCACGATGCCAACGATCGCACTTCTGCCATCTCCACGGGTAGTGAAGAGACGTACGCGGCCTCTTCCACAGAAACGGTTCCAGCTGGGTTTACTACGGCCTCAACTCGCGGATGAAACCAGCTCGACAACGTCGACAGTCGGCCTTTGAGAAACTGCTCTCGCGTCTTCTCGCGTGTCACCTTGCCACTAGTGGTCTTGGACAAGGTACCGCGACGGACCAGTACAAAGCCCCGCAGCTGCAAGTCGAAACCTTCCGATATAGCCGTTGCAGTAGCACGTGCTATCTCCGCTATGTCTATCGGTACAGAACTCTGGGTCTCCGCTTCATAGACAGCAACAAGGCTCTCCTCGTCGCCGGTATCCACCGCGAACGCAACGCCAAAATCGCGACGCAGCAATGGATGGCACTCTTCGAGCGCCACTTCGATATCAGTTGGCAGGAAGTTCTGTCCACGAATGATAATCACGTCCTTGAGACGGCCACAGATATGCAGCTCATCGTCGAACATAAATGCAAGGTCCCCTGTTCTCAGGAACGGCTCCTCCTGTGTATCAGAGGTACATGCATGAAATACTGGCTTTGTTGCATCCGGTTTGTTCCAGTAGCCGAGTGCAACGCTGTCTCCGCGGACCCAAAGCTCTCCGATCTTGCCCTCCGGCAATGTCTGCAAGGTGTCTGGGTCAACGATTCTGATTTCAAGATCGTCCATGACCAAGCCGCACGACATAACACGCCTGCCCCGTTGCCGGGTGGAGCGGACGGGCTTTGCGATCAGTTTGCGAAGTCCGCGATCGCTGAATGTTCGTGCCTGAACCGGCTTTTCGGGCACGTCGCCACTGACGAACAGCGTGGTTTCGGCCATACCCATGGCGGGAGTCATTGCCTCTGCTGCGAATCCGCAATGCTCGAATGTACTGATGAAAGCATCAACCATCGCCGGTACGACCGGCTCACCGCAACTGACTGCCAAGCGCCAATGGGTAAGATCTAAACAGCGCCTTTCCTCTTCGCTGACCCGTTCCACGCACAGTCGGTAAGCGAAGTTGGGCGCCATGGCAATGTGTGCTCGGTAGTGGCCGATCGCGCGTAGCCAAGCTCCGGGTCGTTTCACGAAAGTTTGAGCTGCCATCAGGTACTGTGGCGCCCCCAAAAAAATTCCGAGCAGGTTATTTCCAACCACGCCGAGATCATGGAAGATCGGAAGCCAGCTGACGATGATGGAGTTCTCATCGAGTTGCCAGCGGCGCCGCATCATGTGCAAGTTGTGTAGCAGATTAGCGTGGCTGACCATCACACCTTTTGGCGTCGTGGTCGACCCGGATGTGTATTGCAGGAAGGCAACATCTTTACCGCCGACGCCGGGATCACTCCATTGCTCAGCAAACTCGTCGTCAATCGCAAGGGCATCCTGAACGACTGCGCGACTCCCGATTGCCTCAATCCAGGTTGACATCGCTCCCAGATCCGTGGACATGGCGAACACATGGCTGGCGTCGCAGTCAAGAAGGACACTACTGAGTCTTGCCGCCTTGAAACTTCTGCTATGAGGTGGAAACAGCGGCACCGGGATCGCACCACCATATAAGCACCCGAAAAACACCTCCATATAGGCGATACCAGTTGGCAGCGCGATTACAACGCGTTGCCCACGGGGGCCCCGAGCGGCAAGCCATGCGCCAATCGCACGCGCACGGAGGTCTAGAGTAGCAAAGTCAACTGTCGTCACCAGGGATTCTTTATCATCAATGAACCCGATAGCGGTTTGCTCGGCATCCGCAGCTCCGCGCCACCGCAACAGCTCGACGATACTATTTATTCTGGAAAACTCGCTTGTTTGGCGAAGTCCTTTTTTCGATACCGCCCCCCCCATGGGTATACGCTCCTGTTTGTGCGGCTTGCTCCGAGCCATCAACCGCTACGTTCTTTCCACCATCCAGTCAAGCAAACACTGGCGGCATCTGCGCATTCTTATTTCTGGTCTCTACTATCCGCGCAACAAGGCGCTCGCGCATAGCCTGGCGCGCCTCTTTTTCGATGAAGAAATGATCCCCGGGAAGCATCTCCAAGTTAAAGTCGGTGGAGGTGTGCGAACGCCAAGGTTCAAGACATTCTTGCTTTACACCTGGATCGTCAACTCCGCCATAAGCGTGAATAGGAATTGGCAACGGTGCCGCCGGAATATGTCGATAGGTTTCCGCAAGCGAGAAATCTGCGCGGAGGATCGGCAAGAACAGCTCCATCAACTCCGGATGCTCCAGGACCGCATCGGGCGTACCGTTGTAATCCTTTAGCGCGAGAATGAGTTCATTGTCCGGCAGCAGGTGGAGCCGTTGTTTGTGCGGTAATTGAGGTGCACGCTTCCCGGAAACCAGCAGTGTTTCCGGCAGGCGTAATCCTTTGTCCCGCATGGCTCGCGCAAGCTCAAACGCCAGCAGGGCACCAATGCTATGCCCAACAAACGTGTAGGGCAGCCCTGTCAGCGGACGAATGGCAGTAAGGATTTGCTCGACAAGCGAATGGAGAGAGCGTACAAGTGGCGTACCGTATCGCCGGCCTCGCCCCGGCAACTCCACCGCGATGAGCTGGACATCGGCCGGCAGAAACGATGCCCATTCACGGAACACTGCAAGGCTTGCACTTGCTCCGGCATACGGAAAACAAAAGACGCGATAAGCTGGTGCTGGCCTATCTCCATGAACCAAGAACCACTTTGAATTCTTCATCACCTCCCCCGTCCATCGGCAAACAGCGTGGCCTCAGTCTTATCAATAACCGCCAGACGACTGCACCCTGTCCATGGTCCCTAGCTTTCTTGCTCAGCCATCTTTTCCCGCAAGCTCAGAGGGCGCATGTCAACCCATACTTCACGGATATAAGCCAAGCACTCTTCTTTACTCCCGGTTTTGCCAGCGTCCTTCCATCCCAATGCATTATCGCGATTAGCAGGCCATATCGAGTACTGTTCTTCGTGGTTCATGACCACCTTGTATGTTCGATTATCGATATCGTCCGATTGCATGAAATTCGCTCCCTCAAAAGACCATTTAAAGGCACTGTCAAGCTTCGACCGTATCCTGCGCCTGTACTCGCTGTAGCGAACCTGTTCCCTCAAGCGAAATCAGATCCACCATAACCTCCACCACAACCGGTACAAAGTCAAGCGTCAGGTTACCAACTAATCGAACCTGCCCCTGTCCTGCGGTGAAGTCAGCTTCCGATAAATCACTTTCAGATGGATCAATACGCAGTCCAAGCTCAGTTCCCCCCCGGGTATCGGCAAACTTTATCAACACATAACCTCGCTCAATCCGCTCTCCCAGCTCCTCGCCGCCCGTGTAGCGCGTCATCGTCACTGGATGCTCACCATTGCTCAGAAAATCAACCAGTTCGCTCACTTTATCGTCTCCGTTGCCTCCATCGCTTACCCAGCTTCAAGCTGACTCGCACGTTGTACGTCGTCTGGGATTTCGAAACGCAGCTCCTTCTTACAAAATTCGGTCCACGCGTCCCCTTCACCACTAAAGATCACATGCTCTTCGAGGAAGATACCGTCGGTGACAGAAAGGTCCTCCTGAACATAAACCACATCTTCATCACCAAGCGATCGCGGCGCCCCCCCTTCGACAGAAGGTCGTGCAGCCTCTGCATCTTCCTTCCAATCAGAAAAAGCGCGTAGATGTTTTAATTGGTACCCTTTGCAGTAAGCCCCCATCTTTTTCGACATAACTCCTCCTAATATCCAGCCAGCAAACCCTTAGCCTTGACTCGCTGTGCCATTTTAGCGAACACGATCAATCCCACTGCCATCCACACTATGCCGTTCACTGCAGCGTACACCGCAAGTATCGGATCAAATGGCGTGTTGAAGGCCATGAGCCCCCGCAGCATGACCACACTGGGCACCATTGGCATCCACATTGCCGCTACCGCGATTACCCTGTCAGCACCAGACGTCCAATTTTCGAATGGGGTGAACATCAAAAGCAGGAGAAGCATCTGCAAGGACGGGAGCATTGCGCCCAAGCGCTTGACCTGAAGAGCAACTCCACCGACAATCAAGCCCATGCCGATCCCTGCGAGCAGGAGCATCGCAATTGGAAATGCTATAGCCGGGGAGAAACTCACTTCGCTTCCTGTCAACCACACGATAAGGCTGACCATAATGACAATCAGCACGATATCGACCAAGGTTTCGGAGAGAGCTCGGCAGAAGAAGATCCACCAGACCTTATAGCGCGACAGAAATACACTCTCCAGAACCCCGGTATCGGCTTCGGCCTGGATGGCAAGCGGCGGCTTATTGAGAGCCTTGGTTGCAAGGACCCAAGCTGTCCAACCTACGACCATAGCATTGAGATTCTCGCCAAATACTTCCTGTCCGGACAGATACTGAGCGCCCATGAAGAGGCCGTAGAACATCAACGTGCTGATGAACAGGGAGCTCGCAAAATTGGCCGGATAGCGAATGGTAAGCGCCAGCGTCCGAAGGAGTTCTATGTATAGAAGCCTGATCATGACCTATAGCCTTCTTCGGTTAGTTGAAGGAAAATGTATGCTAGATCAACTTTTGCACGTCCAAGAGAGCGAATCGGCGTTGGCCGAATTACGTTGAGAGCATTGTAAAGGTGATCACTATCACCAGGCAGGCATATACGGTCAGCTTCGAATGTGGCATTGAATTCATCGACAAGCACATCCCGATTAGCTGGAGATAATTCACCGCCGAGCTCTATTTCGTAGCCATCCGGGGTAAATTCAAGAATCAGATCCGTCTTGCTTGCCTCCTTGATGATCCGTCCATCGCGAATGATTGCAACTCGGTCTGCAAGCGTCTCAGCAATGTCGAGCTGATGTGTTGTCAACACAATTGCCATACCCTGTTCGCGCAACTCTCGAATCAGGGATATCACCTGCATTGAGGAGGATACATCCAACCCGAGAGTTGGCTCATCGAGCAGAAGCATCCGTGGCTCATGGATTAGTGCCACGGCGATGGCGAGCTTTTGCTGCATGCCACGGGAAAGGCTGCGCACCTGATGGTTGCGCTTGCTAATCAAGTCGAAACGTTCTAACAAAGCATCCGCGCGCCTAGAAGCAGTTCGCTGGGACAAGCCCTTTTGCACACCAAAGTAGCGCATATTCTCGAACGCAGTCATTCGCCAGTAGAGGTTGCGATTCCCCTCCAGCACGGCACCAAAACGTTCCATTGCCATCGGATTTCGGTGCGGATCCAGCCCATCAATCCATCCCGCACCTTCGTCCGGTAGCAGTAAGCCAGCGATCATCTTAATCGTTGTTGTCTTGCCGGCACCGTTCGGGCCAAGGAATGCAAACACCTCCCCCTTGTTAACCCGAAATGATACCCCAGAGACCGCTTGCGTATTACGACCGAAGGCCTTCTGCAAATCGTCTACGATCAGAACTTCCATCACGCGGCCTTCCTGTCCATAGCCCCACCTTAGCGTTCTTTGCTAGCTGAAATTATCATATATCACGCCACGTCGCAGATGCAATATTGCACAAGGACCCGCATGGCAACAGACAGATGGTTGGCGTGAAATATAACGTAATAGCTGGATGAAATGCTCGACGACTTGCTGCACGAGATCGTGCAATCCCGTAACCCTATTTGTTTGGGGTTTTGAAAGCCTCTTTCTATCTGTCAAACCCTTGTAAAGTTTCGCAGCGAGTGTCGCTTACAGAATAGGGTTCGGCAATGAAAACAGCGACTTATCCTTTATCGTAGCGCTTGTCGGACATGTGGCTCACCGAAGAAAGGCTAACAATGGAGTCTTTTGCAGGAATCGCAAATGTCCAATGACAACATGTTTCAATTCCTCACGCTTTTCACCATTCTCTTGCCGACACCGTGATTTTCTCAGATGATCCACACCAGTTCGCCAGGGTTCAGCTCAGGCGAATACGGCGGCAGTAGGACGGGCGTGCCGCCTCGTCCCTTTGCCCATCCTGCAAATCGTTGCCAACAGTTATTCACCAGTTCTCAAAAAGGCCACCTTTACCCCCATATCCGGCAGAATCCGTGGGTCACTTTCATCGATACCGATACGCACCCGTACCGTCGCCTTGGCGCGATCGGCGGTGGGAATAATAGCCTCGACTGTGGCCGGAATTTCCCACTCCGGATAGGCGTCCAGCTGCGCGCTGACTTTCTGCCCCTCGCGCACGCGGCCGATAAACGCCTCGTTGACGTCCACTTCGATTTCCAGCGAATCCATATCGACTATGGTGCAGATACCGGTGCGGGTGAAGCCGCCGCCGGCGGAGCTGGGCGAGACGATTTCGCCGGGTTGGGCATTCTTCTGCGTGACTACGCCGGCAAAGGGTGCGCGGATGGTGTGGTCCTCCAGTTGTTCGCGCTGGCGCTGGACCTCAAGCTGGGCCACGCGAATGTCCGCGCGCGCACTGGCCAACTCCGCGCGCAGGCTCTCGACACTGGCCTCGCTCTGGGTGAGTTCGGCGCGGCTGGAGTAGTTCTTGTCCATCAGGCCCGCGTAACGCACGCGCTGGCGCTGCGCCTCGCCCAAGTTGGCCCGGATGCTGGCAACCTGCGCCTGCAGTACCTCCACCCGCGACTGCGCCAGTTCCAGCTCTACCTGAGCCTTGGCGGCGTCCAGTTGCGCCAACACCTGACCGGCGTCGACGCGCATGCCTTCCTCTACCCCGACATCGGCGATCAGCCCCATTACTTGCGCAGAGACGGTGGCCGTGCGGCGGGCGGTGATATAGCCGGAGGCGTCGAGGACGGTTTCGTGAATTTTGACGGCGGGGATCTGTACCGGTGGTTGCGTGGCGGTGGGCTTGTCTGTACTGGCGGCGGGGGCTGCAGTTTCCGGCGGCGGATCGGCGGAGAACTGAGCCGCTGCCAGGGCGCCGACCAGTATGCCTACCGCGACGCTGATGACGGCGGCTACCAAGATGCTTCTGCCCGGTATGCCCGAATCAGCTGCCCCGTCCCGGTCAATTTTCAGCTGGTTGAGCAGTTCGCTGGTGTTTTTCGCCATGGCCCTGTTTTTATTGTTACGTCCTGTAGGAGTAAGATTCCAACCCTAGCAGAAAAAAACAGGCCTGACTATCGTACAGCAAGGTAGTATCGACTGGAAAGCTGACCTTTCGTTTCAGTGGCCCGAGAAAGCTGGGATCAGCAGTACCAGAAGGGTGAAAACCTCCATTCGCCTCATCAGCATCTTCAGGATCGTAACTACTCAGCGCCAATCGACAGAACTGAATTTTTCCAACAAGGAAGTGCGGCTATTCGTCATCCTGTCACTTATACTAAAGGAGTTTTTCCGGCATCAACGGGTAAAGTCTGGTGGAACCATTGTGGCAACCAAGTGAGTGGCTGAGGAGGCTAAACAGCGTAGGCCAGAGCACAGGCCGCGCCACACCAGGAACCGGAACCCAGTGGGCGAAGCATGGCTTCTTCCTCCGAAGGAAAATCAGGCGGCCGCCGAGTGTAAATCCTTGGTTGCGTGATCAGTGGACGCGACAACTTTGTCAACAAACACAGACATTGCAACAAGTGGTACAGCTATGCAACCCGCAGCCGGTTGGAGCCGATCAAGAAAGTCGCCAGAATACTCAAGTGGCACTTGGACAACCTGCTCAACTACTTTGGGCACCAGATTATCAACGCGGGATCAGAAGGAATGAACTCAAAATTCCAAACTTTGAAATCGAATGCTCGTGGCTTTCGATCCTTCGAGGGGGGGGGAGGAGCAGGGCCAGCGTACTCTTCTACTGCGGAGGCCTTGGGTATGGAGCCGGAGCCTTCACACTGATTTACGAAGAACCACAAGGAGAGATGTGCAGGTAAAAATTCACAAAATTAAATGCCAACTTGACAGGTTGATCAAAATACAGGATGTTGGATATAGAGACTGGGAGGCAGTTTCTAGGCTAACAGCACTAGATCGGTTTCTCCCACCACTTCCTCCACCACCTCACCCAACGGCAGGCTCTTCGGCCCGGTACCAATTTCCGGGTGCTTTTTCCTGGACAGCATCCCCGGGCATGATGACGGTCACCAGCGAATGTGCTTCAAGCACGAAACGGCATCTGAAGGAATCGCCGGCGCCTACTTTTGGAGAGAGCTCGCGAGTTACCTCGAGCGTCAGACAGCCCTCTTCTGGAGAGCACGCCTTCACTTCGGCGCATTCAAATCCGAAGTAGCTGCCGACAACGGGATAAAGTGCCTTGAACAGGTCTCCTTCGCCGAGAAAATCAGGGTGGCAGCGATGTTTTCCCGCAGTCCCCGGCTTACCAACAAGGAGTGTTCTTCCGCTTGGCAGATCAATCCGGAAACCTGATCTGCCAACGGCCCGGACAGGTACGCCTCGATACCGATAAACCTGTCCCCGCCACCGGAGTCCCGGGTGATCGCGCAGATTGCGGTGGAGTGACTATGGGTTATGGAGCCCCTGGTTCCCACCGGCCAGACCGGGTTGCGGTGCTCCCCTATCGGTATCTCGGGAACCGGCCCGGGCATGAAGCCAGACCGGTATATCGCCTGTCGAGCCGCATACCTGCCGGTCAAGAATTCTGCCTGGCGCTTTTCAACCGCGTTTTCCAGCGGCTGGGGAAAACGGATCCCCAGGTCATTGTAATGGAGTTTCCGGTAGTGCATATGGTCGAAGTCGCAGCGGTACAGGCAGACGGCTTCACTGTTATTGATCCAGTAGCGTTCCCTGTCAAGAAAATCGAGATTGCTTCCCGGGCCGGTATCCCTTGGGACGAAATCTATCGTTATCATTCTTCTGAAGATACCTTAATCCTGTACTAGCTTCGTCGCGGCGGCTATCAGACGATCGCAAACATGGTTCGCGGCCGTCTGAAAATCGCCAATTCCAATTTTTCCTCAGTATAATCCGGGCAACCGGGGGAAGAAAGCTGTCTCCAGCCTTGCAGATGGATTCACTAGTGGACCGCTTGTAAAGTTCGGTAACAAAGGAGCACAGTCAAATCGTTCAGATCAAGGCGAGAAAGCGCTGGAATAGCAGCATTATTTCAATCTTTCTCAACGCAAAGCTGGACGACTTTGCGAAGCGAACTGTGCCTAACTTTACAAGCGGTCCACTAGAGCGTGTAAAGATAACTCACCAGGTCCTTCTTCTCCTGTTCGGTAAGCTGGGTGCCCAATACGATATTGAAAAACTCCACCGTATCGTCCAGGGTCATCAGGCGGCCGTCGTGCAGGTAAGGTGGTGAATCCTTGATGCCGCGTAGCGGGAAGGTTTTGATGGGGCCGTCGGCGCTGGCGAGGCGGCCGTTGATCATCTTGGGTTCGTAGAAACGCTCGGTGCGCAGGTCGTGCATCAGGTTATCGGTAAAGTATGGCGGCTGGTGGCACTCGGCACACTGGCCCTTGCCGAAGAAGATCTCCTCGCCGCGCAATTCCTGTTCCGTGGCCTTGCTTTTGTCCAGGCGCCCCAGCAGGTTCAGCTTGGGGGCAGGCGGGAAGTCGAACAGGGCCTGCACCTCAGCCATGAAGTGCACCTGGCTGCCCCGCTCCAGGATGTTGACACCCTTCTTGGTGGCGATCACCGGATCGCCATCGAAATAGGCTCCGCGCTGTTCGAACTCGGTGAAGTCCTCGACACTTTTCAGGGCCCGTTGGGAACCGAACAATCGCTGGATATTGACACCGCGCAGCGTGGGTGTGTCGATCCGGTGGCGGTGTTTCTGCGGGCGGATATCGCCCACCAGGTGCGTAGCGGCGTTGGTGTGACCATTGACGTGGCAGTCCAGACAGGCAACCCCCTGGCTGGGTTTCTCTGAACGCCGATCCCAGGTGGCGTTGAACTGTTGCTGTGGAAACGGCGTCAGCAGCAGCCGCAGGCCCTCCAGCTGCTTGGGATTCATTATACCGTTGAAAAGGCCGAAAAAATTGCTCAGCGTAACCACCTCTCCCTGGGAGACATCGCCAAGGTCCGGGCGTGTGGTCAGGTAGATGGGGGGCGGAAATTCTGGCAGGAATGTATCCGGCAGCACAAAGTCCAGGTCGAAGCGGGTCAGGTCCCGGCTTTCCTGTTCCTTGATGGCGTCGATATGGAACTGCGGGAACACCATGCCGCCTTCATTCTGGTTCGGGTGTGGCAGTGGATAAAAGCCTTCGGGCCAGAGTTCCTCGCTTTTGATTTCTCCCGGAGACATATCTGCCAGTGATTCCCAGCTGGCGCCGTCGGGTAGCTTTACCCGCACTCCGCCCTGCACTGCCTTGCCGCCACTCATGGTGACGCCTTCTACCGGGTTGTCAGAGAGGTCATAGCGCTGCTGCAGAAGCGCCTCGTGGCGCTTCTGAATCTCCGGTTTCTCATCGCGCATCCGCTCCAGCGTGGTTTCAAAACTCTCATGATCCACAACCGGCATATAGCTGCTCGGTGGCCCCTTGTCCTGTGCCACCGACGGCAGAGCTGCGAAAAAAAGGGATGCGAGCAGGAGGCGGAAAGTGTGTGTGGCATCTTTTGACATAAAGCTCCTCCGAAAAGCTCTTTCGACTTTATTATTCCAGGAAGCTTCACAAGCGCCGGGGCCGACGCTACTGCTGCGAAAAGCTATCAAGTAGATAGAACAACTATTGAAAGCCTGCCAATAGATTTTAACTCTCGAGACAATAGCGGCTGGCTAAAAAGGGACGACACGCCAATTTTCATTCGGTTTGGCACCAAGTAAAACAAACTGCCACCTAATGGCAGGATACAGACCGGAAAAACTCGGGAATCCGCTTTTCAAGCCAGTACTTCGGCCGCCACAGACTGCCGCCGATAAAACCGACGTGGCCGCCGTGCTTGCTGATGTTGAGCTGCACGCCGGGACCCACCTCTGATTTGGTTGGAATAGCCGCCGGGTCGATAAACGGATCATCCTCGGCGTGAATGATCAGGGTCGGTCGGATGATATGCTTCAGCAGCGGCTTGCTGGAGGCGCGGGTGTAATAATCGTCGACATCGCGAAAACCGTGCAGGGGCGCGGTGAAGGCGTCGTCAAACCGACGGAAGCTGGCGAAGTTTCCCGGCTCCTTCAGGTTCGGCATGGCGTCGGCCAGTGTCGCCTCCATGGCCTTCTTCTCGAGGCTATTTTTGAGGCTGGCGAGCAGGTGGCGCTGGTAGAAACGCGACAGCCCGGTATTGATCCGGTGGCTGCAGGCGTGCAGGTCCATCGGTGCCGACACGGCCACAGCCGCCGCCAGGGGACTGCCCTCCCCGTCTTCGCCCAGCCACTTCAGCAATACATTGCCACCCAGAGAGTAGCCCACCGCCATTATCGGTGTATCGGGCAGTTGCTTACGAAGTTCGCCGGCAAGCCAACGCGGGTCCTCGCTGTCGCCGCTGTGGTAGGCCCGCAACAATTTGTTCGGAACACCACCACAACCGCGGAAATGCATCACTGCAACCTGGAAATTCTTTCGCATCAGTGCATCCATCATTCCCTGGGCATAGGGAGAGGCGACCGATCCCTCCAGCCCGTGGAGGATCAGCACCAGGGGCCGATCGGGGCAGTCTTCCAAAGGTTTCGGCAGGTGCAAGCCGAGCTGATCGCCATCCGGTGTGTAGTACCAGTGGCACTCGGTGGCTACCCAGGAATCGGGGCGGTGAAAACGGGCGAAAACGGTCTGCAGGTGGCAGTTGCCCAGGCCAATGGCGGGGGAGAACTTCTCGGTCATCTGTCGGGTCCGGCTGGTTGCGGACCAGACCATACCGATATTTTTGTAGAAACTGAAGAGGGGCTTAGCGCGATTCCGGTTTTTCTACACGCACGTAGAAGCGATAATCACCACCGCGCATCAAAAGATAGATATTGTAGGGCTCAAAGTCCTTGCCCTTGTACATGCCCGGGCTGCCCTCGGGCATGCCCGGCACCGTGAGGCCATAACTTCCCTCGGGCGGGTTGCTCAGGTATTTGCGGATAAAGCGCGCGGGCACATGGCCCTCGAACACATACTTTTTGTTCAGTACCGCCGTGTGGCAGCTGTGCATCCCCTCGGGAATGGCCCACTGCCCTTTTATCCTGCTCATGTTGGTGGTGTTGTCGGTGCTGGTTTCGATACCCCTCCGGTGCAGATGGGCCATCCACTTTTTACAGCAGAAGCAGAGAGGGTTTTTGTGCACCACAAGCGGCCCGCTCAATTCGCCGCTGGAAGCTGTGCCGTTTTCCCCCTCGTCATCAGACCGGGCATTTTCCACCCACAGCGGTGCAGCTCCCAGGATCACTACCGCCAGCAGGAAACAGGAGAGTCGATCAGTCGGCCTGTGCATAGTGGACCGCATAGTGTTGTTTCGCGTCGCTCCAGTGGGCTAGCGGTGAAAAGCCGGTATCCCGCAGCAGTTCGGCAAAACCGGCCAGGGAGTATTTGTGACTGTTCTCGGTATGGATGGTCTCCCCTTCCCGAAAGGCTATCCGCTCACCACCGATACTGACACAGTGGGATTTCAGGCTGACCAGATGCATCTCGACCCGCTGGCGGAGGGGATGATAAAAACTGCGGTGTGCAAACAGGGACAGATCAAAATCCGCGTCCAGCTCCCGATTGATTCGGGCGAGCAGGTTTTTGTTGAAATCGGCAGTCACGTGGGCGCTGTCGTGGTAGGCCCGCTCCAGCACCACCGAATCCTTGACCAGGTCGGTGCCGATCAGCAGGCCGTCACCGCGCTTCAGCCGGGACCGGAAATGGGCCAGCAGTGCCCTGGCCTGCTGCGGATCGAAGTTGCCGATGGTGGAGCCGGGGAAAAAGATTACCTGCCGGAGCCCGGCGGTCCCGTCGGCGGTCGGCCAGGCTTCCATACAGGTGAAATCGCCCACAGCGGCCTCGACCGGGAGGCCCGGCAGGCGGTGCTCGATATCCGCCCTGGCGGCGAGCAGTATTTCCGGTGATATATCGATGGGAATATAAGCGGCGGGGTTTTCCAGGCTCTCCAGCAGGGGGCGGACCTTCTCACAGTTGCCCGCACCTGGCTCGACGATCACGGCCCGCGGGCCGATACAGTGGGCCATCTCGGGCAGGTGTTGTTCAAAGATCGCGGCTTCCGTCCGGGTCACATAGTAGTCGCCCAGCTCGCAGATCCGTTCAAACAGCCGCGAACCGGTTTCATCGTAGAGATACTTGCATGGCAGGCTTTTCTGTTCCCGGTGCAGTCCCTGCAGTACGTCGCTGTAAAAAGCTTCATCAATCGGGGGGGCTGCGCGCATCGGCGAAGCGGCCATATTCATACTGCATCTCCTGCCAAACGAATTCCGGTAAACTGCCACGCCTGGTGCGGGTAGAAGAAATTGCGGTAACTCATGCGGATATGGTCCGCGGGTGTAATACAGGAGCCGCCGCGCAGCACCTTCTGGTTGCACATGAACTTGCCGTTGTACTCGCCGACGGCATCCTCGCTGGCGCGGAAGCCGGGATATGGGTGGTAGGCGCTCGCGGTCCACTCCCACAGGTCGCCGAGGAACTGGGGTTGCCCCGGCGCCGCAGCGACCGGCCCGAAGAGGCGTTTTTCCAGCAGGTTGGCAACCGCCAGTTGGTCCGGCTGGCGCAGCAGGCAGGCGGCGACTTCCCATTCAAACTCGGTGGGCAGGCGCTTGCCGGCCCAGGTGGCGAAGGCATCGGCCTCGTAGAAGCTGAGATGACAGGCCGGTTCCGCGCCGCGCAGCGGCTGCAGGCCGGCGAGGGTGAACTGATACCAGTGCCCTTCCCTCTCCCGCCAGTAAAGGGGATGCGAGGCCCGCGTTTTCTGCAGCCAGGACCAGCCGTCGGAAAGCCAGAGGCGCGGCTCGCGGTAGCCGCCGTCCCGGATAAACTCCCGGTATTCGCTGTTGGTGACCAGGCGCGAGGCGATGCGGAAATCCTGCAGTAACTGGCGGTGCGCGGGGCCTTCGTTGTCGAAATAGAAGTGCTCCCCCTCACTGCCGATACTGTAGATACCGCCGGCAATATCCAGCCAGCGCACCTCGTTGGCGGCCTCCTCGTCGCCGCTCTCGCCGTCGTCGTCCGCAGCGCTGTAGGCCGGCATGGTGGGGTTGATGGAGAAGGCGTGCTTGATATCTGTCAGCAGCAGTTCCTGGTGTTGCTGTTCGTGGTTGAGGCCCAGTATCACCAGGTATTCCAGTTCCGGCCGCCATTCGTCCGCGGACAGGAGCGCGGCCATATGGCGGTCGACACTGCGGCGATAGGCGAAGACGGTATCCAGGTGGGGCCGGGATAGCAGCCCCCGGTGCGGCCGGCTGAACGGCGTGCCGAGGCTGTTGTAATAGGAGTTGAAAAGCTGGTGGAAATCCGGGTCGAACTGCCGGTAACCGGCCAGGTGGGGGCGCAGCAGGAAGGTTTCGAAGAACCAGCTTGTGTGGGCGAGGTGCCACTTCGTGGGGCTGGCGTCCGGCATCGACTGCAGTTGCATATCTTCCGCGGACAGCGGATCCACCAACTGCTCCGTTTCTCCACGTATTCGCCGATAGCGCGCGAGGAGTTCTTCCCGAACGTCTGTGTCTACCTCTCCCGCCAGTAATGCCATGGCAATTGCCGACTGCGATCCTTTTCGAATGATGATACGCAGTTTTGGCGGGATTCCCACGAAATTACCAGCCGCGCGGGTGTAATTGGCATCTATTTCCCCATGTTGGAAATTGGCGCACCCGGGTCGGTGGGGCGCGAAGGGTAAAGGCGGGACGGTGCTCACAAAAAGGGCCGGCAGTGCCGGCCCTTTCCGTTGAGGCTGTCACGGACAGTGCTCAGAAACGCACGGTGAAGTCGGCACCGTACATCCGCGGCATAAAGCGCCAGGCCGGGCTGGCGCCAATGGCCGCACCGGTACCGCCGTAGCCACCGGCGATCTCCTCGTCGCTGGCGTTCTTCACCCACAGTGCCGCCGAGTAGCGATCGGAGGCACTGTTCCAGCCCGCGCGCAGGTTCAGCAGTTGGTAGTCCTCGATCACGCGGGTCGGGTCGCTGATAGAGCCGATACGCTCGTCGGTCCAGTTGTAATCCGCGCGCAGCACGAAGTCCGCACCGGAGTTCATCGGAACGGTGTACTCGGCGAGGATGTTGAACTTGTTCTCCGGGGTGGAGACACGCGGCTGGCCAACGCGGGAGTGCTCCTCTTCGGTTTCACCGATTGCCTCGATGATCTGGTAACGGGTGTACTCGGTGTCCAGGTAGGAGTAGTTGCCGGCGATAAACAGGTTGTCGGTGGCCGCCCACTGCAGTTCCACTTCCGCGCCCTGGCCTTCGGCATCGGCGTTGCGCAGGTAGTAGTTGGGGATGGGGGCGCCCACCAGGTCCAGTTGCTGCAGGTTGTCGTATTCGTAGCTAAAGATAGATGTATTCAGTTTGACACGGTTGTCGAACAGGCTGCTTTTCAGACCCAGCTCCATGTTGACGACATCTTCCTGGTCGAAAGAGGGGTCGATGCCCTCCGCGGCACTAAAGCTGTTGAAGCCGCCGGCCTTGAAGCCATCTGCCACCGAGAAGAAGGTCATCACGTCGTCGTTCCAGCGGTAGTCGAGGACGACGCGGCCGGACAGGTCGCTCCAGGAGTCATCGAGGTCCTGATGCAGATCGGCAATACCGTTGTTGTTGAACGCCATGCCGAAGCGTTGGGCGGGAATACAGGGCTGAGCTTCCGCAGATTCACAGGAAGGCACTGACGGCAGGGGCAGCTGCATAAGAACGCTGCCATCTTCCCCGTATACGTCGACTTCCCCACCGGCCAATGCAACCGGCAGGGTGTTCTGGTAAGCGCTTTCGATGGTGAAGTCTTTCTCGTCGGCGGTGTAACGGGCGCCGACGGTCAGGTCCATCTTGTCGGTCAGGCTCCAGGTCACGTCGCCGTACACCGCCGCTGAGCGGTAGTCGCCGGTATTGGTCACCGTCTCATTCCACTCCGTGTCTGCCATTACCCAGGGAGCGATACCGGCCATCAATTGGGCCGCCATCTGCTCCCGGTCGAGCATGCTGGCATTGATGGACTCCGGCGCGCCGAACATCGTCAGCAGTTGATCGGCCTGGCCGGACTGGACCATCAGGTCGTAGACGAAAGTGGAAACCGCCGCGCCTTCCTGCCCCCCGGCAATCATCGCCTGGCGCTGTTGTACAGCCAGGTCTTCGAGCTGTGTGGTGGTCAGGTCTGCCCCCGCCATCTGGGCTTTTACGCCTTCATAAACAGCGAAGGATTCCAGTGAACCGGCGGTAAAATAGGCATCGGTATCGTGTTCCAGTTCCTCGCGGGAATAGGACGCGCCGACAGTCCACTTCAGAGTGTCGGTCACGCCATTCAGGCGAAACTCCTGGGAGAACTGGGTCTGGTCGTCGAAGTTGGCGGAACCGAACATATAGTCCGGATTTGCGGTACCGTCCTCATCCTGTTGCAGATGCGCATCGAAACCGCGGTAGGCGGTGATGGAGGTAAAAGTGAAATCCTCGAAGTCACTGGTAACGGTCACCGAGGTACCCCAGGAGTCGCGATCCTCGATGGTGGGCGTATCCAGGGAGTAGTCACCAAAGACGTCGGTGCCACCTTCCATTTCCTGGAGTGTCGGCACAATCGAGGTACGCAGCGCACTGCCCTGGTCCATCACGCCGTAGTCGGCGCGCCACAGTACCTCGGTATCGAGCGTCGGCTCCCACAGCAGCGAGGCGCGGTAGGTCTGGGTATCCTGGTTGCCGGCTTCGAAATCACCTCCCAGGTTATCTGCGAAGGAGTCCCTGCGGTTGCTGGACGCGGTGAAGCGGCCGTACAGGTTGCCGGCAATCTGGCGATTCAACAGCAGATCGGAAGACTGGCGGCCGTAGTTGCCGGCGGTCAGGCTCAGTTCGGCGGTGTCATCCGCCTGCGGTTTCTTGCTGATGATATGGATAGCGCCACCGGTGGCGTTGCGGCCGAACAGAGTGCCCTGCGGGCCTTTCAATACTTCCACCCGTTCTATATCCGCCAGGGGAATTTCCGCACCGGCACCGCGGCCGGTGTAGACACCGTCCACGTAGACCGCCACCGCGGGATCAGATCCGACGGTAAAATCGCTGGTCTGGATGCCCCGGATACTGTAGGTGGGCTGCAGCGGAGTATCGTTATTCATCTCGACACCCGGCGTGAACTTGCCCAGGTCGGTGAGATTCTCCACACCCATGGCCTTCATGTTGTCGCCAGTGAAGGCGGAGATGGCGATGGGGACGTCCTGCAGGTTTTCCGAGCGCTTCTGTGCCGTTACCACAACTTCCTCGATTTCTGCCGCAGTGGCAGTGGCGCTGAGTGCGGTGGCAAAGGCAATGGCCCCGGAGAGAATGGACAGGCGGAATTGCCGGTTTTTACCGGTCTGATCGGCGTCGTGCATCATCGCGTCCTCGCGTTTGTTGTTATAGAAAAGCGTGATGTTCAGATAGATGTTTGTTGTTTATCTTTTTTGTTATGAAACGCCATACTACGACCCAGCAAGGGGATTGGAAACCCTGTTGTGACTTTTTCCCGATGACTGGTCAGTTCTGGGTGGCGCCTAAATCATTATTAATATTCTAATGACACCCTATTCCACAGAAAATTCTCATTCGTGACCGCAGTTTGTCCTCGAGTAACTATTTTGGTGCAAACTAGCATTGTTAATCTTCCGATTTGCACCAATGACAACAATGACCAGGCAAAGTGACCATGTCTCTTAGAGTGTCCCTCTCCCCTCTGATCGCTCGTATTCTGTTGGGCGCCGTCGCCCTGTCGCTGATACTGTTTGCCATCATCTGGCTGTGGCTGCGCCAGAGCCTGCCGGTTCTGGGCGGAAAGCTGGAGACCGGCCACCTGGAGGTTCCGGCCACCATCCGCCGCGATGCCCAGGGGGTGGCCCTGATCGAATCCGACAGCCGCAACAGCAGCGCCTTCGCGCTGGGCTTCCTGCACGCGCAGGAGCGCTTTTTCCAGATGGATCTGTTGCGGCGCAATTCCGCTGGTGAATTGTCTGAACTGTTTGGCGACGCTGCGCTGGAACACGATCGCGGTATTCGCGTACACCAATTCCGCCAGCGCGCGGAGCGCAATGTGGCCGCTCTGCCCCGCGATCAGAGGCAGTTGCTGGCGCAGTATGTCGAAGGGGTGAACTACGGTCTGGGGCAGCTCGGTGCCACCCCCTGGGAATACGCACTGCTCGGCGCCGAACCGCGCCCCTGGCGTGCGGCCGACAGCATGCTGACCATCTTCAGCATGTACCTGACGCTGCAGAGCCCTACCGGCAACTTCGAACGCCGGGATACGGCGCTGGCGGAACTGCTGCCGCGGGACCTGTATCAGTTTTTCTTCCCCGCCGGCGGCAGTTGGGACGCGCCACTGATCGGCGGCCCCCGCGGCCCGGTGACCCTGCCGCAGACGAATATCGCCACGCTACTGGAAGCGGATCAATCCATCGCCTACCAGCCGATGACGAGCGAAGATCGCATCGCCGGCAGCAACAACTGGGTCGTCGGCGGCGCGCTGACCGAACACGGCTCGGCCATATTGGCCGACGATATGCACCTTGGCCTGGATGTGCCCAATATCTGGTACCGCGCCGGCTGGAAAATACCCGGTACCGACCGCTATCTGCGCGGTGCCACCCTGCCCGGCGGCCCCATCGCCGTAGTGGGCAGCAACGGCAGGGTGGCCTGGGGCTTTACCAATACCGGCGGCGACTGGAGCGACCTGATCCCGCTGGAGCTGAGCGAAGATGGCGGGAAATATCGTACGCCGGATGGCTGGCGGGCGTTCGAGGTGGCCGAGGAGAGCATCGCGGTAAAAGGGGCCGAGCCGGAAACCATCGAAGTGCGCAAAACCATCTGGGGGCCGGTGGTGGCGGAGAACCACCGGGGCAGGCCCCTCGCCTACCGCTGGGTGGCGCACGATCCCCGCGGTGCCAACCTGAACCTGTTGCGCATAGAAACGGTGGAGACGGCGAAAGAGGCGCTGGATCTCGGCCCGCAACTGGGCATTCCCCACCAGAACCTGGTGGTGGGCGACAACGAGGGGCATATCGGCTGGACCGTGGGCGGTGCCATTCCGCGGCGTGTGGGTTTCGACGGCAGCCGCTCCGTCTCCTGGGCGGATGGCGATGCCTACTGGGATGGCTATCTGTCCGCGGCGGAACAGCCCCGGGTCTACGACCCGCCCTCCCACCGGATCTGGACCGCAAACGCCCGCACCATGGACGGCGACTTCCTGCAGATCATGGGCAACCAGGGTTACGCCCTGGGGGCACGCCAGCAGCAGATCCGCGACAACCTCTTCGCCCGCGACCGGTTTACCGAAAAGGACCTGCTCGACATCCAGCTCGACGACCGAGCCGTTTTCCTGCAACGCTGGCAGAAGAACCTGCTGTCGCTGCTGGCCGGCCGGGACAACTATGCCGATGTGCGCGCACAGGTGGAAAACTGGGGTGGCCGCGCCAGCGCCAGTTCGGTCGGCTACCGGATGGTGCGCAATTACCGCCTGAAATTCATGGAGTACGCCACCGCGCCGGTGCTGAGCTATATGCGCCGCTTCGACGAGGAGTTTTCGCTGGGCTCGGTGAACCGCCAGATCGAGTACGCCATCTGGGAGATGGCCAGCGGCGAGCCGGACAACCTGCTCAACCCGGATTTCGAATCCTGGCAGTCCCTGAAACTGGCGGCGCTGGATGAAGTGCTGGCGAAGATGGCCGAAGGCGGCCTGCCACTGGCGGAACAGACCTGGGGCCAACAGAACACCGCCAGGATTCACCACCCGCTGGGCCGCGCCCTGTCCGCGGTCAACTGGTTCACCGCCATGCCGGCGCAACCGCTGTCCGGCGATACCCATATGCCGCGGGTACAGTCACCGGACAGCGGTGCCTCCGAGCGCATGGTGGTGGCTCCGGGACACATGGAAAACGCCATTTTCCATATGGCCACCGGACAGAGTGCGCACCCGTTGTCGCCCTTCTTCGCCAACGGCCACGAAGATTGGGTGGCAGGTAATCCGTCGCCGCTGATGGAGGGGGAAGCCCGATACGAAATCAATCTTCAGTAGACAATCCCCACAGAAATGTAGATACCATCTGTCCCTACATCCCTCAAGGGGCTATCTGGCC
>NZ_JAPIVK010000041.1 GCF_026183675.1 Microbulbifer halophilus
CTGCGCCGGGCGCACCCGGTCCGTCGGCAGTTCCAGCAACGCCGGTAGCCCCGACAGTTCCTCGATCCAGTAGGAGGCCTGAGACTCCAGCGCCTCGTCGCGCAACCAATTGCGCTGCCACTGCGCGTAGTCCGGGTACTGGATCGGCAACTCCTCAAGCGGTGATGCCGGCGCCCCTTCCGCGTACGTCTCGTACAGTGCCCCGAACTCCCGCATCAGCACGCCCATCGACCAGCCGTCCGAGACGATGTGGTGCATACATAGCAGCAGCGTATGCCGGTCCGGACCCTCGCGTACCACCATCACGCGTAGCAGCGGCGCACGCTCCAGGTCGAACGCCGTCTGCGCGTTCCACCGCGCCCAATCCCGCACCTGCGCCTCGCGCTGCTCCGGCGGCAGCACCGATACGTCCAGCAGCGGCACCGACAACGACAGCGCCGGCTCTACCACCTGCACCGGCTCACCGTCCATCTCCACGAACCTTGTGCGCAGCGCCTCGTGCCGTCGCACCACCTCGCGCAAGCTGTACGTCAGTGCGGGCAGCGACAACGCCCCCTGTAACCGCAGGCCCATGGGAATGTTGTACGCCGCACTCGGCCCTTCCAGCCGCCACAGGAACCACAGCCGCTGCTGCGCGAACGACAGCGCCGCCTCGTTCGCGTCGCGACGACGCAGCGGCGGCACCGCGGGCACCGACACAGACGACCACGCCGCCGCCAGCCCCGTCACTGTCGGTGTCTCGAACACCTGCCGGATCGATACTTCCCCGCCGTGACGGCTGCGCAGCTGCGAAATCATCCGCGTCACCAACAGCGAATGCCCGCCCAGCGCGAAGAAGTTGTCGTGCACGCCCACCCGCTCCACGCCCAGCAACTCGCTCCACAACTGCGCCAGCACCGCTTCGCTCTGCGTTCGCGGCGCCACGTACGCCGCGCTGTCCGACTCGCGCTCCGGCGCCGGCAGCGCCTTGCGGTCGATCTTCCCATTCGACGTCAGCGGAAACTCCGCCAGCGCCACGATCGCCGTGGGCACCATGTAGTCCGGCAGTTGCCGCGACAGCGACAACTTCAGTGAAGCCCCATCCAGCGACGCGCCCTCTTGCGCCGACACGTACGCCACCAAGCGCTTGTCGCCGGGCACGTCCTCGCGCACCAGCACCAGCGCCTGACCCACCCCGGCCTGCTCGCGCAGCCGCGACTCGATCTCGCCCAGTTCGATGCGGTAGCCGCGCAGCTTTACCTGATGGTCCAGGCGGCCTAGATAGTCCAGTTCCCCGTACGCCAGCCAGCGCACGCGGTCGCCGGTCCGGTACATGCGCCCACCAGGCTCCCGCGAGAAGGGGTCCGGCAAAAAGCGCTCCGCCGTCAGGTCCGGCTGCAACCAATAGCCGCGAGCCACACCCAGGCCGCCAATGTACAACTCGCCCACGCTGTTGACCGGCACCGGCTCCAGGTGGGCGTCCAGCACGTACAACGCGGTGCCGGCGATGGCTCGACCGATCGGCACATTGCCCTCTCCGATACGATCGTACGGCGCAACTGTATGGATCGCACAGCCGACGACGGTCTCGGTCGGACCGTATTCATTGACGAACACCGCCTGCGGCAGACGCTCGCGCCACTGCCGCACGAGCGTCGCGCTGAGCGCCTCACCGCCGACGACGAAGCGCAATGCGCGCTCGGATGGCGCCGCGAACTCCGGGAACGCCTGCAGTGCCTCGAGATGCGCGGGGGTAATCTTCATCAGGGTCCAGTGGCCATCCTCGCGGAATTGGCGCGCGAGGTCCGCCAACTCGTCGCCGTCGGAGATCAGGACGGTACGGTTACCGGCCATCAATGGCAGAAACAGACTGGTGATGGTGGCGTCGAAACCGATCGACGAGTGCGCTGGGCTGCCGCTACCGCTGTCGGCGCGATAGGTTTCCGCGGCCCAATGCAGGTAATTCATCAATCCACGGTGCGCGATCATCACACCCTTGGGCCGTCCGGTCGAACCGGAGGTGTAGATAATATAAGCCAGATCGTCACCTGCGACCGCGCTCGGATCGGCCGTCAGTTCAGGGCTCTGCGCATCGGCCACGCCGTCGTCGACGCACCAGACCGGAGCGGATGCTGGCAAGGCGTCGCGCATGGACGACTGCGTGAGAACCATCGCCGCACCGGCATCGTCGATGAGGTTGCCGATGCGCTCCGGCGGGTAGCTCGCATCGATCGGGACGTACGCCGCCCCGCAACGATGCACCGCGAGCAGCGCAACGAGCAGCGCGTTCGAGCGGCGCATACAGACGGCGACACGCGATTCCGCACCGAGACCGGCTTCGAGCAGGCGCCACGCCAGGCGCGCGACCTGGGTCTCCAGCGCACCGTAGCTCAACTGACCGCGGCGGTCAGCCACAGCGATGGCATCGGGCATGGCGCGGGCGTGGGCGGCGATAATGGCATGCAGCGGACGGGGGTCGTGCGTCCGCGCCGGCTCGCCGCGTCCCCATTCGAGCAAGCGCGTGCGCGCGGTATCGCCAAGCAGATCGATCCCGCCCAGCGCGCGGTCCGGCTCGTCGGCCAGCCCCTCCAACAATCGAAGGAACAGCTCCGACAGTCGCTCGATGCTGCCGGCTTCGAATAGCTGCGTGTTGTATTCGAATGATCCCGAGATGCTCTGGGGCGACTCGTCCAAGGAAAGCGTCAAGTCGAACTTCGCGGTACTGGTCTCGCGCTGGATCGGCGACGCGTCCATGCCCGGCCACGACGGAGCTTTGTCCGACTGGCCTCTGCCGAACAGGAACATCACCTGGAACAACGGCGTGTGGCTGAGCGAGCGCTGGACTTTCATTGCGTCCACCACCTGTTCGAACGGCACGTCTTGATGAGCCTGCGCCTCCAGCACCGTCCGCTTTACGTCGCGCAGCAACGCGCGGAAGGTGAGTTCCGGCGCGACCTCGCTGCGCAGCACTAGCGTATTGACAAACAAGCCGATTAGATTGTGCAGCTCTTCCCGGGTGCGTCCCGAGACCG
Organism: Microbulbifer halophilus; assembly: GCF_026183675.1. Taxonomy (GTDB): domain Bacteria; phylum Pseudomonadota; class Gammaproteobacteria; order Pseudomonadales; family Cellvibrionaceae; genus Microbulbifer; species Microbulbifer halophilus. The sequence continues at coordinate 3,012 of NZ_JAPIVK010000041.1, forward strand.
CAGAGCCCACTGCTATGTCGCGTTGGCCCGACCAGCGCGCCAGCAGCGCCTGGAAGCCGGCGAGCATACACATGAACGGCGTCGCGCCTTCATCCAGTGCAATCCGTCGCAGGCGCTCCGCCAGCGATGCGGGGATCTCGACGCGAATTGATCCGCCCCGATTGCCCAGCACCGGCGGGCGCGGGTGGTCGATCGGCAGATCCAGCAACTCGGGCAGGTCGTCAAGTCGATTGCGCCAGTACTCGATCTGACGCGCGAACGCATCCTGCCGGAGCGTATCGCGCTGCCAATGCGCGTAATCGCTGTACTGCAGGGACTCGGCCGGCCACTGCCTGCTTTCGCCCTGGCTGAAAGCAGCATAGCCATGCGCGAACTCCCGCGCGAACACGCCCAGCGACCATCCATCCGACAGGATGTGGTGCATGTTGACCAACAGCGCATGATCCCGTGGACCGAAGCGCAGCAAGCGCACCCGGAAGGGGCTGATCGCCTCCAGATCGAAACAGTGAGCGGATTCCTCCATCAGGAACTGTTCGGCATCGGGCGTGCCGTCTTCGCAAGGCACATCTTCGATGGAGAACGCCAGCTCTGATACCGGCCGCAATTCCGGAACTACCGCACAGTCGATTTCCGGGTAGCGCGTCCTGAGCACCTGGTGGCGTTCTACGATGGCGGTGATGGCGGAGCGCACGGCATCCGCGTCCAGCACACCGCGAAGGCGAAGCCCGAACAGTATGTTGTAGTGCGGCGAACCGCCGGCGAGCTTGTCCAGGAACCAGAGCCGTTCCTGGGCGTAGGACATCCGCAGCGGCGCGTCGGCAAGGTGGCGCAAGGGCTCCTCGCCCTTGGGCTCGGGCGATGTCGACAGGCATTCGATCAAATCGGCTTTGTTCGCGCGCAGGCGATCCAGCAGATCCGGCGTCATCCGCCCTTCGGGAGCGCGATAGCGCAGCTGCTGACGATCGACCCACAGGCGGATGCCCAGCGCCTGGAATTCCGTCAGCAATGACAATGCAGACTTCATACCGCGCCTTCCTCCATCGCTTCGCCCAAAGCATCCTCAGCCTCTTCCGCGGAGGTTCGCGCCCATTGCAGGGCTTGCAGCACTCCGGCGAACTCTTCCACAACCGGCACTTCGAAAATGCGCACCAAGGGCAATTCAACCCCGAATTCGCGCTGGCATGCCGCCACCAGGCGGGTTGCCAAGATGGAGTGTCCGCCCAGTTCGAAGAAATGGTCCTTGATCCCCACCCGGCCAATCCCGAGTAACTCGCCGTAGAGGGCGCAAAGCTTGCGCTCGACGGGATTACTCGGCGGCTCGTAGGGGCGCAACTTGCGCCCCTCCGGTAGGGCCGCCAGCTGCAACTCGGTGGTAACGCCGCCAATGTCGGTGAGCGCACGGGCGATTGCTTCGTATGGCACCTGGACTCTGTCCTCAGCCGACGACGCTGTAGAGACAGCCGGCTCGGGCGTCTGCTCGGGCGCCTCTTCGATGTCCCAAACCAGATCTGCCGCCGCCGTCGCAGGCACCAGATAGCGGGTGTCCCTCGCACCATCCCCGAATTCGCCGAAGACGGAAGCGAGAAAATTGCGCACCGGCGCATTGCGTTCGCTGGCTACCAGCGGAAGCGCGATGGAGCTGGAGTGCAGTGCGGCCGCGCGACGACCCAATTCGCGGATCATGGCGTGCTCGACGCCACGCCCCAGCGCGCGGCAGCTGAGCAGGAAAGTATCCGTTTCCAGCACCTCTGCGTTGCGGCGATAGAGCACTGCGCCGATCAGGCCGTAGTCGCCAAAACGGTCGCGCAGGCGAACGCAAAAGCCCCCCAGCTCGCCCAGGCGCAACTGGCTGTCCAGTTCGGCTTCGGTGCGCCGCTGGCCGCTGAGGTTGAACTGGTTGGTGCGCAGAGTTAACTCCGCGACGCGGGCGACTTCTCTTTCGCCTATGTCGTCGATGTCGATATCCAACTGCAGCGAATCGATGAAGTCCGCCAGACTCGGTGCGGCGGAGGCCGCCATGGTGCGCTCGCGATTCTGCCTGTACATTTCGCCACGCCTGCGGCTTTCTTCGCTGCTCGGTCGCACATCCAGCGCCCAGACCTGACGAAGCAGGGGCATGATCGCCCCTTCGTCCTCGGGCAACTCCAGCGTCAATACCGACGGACAGGCGCTGCGCATCTGCGCGCACTGAACCGGGTCGTCGTCGATAAACACGAAGCTGTCCAGCCCCAGGCCAAATTCTGCCGCCATGTCGCGAAGATTGTCGGGCTTGGGTTGCCAATTGACGCGCCAGCTGGTCAGGTGCTCGCGCTTGAGCCGCATGTCGCTGCGGCCTTCGAATACCGCCATGACGTCGCTCTCGACGTTGCGGCTGCACAGACAAATGAGTAGGCCGGCCTCACACAATTTGACCAACAGGTCCTGGAGCTCCAGTCGCGCCCGGGAAAGCACCACTCCTTCGGCGCCCACCTCGGCGCAGACGCCGCCCCAGAGCGTCTGGTCGCAGTCGACGACCACCACCTTCGCCGGGGCCCGCTCCACAGAGTGCCAGGCGCGAACGGCGCCGACCGCGAGCCCGGTCATGGCATCGGCGCTGTACGGCAGGTGAGCCAGCTGCTCGCTGTCCTCGTCGAACCAGCCCTCCGCCAGGTTGAAGCTCTCGATGACCTTGCGCCCCTCCACCAGATGCACAGCCGGGAGCTGCGCAGCCAGCTGGATCAGGCGCTGTTCCCAATGGCGGTAGACAGAGTTCAAATCGGGATAGGCCAGCACACGCGGCGAGACCGGCGCGATCAACAGCAGGTAGGGTACGGCACTGCCGGCGGCGGCAGCGGTGAGCGCGTCGCAGAACTGCGCCACATTGCCCTCGAGGGTGGCGGCATCCGGCTCTGCCGTCGGGCTGTCACCCAGCCAGTCCTCCAGGCGCACTACCATGAGGTTGGCCCCATACTCGTTGCGGCGCATCGGGCTTTCTGCGTCCACCAGTTGCTGGAACAGTTGCGCATAGGGCGCCAGTTCGACGCGGGCCGGCAGACCCGACCACTGAGCAAAATGCGCAAGCGCCTCGCGCATCGGGTCGATCGTGAAGGTGCCGGCCACCACCAACTGCCGCATCGAAGCGGAGGTGTCCACGGTATCGGCTGTGGGCGCGGAAACAGCGGCGCCGGTGACGCTCGCCTGGCGTTCGAGGAACTCCACCAGTCCGAGGGGAGTCTGCACAAAGGCCACGCGCCGATTGTCAAACAGCACCGCGGGTTTGGGTTCGGCAACCAGGGTGCCGCCACTGGCCAGGGCCCCCTCCATGGCTGCTGCGAGATCATCGACCTCGTAGCAAGTGTGATACAGCGTGATACCTCGCGCCAACAACCCCGCCACCTGAGCGCCCGAGACCAGTTCGATGCGCGTGCCGCCCTGGATGGCAATCAGGCATAGGGTGGCGTCCTGCAGCGGGTCGTAAACCGTTTCACTGATCTCCTGGATCTGAAACTGCGAGCGGACGTAGGCAATGCCGGAGTCCATATCGGCGCAGGCCACGCCGATATGGTGGAAGTCCATCGATTGCGGGCCTGTGGCGGTCGCTGGCGCGGGCGCAACCGGCACTTCGCCGTCGACGAGCCGGGCGAGTGCATCGATCATTTCAGAGGCGATTTCGGCAATCGCTTCCCGCGTAAACTGGCCCGGGTCGTAGCACAGGCGCAGGGAGTCTTCTCCACCCAGGGCCACGAACAGGGTCAGCGGATAGCTGATCTTGTAAGCGGTCGGCGCCGGTTCCAGGTGCACACCCAGCCGTTTGCGATCTTGCTCTATGTCGCGGCGCTGGGTGTCGGTGATAAAGTTCTGCACCACCAGTAGCGACGCGAACAGCGGCTCGCCGTCCGCCACGCCGCTTTGCTTCTGGATTTGCGGCAAGGGCAAGTGGCTGTTGGCATCGTGTTCGAGCAACTGGGTTTGGATACTGCGCAGCCACTCGGCGCTGGCCCCGCCGCGCGGCGGGCGCAGGCGCAGCGGCAGGGTATTGATCAAGGGCCCGACGATGGTTTCCACGCCGTCGAGCTCGGCCGGACGCCCCGACACCACTGTGCCGTAAACGATATCGTCGCGGCCCTCGCGCGCGGCCAACACCAATCCCCATGCCGCTTGATAGACGCAACCGACGGTGAGCTGTTCGCGGCGGGCAAAATCGCGCAACGCATCGACCAGGGACACAGGTACCGGCACCTGGTGCTCGACTGCCGTATCGCGGGACAGCGAGCGATGCCAATCGGTCTGCGCCCCGGCGCGGGTGGGTTGCGAGAAGCCGGACAGATGGTTGCGCCAATACCCCTCGGCGTCATCCGTTTGCTGCCTGCGCCGCATCCAGCCCACGTAATCTCCATAGGAGCGTGCGGCGGGCAGCCCGGGCACTTCGCCCATACTGCGCTGCGCGTATGACTCCATCAGCTCGCGCAGCACTATCGCGCTGGACCAGCCGTCCACCAAGGCGTGGTGGCGCGTCCACAACATGCGGTAATGGCCCTCGCCCAGCCGCAGCAAGCGAACCCGCGACATCACCTGCTTGCCCATGTCCACGGCAGCCGTGCGATCCTCTTCCATGATCCCGTCGCCGCGCCGGGTCTGTTCATCGGAATCCAGGGCGCTCAGGTCCTGCTCGTCCCAGTCCAGCGCCGCGTCGCTCAGCACTATCTGACGCGGATGCTCGCTGTCCAGGCTGTGGAAGACTGTGCGGAGAATGGGGTGGCGCGCGGCCACGTCATTCCAGGCAAGACGCATCGCTGCCGCGTCGAGTGAGCCTGTGACTGCGAGATCCAACTGAAGCATGTTCACCCCGGTGCCCGGGTGCAGCATTGTTTCGAACAGCATGCCGTGCTGAAGCGGCGAGACAGGATAGATGGATTCGACCCGATCGCGCCCGCCGTGCAGGGCGAGAATGCGCTGCAACTCGTCCTGGTCCAACTCGCAGCCGGGGTAGTCGGACGGCGTACAGCCGGGCTGCCCATCGCGACCGGCGAACTCGGCGAGCTCGCGCAGGGCTTCCCGGATCAATTCGCCCAGGCGATCTGCTTCGGCGCGGCTGCAGTAGGCTTCGTCGTGGGTGATCTCTAGCGCCAGACATGCATCGGCGACGGTTCCGCTGATCGCCAAGGGTTGCGCTCGCCGGACGCCGGCGCCGTGCAGATGCCCGACTTTGGTCGGTACCACGTCAAAGGCGAGGTCGTCGCCTTCCCCGCCGCGCCCGAACTGCCCCATATAGTTGAAGCTGACCTCGGCCTCAGCGAGGGATCTCATGCGTTCGCGCACCCCGTCGTCGGCACTGCAATAGCGCAAGGCGCCGTAACCCAGGCCGCGCTCGGGCACCGCCATCAGTGCGTCCTTTACTGCGGCGAGCAGCCGCCCGGGCTCGAACGCGGTCGCCGCCGGCAGGCGTATGGGATAACGCGCGGTGAACCAGCCCACCGTCGCAGTGGTATCGAGAGACGCGTCGATCGCCTCGCGGCCGTGGCCTTCAAGCTCCACGAGTAGCTGCTCAGTGCCGTTCCAGCGTTGAAAAGCCAGCGCCAGGGCGGTCAGCAGCGCGTGGTTGATCTCGGTATTGAAAGCGCGCGGCAATTTTCTCAGCAAGGTGGCAGTGGTGGAAGAATCGAGTTCGACCGCCGTCGTCGCCACGGCGCCGCTGGCGTATTGGCCCGCGTCCGCCGGACGCGGGCCGACTGCCGATTCCCACCATTCGACCTCGCCCTGCGCCACAGCGGCTTCGGCGTGGCGCGCCATGGCCTGCGACCAGTGCAACAACGGCGAGCTGCTGCCGCCAAGCACCGGCGATTGACCTTCCGCGACCTGCGCATAGGCGATGTTGATGTCTTCCAGCAGGATGCGCCAGGACACGCCATCCACGACGAGATGATGGAAGAGCCATAGCAATCGCGCCGGACCTTCCACCTCGTCTTCGCGGAAGACGAGCAGGCGGCTCAGCAGGCCCTCTTCCACCCGCAGTGAAGCCTGCGCCGCAGCGGCCGCTTCTTCTTTTGCCATCTTTCGGCGGCTCGCCGGCAGTGCGGACAGGTCGACCAACAATGGCAACGGCGGACTGGGTTCGGCATCGATATCCTGCCACCAGTTGCCCGCCGTATCGCGCACAAAGTGCGAGTTCAGCGCATGGTGTCGGCTGTACACCGCCTGCAGGGCCGCCCGCAACGCCGGCCAATGCAGCGCGGTGTTGCTTTTCATATAGACCGCTTGGTTGAAATGATCCAGACCATCGGGATGCAGTTCGAAGAAACGGGACTGACTCGGCAGCAACGCCATCCGTCCGCTCTCCCGACCGTGCGCCGGTGCGTCGTCTTGTCGGGTCCGCTCGAGACCTTCCGCGATGGCGGCAATGGTCTGTGCTTGAAAAATGCGCTTGGGCTGCAGCGCAAAGCCGGTGCGGTTCACCCGCGCCGCTATCTGAATGGCAATAATTGAATCGCCGCCGAGTTCGAAGAAGTTATCCTCCACACCGACGCGCTCGACCCCGAGCACCGCCTGCCACAGGTCGGCCAGCTGTCGCTCCAGTTCATTGCGCGGCGCCACGTACGCCGTCCGGCGATCGAGGTCGGCGGCAATCTCCGGTAGGGCCTGGCGATCCACCTTGCCGTTGCGATTGAGCGGCAACTGGCGCATCTCCCGCCACCGGGACGGCACCATGTATTCCGGCAGGCGCGCCCGCAGCCAGTCCTTCAGCGCCTCGAAGTCCAGCTCGCCCTGCCCCACTACATAGCCCGCCAGCTGCTCGCCGGGCTGAGCCGCCACGCAGGCCGCATCCACGGCCGGGTGCTCGCACAACACCGCTTCGATCTCGCCCAGCTCTACCCGGTAACCGCGAATCTTTACCTGGTGGTCGATGCGGCCATGAAAATGCAGCACGCCGTCTCGACTATCAGCCAGATCGCCGGTCCGGTAGACGCGACTACCCGCCTCCCGCGATAGCGGGTCGGGCAAGAAGCGCTCCGCCGTCAGGTCCGGGCGGCGCCAGTAGCCGCGCGCCAGGGCCGCGCCACCAATTGCCAACTCTCCGGGAATCCCCGTCCCGGCCAGATCCCAGGCCGCATCCAGCACCCTCCCCCGGCTGCCGGGCAACACCCGGCCGATCGGCGGCACCGCGCCGTCTTTCTCCTCTACCGCGTGCGTGGCGATCCCCACCGTCGTCTCCGTCGGCCCATAGTGGTTCACTATCCGGCAGTCCGGCGCCAATCTCCGCACGCGCTCGACCAGGCCCGCCTCCAGCGCCTCACCGCCAACCACCAGGCATTGGCGCGGCAGCAAACGCTCCGGCGCATCGACCGATAACAGCGCCTGCAAATGTGTTGGCACTATCTTCAGACAGTCTACCGGCCTGGCCGCCAGCAGCGCCGCCAGCCGGTTTGTGTCCAGGGCCGCGTCCGCATCCATCAGCCGCAGACAGCGTCCGCTGCACAGGGCGCCGAACAGTGCGGTATGTCCCAGGTCCGCGCCGATGGTCGCCAGTGACAGCAGTTCCGCGTCCTCTGCAAGCCTCAACCGGGGCAAGACACCTTCCACATAGGCCTGCACCGCCGAGTGCGGCACGCCCACACCCTTCGGTTGCCCCGTGGAACCGGAGGTGTAAATCAGGTAGGCCAGTTGCCGCGGATCCACTTCCACCCCGGGCGCTGTCTGCGGATACTCCGACAGCAGTGCGTCGAGATCATCGAGCAGCAACAGCCGGGTGTCTGCCTGCCCCAGCCTCGGCGCATGATCGGTATCGCTCAACCACACTGCGCAATCGGCATCGGCCAACATGAAACGGATGCGCTCGGGATGGAACTCCGGGTCTATGGGCACATAGACCCCACCCGCCTTCAGCGTGGCGAGCAACGCCAGAATCCAGCCAGGAGTACGGTCCAGACACACCGCCACGCGCGATTCCGGGCCCACGCCTTCGGCCAGCAGCCGGTGTGCCAACCGGTTCGAGGCCGCATCCAGCGCCTCGTAGGTCCATTCGCCCGCTTCCCCGCTCAGCGCTGGGTGGTCGCCGCGGCGCCGCACCGCTTCGGCAAACATCTGCGGCACCGTCTGCACAGGCTCCGGTGCCGGCTCCGCAACGCCGGTCAGCCGCGACCGCTCTGCCTCCCCCAGGTGTGACAACTCGCCCAGGACCGCCTGCGGTGCCGCCAGGGTCGCCTTCAACAGCTCCTGATACTGCGTCAGCAGTGCCGACATCGACGCCTCCGGGAATCCCTCGGCATCGAACCCCAGGCTCAAACGCCAGATCGGCCCCTGGACCAGTACCGTCAATCGCACCTGACAAGGCTCGTCCTGCGCCGAGTACCGCAGCACTTCCGGAACACCCTCGGGCACAGTCGTCAAGGCGAAACCGTAGGCCAGATAGCCCGGCGCGCCATCCTGTCCCAGGGCATCCACGGGCAGGTAGTCCTCCCATTCCCGCACGCTCGCCAGCTGCGAACGCACCTCTGAGACCAGTGATGCGATGGGTTGCCTTGGATCGGTGTTTACCACGAGAGGGAGGTACCGCGTCAGCGGTCCAATGGTGTCCGCCAGTTCGGCATCGCGGCGCGCATCGTTCGCTACCGATAGCGCCAGTGCACCCTCTGCGCGCGTGGCGCGCCGCAACAACAGCGCCCAGGCCGCCAGCAGGAGAGGCTCGGCATCTTCGCCCATTCCGCTCAGCGACGAGGCCGTCGCAATGTCCAGATCCGCCTCGACCGCATCCCGGCGCCAGCCGTCCGATCCGGCCCGCGCGTACGCCAGCCGCGGCGACGGCGGAAGCTCCGCCAACCTCCGTGTCCAGAAGTCGCTTCCTTCCCTGGCAAATACTCCCTCCGCAATCTCTTTGTACCCGGCGGCCACGTCGATGTACTGCAACGGCTCTGGCACCGTCGCTGCCCTGTCGCAAAGTGCCGCCGCCAATCTCAGCAGTCCGGGGCCGTCGGCAAGCATCGCGTCTGCCGAAAGCAACAGTAGTCCGGTGCCGTCTCGCGCTCGCAATCCCACGACTTCCAGCCCTGTGTCGGGGCTGTGTGTCTTCGGCACCGGTGCCTTGTAAAGACACTCGAGGTCGTCCACCGCGAGCGAGGCAGTGGGGGCATCGCAACTGTCGAATCGCAGTCTTCCGACAGCCTTCCCCACCAACTGCAGCGGCTCCGGCATGCCGGCCGAACGCGGGAAGGACGTACGCAGGAGCTCGTGCACTTCCGTCAGCCTGTTGAAACGCTCTCGAAGCCACGCCTGCTCCGGGAAAACTGACGGCCGAACCACGCAGCATGTTCTCGGGATGCCGGCACCGCGGGTCAATCGCCACAAGCGCGCTTGGTGTGGCGACAGTTCAAATGCCTCGCCATTAGTTGTCATAGGCACACCCAGACTCTTCAGCCTCCCGATCGAGATGGGCGAGATCCGAGGCATTCGTCATTTCACCCATTGCTACGATCACTTTGCGCGGCCCGGAAAAGGGATATCGGCCATGCGCGACCAGCATGTTGTCGACCATGAGGACGTCTCCCTGCTGCCAGGGAAAGGCGACCGCGTTCTCGCGATAAAGGCGGTCGATCGCTTCTGTCACTTCGGTTTCGATCTCGCTGCCATCGCCGTAGTACACATTGCGGGGCAAGTCCTCTTCGGCGAACAGCTCACGCAAGGCATCGCGCTCGGAGGAGGTCATATAGCCGACGTGGTGCAACTGTATCTGGTTGAAAAATACCGGCTCGCCGGTCCCGGGGTGCCGGGTGATGGCCTGGGCCGGCTGGCGGATTCGCAAGTTGTTCTCGCCAGTCCAGACGAACTCCGTGCCGAGGCTGCGCAGTTGCGCCTCGACGGCGGCGCGGTCGTCGGTGCGGAAAAAGTCTTGCCACGACACGTCCAGCCCCTCGATGAAATTGCGTACGTAAAGCAAACCCTGCGACGCCAACTTGTTCGCGATCGAGGGGTCCAGCTTGCGGTAGAGCTCCCTACAGTCGACCAGCGGCGTTTCGCCGCCCTTCTGCGCCGCCTGTATGCATCCGAAGAACTGTTTCATCGGCCAGCGATGGGTATGTGAACTTTCGTTGTGGAACAGGATCGTCTTGTCTTCCGGGTAGGGCGTCGACTTGTAAACCCTCCGACTGTTCACTTCTTTGGGCAGATCGCCGTAATCCCCGACCAGGTCCGGACAAACCGACAAGGCGAAGCGTTCGAAGCGCTCGACAGAATCGATTCCAAACCCCCTGAACAACAGGGCGCCGTGGCGGTGCAGTTTCTTTTCGATCGACTCTCGCTCGCTCGCTGCCCATTCCGTGAGCTCTACGCCGCTGGTGGCGGGAGAGAACACCAGGGGAAAGTCCGGATAGCCGTCGAGCATACTTTCCTGCACCAACTGCAGTTTTCCGATGTCTATGGCTTGGCGACGGGCCGATCTGAACCGCTGTGAACCCGTTTTGTGTCTCCGCATGAGATCGGCCCTCTCTTCTCTTTCCGCATCTGTATGGATCTCGATATCGGCAATCGGCCGGTCGGCGGCGTCCGCTGCCCGCGCCAGCACGGCAAGGTAGCGATCCGCCAGCGTCTGCCCGGTGCTATCGTCGAAGATGTCACTGCGATACTCGAACTCGGCACGAAACCCGTCGGCCTGCTCTTCGAGTGTCAAAGATAGGTCGAAGCGCGCTGCACCACTATGGATCTGTTGGCTTCGCACCGACACGCCGGCCACTTCACCGAGCTCCTGCTTGGGCATATTGTTGAGCAGAAATAGCACTTGAAACAGGGGTGAGAGGCCCGGCTCGCGCGAGGGCGCGGCCGCTGCGACGACGCGATCGAAAGGCACTTCCTGATGGGCGAGCGCATCGGTGGTCGTCTGCGACACTCGCCTGACGAGTTCGGAAAAGCTGGGATTGCCCTCGAGGCTCGTGCGCAGAGCCAGCTGATTGACAAATAGCCCCACCAGTTGTTCCAGTTCCGGGGAAGGCCGCGATGCCGCCGAGGTTCCCACGACGATATCCTGTCTTCCGTCGTAGCGGGACAACAACAGCTTGAAGGCCGCCAGCAGGACGGCGAACAGTGTGCCCCCCACCTTCTGACCGATGGCCCGCAAAGACTCCACCAGCGAGCCGTCAATCATTCGCGAGACTGTCAGCCCGCGGTTATCTCGACGTGTCTGGCGCGCGCGATCCAGTGGAAGTCGCAGCGTCGGCAGGTCCGCCAGACGGCGCTGCCACCAAGCCAGAGACTCTGCTGCCCCTGGCATCGCGAGCCGCTCTTGCTGCCAGTACACGAAATCGCTGTATTGAATTTCCAAAGGTGGCAGATTGGCGGGCCGGTCGTTCGCCGCCGCTGCAAAACATTCCAGGAGTTCGCGAATGAAGATCGCTCCCGACCACCCGTCGGAAACGATATGGTGCTTGTTCAGGAACAACTGGCTTTGCGACGGACCACAACGCACCTGCTGGATATGGAACAACGGCCCCGTTGAAAGGTTGAAAGTTCGTCGCGACTCTTCGATGCGCAGGCGCTCCAGCTCGGCAGCCGTGCAATCATCCGGAAGGCTTTCGAGATCGATGACAGGAATCCTGACGACCAAGTCCGGCTCGAAATACTGGAAGGGCTGCCCATCCTCTTCTTCGAATCTGGCTGTCAGGACCAGGTGTCGTCGAATCACGGTTTCGAATACAGGGCGTAACATATCCACGCCCACCACACTTTCGAAATGGAGCAGAGAGGGAAAGTTGAACAGGACATTGCTGCCCTCGATCCGGTCCGCAAACCAGATCCTGTACTGCGCAGCCGAAAGCGGATGTGGCCCCTTCACAGGCAGATGCCTGCTCCGGCGCAAAGGTACAGTACCTGTCTCCGGTCCAGCCGAGGTGCGCTGCGGCACGGCGGTGCGCCTCTCCAGCTGCACTGCAAGCTCTGCGAGCTCGGGGTGCGCATAGAGTTCGCGCAGCGACACGTCCGCCCCCAGACTGGAGCGCAAGCGTGTCTGCATCTGAACCAAATGCACGGAATCCCCGCCGATCTCGAAGAAGTGGTCGTCGATCCCGACCTCCTCCAAACCCAGCACCTCGCGCCAGATCGCTACCAGGGTCTCCTCCAGTCGGGTCCGCGGCGGTCTCAACTGCCGGCGCTGTAACGGCTCCGCCGGCGCGGGCAGCGCTCGCCTGTCCACCTTCCCGTTCGGTGTCAACGGAATTCGCTCCAGGGGTACCAGGGTACTCGGCACCATATATCCGGGCAGAGTCTCGGCCAGCGCTTCCCGCAACTGCTCCATCGGCGACGCCGGCGCAGGTTCCTGTTCCCAGCGCCGCGTCTGCTCGACGTCGATGGCGCCCAGCAACCAGCTATGCACCACCTCTGCGCCATCCTCCGCCCCCAGCCGTTGCGCTAGCCCCGGTGCCTTGAAGCCGCCGATCGGGCACACACCCACGGCCTCCTTCACGCCCGCCACCGAAAGCCGCTGGCCCTGCATGCCGCTGGCCAGGCGCAGGCCCGGCTCCGGTGTTCCCACGGCATAGATTGCCAAGGCGTTTTGCGCGTAGGCTGCCCCCGCCGCGCCTGCATAGCGCTCCCGCGGCACCTCGTCGCTCGCCTCCAGCAGCCGGCACCTGCCTGTGGCGGGCTCCAGCAGATAGTACCCGGCCCGCAACCCCTCTACACTGCCCGGTGTCGCCTGCGCATACCAGGTCAGGCCCGCCGGCGACTCCAGCGCCGAGAGCAGGGCCTCGAACTGGTCTGTCGTCAGCTCCCGTCCGGCAAAACGCCGGTAGCTCTGACGCTCGAACAACTCCAGCTGTAAATCCGCCGGCCGTACCTGAGTCGCCGCCAGTGTCAGGCTTGTAAGAAGCTGCTCCGTCTCCTCCAAACCCAACCGCTCCGCCTCGGGCGCGTCCGTTTCCACAACCCTTACGTCAATTCCCTGCACCGGGGCCGCCAGCTGTAGCAACGCCAATACATAACCCGCTTCGAGTTGGCACAGCTGCACGCCTTCGGCCCCGTACAGCGGCTCGACCGCCTGCTGCGCCGCCACCAGGTGCAAGCGCATGCCCGCCGCGCCGCCATCCCCGATCCGCTGCAGGCGATGATCCACTGGATCGTAGTAATAGACGCCTCGCGGCAGTTCCGCCAGCCCCTCGCCCACTTCCAGATAGGCCCGAATCGGATTCAGGCTGCCCGATGACGGGTAGAAGTACTTTGGCAGTGGTGCCTCCTCAACCGGCGTCGCTCGCAAGGCCCCGAGCCAATTGGCTAGTGCCGAAAATCCCGGCGCTTGGCCACCGCCTTGCGGCAGTGCCCAGGACAGACCCAGGGCATCCGCCGGCCGCGGCAAGTCGATCCCCGCATCTGCCACCACACGCAGGCCGGGTCGACTCAGTTTGAACAGCGCCTGCTCCGCCGGCGCCGGGCCTCCCCCCGGTCCCGATTCCAGCACCACATAACCCACGAGCCGTTTGTGGTGCGCCGCTTCGCCCAGTGCCGCCACCACCGCCTCGCGGACCAGTGGCTGGCGCAACAGGGCCACCTCGATCTCGCCGAGTTCCACACGGTAGCCCTGCACCTTGACCTGACTGTCCTCCCGGCCCAGGAACTCGATGCTGCCGTCGGGGAGATAGCGGCCCAGATCCCCCGTCCGGTACAGCCGCTCCCCCGCCACGGTTACAAAGGAGGCTGCCGTCTTTTCGGCGTCGCGCCAGTATCCCTGTGCCAACCCGATTCCGCCGATGTACAGGTCGCCCGGCACCCAGTCCGGGCAGGGCGATAAGTCCTCCTTGAGCACCTGGTAGCTCTGGTTCGCCAGGGGATAGCCATAGGGAATACTCGTCCAGGCCGGGTCCACCCGGTCGATCAAGTAGTGGATCGACCAGATCGACGCCTCCGTCGCTCCCCCGAGGCTCCTGACCCTTACCTGCGGTGCCAGCGCCTTGATCCGATCCGGCAGGCCTACCGGAATCCAATCGCCGGACAGCATCACTTCCCGCAAGGTGTCCGACAGCGGCAGCTCCCGCTGCTCGTGGTACTCCACCAGCAACTGCATCAGTGCCGGCACGGTGTTCCAGACTGTCACCCCGGCCGACGACAGCAACCGCGACCAGTGGGCCGGGTCCTTCTCCAGTTCTACATCTGGAATGACCACCGTGCCACCGGCCGACAGCAGGCCGAAGAGGTCGTACACCGACAGGTCGAAGCTCAACGACGAGACCGCCAACACCCGGTCGTCGGACCCGACCTCCAGCATGGCGTTGATGCTGTCGATGGTATTGCGCGACCCGCGATGATCAATCATTACGCCCTTTGGCCGACCGGTCGATCCCGAGGTAAAGATTACATACGCCAGCGTCTCCAGGGTCTGCACCGGCGACAGCGCTGGTAGTTCTTCCGCCGCCAGCGCATCGGCGTTCACCACCCAGCGCCTCGGAGTGCCCGGCCAGGCCACTTCCGCTTCCGGGCCCGGCTGCGTCAGGACCCGCTTCACCTCTCCCAAATCCAGCAACTGTTCGATCCGTGCAGCGGGCAGGTCCGCGTCGATCGGAAGGTAGGCCGCACCTGACTCAAGCACTGCCTGCACGGCAACCACCTGCTCCCAGCCCTTGCGCATTACCACGCCAACCAGTTCACCCGGCTGTGCACCGGCACTGCGCAAGGCGTGTCCATAGTGCCGTGCCAGCTTGCGCAATTGTCCGTAGCTGAGCTGACGCGCACTCGACCAGACCGCCAGCGCCTCCGGTGCACACGCCGCCCGGGCCTCCAATCCGGCGTGTAACAGCGTCCCGGTCCAGGGTGCGGATGTGCTGTTCGCCGCCCGCCGCGCAACCCGCTGAGCCGGCGGCAGGGGGAGGCTCGACACCTCCGTCCAGGCCGCCCTCTCCGTGGCCAGGCGCTCGAGAAGGCCTCGATAGGTATCCAGCATCGCATCCAGCATCCCGGTCGGAAACAGCGCGTCCACTACATCCCAGGCGGTATAGAGGGCGCCGTCCAGCTCGCTCACCTGATGGTCGATCCACACCTGCGAGGTCTGAGACACAGCGAATCCGCGTTGGGTTGCCGCCTCGTCCTGCCGCGAATTCGGATCGGCGGGAGCGGAGTCCATTTCCATGCCGAGCATGCTGCTGAACACAATCGGCATGCCGACGCTGTCCCCCCGGTGACGGCGCAGCTCGCGGATCAGTTCGGTGCCATCGAAGTAACGGTGCTCCAGATCGTCCCAGAGCCGCTGCTGCAGTGCTTGGGCACGCTCACCGAACCCGACACCGGAAATGAACTCGGTCCGCAGCAGCGTCAGCGAGGTAAAATCTCCAAGCAGGCGGTCAACTTCAGGGTGCAATGGAAGCCGGTTGAATGTCGTAAGGTTGAGCGCAAAATCCGGCGTCTTGCTCCAACACTGCAACACATCGGCGAAGGCGCGCAACAATACGCCGGAGGCAGTGATACCCCACTCCCCTGCGACACGCTTGATTTCTTTCCATTGCGCGGCCGGAAGACAGAACTCGCGTCGCACGAAGCGAGGGAAGCGGACTCGCGACGGATCCATCGCCAAGGGTAGTTCCGGCGCCCCCGGAAAGGTCTCCAACTGTTCCATCCAATAGGCTTCGGAACGCCGGTAGGCATCCGTTTTACGAAGCGCTTCGAGCCCCACCACATAGTCGCGGAAGTTGATTGACAGCGGCGGCAGAGACGCATTGGGCTCGAACAGTAGCGTCATCAGCTCGCCGACCAGAATCTGTTGACTGAACCCGTCCAGCACCAGCCCGTCGAAACTCCAATAGAGCCTGTAGTGATCCGCGGCGATACGATCGACCCGCAGATCGAACAGGGGCCATCGCTTCGGGTCGAAAACATGGTGGGACATCTCCTCGCGAGTTGTCAGCAGCGCCGCTTCGCGTGCAGCCGGATCGAGCTCGCGCAGATCCCTGAACGGTACCAGATAGCGACCCGGCCCGCGCAGGGTACGCTGGAGCCCGTCGTCCTGAACGATCATGCGCAGCACGTCGTGCCGATCGATCAGCCGATTCACTGCATCTTCGAAAAGCTCGATGGAAAACTCGCCGGCATGCAGCTCATGTTCGGAGTAGGCATGCGCGGCAACATTGCCGATCTCAAACGCATCCGAGCGGCCCAACCAGTAGGCTTGCTGGATATCGGTCAAGGGGAATGGCTCATAGCGCCGTGCAGCGTCGTGCGCGATCCGGGGCAAGGCATCTTCATCGCGCGCGCTCTTACCCGATTGCGCCAGTTTGTCGATATGCGCCGCGAATGCGGCTACCGCGGGATGCGCCCAAAGGTCCTTCAGCGAGGGCGCCGTGCCGAAGCGCTCGCGGGTGATGTCGAGCATCTTCGCGGCGAGCATAGAATGCCCGCCGAGTTCGAAAAATGTGTCCTCCCGGCCGATTCCGGATACGCCCAAAAGCTCGCTCCAGAGCTCGGCGACCGCCACCTCCGTCACCCCTTTCGGTGGTGTCTGCTCCTCGCGCCCCCGGCTCGACCACAGAGGTTCGGGAAAACGGTCGTAGTCCAGCTTTCCATTCGCGGTCAAGGGCATCTCGTCGAGCTGCATGAACAGGCTCGGTAGCATATAGTCCGGCAGAGATGCCTCCAGATGCTGGCGCAGAGCCTCAGTGGAAGTGCCCTGGTCACCAGCGAAATAAGCCACCAGTTGCCGCTGGCCCACAGGGTCGGTGAGGAGGCGAACCGAGGCCTGTGCTACCGATGGCACGGCCATCAATTGGCTTTCTATTTCGCCCGCTTCGATGCGGAAACCGCGCAGCTTGATCTGCGTATCGGCCCGACCCACGAACTCCATACTGCCATCGCTGCGCCAGCGCACCAGATCCCCCGTTCGATACAGGCGCGCACCGGGAATCCCGGCGAAGGGATCGGGGAGGAAAGATTTCGCAGTCAATTCCGGCTGCGCCAGATAGCACTGTGCCAGGCCGATCCCCCCGACATAGAGTTCGCCGACCACGCCAACCGGTTGCGGCCCCATGGCCGCATCCAGTACATGGGCGGAGAGTCCCGCGATAGGACGACCGATGGACGGCGCGCGCCCCTGCCCGGCATCCACGTCTCCCGATGTACTGACGACAGTGGCCTCGGTGGGACCGTAGTTGTTCACCAGGCGATAGGGTGTGCCATCTCGCAATCGCGACAGGCGATCCCCACCGACCAGAAGCGTCTGGAGATGGCGGACCCGGTCCAGGCGAGCGCCCACCAGCTCTGCCAGGGGCGTCGGCATGAAGCAATGGGTAATGCAGCGTTCGGCGAGAAAAGCGACCAGGTGCGATGGCATTTCCAGCGTTTGCTGATCGACCATTTCAACGCCGCCGCCATGCAACAGGTTTGGCCATAGTTCCCAACCCAGCGCATCGAAGCCAACGCCGGCCAGCACGCTGGCTCGCGAGGAGCTGTCCAGCGAAAACTCCCCGGCATGCCAGGCCAGAAGGTTTGCCAAAGCCGCGAAATCGACCACCACGCCCTTCGGTTTTCCGGTGGTCCCCGAGGTATAAATGACATAGGCCGGTGCCAGTTGCGTCTGCCCTTTCTCGCTATAGCCCGGCAGCGGCGCAGTGTCCGACAATGTATCGATGGTTATCGGATCGGGCATATCGGCGAAGGGGCGCGAGGCGATCAGTGCGCAGGCGCCGCTGTCTTCCACAATCGCACCTACGCGACGGGCGGGGAGACGCGGATCGATCGGAACGTAAGCCGCCCCGGTCATCCAGACTGCAAGAAGCATCGCCGGCAACCACTGGTCCCGCTCGAGGATCACGGCGACCGTCCTGCCCGGCCCGGAGCCCTGACGCCGCAGGCCAGACGCGATCCGTCGGGCGCTGCGATCGAGTTGTGCATAGCTCAGGCAGTTGTCACCGGCAGTGACCGCAATCGAATCCGGACGCGCCTTGACACAGGCAGAAAAGTCGGCAAGCGGATGCACAACGCTCGGTGCCACAGGTCCACACGACCACTCTCGCAGCCGCCCCCCTTCCTCCTCGGCCACAAGTGGAAGCTCCAGCACCGGGCATTCCGGCATGTCGAGCATCCGATCGATCAACATCAGGTAGCGCCGCCTGAAGGCTTCTATGGTCCCGCGGTCAAAGAGGTCCCGGCTGAACTCCCAATAACCGACCAGTCCGGACCCGGTCTCGTTGTAGGACACACTGAGGTCGAACTTGGCTCCCGCGACCGGCAACGGCTCGATAGAGGCACTGAGTTGCGGGAGCTCCACCGTGTCCGGTAGTTCGGTCGCATTGTTGAGGCCGAACATGACCTGAAAGATGGGCGCGTGCGCCAGGCTTCGCGGTAGGGCCAGGGATTCGACCACAGCTTCCAATGGCGCGCTCGCATGGTCCAGGGCTTCCAGCAGCGTCGCCTGTGTGTCCCGGACCAAGGTAGCGGCGTCCTGGCCCGGCCGGGTGCGCAATCGCAGCGGGACCGAATTGGCGAAGAAACCAATCATCTGCGCCAACTCGGCGCGATCGCGGTTTGCCAGGGGGGTTCCAAGGACAACCTCTTCACAGCCCGCAAGGCGGGCCATGAGCGCGCCAAATGCCGCTGTCAGCACTGCGAAGACAGTCACCTCCCTATCGCTGGCGAATGCCTGGACTCTGTCTCGCAGCTTTGCGGGAAACCTGTCGACAACGCATTCGCCCGCACGCGTCGGAACGGCCGGCCGCGACCGGTCACAGGGCAATTCGAGCAGGGGGGGCGCGCCCTCAAGGCGCGCCTTCCAGTACAGAACGTCACTCTCTTGGAGGTTCTTGCGCCCGTGCAGCCACTCCGCATAATCGCCGTACTGAATCTGCAGGGGCGGCAATTGTGCGATCTCCGAATCGATCCCGGCCTGATACAGGGTGAGTAGATCGCGCACCAGCAGGTTTAGCGACCAGCCGTCCGCGGCGACATGGTGCATCGTCAGCAACAGGATGCTTTCATCGGAAGCAGTCACCACCATATCGGCTCTCAGGAAGCCGTCCCTATCCATCCGGAACGGGTGCGCGATCACCTGGTGTTTTATCGCCTCCAGCGCACGCGCACTCACCTTCTCGGGCAAGCCCGCAAGATCGATCACGCGCAATGCCGGCGACCGGTCCAGGGGCCGTTGCATCGGTTCTCCGTCCACCAGCTCCACAATGCTGTCCAAAACCCTGTGTCGCCGGCAAAGGTCCCTCACCGCGCGAGCGAGAGAAGGCGTGTCCAGACAGCCACGCAGGTGCAACGCCGTGGCCATGGTGTAGGCGCTGTTGGGGCCGTCCACCTGCTCCAGAAACCAAAGTCTGCGCTGCTGGGGCGACAACCGGTAGTGTGTGCGCTCCGACGCCTGGATCGAGGCGCCGGCATCGGCGCGGCGCTCGCGCCGCTGTCGAAGCTCGGCGGCCAGTCTCTGTTTGGGTGACAGCGTCGGCGTAGAGGTATCACTGGAGTCCATGGGATTCAGGCTTCCTCCTGCATGCGCGCGAGCAGCCGATCGGCCTCCTCGTCGCTCAATGTGTCGAGATCGACCGAATCGAGGAACCGCTCGAAGCCGACCGCCTCCTCGACCGAGTGCGCGAATGTGGCCAGATCGACCGCCGAATACAGGGTTCGCACCGGAAGCTCGATGCCGAACTGCCGATCGACCTGAGCGCAAACCTGGGCAGCGAGCAGCGAATGCCCACCCAAATCAAAGAAGTTATCGTGGCGACCGATACGGGAGCGCGACAGCACCTCCTCCCAGATTGCGGCGATCTCCGCCTCGGTAGGGGTTTGCGGCTCCGCATAGGCGCGCTCCACCTGCGGAAGCGTCACCCGCGTCTCTAGCAGGGCGCGATCGATCTTGCCGCTGGCGTTGATGGGCATGGTATCGAGCGTCACAAGAGAGGCGGGCACCATGTAGTCCGGCACACTGCTCCGCAGTGCATCGCGCAACCCGGCCAGGTCATCATCCGGATCGCGCGCCACCGCGAAGGCGATGAGTTGTCTTTCTCCGCCCTCGGCAAAATGTACGAGAACGGCGGCATCGGCGACCTCTTCGCGCCTGCGCAACACTGCCTCGACCTCTCCGGGTTCGACCCGGAAACCGCGGATCTTGACCTGACGATCACGGCGGCCGAGGTAGATCAATTGCCCGTCTTCGCCAAGAATGACCCGATCGCCGGTGCAATAGAGCCTTGCACCCTGTGTCTGCCCACAGGGGTTGGGCAGGAAAAGTTCCGCAGTCATGTCGGCCCTTCCCATGTAGCCGCGCGCAAGGCCGTGGCCGCCGACGTACAGTATGCCCGGCGCCCCCACAGGTACGGGCCTGAGGTCGTCGTCAAGGACATGACAACTGCTGTTGGGAATAGAACCCCCGATGGGAATAGGCCGGTCTTCCGGGTGCGCTCGGGGAATGTCGTACCAGGTGGAAAAGGTCGTATTTTCAGTCGGACCATAACCGTTGATCAGCCGCACCCCGGGCAGCTTTTTATGGGCGAGCGCACAGCTGACCGGTGAGATGACGTCGCCGCCCACCAGCAGGAAACGCAGCTCCGGAAGGTCACTATCGAGATAGCGGCACCATATATCGAACAGCGCGGAAGTCAGCCATAACGCGCTCACCCGGTAGTCGCGCAGCGCCCGCGTGAACGCCGCCGGATCCGAGGGCTGAGTCTCGATCACCACCAGTTGCCCGCCGTTGAGCAGGGCACCCCATATCTCGAAGGTCGCCAGATCGAACGAAACCGACGAAGAGAGAATAAATCTGAGCCGCTCCTCGAATGGGAGGTAGCATGCGTTTCGGACAAGTCGGGAGACTCCGCCGTGGGTGACGGCAACCCCCTTGGGAACTCCGGTGGAACCCGAGGTGTGTATTACATACGCCAGCGCGTCCGGCCCCAGGTCGGTGGTGTGCACCCCTGCCGATGCCTCCCCGGAGGCGAGGTCCCCCCGGACAAGCGCGACTTGGGTCTCCCGGAAATCCGCTTCCGTCGCCGCGTCCACGACCACCGTCTGCACACTGGCGCCCTTGATCACCATCTTCCTGCGATCTTCGGCGGCACCCTGCTCGATCGGAACATAGGCGCCGCCCGCCTTGATCACGGCGAGCACAGCCACCACCAGGGAAGGCGAACGCGACATGCAGATTCCTACGGGAGCCTCGGCGACTACGCCCGCCTGCCGGAGGCGCGCGGCCAGTCGATCCGAAGCGTCATCGAGCTGGGCATAGGTCATCTCGCCCGCGCTGCCGATCAGTGCGATCGCCTGCGGATCGGCCCGTACCACATCGCCAAACTGCAGCGCCAGTGAACGGCGGTCGCGAGGCGCCTCCGCATGCTGGTTGACCAGTGACACCGAGCTTCGCTCCGCCTCCAGATCAACTGCTTGCAAGTCACGCAACGGCTGCTCCGGCCCGTCGCAGGCGCGGCGCAGAAAACGCTCGTACTGCTGTAGCAACTCTCTCACGGTGGCGGCGTCGAACAGTGCGCAACTGTACTCGCAGTAGAGACGAATTCCGTCCGGACGATCTTCAAAGGAAAGGTTCAGATCGAACTTGGCCGTTCTGTTGTTGTCCCGCAGGGAAATCTGCTCGATCTCCTTCGCGGGTGTCGACAGGTCGACGAAGTTCTCCTGCGCGAACATGACCTGCACAAGCGGCTGGAACGCCAGGCTGCGCTCCAGCCCCAGGTCGTCCACAATCAGGTCGAGCGGGGTATCCTGGTAGTCGTATGCCGCTAACGCAGTTTTTCGTACCCGCTGCAGCAGTTGCAGAAAACTCTCGTCGGCGGAAACCTGGACGCGCAAGGGAAGCGTGTTGACGAAGAAGCCTATCAACGGCTCCAGCTCGGTGCGCGGACGATTGGCCACCGGGGTGCCGACGACGATATCCCCGTGGCCGGCATGGAAAGCGAGCAGTGCGTCGAAAGCGCCGAGCATCAGCATAAACAGGCTGGAGTTCTCCCGCACTGCCAGTGCCTTCAGTTGTGTCGACAGGCCCCGATCCAATTGCGCCACAAGCGTGCGCCCGACATCATTGCGCTCGGCCGGGCGCGGTTTTGCGCAACGCAACTCCAGCAGCGGCGGCGCCCCCCGCAGGCTTTCTCGCCAGAATGCGAGCCGCGCTTCCAACGCCTCGCCCTCCAGGCTGGCCCCCAGCCAGTGGGCGTAATCACCGTACTGCACGGGCAACTCGGCAAGGTCCGCTTCCGGGTCCTGCAGCAGTGCAGACAATTCCCCCATGAGAACGCCGAGCGACCATCCGTCGCAGACGATATGGTGCAAGGTGAGTGCCAGAATGACGCCGCCTCCCGGAATTCGCAGGAGGAGCGCGCGCAAAAGCGGCGCGGTGGTGAGATCAAACGGCCGTGAAATCGCCTCGCCCAGAATCTCATCGACACGATCTTCGTCCACAGCGGGAAGGTCTCCGAGATCCACCGTGCCCAAAGGCACCTCGACCGCTGCCGATACCCGTTGTTTCGGCAGCCCGTTGACCTCCACTATCGCCGTTCTCAGTACATCGTGGCGCTCGACGATGCGGGCGATCGCGCGCCTGATGGTGTCGACGGAAACCGAAGCCTGCAGGCGCATCGCGATCGGCATATTGTAGGCGCCCGTCGAGCCCTGCACCTGCTCCACGAACCACAATCGCTGCTGCATGTACGAAGCGACCGACCGTTCGCGTTTGCCGACGCGGACAATGGGCTTCAAGGTCAGCGCCCCGCCCCGACGCCGCTCGCGAATGTGCAGCGCCAGTCCCTGTAGGTCCGGATGCTCGAACACGTCGCGCGTGCTCAGGTCGACACCGAGAAGGTCGCGCACCCGGACACTGAGCGTGATCGCCATCAGCGAGTGTCCACCCAGTTCGAAGAAGTTGTCTGTGACGCTGATGTCCCGCACACCGAGCAGTTCACCCCACAACAGCGCGAGCTGTCGCTCGATATCGTCGCGGGGCGGCACGATTCCAGTTTTTCCGGTGGGTTGGTTGAAAGCTGGTAAATGCGCGCGGTCGATCTTGCCATTCGGCGTCAACGGCAACTCCGGAAGGAATACATAGTGGGACGGGTGCTTGTACTCCGGCAGCCTTTCACGCAGGAAGGCGCGCAGGTTTTCCTCCAGCCCGGACACCGGCTCGCTGGCCACATAGGCGATCACCCGCTTGTCGCCCCGGTCATCGGTGTGGACTACCGCCGCGGCATTGCCGACCGCGGAATGTGCCGTGATCTGGTCCTCGATCTCGCCGAGCTCGACGCGAAATCCGCGGATTTTGACCTGCTTGTCGCGACGGCCAATATACTCGATCACACCGTCGGGTCCTCGCCGCACCCAATCGCCCGTTCGGTAGAGGCGTGCGCCGGGTTCCCTGCTGAATGGGTCCGGCACGAACCGTTCCGCCGTCAGTGCGGGTTGACCAATATACCCCAGCGCAACGCCACTGCCGCCCACCAGCAACTCGCCGCAAACTCCCAGCGGGGCGAGATGATCCTCATTGTCAACGACATAGGCAGATGCGCCTGAAATGGCCTGACCGATGAAACAGCGCGCCGCATCGAGCGGCGTTCGAATTTCATGCCATGTGCTAAAGGTGGTGTTCTCGGTCGGCCCATACAAGTTGAGCAGGCGGGGGGGCTTGCCCTCCTCCAGCACCCGGCGTACGGTCGCCGGGCTGGCCGCATCACCCCCGAAGCCCACAGTATCTACCTCGGACAACGCCTGCGGGTCCAGCTCAATTAACAGATTGAACAAGGCGACGGTGATGAACATCGCCGAAACCTTGTGGTCGCGCAGCAACAACGGGAACTGCTCCAGATCCAACAGTTGATCGCGATTCACACCGACGAGACGCGCCCCGCCCGCCAGCGCACCCCAGACCTCGAAAGTGGCGGCGTCGAAGGCGTGATTCGACATTTGCATGAACACGTCGTCGGGCCCGATCTCGACATAGTCGCTTCCACGCACCAGCCGCACAACCGCCCGGTGCGGGACTTCCACACCCTTGGGCGCCCCGGTCGATCCAGAGGTGTACATCACATAGGCGGGATGAGAACCGTCCAGTGTCGGCGCGGCCTGTCTGTGCCTGCGCACACTATCCGGTACCGACTTCATGTCGGCCAGGTCGATCCGCACACAGGTCGTCTCATTGGGCATAACGGCTTCCGCCGACGCGCTGCACAGGACCACGCGCAATCCCGTATCGGCGACCACGTGCTCGATCGATTGTGAGGAGTGCTTTATATCGAGAGGTACATAGGCCGCGCCCAGCTCGAGAATGGCCAGCATTCCCGCCACCAGGTCGACCGCCGTATCTACGCACAGCGCGACTCTGTCCAGCGGCGCCACACCCAGGGACTGCAACCGGGATGCGTAGCTCCCTGCCACCCTGTCGAGCGCGCCATAGCTGAGTTGCAAACCGCCGTGCTCTACCGCAATTGCGTCTGGCGCCGTATCACATCGTTGCCGGAACAAGTTTTCCAGAGCCCCCCCTTCCGGTGCCCGGTCGATGGATGGCCGGCCCAGATCGAGCACTCGCTCGCGCATGGAGGCATCCATTAGACCGAAGGATGCGAGCGGAACTTCGGGAGCGGCGAGCACCTGGTCCAGCAACTGCGTGTAGAAGACCGTCAACCGTTCGGCACTGTCGGGCTCAAACAGGTGGATATCGTAGGTCAACTTGAATTCCAGCCCCTCCGGGAAACGGCGGAACTGCAGGCTGAGATCATCCTTCACCGCATTCGAGATGATACCGTCGTTGTCCGAAAACTGCTCCCCCGTATCTGCGAGCTGTACTACCTCGCGTTCGGCGGCATTGTTGAGCGCGAGGGAAACCTGGTAGAGCGGGGTGTAGCTCAGGTCGCGTTCTCCGATGCAGTGTTCAACGACCGTCCGGAAGGGGATGCTCTGGTTCGCTTGTGCCGCGAAGGTATTGTCGCGAACTGTCCCGAGCAATTCGGAAAAACTCTGCCGCTGATCCACGTTAGTGCGGATTACGATCGTATTGGTGAACATCCCAACCACATTGGCAAGCTCCGGGAACGGCCGCCCCGCAACAGCGGTTCCCACGGCGATATCCTGCATGGCGCAGCACCGGGCAAGCATCGCCTTGAAGACAGCCAATAGCCCCATGAAGAGCGTCGCCCCCTGCCGACGGCAAAACGCGTTCAACGCATCCGCAGTGGCCGCCGGCAGCATGCGCCTGACTGAAGCCCCTTCATATCGCTTGACCGCCGGTCGTGGGTTGTCTGTCGGCAGATCAAGCAGAGGGGGGAGGCCTCGCAGTGTGTTTTTCCAGAACTCCAGTTGGGTGTCGAATCCCCCGTCGCAGAGCTCCTTCTGCTGCCACCAGGCGAAATCGGCGTAGCCGGCTGCCGGCGCGGACAGTTGCGGCTCCCTGCCCGCCTGTAAGGCGTCCATCAGCTGCATATATTCCCGGGCCAGGATCCCGGAAGACCAGGCATCCGTGGCGATGTGATGAACGTTCATCATCAGGACATGCCGGGAAACGCCGAGGCGAATGACACAGGAGTGCAACGGCAAGTCCCGATCCAATGCGAACAGGCGTTGCTCCTCCCGCTTCACCAGACCGTCGACCTCCCGGGCCGCAAGTGTCTCATCTGCGAGCGCGGATAGGTCGATGAGCGGGGTGACCGGCATCGACGTCTGATCGACGACTCGAAAAGGCACGCCGTCTTCCTCGGCAAAGCGCGTGCGCAAGGTCTCGTGCCTGGCTACCAGCGTCCCTATCGCACGTCGATGACAGGATATGTCCACCGGTATGTCGAGGCTCATGGTTACCAGCACGTTGTAGGCCGGGCTGGGTCCTTCGTGTCGATACAGGAACCACAGGCGCTCCTCCGAAGCGGAAAGCGGCAGCCGTTCCAACGCCGGAGCAGTCGGCATCTCCGAGGGCGTCGATACCGCCATCTCCTCCCTCAGCAAGGCGACGATATCATCGCGATGGCGCTGAACGTCGGCCCTGAGCTCGTCGTCGAATACGCCTGGAGGCGCGCTGAATCGCAGACTCTCCCCCTCCAGCCAGAGTTTAATGTCGCGGGCCGCAAGCACGGCTATCAACTCGTACACAGTCGTGGCTCTCTGATTCATTGGATCTTCCTCACGCCACCAGCGTATTGAACAACGCCTCACCTAAATGGTGTTGGCACAGCCACACGCTGTTTTCCTTGCCTTTGAAGCTGGATTCCCCACTGAGCATCTCCACAGGCGAAAACCCGCTGGCCACCCCGGTGGCAAACAGGCCCCGGATTGGCTCGCCGCAGGCATCCAACAAGCGTGAATCCTGGTCGACATAACGACCCGTGAAGCCACCGTGCAACGAAACCGGAGCGCCGAGCGCGTTGCACAATTGCAGACGCGGGAATCTATACCCGGTGGCGAACACCACCAGCGCCAAGTTTGTCCAGTCCATATCCAGCTGATCCCATTCCTGAGCACTGGACGGCAAGCGGCGCAGGCAGGCGCGGGGCTCGATCGTTTCGGCCAGCCCGGCGATTCGCCGAAACAGTTCTTTCGCATCGCCTCGCAGCCCTCCGATCGGGAATACTTCGCCCTTGCTGCCGATATCATCCGCGCCAAAAGCCGAGAAACCATCCTCTTGCGCCATAGCCACGGTTTTGTAAAACACCTTGACGGGGGAACGGTGGAGAATCTGCACTGCGTCAGCCCCGAGGAGGAAATCGCCCGCCATGCGCTCGAGCAGGAGCCAGGCACTGGACAGTGCGCTATGGCCGCCCCCGACTACGATCACTTGCGGTGAATCGAAATTGTCCAGCCAGGCTTCCGCGCTCTTCCGGCCCGCCTCGGTCAGCAGCTCGTCCGAACAAACAGCCATGGGCAAGGTGCGCACGCCGCGGCGCCGGCATGCCGCCATCAGACTTTCTCCCAGCTCGGCCGGCACGTGCGGCTCGCCGCCGGCGGCCAGGAGCACATGGTTGGACTGGATGTGCTCCGGGGCCGAGCTGCCGTCGCTGGGAACAAGTCTCAACTCGAAACGGCTCGGTCCCAGGATGCGCACTCTATCGACGCGGGTATTGAGAGCCAGCCGCGATTCCGGCGAAGACGATATCGCCGCAGCCACATCTGTGCCGATAACATCCAGAAGTTCAGAGGCCAGAGACAGCGGAAGTACGGACTCGCGGAAACGACCGACCTCGGCACGCAGCGGCGAAGCCGACGCCCTATGCAGTCGACCGCCGTCTATCCCGTGCTCGAGCGATTCCAGGAAGGTCGATCCCGGGGAATTCGAGTTGATCGCATAGCGTTTCAGGCACCCGGCGCCCAGACTTGGCCCCGCTTCCACGAGTGCCAGGCCGCGCTTGAGCAATTCGTCGATGCGACCCGACCATGCCCCATACACCAGCGGCCCGATACCCGCGGGGCCGCCACCGACAACAACCGAGTGAAATTGGCGAAGCTTCGTCATAGGGTGCCGACCTCGCGCTCTTCCTCCTTCGGTGCCACCGCGACACCCTCGTCTTTCGCGCCGGCAGCCCAGGTCTTGGCGGCCAGCAATTCCGATAGCTGTGCCACGGTTGGCGCCTTGAAAACCAGGGCGAGATCCATGCCCAGCCCGAGCCTCGTCCGTACCCGGGTCGGAATCTCGGTGGCCAGAAGTGAGTCTCCCCCGAGTTCGAAGAAGTTGTCGTGTATGCCTATCGGCTGAATCCCCAGTAGCGCCTCCCAGATGGCCGCCATGGCCTGTTCGAGGTCATTGCGGGGCGAGGCAAACTCACTGCCGAGATAGGGGCGCTCGTTGCGCTCCTCTCCCGTATCCTCCACCGGCTCCGGATTGTGGATCTCGTCGAGCAGGCTGCTCAGTGGCCGTGTCGATACGATGACTTGCGCACCGCCCGCCTGTGCCAGCACCCGGTCCATTGCCTCTATCCCCTCTTCCGGGGCGATGCCGGCCGGATTCGCCTGCCACGCGGCCGCGACCGCGACAGATGGCGCGCTACCGGGACGCATCGCTTCGGGTTGGACCTGTTTCAGAGTGAACCCCTCGATGGCGACGAGGACGGCACCGTCTGTATCCAGAAGCTGCACATCCAGAGCCAGGTTGTCGTCAATGTCCCGAGGCCCGGAGGCAATGCGACTGTGCGCGAAACAATGGGGAGGGATTGCTTGCCAGACAGTGATTTTCCGATAGCCGAAAGGCAGAAATGTCCCGCGCGCCTGCGCGGCCGCACTTCGCTCGAGCCAATGGCTGTTCGCCAGGCCCGTCGCCAGGTCGAGCAGTGCGGGGTGCAACAGGAACTCGGCGGCGTCCTCCCGCGCTTCGCGCGGCAGCTCGAGCTCGACCAGCGCTTCGCTCTGGCTCGCGTCGATACGCTTGACGCTATGCCAGCGCGAGCCGAGTCTGAGCCAGCCATCCTGCGGCAGCAAATCCGCCTCCCGCCCGACGAAACTTTCGCTGTGCGGGTGACACCCTCTCAGCGCCTGCAGGTCCCGGGTGTCCGGCGCGGCGGCGCTGCACGCGACCAGGCCGCGCACATGGTCGCTCCAGCCGCTTGCCCCCTGTGCCTGAACGCGAAAGTGCATGCCTTCATCTTCGGTATCGAGAAGGAGCCGAACATGGGTGCCGCGATCCGAGTCGACGGTCAGTGGGGAGAGGAATAAAACGTCGCGCAGTTCCAGGGGGCCCTGGCCTCCCTCCAACTGCCTGAATCCCGCCAATGCCATTTCCAGCAAACCCGTTCCGGGCATAACGGGCATATCGTTCATACGGTGTTCGTCGACGATCCAGTGTCGGTCCGCATCGAGCCGCAGCGTGAATTTTCCTCCGTCACCGCTGCGTGCAAAATCGTCGAGCAGCGGGTGTTGGGCAGACGATGCCAGGCGAATGGACTCGGCGCCGGCGGCGCGCGCCGCCATGCCGACCTCGCTCCAGCCGTCCCAGTTCAAGGAGATTACCGGCAGACCGCCGCGTGCGTACGAGCGCGCCATCAGATCGAGCGCGTTGTTCGCTCCGCAGTAGTCCACCTGCCCCGGACCGCCAGTGACGGCGAACAGCGAGGAGTGAAGCAGAACGATATCCGGCGAGTCCTCTGCTATGGCTTCGAGCAGTATCTGCGCTCCGCGGACCTTGGGATCCAGCACGGCTGCCGCTTCTTCAGCGGTGCGCCGCTGCATGATCCCGCCCCCGGCGACACCCGCTGCATGCATCACACCGTTCAGGGAGCCGAAGCGGTCGCGCGCGCGCGCAACGGCCGAGTGCATGGAGGCGGGGTCCGTGACATCCACGGCGATGGGCAAGACTTCCGCACCAAGTGCCTCCAGCGCTTGCACCTGACGGATGCGAATGCCCGTCGGATGCGCATCGCCGAGTTCGGCCAGGGTCTCCGCCCACTGCTCGCGCTCGGGGAGCTCAGCACGCCCAAGCAGGGCCAGCCTCGCCTTGTAGTTGCGGGCGAGATGCTCGGCGAACACCATTCCAAGGCCGCCGAAGCCTCCGGCAATCAGGTAGGCGCCGCCCTCCCGCCAGCGGGGCGCGGCTGAGGTTTCACCCAGAGGTAGGGGTGACGTATCCTGCATCCATCGGTGGGCGCCGCGCAGCGCGATTCGTTCACCAGAAACAGCTGGCACGGACAATAGCTCCGCATATACCGACAGATCCGAAACATTGCCGCCGACATCGACCAGTACAGAGGTGATAGACGGGTATTCCTGTGGGATGACCGCAGCCGGCCCCAGCACACTGCCCTTGAGCGGGTCCAGTTGTTCGTCGCCGGTCACGTCGGCTAGCCCGCTGGTTAGAATGGTCAGGGATACCGTCTCGTCTTCGATCTTCTCGCCGAGCGCCTGCGCCAGATACAGCAAACTGTAGAAACCGATTGTCTGGCTGCGCGAGTAATCCTCTCCGCAATGATCGAGGGCCCAGGCATGCACTATGCGGGAGGGCAATGGCTCCCCTGTCCAGACATGCGCCATCAGCCGCTGCATGTCATCCGGGGCGTTCGGACGGATCGTTATTCGCTCGCCATCGGCTCGGAAGCCATCTCCCCTATGCACTTCCGTCACCCTGTGACCGCGCGCCCGCAACAAAGCCGAAAGCCTGACTCCGCGTTCCCCCTGGTCACAGAAAAACAACCAGTGCTCGGGCTTCTCCAGAGCCATCGAGTCCGGTTTCGATCTGTTTGGCAACTGCGTCCAGACCGGCACGTGAAACCAGTCGGCG
>NZ_JAPIVK010000042.1 GCF_026183675.1 Microbulbifer halophilus
GGGACTTTCACCCCATTAGTTCATGCCCATGCTGGGCGTACACAATTCGTTGCAGGGGACAGGCTACAATATGCACCTTTTGCGCGGTCGCTGCGCTCCCATTATTGCGCAAAAGCCGCATATTGCAGCCTGCCCCTGAACATCAGCGTTACAAAGCATAGGACGGAGTTTTGCTGTTTAGTATTTTGGTCACCTTGCAGATCTTTTCTGGCCTCGTAGCCGGAGAATCGAGTATTCGGCAAACCCAAGAAGGTAGAAAGAGCCTGGAGACCCTTTCAAATGCCGGATTGTTTTTCCTACGATGGCGCGCTTATGCAGATTACAAGGAAGACCTGAAGGCGTTACGTAACATTTTTGGTGTAACTGCCTTGATCTTTATCGCTTTGTTTTATGTGATTAGCCCTGCGGAATCCGACTCGTTTTTCAATTCTTTGCCGGGTTTGTTTATCGTTTTGTGGTTAGTCATGCAATTTGGCACTGATTTTCGGAAAAGTGTAAAAGAGCAATTTTCAATCGCTGGCCTACTTATTTTAGGACCTTGGTTGTTACTTGGCATGGATGCTCTCACCAACTTTCAGTTCCAGCAACTACGTCACATGGCAATGCCTTTCAATGCGTTTGATATACAGAAGCTTGAAACGTATCAAATAGCTTTAGTCCTCAGTCTCGTGGGCGGGCTTATTGGGGGAATTATGGCGGTTTTCTCCATAGTGGTCTTCTCTATGGTCCCATTGTTTTTCCTATTCCTAATGGCACTCTTGTCTGTAGCATCAAGGTTCGCACTGAAAGTTCAGCCTAAGACAGCACGCAATTTGGCGCTACTTTACTGCTTTATCATTGGTCCCGTTTTGATGGCTTTAGAGTCAAAGGGCGTAATCTGATGCTTTGTAACAACACCAAAAAGGGACAGCCACAAATTGAAAAGTCAAAGAGAAATGCTCTTACTTTCACTCATTAACTGCTGTGGCTACGGTAGCAGGTCGGTCTGGCAGTCAACTCGTTTATATCGGCGCCAAAAAGTATTGCCCGAGCACAGAAACTCCTGGTCGCATACTGGCGAGGGCGCTATTCAAAGGAGAGGTTAAAAGTCAGGACGCCGGCGGCGGCGAGAAATAGCGCTCACAGTCGCGAATGCCGTGGGCCCAGCGCTTACCGAGGTGCTCACACGCCGCGCGCACCGAATGGGCGGCGCCCACCAGCGATCTGAAGCGGCTTTCGAAATTTCTGTTCAGGTACAACCAGTGCCTGGGATCGATCTGCAATCGCTCGAGGATCGGCGGCGCTTTCTGGTCGATGGCCCCGCGCTTATCCTCGCGCAGGCAGCGCCCGCTCCAGTCTACCAGTTCCAGATAATCCTGCAGGCCCAGGGGCAATCCCTCTGGTATGGCGGATCGGGGATTTCCGGCAAAGGGGAACAGCGACGCCGGCTGCTGCCCCTCTTTTGCGGCCTCGATACGCTTTTTGATGGAGGTGTGTTCCGATGTCTCGGGCATCTCCGCCATCCTTGCGCGGACTGGGTTCAGATCCACATACGCCAGGCAGGCAGCCAGTGCGGTGCGAGCTTGTAGCTGGCCTGGACCGCTTTCTGGCCGATCCCAATGGCCAGGTGGGTCTTGCCCACACCGGGCGGCCCGATGAACACGAGGTTCTCGCGCTGGTCGATGAAGCCGAAGCCCAGCAGTGCATTCACTATGCCACTACAGCCAGAGGTGGGTCAGCTTTGATAGCCATTAACAGACGCCCAGTGGCAATCCCCACGATGATATGTCGATTTGCCCTTTCACCGTTCGACTATTGGGTGTTACTGCAAAATCGACCAGGAGGAATAGAATGCCCCCCATCATAACTGCCTTTGAACAGTCACCCGATCGCGGCCAGGGGCTGGCGCGTGATATGCGCGTTCGCTGGGCGCTGGAAGAAGTGGGCCAACCCTACGAGGTTCGCCTTGTCTCATTCCGTGCGATGAAGGAACCCGCGCATCTGGCACTTCATCCTTTCGGCCAGATTCCGACTTATGAGGAAGGCGATCTCGCCCTGTTCGAGACAGGTGCGATCGCCTTCCATATCGCCGAGCGCCACGCGGGGCTGCTGCCGGAAGATGCTAATGCACGGGCGCACGCGGTCATGTGGATGTTTGCCTCGGTCAACACGGTGGAACCGCCGATCCTTGAACTCGCAAACGCCAAGCTTCTGGAGGGCGACAAGCCTTGGAGTATGGAACGCCTGCCCTTAGTCGAGGAGCGTGTGCGAACCCGCTTGAAACAGTTTTCCGCTCACCTTGGCAATGCCGACTGGCTCGACGGTGCATTCAGCGCTGGGGACTTGATGATGGTGTCAGTGCTGCTCCGGCTGAAGTCATCGGGTATGCTGGATGAATACCCGAATCTCTCCGCCTATGTCGCCCGCGGCGAAGCGCGGCCCGCCTACAGGCGAGCTTTCGCTGATCAGTTGGCGGTTTTTACTGGCAAACGGCCCGGACGAGAAGAAGGAGATGCCTAAGAATGCGCTCAAAACCGGCCAAAATAAAGGGGAACAGATCTATTTATAACGCGAAGCTCTTCTTGGTTGATACTATATAGCAGCCCTTAAGACTGACGTAGGAAAAGGTAACTGTTGAATATTCTCTTACTTCCAGGCATGGACGGCACCGGCTCGCTGTTCGAGCCGTTTGTCGCCTGTGTACCAGGCGGATACAAAGTGACGCCATTGTCACTAAGGCAGGAGCCTTGCCTGAGCTATGCGGATCAGGCAGCACACGCCCTCTCCAGGATCGGAGACGACGACACAATCATTGTTGCCGAATCCTATTCCGGCAGGATTGCCTACGAGATCGCCCAAAAACAGATCTCAAACATCCGGCATATCGTTTTCGCAGCCAGCTTTCTGACCAAACCATCGGCTTTGGCCCGGATTGCCCCGCTCCTGCCACCACAACTTCTCAAAAGCGGCCTGGTCCCCTCCCCCATTATCGGAAAGCTGGCATTTGGCCGTGCCAGCACCAGGGCACTGACGGATCGTCTCAAAGAATCCTTAGGTAAAGTGGACAACGCGGTACTGCGCCACAGGCTCAGGCAGGTCTCCACGCTCCAGGTTCCGGGCCAGAAGATCGATATTCCCTGCACCTATATTCGCCCTAAAGATGACAAGCTGGTTTCCCCAAGAGCAGCAGAATTCTTCAAGAGTGTCTGCCCTGACTTGGCGATAAGAGAAGTTGAGGGAAGCCACTTTGTCTTGCAAAGTAACCCTCGGGAATGCTGGGAAGTTATTCAGAAGGTCGCTCAACCACTGATAGCTGGCGGCTGATTTCGAACTACGGCATACCAACGAAAAAGGCTCGCCCGCCCTATTCAACTATATTCGTCTATACAAAATCGCCGACACTCTAAAATGTCGCCCCTTTTTCCTGTCACGCCACCTCGGTCACGTAAAAACAACCAATACTGGTAAACCCGTATCCAATAGAAGAGGCATATTCCGTCATTGGCCTACAACAGCCACCAGCGATCCACTAGCATGGAAGTCTACAGCCGAGAACCCATAAGTTCCCCCTCTTCTCGCATTGGTTATTCAGCAATCTTTTTCGCCTCCTGACAACACCCAATTACCCGTGAATCAAGGACGATCAATCATGACAACGAACAACAGACGGTGGAACTTCCTGATCATCACCACGGATGAGGAACGCTACCCGCCGGTATACGAGGAAGAGGAGCTTCGGAAACTTCGCCGGGACCACCTGCACGGTGTTTCAGCCCTGCGTGAAAACAGCCTGGAGATGCACCGGCACTACGCTGCCAGTACCGCCTGCAGCCCGAGCCGGGCCTGTATTTACACCGGACAGTACCCTTCCCTCCACGGCGTCTCACAGACCTCGGGCATGGCCAAACAGTGGTATGACCCGGATATGTTCTATCTGGATCCCAATACCGTGCCGACCATGGGGGATTACTTTCGAGCCGGTGGTTACCGCACTTTCTACCGGGGCAAATGGCATCTCTCGCATCCGGACATCATTTTACCCGGCAGCGTCAATATCATGATGAGTACCGAGAGCGACGGCACCCCGATACCGCGCGCCACGGAGCTGTACAAGGCCGCCAACAAGCTGCAGGATTTCGGTTTCGACGGCTGGATAGGTCCCGACCCGCACGGCGCCGCGCAGGCCAATATGGGAATCAACCGCGATCCGGGCTTTGCCAACCAGATCATCCGGCTGCTGGACGACCTGGAGAAGGACGATAGCGATCAACCCTGGTTGACGGTGGCCTCGTTTACCAACCCGCACGACATCGTATTTTTCGGTACGCCCTGGCTATCCTTCGGTTACGATTACCAGTTCCCCGATTTCATCAGGAACCTGAAGCTGCCGATGCCTCCCACACGATGCGAGGACTTGTCTTCCAAACCCAGGGCACAAAAGGACTATGTCGAGAAATACGGCGAAATGTTCTTTCGCAACCCCACCATTCCCCAATACTTCCAGTTGTATTATCACCTGCAATGCGTGGTCGACCGGGAGATTCACAAGGTCTACCAGCGCCTGCGCAACAGCCGTTTTTTCGAGAACACCATCGTGGTGTACACCTCCGACCACGGCGATATGCTGGGCGCACACGGCGGCATGCACCAGAAGTGGTACAACGCCTACGAGGAGACGGTGCACGTCCCCTTCATCATTTCCAACCCGGAATTGTTCAGCGGACAACAACACAGCCAGGCACTGAGCAGCCATGTGGATATCGTGCCGACACTGATGGGCCTGGCCGGTATCGACCGGGATGAGGCCGCCGACCAACTCAAGCCCAGCCACTCCGAAGTGCATCCGTTGGTGGGAGCGGATCTTTCCGAGCTGGTGAGTAGTGGCGGCGAGAGTGGCGGCGGCAGCGAAGCGCTGTACTTCATGACCGATGACGAAGTCAGCGATGGCCTGACCGACGTCAACCCCCGCGGCAACCCCTACACCCCGGTCTCCGAGCCCTGCCATGTGGAAACCGTCATCACGGATCTTCCGGACGAGCATGGAAACCCGCAGCACTGGAAATACTCGCGTTACTACAGCAACCCGAAATTCTGGGGCGGTGCGAGCAACCCGGACCAGAGCACCCTGCTGCAGCCCGAAGGAGGTCCGGCGGAGTTCGAACTGTACAACCTGAGTGAAGATCCGCTGGAAAGCATCAACCTGGCCGGCACTTGCGGCCAGAAACGCGCCCACGAAACCGTGATCAGGGAGCTGGAGACTTTACTGCTGCAGCAACGGGGGAAAAAGCGTCTTCAGCCGAATGGGCAATTGGGTAATTGATGCAGCTCCCCGAATAGGTGCCCTGACGCAGTGGCAACGGTAAACCCGATTGCGAATCTCGCAGTAGAGAAGCGCAGCGGCATACTCACCGGCCCCGATCGCTGATGGGCACTGCACCGTTATCGGGTTTCCGGCTGGCTGCGCCTCTCCACATTCGGCTCAACGCCCCGTATAGAGCGCACGCGGCCGAATCAACCGCGGTTCCCGATTGAACTCGTGGAAGTGTGAAATCCAGCCGAACACCCGGCTACAGGCAAACAGCGAAGTGAAATACCGTTCCGGAATGCCCAGCGCCAGGTAGACGGCGCCCTTGTAGAACTCCAGGTTTGCGTGGATCTCTTTGCCCTTGGCACTGAAAACGTCCTGGCAGGTGTCTTCCACCGCGACCAGGGTCTCCATCAGCGTCTGCCATTCGGTGCCTTCGCAGAACTGGCGGGCCATGGGCTTGAGGATGGCGGCGCGGGGGTCCAGGCGTTTGTATTCGCGGTGACCCATACCCATGATCTTGACCTTGTTGGCCAGGGCATCGCGCACCCAGCCATCGGCTTTTTCCGGGCTGCCGATCTCGCGGGCCATGGTCACCGCCGCCTCGTCGGCGCCGCCGTGCAGCGGGCCGGACAGTGCGCCCAGGCTGCCGGCGACACTGGCGGACAGGCTGGCGCCGGTGCTGGCGATCACCCGGCCGGCGAAGGTGCCGGCGTTGAAGCTGTGGTCCAGTTGCAGTATCTGGGTGGTGTTGATGGCCTGCAGGGCCTGGGCGCCGGGCGCGCTACCGTTGATGCCGTAGAGCAGTTTTTCCTGGAAGCCCAGGCCGGCGGGCACGGCGAAAACCTCGCCGCGCTGGCTCAGGTTGTGCCACACGCGCACGGCGGCGTTGATGCGGGCCGCCAGGACCATGCCGGGTACCCACTGTTCGTCCAGCCAGGCCGGCGCCTGCCCTGTCGGCACCAGGTCGACGATGGGCGCGAGGGCCTGCAGTGCCGCCATCGGGTGGGTATCGCGGGGCAGTTGTTCCAGTACGCGGCTCTCGACCGCGTTCAGCTCGGATTCGTCCGCCAGCCAGCGGTCCAGTTCCCCGCACTGGTCCGCATCCAGCCATTCGCCGGTCATCAGCCAGTTGAGCACGGCGGCAAAGTCCCGCTGTACCAGGGTCTCGATTGATTCCCCGCGGTAGGTCAGCCGGCCGATCTCGCCCTCCACATTGGACAATTCCGTGGCACCCACAATGACGCCTTCCAGACCGGCGTTGATTTCCTCGGTCATGACAATTTCCTCGCACTCTGCCTGTGATGGCGCTATTAAAAAGCCAGTGCCGCTGTTAATCTAATTAAACCTTATAAACGAATGATTAGCAGGACTTATCATGCGCCTGGAAAGCGGCGAGTTGCGTATCTTTCACTCGGTGGCCCGCTCCGGCGGCTTTCGCGCCGCGGCCCAGGAGCTGCACCTGACCCAGTCCGCCGTCAGCCAGGCCATCAAGCAACTGGAGGGGAAGCTGAACCAGCCGCTGCTGGTCCGCGACCGGCCTGTGAGACTGACCCGGGCGGGCCGCCGCCTCTACCGCCATGTGGACGACCAGCTGCAGCAGGAACAGACGGTGCTGGCGGATCTCTCGCGGCTGGCGCGGGGCCTGGACCAGCAGTTGAGCGTCGCCATCGACAGCACCAACAACCGCTTTGCCGGCGCGGACCTGATCCACACTTTTATCGGCCGCTGGCCGGAGGCCCGGCTGAAGCTGGTGGAACAGCCTTCCCGCGCCATAGTCCCGGCGGTGATGAGCGGCGAGGTGGAGATGGGGCTCGGGCCCTTCCAGACACGGATGGACCGGTTCAGCACCGAGCCGCTGTACGACGAGCACCGCCTGCTGATGATCAGCCCGGCGCACCCGCTCTACCGCGCGGAGATGACCGCCGGGGATCTGCGGCGCATCCCGCTGGTGGTGTCGTCGCTGGACGAACCGGACCAGCGCCCCTACCAGGAGAAGCTGCGCGACAACTTCCAGATGATCTGGCAGATCAGCAGCCTGAATGTGCGTCTGAACCTGATCGAGCGGGGCCTGGCCGTGGGCTATATCAGCACCGAGGTGACGCGGCAGCTGTCGCATATCCAGCACTTCCGGGCGCTGCAGGAGTTCGACTTCGCCCGCATCGAGCGCCAGGTGGGCCTGTTCTATCGCCGGGATCGAAAGCTGAGCTCGGTAGCCCGGGACTTTATCGAGGTATGCCGGCGTTACTGGACTGAAAGCGGTTCAGGCCCAGGGCGGCCCGGTGAGCATAACGCCCTTCTCGATTGATACCGAAAAGGGAAGGCTTTGCTCCCCCGCCACTGCCGCGTTCAATGACCGGCAATATGTGGCGTGATATACCACCTGGCATTACGCTGCTCCCAGCTTTGCACAATGGCAATGCGGTATGCTGAGCCCGGCGAGGAGATAATGATAAAAAAGGGTTCGTTGAACAGATGCTCTGGAAGAAAAGATACTTCGAATATTTCATGCGCGTCCTGGGCGCGGGGATGCCGCGGATGGGTTTCAAAGCCGTCCCTTCCTGGTCCCGCGTCGGATCGCTTTCCGGCATACTGCTACTCCTCTCGTTCACAGTAGCCGATGGCGTTTTCGCAGCGGGTTTTGAACCACTCGAAGTCCCCGCTGCCGACGGGGAACCGACCATAGAAGCGATGGTCTGGACCCCTTGTGCAAACGCTTCGGGCTCATCAGAGATCGGCCCCTATAGCGTGCAGGCTGTGCGGGATTGCGCTATTACGGGCCAGTCCCTGCCCCTGGTTGTGATTTCCCACGGCTATGGAGGCTCCCTCCTCGGGCATCACGATACCGCCACGACCCTGGCCGATGCGGGCTTTGTCGTCGCCACCCTGAACCACCCCGGGGATTTCTACGGCGATGATTCTGGAGCGCATGAGTTGAGTATCTTTGAATCCCGTCCTCGTGACGTGAGCCGCGTAATCTCTTTTATGCTGGAGAGTTGGCAAAAACGCGAAAAACTGGACCCCGGGGCGATCGGCGTTATGGGCTTTTCACGCGGCGGAACGACTGCACTGATCCTGTCCGGCGCCGTGCCGAGTGTTCCTGCCAGCACCGAGCGCTTCTGCAGGCACTGGTGGTCGTTTGTAGACTGGCAGTGCCGCCGGCTCAAAACCGGCGGCGCACGGATCGCGCCCAATACGGATTCGCGCATCGGCGCTGCGGTGGTCATGGATCCCCTGAACCTGTTTGATACTCCCGGCCTGGAATCGGTGCGCACACCCGTGCAGCTATGGGCTTCCGAGAATGGCGGCGATGGCGTGGAACTGCAGCATGTGGAGGAAGCCCGGGCAGCATTGCCGCAGTTGACGGACTACCAGATAGCGCGGGGCGCCGGGCACTTCGCCTACCTGACACCCTGCCCCCCTGGTCTCGAAGAATCCGCGCCCCGTATCTGTGAAGATCCGGAAGGCTTTGACCGGGTGTCGTGGCACGGAAGGATGAACACTGCCGTGGTCGAGTTTTTCAAACGGAAGCTATAACAGTTTCGTATCGAGACAGCCTGTCTCCACAAATCAGTGCGGGATATGAATCGCCTCAAGACTGTTTTGACCAAAGCTCTCCCATCGGAACCGTCATCCCGGTACCGGATCAAGTCCGGAATGACGATCATAACCTCCTCGAGAATATTTTCTTCACCGGGCCGGATAGGCAATTTTTTACATACAAACCGATAAAATACAGCTTTCCAGTTTATCCCGATCAGCCCCGCCCGCCATTTGTATTCCACGAAGGATCCTGCGCCATATTTTCCTTGTTGAAGATCAAGGTGTAGTAGGATTCCTCCCGCTCAAACGGGCGCCGTGACGGAGGGAAATTATCATATAAATAATAAATTTACTTGTTTCCCTCCAGGCCCATCGGCACTTCATTCATAAAAACAATAAAATATACACGCACCACATTTACGACTCTTCCCCGCAAAAGGGAAAGGTCATCTTCTATCTGTCTTCGGTCTACGGATGGTTCTATGAGGTGGTGCGGATTCTTTACGTTATTTCTATGCGGAAGCGCTTTTGCGCATGTCAACTGGTTTGTCGATAGAAACCTGAAAGACTCTTTCGCCGATCCGTACAGGATTGGGGAGAGAGCCACTCTCCTCATCATACTGGGCTTTCTCGTTGTGCTGCTCCTCGCTGTACAACTGGACAGGTATCTCAGCAAAGCGGGATATCGGGATCGATTTATTGTTCGTATTCCACCCGATACGCTGGCCGGGATTCTGAGGTTTGTGTTCGGGCTATCGCTTTTGCTCAGCTCCCTCCAGGGCAGCCTGTTTGCCCCGCATTTTCATCCCGACGGAAAGCTGCCGTTGATAATGGCTCTCCAGGCGGGCGCGGGAGCCGCACTGGTGATGGGGCGGTGGCTACTGGTATCCACTGCGCTTCTCGGCTGCCTGTACGGTTACCTGATTGTCTCCGAGGGAGTTCTTCCCTGCCTCGAATATGTGAATATTCCCGGCATCCTGTTGTTTATCGCGATCTGGAGGCTGGCCGGTGGTTATCGCCGTGAGCTCCCTACAATTGCGGAGGGGCGCGGGGACATTTTCCCGGTAGCGGTTTCCATCCTGCGTATCAGTCTCGGGGTTTCTCTTATTTTCCTGGGGTTCTCGGAAAAGATTCTGAACCCACATATGGCAATGGCGTTCCTGAATGAGTTTTCCTCGGTAAATTTCATGCAGTACTTCTTTGAGAGTTTCAATCACAGGGTTTTCATTCTCTGTGCGGGATCGGCAGAAGTGCTCTTCGGTGTTATCTATGTACTGGGGCTGGTTACCCGCCTGAATACCATCGCGCTGGCATTTTTTCTGGTGGCCAGCAACAGTTACTTCTTTGCAGTAGGCCTGGAGCACCTGGCATGGATGGAGTTTTCCGGGCATACCTCCCTGCTGGCAACGGCACTGATTCTTGTCGTGGCGGGCAGGGGCGCTCCGCTGGGCGCGCGATCTTCAGTTTTCCGGGGAGTCTGCGTGCCAGGCGGGCCGGATAAAATGAACCGTTTGTAGTCGCACAAACTTTACACAACCACCTCTCTTTACCTATTCTGTCCCGCGGACCATTCGCGACATTTGACTGTCCGATACGAATCTCTACAGGCTGGAAAAATATGAGTATAAAATTTCGCAACCTGGCCGTTGCAGCGCTGACTGCGCTGTCTGCACAGTCAGCCTTTGGGGCCGAGGATCCCTACCTGTGGCTCGAGAATGTGGAAGGCGAGAAAGCCATTGAATGGGTCAAGAAGCACAATGCCCGGACCCAATCCCACCTGGCCGAGAGCGATCTGTACAAGTCGCTCTACTCCGATGCCCTGGCCGCGCTGAGTGCCGAGGACCGCCTGCCCAAGCTCAGCCAGAAAGGCGACTGGCTGTACGAAAACCACCACAGTGAAGACAACCCGCGCGGCCTTTACCGCCGTATCGAGGCGGACGAGTTCGATCGCGGCAGCGACGACTGGCAGACGGTGCTGGATATCGATGCCCTGTCCGTGGAGGAAGGCAAGAAATGGGTATTCAAGGGCATGACCTGCCAGGACGATGCCCAGACCCGCTGCCTGCTGGCGCTGTCCGAGGGCGGCGGCGACGCGGTGGAGCTACGCGAGTTCAACGCCAAGCGCAGGAAGTTCGTTATCGGCGGTTTCTATTCCCCCATGGCCAAGCAGTCCGCCGTCTGGGTGGATGAGGATACGGTTCTGCTGGCGAGCGCCAGGGGCGAGCAGGCCGCGACCGACTCCGGTTACGCCCGCCGGGTAAAACTGTGGGACCGCGGCCGGCCGCTGGCGGATGCGAAAGTAGTGAAAGAAGTCCCGACGGATTCCGTATGGCTGCGCCCGGTGGATGTCGGTTCCGGGGATGAGCGCGCACTGCTGCTGAGCGAAGCGCTGGATTTCTGGCACAGCCGCAGCTCCGT
Source organism: Microbulbifer halophilus (assembly GCF_026183675.1). Lineage (GTDB taxonomy): Bacteria > Pseudomonadota > Gammaproteobacteria > Pseudomonadales > Cellvibrionaceae > Microbulbifer > Microbulbifer halophilus. Next base: position 11,246 of record NZ_JAPIVK010000042.1, read on the forward strand.
TTACCGCAATGGCGAAGTGCTGCCGCTGGACCTCCCGGAGAGCGCGGTCATTCACGGCGCGCTGGGCGGCTCCCTGGTGGTCAAGCTGAACGAAGACTGGAAAGTCCGCGACAAAACCTGGCCACTGGGCAGCCTGGTGCTGGTCTCCCTGGATGCGCTGGTGGAAGGAGAGGCACAGGTTTCCGGGTTGGTAACGCCCACCGAGACAGAGGTGGTCAATGCCGTGGCGGTTTCCGGCGCCGGTGTGCTGGTGACCATGCTAGATGACGTCAAGGGCCGTGCCTATTTTTACACTCCCGGCGACGAGGGTTTTACCCGCACCGCAATCCCCTTCCCCGACAACGGCCAGCTCGGTATCGCAACCTACGACGATGAAAACGGCAACACCTACCTCCGCTGGGAAAACTTCGTCACGCCGCCGACCCTCTATCACTACAACGCCGGGGCGGACAAGCTGGATCGCATCCTGGTGCAGTCGCCCACCTTCGACGGCAGCAGGTTCAAGATCGAGCAGTACTTCGCCGAGTCCGCCGACGGCACCCGGGTGCCCTATTTCGCGGTGATGGCGAAAGATACCGAATTCGACGGCAGCAACCCGACGCACATGTTTTCCTACGGCGGCTTCCGCAATGCGCTGCTGCCCTCCTACTCCGGCTCCTACGAGGCACTGAACGGCGCCTACGGCAAACTCTGGCTGGAGCGCGGCGGTGTCTATGTGCTGGCGAATATCCGCGGCGGTAGCGAGTACGGCCCGGCCTGGCACGCAGCGGTGCTGCGGGAAAACCGGATAAAATCCTTCGAGGACTTTGCCGCAGTGGCGGAAGACCTGATCGCGCGCAAGATCACCGCGCCGGAACGCCTCAGCATCGAGGGCCGCAGCAACGGCGGCCTGCTGGTAGGTGCGAGCATGACGCGCCGCCCGGAGCTGTTCAACGCGGTAATCTGCGGCGTGCCGCTACTGGATATGAAGCGCTACAACAAACTGCTGGCCGGCGCCTCCTGGATGGGGGAATATGGCAACCCGGACACGGACGACTGGAGCTTCATCAAGGAGTACTCGCCCTACCAGAACCTGGAAAAGGACACCGACTACCCCTCGACCTTCTTCTTCACCTCCACCCGCGATGACCGCGTCCACCCCGGCCACGCCCGCAAAATGGCGGCGAAGATGGAGGCCATGGGCCAGCGCGTGGATTACTACGAGAATCTCGAGGGTGGCCACAAGGGCAGCGCCACCAACGAGCAGTTGGCACACCGCGTTGCGCTGATGTATACCCATCTGTGGGCGTCATTGGATAGTAAAAGCCGGCACGGGGGCTGATTTTTCCACGGAAAAAGCTTTCCTCAAAAACTAGTGGTTCATGTGGTAAATTCGGTGACTCTAGCTCACAGCCACAGGTTCCAGGGCAAGGCGAAAAAGCGCAGGACTAGCAGCGCTAATTCAAGCTTTTTCAACGCAGCACTGGGGCCTGCGGCGAAGAGATAGTGTTACTGAATTTACCGCATGGACCACTAGTGGGCCGCTGGTAAAGTTCGGTAACAAAGAATCGTTCAGATCAAGGCGAGAAAGCGCTGGAATAACAGCGTTATTTCAAGTTTTCTCAACGCAGAGCTGGACGATTTGGCGAAACGAACTGTTACCTAACTTTGCGAGCGGTCCACTAGACCCCGGACAAAAGACAGGGATCCAGAGCTTAGCTGTGTCCCTCTCGTCTAAGCAAACACAATTACTGCCTGGCACTTTCTACACCTTCATTGTGTTGGCGAGAATACCACTCCACATAGTCTCCATGGGAAATCGGTGTTTTCAGTCCAACCTTATCCAAACCAAATTGATCGATAAGATCCAAAATCTCGCTCCGCCTCTCAGATACCAATCGCCCTTTCCGACTCTGCAGTGAGCGAAGCGAATCGAGGCTGACGGAACCCTGAAAAGCCATTGATGCCGAGAGCTTTTCAATGCAATCCAGAAGATATATCTCCACCAGGAACAAGTGGTGATTTTCATTCCTCAGACTTTTCTCCGCTGAACAGGCTGCATACATTGCCCCAAGGCTTTTCAGCATGTCCATCATATCTTCTGAAGCCTTGTTCCATAGGGAAAAATAATCACTCTTTTCTTTTACCGATAGCAGGCTGCCAACCCTGGAATGCAAAGACAGGTAATTCTCTTTCAAAATATCAAAAAGATCTGCCACCTGCGGACTCTCTGGACGGTCGGGGAGTTCTGGAGACGTACTGAGAAGGTCCCGTGCGGCCTTTTGCATTATTACCAGGTTATCCCCTTCTGCAGTAATACAGCCATTGACCATGGCGTAGTATCCGGGAAACTTATTCATAGAGAACATCCCCTGGGCACCACAAAGTTCCCGGCATTTCACCACGACATCCCGAGCGAACCACGTTGTCAACGACTTTGAGATAGCTATCTCAGTTTTCAACCTCTCTGGAATAGAACCTCTTTTACTCTCATATTCAAAAGCCTGAAGACCAAGATCAAATGCCCAGAATGACTGGACTATAACTCCGGCGGCGTACTCCACGAGCTGGTTGGAGAATGAATGATAACGCACCAGGGGAACATCTCCCTCTACTGAGAAAGTCTTACGTCGCTTTCCGTATTTGGAGGTTATATACAGAGACGCTTTTCCGACACCAAGCCCACCGACAGCCATGCATACTTTTCCAAACTGAACTCGCTGCATGGCCATTAGAAATCTTTTCCTGGAACTTTCTTCATGTAAAGTCACGGTGCCATCTTCTTGTTTTAGTGAAAGAATTCCTTCACTCAGCATAGACTCATAGGGAATAGACACATTATCGAAACTGGTAATACAATTGTCCAGGCCAAACCCAGGCTTATAGCCAATTTCCGTAACTCTAACACCAGACCTTAAATGGCCATCCTCGTGTAGCGGCATCAAAAAAGGAACCACCCCAAAATCTTCGCCCCTGACCTTTAGGCGAGCCATCACCACAGCTATTTTTGGAAGACAGCAGAGGGATGTATTTGGCATAAACTTGAAAGAGGCATCACTAGGGGAGTTCAGCATGAAGGCCCTTTCTTCTAAACAATAGTTGGCCTCCGTCTGAAGAGAAATGACATTATTTCCATAAGCGGTCTCAGTGGCAAGATAAACGCCAACAGCCTCCCCACTGACCAGCTTCCTATAGCATTCCAATACGTATCCAGAGTTTCCACCAAGAGATCGTATTGTTCCAATACAAAGGTTGTAATGTATGGACAAAGCTGCGAACAGCGCCCCATCGTGAACAGCGCTTATTTCATGCAGAGAAAGGATCTTGAGCGGGTCAGCAAGCAATTCCTCACCAAGTGCCTGTTGCGAAATTACAGACTCCACCTTTTCATACAGGTTTTTTTCATTATCACCTCCCCCTATATCTTCCAAAATACTTTCAGCAACAGATTCGTATCCGCCATTAACTATAAAATTGCCTACAGAAGAAACATCTTTGACTATCACTCTATTCACCTCAATGACAAGAAACCACTCTATCGATACTAATATCACCCATAGCCACAGTCGAGGGATTCCCATGCCTCTGAGTAGAAACAAAGGACAGAATTAAATCAAACAATATCTTAGTTATTCTCAGAAAACAAAAAAACAACCAGAAATCATACACATTCATTAATGACACTATTCAATTTATTTATTATTACTCCGTATTAAATTACCTCACACCTGCAATAACAGCATAAAATTTATCGCCTGGAAACAGCATCTGCCACCAGGCAGGTAAGCTCGTGTCAGCCATAACCTAGGGAAAGTTATTAAGGGTCTCATAATTTTATTAACAGTTGCCCTGGTTCCTTTAACAACGGGCGAGTCCTGTATTCCCTCCATGCGATCGTCATTCCGGACTTGTTCCGGAATCCAAGCCGACGGGGCACCTCCGCTGGATCCCGGATCGTTTTGTCATGCCGGACTTGATCCGGTACCGGAATGACGGCCCGGAGGGTGGACTTTGGTCAAAACAATTTTGAACGACTAATAATTATCTGGTATATCCTACTCTTCCCTGAACCATGAATTCCTATAGTTCATTACTGTTAAATTCAGCCAAGCCGAACACAAGATTCATCACTATAGCCATTCTTGTCATTTGGAAAAGGGTATACCCGAATCAGCTAACTGGTTTCCACCAGCGACGCTTTATAGGCGGCAATAGCGGGCTCGAGCACCGCGAGCCGCTCCAGGCTCTCGCGGCTCCAGACCTTTTCCCGCTCGTAGAACACCGGATAGGCGTTCATGGACGCGGGGATCTCCACCCAGGATTGCATGGATTCGGTAAAGATATGCGCATCCGGCGGCAGCTGGTCCGGATCGTCGAGAGAGCCCACCCGCACAAACTTTGTCAGGTGTCCGCTGCCGGCGTAGTGGCTCCAGACGGCTACCTGGCATTTGGGGCAACGGGCGACACGTTGACCGCGGCCGCTCTCGGAAGGGATCTGCACCATCTGCGGTTCGCCGTTGAGATTGGTTATCCGATCGGATTCGATCATCGCGTTGATTGCAAAAGCGGTACCGGTTTCCCGCTGGCACCATGTGCAGTGGCAACAGTGTACGACCAGCGGGCTGGTTTCCATGCGGTAGCGGATATGGCCGCAGCCACAGCCGCCCTCGAGGGGAAAGTTTGCTGACATTGTGACTGGCTCCTCAATCGCGCTGCGGATTCGGTGCGCAGCGGCTCAACAGGGGCGACTTCCGGATGTCGTCGCCGTTCGGAGTCGGCTGGCTGGGGAGGTATTGCGGGCCCCGGCTGGCCTGTACAACAGTTCTCGAGGTTAGGCAGCTGTCACCGGAAGTCAACGGATTTAGCAGTGAATCTGCCGCCCCAGGGGGCCTTGCGATTATCGCCCCGGGCGATTACAGGGGGGTATTATCAAGGACAGGTGGGAGCGGCGGCCAGGTTGAGCGAACCGGAGCCACCCGGCAGAGTTTCGTTGTATCCCGGAATCCCGCCGGGTAAAGTCAGCGGACAACCATACTAAAAGGAGTCCCCAAGTGACACTACATCTGGAGTTATTGCCCCTGCTCGCCGTTATCGCCGGCATTGCGATCCTGATCAAGCCGAAGCTGCTCAACTATATCGTCGCCTTTTACCTGATCGCGATCGGCCTGATCCAGATATTCAATATCAATATCCAGTTCTGAGCGCAGTGGTCTTCAAGTGGGTCCGGCATCCTGCCGCTTGATGACCTTGTGCCGGTCTTCGCTGGCGCCCTTTTTCCAGTAGCTGGAAATATAGCGGTGGCTGTTGGGGACGGGGCACTCCCGCCGGAAATACTGTCGCAGTTGCCGCATTTCCGCGAACTCGCTGGCACACCAGATCGACGGCTGCCCCTCCAGCCGGGGCAGTGTGTCGATATGCTCGCGGATGGCCGATCCTTCCTCCTGCGGTTCCGGGTTCACAAGCCAGTGAATATCGATTCCCGCCGGGCATTCCAGTGGCTGGATATCCGCTTCATCCACCACCGAGAGTACGGCGTACCCCCGCGCGGTTTCCGGCAGCATCTCCAGGTTGACACTGATGGCGGGCAGCGCCGTCATGTCGCCGGCGAGCAGAAACCAGTCGGCATCCGGATTGATCAGCTTGCGCGAGCCCGGTCCGGCAACCTCGATCCTGTCTCCCTGCCGCGCACCCTGCGCCCAGGATGAAGCCGGGCCGGTGTGATCGTGAATCACGAAGTCGATATCGATTTCCTCCGCCCGCTGGTGGCGGATGGTGTAGGTTCGCATCAGCGGCCGCCGGTCTTCCCCCTGCGGGAACAGCAGCTTGACGTAGGCACTCTCCTGCTCGGCCGGGAAACCCGCCATACCCGATCCGCCCAGCGTCAACCGCAGCATGTGCGGTGTCACATAGGCCGCCCCGATCACTTCCAGCTCTCTCGACGGTGGTCTCGCCATAGATACCTCCCCGTTACCCGCCCGGCCGGGCAATAGATCCCAAATGCGCGGACCGGTGCCAATTGGTTGATATAGTCAACGATACGCCGATTAATTGACGTTATCAACCAATAGTCGAAGGCGGGCTCTCCCAGCGCCCCCGATTCGCCGGCAAGCGGCTCTCGAATCGGTATAATCCCGCGCATGCCAGATTTACCCATACAAGCCGCCCTGCCCGAGCTGCTCTCCACCTTGGGCCAGCACAGCAATGCCGTCCTCCAGGCCCCGCCCGGCGCCGGCAAGACCACCGCGGTGCCGCTGGCGCTACTGGACAGCGACTGGCTCGGGGACCGGAACATCATCGTGCTGGAGCCGCGGCGGCTGGCCGCGCGCAGTGCCGCGGCGCGCATGGCGGAGCTGCTCGGCGAGACCGTGGGCGAAACGGTGGGCTACCGGATCCGCGCGGAGCGCAGGGTCGGTAAAAACACCCGCATCCAGGTGGTCACCGAGGGGATCCTGACGCGGCTGCTGCAGTCCGACCCGGAGCTGGCCGACACGGCCCTGGTGATCTTCGACGAATTCCACGAGCGCAACCTGCAGGGCGACCTGTCCCTGGCCCTGTGCCTGGAATCCCAGGAATACCTGCGCGAGGACCTGAAGCTGCTGGTAATGTCCGCCACCCTGGATACCCGGGGCGTGTCGGAACTGCTAGACGGCGCGCCGATAGTCAGCAGCGAGGGGCGCAGCCATCCCGTGCATGTGCACTACCTCCCCCCAAAGCGGATACCCGACGACGACCGCCAGTTACCCGCGGCCATGGCCCGCGAGATAGTCTCGATGATGGACGAGTACCGCGGCAGCCTGCTCGCCTTCCTGCCCGGCGTGGGCGAGATCCGGCGGGTCGAGGAACTGCTGCGGGACAGGCTCGCCGATGAGGACGAAATCCTGGTGGCGCCCCTCTACGGCGACCTGGACAAACAGCAGCAGGACGCAGCCATCTCCCCCGCTCCATCCGGCAAACGCAAAATCGTGCTGGCCACCAACGTGGCCGAGACCAGCCTCACCATCGAGGGAATCTCGATGGTGGTGGATTCCGGCCTGATGCGGGAATCCCGCTTCGATCCCAATACCGGTATGAACCGGCTGGTAACCACCCGAATCTCCCGCGCCTCCGCCACCCAGCGCAGCGGCCGTGCCGGTCGTTTGAGCGAGGGCCACTGCCTGCGGCTGTGGGGCGAGTCGCAGCAACAGGGCCTGGCCGCAAAAAACACCCCGGAAATCCTCTCGAGCGACCTGGCGCCGCTGATGCTGGAACTGGCCCAGTGGGGTGTGCGCGATCCGGGCGAATTGCGCTGGCTGGACCAGCCCCCGCCCGGCCCCGTGGCCCAGGCGCAGGAACTGCTGCAACGGCTGGGCGCCCTGGACGAAAAACGACGCATCACGGATCACGGCGCGGCGATGCTGGCGTTGGGCACCCACCCGCGCCTGGCGCACATGATGATTCACAGTGTCGACCTGGGGCTGGCGAACGACGCCTGCCTGCTGGCGGCACTGCTGTCCGAGCGCGATATTTTTCGCGGCGAGTCGCGCCGGGACCGGGATATCCAGAAGCGCGTGGACCTGCTGCAGGGTAAAAACAAAAATCCCGCTGCGGACCGCGGCGCCGTGCACCGCATTCGCCAGCAGGCCAAAACCTGGCAGAAACAGTTGCAGAAGATTCAGTCGGACCCCGCGGCGGCAACGGACATCGACCGCTTCGACCGCACCGGCGTGCTGCTCGGCCTCGCCTACCCGGACCGCATCGCCCGGAGCCGACACGACCGCGAGCGCCGCTACCTGTTATCCAGTGGCCGCGGGGCCCGCTTCTCCCACGACGACGAGCTGGCGCTGGCGGACTACCTGGTAGTCGCCGACCTGGACGGCCGGGGACGCGACGCGCGCATTCAACTGGCGGCGCGCATTTCCGAGGGCGCCCTGCGCGAGCATTTTGCCGAACTGATAGAGCGGCGGGAGTCGGTGCGCTGGGACGAAGACAGCGGCCGCGCCGTCGCCAGCGAACGCACCCAGCTCGGCCGCCTGGTGCTGGACGAGCAGCCGGCAAAAAATATCTCCCCGGAACTGATCAGCCGCGCGCTGCTGGAGGCAGTCCGGAGAAAGGGCCTGCAGATACTACCCTGGAATACAGAGACCGACAGCCTGCGCGCGCGAGTGGCGTTCCTGCGACGCAACGCAGAAGAATTTCCGGCCCTGCGCGGCCTCCCGGACTGGAGCGACACCGCCCTGCTGGAGACACTCGAAGAGTGGCTGCTGCCGCACCTGGGCGGCTTTGCCAAGCTGGACCAGCTCAGGCAACTCAACCTGCAGACCATCCTGCTGAGTCAGTTGGACTGGCCCCTGCAGCAACAGATCGACGAGCTGGCGCCGAGTCATATCCGGGTTCCCAGTGGCTCCCGCGTGCGCATCGATTACACTGGCGGGGAACCGGTACTCGCCGTGCGCCTGCAGGAAATGTTCGGCCAGGCGCAGACACCGGCCATCCTGAAGGGCCGGTATCCGCTGATGATCCACCTGCTCTCCCCCGCCCGACGGCCGGTCCAGGTCACGCGGGATCTGGCCGGTTTCTGGGCCAATACCTATGAAGAGGTAAAAAAAGAGTTGCGGATCAAATACCAGAAACACTACTGGCCGGACAATCCGTCGACGGCGCAGGCAACCACCAGGACCAGGAAGCGGATGTAAAATATCCGGCCGCAAACGGCTGCTCCATCTTCAACCACATTTCACGGAAATATCCCGCTATGCCATTGTCATCGAACGCGTCCTTTCCCGTTGCACTCTCCCGGGTCACCGCCCTGCTCGCGCTGCTGCTGGCCGCCGGCTGCGACAACCGAGGGGACGAGACCAAACCCGGAAAGTTGCAGGTCCGACAGGAGTCCTTCGAGCTGCGGGCGCCGGACTGTAAAGGGGAAGAATGCCCTTCCGTCTCAGTAGACTACCAACTCTTCGAAAACCGGCCCGCCCTGAATAACGCCATTCGCGAACAGCTCGCGCAACAGTTGCAGGGCTTTGCGGAAGAGGCGGGCTCGCCCGGGAGTGTCGCCGCCGCGGCTGAGGCATTCCTGCAGCAGGCGGAGCGGGCACCGGAGGATACCGGTAATCGCTGGCATATGCAGGGCAACGGCAAGCTCCTGGGCCGCAGCGGCAAGCTGGTGACGATCGAGATCGGCAGCTATGCCTACACTGGCGGCGCCCACGGTATTCCCACGACCCACTGGCTCAACTGGGATCTCGAAGCCGGCGAACCGGTAGCGCTGGAGCAGATCATCCGCCCGGGGCAGGAAGCGGCATTCTGGGATCTGGCGCGCGCCGCCCACGAGCGCTGGCTGGAAGAAGAGGCCAATATCGACGAGGAATTCCGCCAGGGCTGGCCCTTCGCCAGAACCGAAAATTTCCACCTCGACAAGAAGGGACTGACCCTGCTCTACGGTGTTTACGAACTGGGGCCCTACGCCATGGGGCAGGTCCAGCTCACCATCCCCCGGGACAAGCTGGACAAGGTAGTGCGCGAAGAATACCTGGCGGAGTGATACGCCGCGCACGGCCCGCAGTGTGCCGTGCGGGAAGTTCGCGAACAAAGGAGCACAGCCAAAACGCCCAGATCAAGGCGAGAAAGCGCTGGAATAGCAGCGTTATTTCAAGCTTTCTCAACGCAGAGCTGGGCGTTTTGGCGCAGCGAACTGTTTGCGAACTTCCCGTACGGCACACTAGTGCCAGCCACTCAACCCGACGTGCGGCAATTGTCACTCCTGTCGATAATTGCTAACGTCGCTGGACTCAGATTTGCGGGAGAGGGATCTTGAAGCGGTTTTACACCTTCCTTGTGTTGCCCCTGTTGCTGCAGGGCTGCGACTTCGACGACGTACCCAACTTCCTGCCGGAAGAAGGGACCACCAATTACCGCCAGGAGATGCGGGATTTCGTGGCCGATATCGGCGGTTACGGCCGCGGCCTGGACTCCAATTTCATCGTCGTCGCCCACGGCGGTGTGGAGTTGCTCAGCAGTTCCGGCACCACCAACGGTTCCCCGGACACCAGCTATATCAACAGTCTCAACGGTGTCGGCCAGGACGCCCTCTTCTACGGCTTCGACGGTATCGACCAGCCCACCTCCACCAGCAGGCGCGAGCGGCTGGGCAGCTTTCTGGATATGGCCCTGGAGAAGAACGCCACCGTCATGGTCACCGATTTTGTTTTCAGCGAGCACAAAGTGGACGACTCCTATGCGCTGAACCAGGACGCGGGCTATATCTCTTTCGCCGCCGACCAGACGCTACTGGACAATATCCCCGAGTACCCGGAAAACCCGTTCAACTGGAACCGCAGGGATATCGAGGGGCTGTTCGAGGCCGACAACTTCCTCCGGCTCACCAACACCGGCAGCTATTCCACCCGCCAGGATCTGGTCGACGCCGTCAGCGATACCGACTACGACCTGGTGGTACTGGACCCTTTCTTCGACGGCGAGGCATATACCGGCGAGCAGATACGCCAGATGCGCTTCAAGGCCAGTGGCGGTGAGCGGCTACTGGTTGCGGCGGTAAATATCGGCGAGGCGGAGAGCGACCGCTTTTACTGGCAGAGCCACTGGGTCTCCAATCCGCCGGAATGGCTGGGCGATGAGATTCCCGACAGCGGCGGACACTACGAGGTAAACTACTGGCGCCAGGGGTGGCAGGAGATCATCTACGGCGACGAAGATTCCTATGTGTTTCGCGTTGTGGACGGAGGTTTTGACGGGGTCTATCTGATGGGCGTGGATGCATACGACAGTTTCTAGGCTGTGACGCCCCGAAGAGCCTAGGCTGGAGTGAGCGCCGCGAACTTCAACATCACCCGATCCCCCGAAACCAGAAAGGGCGAACCGCCCGGCTCGCCCTTATCGATCAGTAGTAAGCCTGCGACCTGTCGGTGTGGTCGGTGACATCCTTCACCCCGGCCAGTTCCGGCACTTTCTCTTGCAGGCTTTTCTCGACGCCCTCTTTCAGGGTCATGTCCACCATGCCGCAGCCCTGGCAGCCGCCGCCGAACTTCAGTACCGCATAGTGATCGTCGGTGACTTCCACCAGGCTCACCTGGCCGCCGTGGGCGGCGAGGCCCGGGTTGACCTCGTTGTAGAGCACATAGTTGATACGGTCTTCGATGGGGCTGTCGTCGGTGATCTTGGGCATGCGTGAGTTGGGCGCGCGGATGGTGAGCTGGCCGCCCATTTTGTCGGAGGCGTAATCCACGCGCGCCTCGTCCAGGTAGGGAATGCTGCGGCCCTCGAAAAAGGCCTTGAGACCGTCCATCTCCAGCATCACGTCGCCCTCTTCCTCTTCGCCGGGGCGACAGTAGGCGATACAGGTCTCCGCATTGGGCGTGCCGGGGCTGGACACGAACATGCGGATGGCAATGCCCTCGCAGTCCTGCTTCGCCAGCAGCTCGCGCAGGTACTCCTGGGCGGATTCGGTGATGGTGACGTTCAGGTCTTGCGACTGTTCTGACATAGTAACTTCTCAAATAACCGAGTTTCCTGGTCGGGTATTTTACTCCCAATGGGGCCGGAATTAAACCAGCGGCCAGATTCCAGCCGTAGGATGGGCAAAGGAGCGAAGCGACGTGCCCATCACCTCTGGTCTGATGGGCACGCTGCGCTTTGCCCCTCCTACCGGTACCGGGATGAATCACGCTTTACCGTAGCCTCCGCCACCGGGGGTGTCGATGGCGAACACATCGCCCTCCCCCATCTGCACCTCCGCGCGACCATCCAGTTCTTCGCGGTTTCCATCGGCCCTTTCCACCCAGTTCCGCCCCAGCGCCCCCGATTCGCCGCCGTTCAGGCCAAATGGCGGCAGTTTGCGGTGGGAGGCGAGGATGGAGGCGGTCATCGGCTGCAGGAAGCGCAGCCGCCGGCGGGCACCGTTTCCGCCCCTGTGGGCCCCTGCCCCGCCGCTGCCGCGGCGGATGCCGAACGCCTCCAGCAGCACCGGAAAGCGCCATTCCAGCATTTCCGGGTCGGTGAGGCGGGAGTTGGTCATATGGGTCTGCACGGCGTCGGTTCCGTCGAAATCCGGCCCGGCGCCGGAGCCGCCACAGAGGGTCTCGTAGTACTGGTATCTGCCGTCGCCGAAGGTGAAGTTGTTCATGGTGCCCTGGGCCGCGGCCATGGTCCCCAGCGCGCCGAACAGCGCGTCCACGACGTACTGGGAGGTCTCCACATTGCCCGCCACCACCGCGGCCGGGTACTGCGGGTTGAGCATGCAGCCCGGCGGGATTTCGATATCCAGCGGCTTCAGGCAGCCACCATTGAGCGGGATTTTCTCCCGCACCAGGCAGCGGAAAACATAGAGCACCGCCGCCTTGGTAACCGCCCGCGGCGCATTGTAGTTGCCCGGGTGTTGATCGCTGGTGCCGGTAAAATCCACCCTGGCGCGGCGGTTTTCCCGATCCAGGGTCACCGCTACCCGGATGACGCTGCCGTCGTCCATCTCATAGCGGAATTCGCCATCGTGCAATGCGTCCAGGGTGCGGCGTACGGACTCCTCGGCGTTGTCCTGCACATGCTGCATATAGGCCTGCACCACCGGCAGGCCGAAATGCGCCACCATGCGCTTCAGTTCGCGCACGCCCTTTTCGCAGGCGGCGAGCTGCGCGTGCAGGTCGGCGATATTCTGCGGGATATTGCGCGCCGGGTATTTCCCCGACGACAGCTTCTCGCGGATGGTGTCTTCGCAGAAAGTGCCGCCGTCCACCAGCTTGAGGTTGTCCAGCAACACACCCTCTTCCTCCACCGTGCGACTGAACGGCGGCATGGAACCCGGGCTGATACCGCCCACATCGGCGTGGTGGCCGCGGGTGGCCACGTAAAACAGCAGCTCCTTTTCCGTGTCATCGCCCTCTTCTCCAAAAACGGGGCGGATCACGGTGATATCCGGCAGATGGGTACCGCCGTTGTAGGGTGCGTTCAGCACAAAGGCATCGCCGGCTTTCATACTGCCGGCGTTCTCGCGGATCACCGTCTTGATACTCTCGCTCATGGAGCCGAGATGCACCGGCATATGCGGTGCATTGGCGATCAGTTCGCCGTCGCGATCGAAGAGCGCGCAGGAGAAATCCCGGCGCTCCTTGATATTGACGGACGAGGCGGTCTTCTCCAGCGCCGCGCCCATCTGCTCGGCAATGGACATGAACAGGTTGTTGAAGATTTCCAGCATCACCGGATCGACGCTGGTGCCCACCGCGGTGCGCGCCGGCAACGCCTCGACGCGCTCCAGCAGAATGCCGGATTCACCCATTTCCGCCCGCCAGCCGGGTTCCACCACGACGGTGCTGTTGGGCTCGCTGATCACCGCCGGGCCGTCGAGCTGCTCGCCGCAACGCAGGGCTTCGCTGCGGAAGATCGGCGTTTCCGCGGTTTGGCCGTTCATGGTGATGTCGCCGGAGGCACTGGGCGGAATCTCGTTTCGAGCAGGCTTGTCATCGACGGCTTCCGTTCGCGATACGGCCTCGCCGGTACTGCCGATCACCTCCACCTGCAATGCCTCGACAATCAGCGGTTTGTCCCCGGCGAGAAAACCGAACTGCTGGCGGTAGCCCCGCTCAAATTCGGCCAGCACCCGATCGTGGCTGTCCATGGGCACTTCCAGTGCCGTATCCGTGCCCTCGTACTTCAGGTGCAGTTTGCGCCGACAGCGGATCTGCTTTTCCGCCACCCCCTGGGCCAGCATTTCCCGGCGCCCGTCCGCTTCCAGTTCGTCAAAAATATCACCCAGTTCGGATTCATGGTCCACCGAATACCGATGCTCCAGGCTGCGCTCCCGCGTCAGGCGAAGATCGGCGAGGCCGATCCCGTAGGCGGACAACACGCCCGCGTAGCGGTGCAGCAACACCTTTGTCATGCCCAGCGCATCCGCCACCAGACAGGCGTGCTGGCCGCCGGCGCCACCGAAACTGTTGAGCAGGTATTTCGATACCTCGTAGCCGCGCTGCACGGAGATTTTCTTGATGGCGCTGGCCATATTTTCCACGGCGATAGCGAGGAAGCCCTCTGCCACCTGCTCGGGGGTGCGCTCGTCGCCGGTGGCGGTGCGGATTTCCTCCGCCAGTTCGGTGAATTTCCGCCGCACAATTTCCGCATCCAGCCGCTGATCGGCGTCGGGGCCGAATACATGGGGGAAGAACTCTGGCTGCAACTTGCCCAGCATCACATTGCAGTCGGTCACCGTCAGTGGCCCGCCGCGGCGGTAGCAGGCGGGGCCGGGATTGGCGCCGGCGGAATCCGGCCCCACCCGATAGCGGGAACCGTCGAAGTGCAGTATCGAACCGCCGCCGGCGGCCACCGTGTGGATGCGCATCATCGGCGCCCGCAGGCGCACGCCGGCGACCTCCGATTCCAGGCTGCGCTCGTAGTCGCCGCTGTAGTGGCAGACATCGGTGGAGGTGCCGCCCATATCGAAGCCGATCACCTGTTCGAAACCGGCTTCGGCGGCGGTGCGCGCGGCACCCACCACGCCGCCGGCGGGGCCGGACAGGATGGCATCCTTGCCCCGAAAGAAGTGCGCATCGGCGAGGCCGCCGTTGGACTGCATAAACAGCAGTCGGCTGCCGCCCAGGGCCCTGTCCACCCGATCCACGTAACGGCACAGCACCGGCGACAGGTAGGCATCCACCACCGCGGTATCGCCGCGGCCCACCAATTTGATCAGCGGGCTGACCCCGTGGCTGGCGGAGATCTGGGTAAAGCCGATCTCCCCGGCAATGCGGGCGATGGCCTTTTCGTGATCCGGATAGCGGTAACCGTGCATCAGCAGTATCGCCAGGCCGCGCAGGCCGGCGTCGTAGAGGCGCTGCAGGTCATCCCGCACCCTGCCCTCGTCCAGCGGCACCAGCACCTCGCCGCCGGCGGTGACCCGCTCGTCCACTTCCAGCACATCGCTGTAGAGCATTTCCGGCAGTTTGATTTCCAGGTCGAACAGGTGCGGGCGCGCCTGGTAGCCGATACGCAGGGCCTCGGCGAACCCCCTGGTCGTGACCAGGGCCACCGGATCGCCCTTGCGCTCCAGCAGCGCGTTGGTGGCGACGGTAGTGCCCATCTTGACCGCCCCGATGCGCTCCGGCGGGATGGGCGTGTCGGCGTCCAGCCCCAGCAGCGCGCGGATACCGGCCAGGGCGGCGTCCTCGTACTGCTCCGGGTTTTCCGACAGCAGCTTGTGGCTGACGAGCCGGCCGTCAGGGCGCAGGGCGACGATATCGGTAAAGGTGCCGCCGCGGTCTATCCAGAAGTTCCAGTGTTTTTTACTTGTATCCATGTTCCCGATCACTCCTCGATACTAAACGCAGCCCCTTCCGGTTCCCCTCTCCCTCTGGGAGAGGGGTTAGGGGAGAGGGCTGCCTGCCGAAGCCACCACCCTCTCCCCCGGCCCCTCTCCCGGCGGGAGAGGGGAGAAAAGCGGGCCTGCGGCCCGCAAGCGGAGCTGGAGCTCCGCGCTCCCAGGGTATGCTAACATTGCCGCCTTCTCGATCCCGGTTAAGGTAGTGTCCATGCCCCAAGAAGCCCGCAATCAACGCCTCGAACAGCTCCACGCCGCGCTGAAGCAGCGCATCCTGATTCTGGACGGGGCCATGGGGACCATGATCCAGCGGGCAAAGCTGAGCGAGAGCCAGTATCGCGGCGAGCGCTTTGCGGACTTCCACAAGGATGTCCAGGGCAACAACGACCTGCTGAGCCTGACCCGGCCGGAGATGATCGAACAGTTGCACCGGGACTATATGGAAGCCGGTGCCGATATCATCGAGACCAACACCTTCAACGCCACCCGCCTGTCCCAGGCGGACTACGAGATGGAGGACCTGGTCCCGGAACTGAACCGCGCCGCCGCCGAGGTGGCGCGCCGGGCGGCCGACGGCATGGCCACGCCGGAGAAACCGCGCTGGGTGGCGGGCGTGATCGGCCCCACCTCGCGCACCGCCAGTATCTCCCCGGACGTGAACGACCCGGGCGCGCGCAACGTGACCTTCGAGCAGTTGGTGGAGAACTATGTGGAGGCCGGCCGCGCGCTGATCGAGGGCGGCTCCGACCTGTTCCTGATCGAGACCATCTTCGACACCCTCAATGCCAAGGCGGCCATCTTCGCCCTGCAGAAGCTGTTCGATGAAGTGGGTTTCGAGCTGCCGATCATGATTTCCGGCACCATCACCGATGCCTCCGGCCGCACCCTGTCCGGGCAGACCACCGAGGCCTTCTACAATTCCGTGGCCCACGCCAAGCCCCTGAGCGTCGGTCTCAACTGCGCCCTGGGCGCCACCGAGCTGCGCCCCTACGTGGAGGCGCTGTCCGGCGTCTGCGCCGAGCATGTCTCCGCGCACCCGAACGCCGGCCTGCCCAATGAATTCGGCGAGTACGACGAGACGCCGGAAGAGACCGCCAGTATCGTCGCCGAATTCGCGCGCAGCGGTTTCCTCAATATTCTCGGCGGTTGCTGTGGCACCGCGCCCGAGCATATCCGCGCGATCGCCGATGCGGTGGCCGATATGCCGCCGCGCAAAATACCGGAAATAAAACCGGCGCTGCGCCTGTCCGGCCTGGAGCCGTTTGCCGTCGACGAAAATTCCCTGTTCGTGAATGTGGGCGAGCGCTGCAATGTCACCGGCTCGGCGCGCTTCAAGCGCCTGATCATGGACGAGGACTACGACACCGCCCTGCAGGTGGCCGCACAGCAGGTCGAGGACGGGGCCCAGGTGATCGACTTCAACATGGACGAGGCGATGCTGGATTCCGTCGCCGCCATGCGTCGCTTCCTCAACCTGGCCGCCACCGAACCGGATATTTCCAAAGTGCCGTTCATGGTGGACTCCTCCAAATGGGAGGTGATCGAGGCCGGGTTGCAGTGCATCCAGGGCAAGTCCATCGTCAATTCCATCAGCCTGAAAGAAGGCGAGCGGGACTTTACCGACAAGGCACGCCTGTGCCGGCGCTACGGCGCCGCGGTAGTGGTGATGGCCTTCGACGAGGATGGCCAGGCGGACAGCTTCGAGCGCAAGACGGAAATCTGCAAACGCAGTTACGATCTGCTGGTGGACAAGGTCGGCTTTGCCCCCACGGATATCATTTTCGACCCGAACATCTTCGCCGTGGCCACCGGTATCGAGGAACACAACAACTACGCCGTGGACTTTGTCCAGGCCACGCAGTGGATCCGCGAGAACCTGCCCGGCGCCAGCGTCTCCGGCGGCGTGTCCAATGTGTCCTTTTCCTTCCGCGGCAACAACCCGGTGCGCGAGGCCATCCACTCGGTATTCCTGTATCACGCCATCAGGGCCGGCCTGAATATGGGCATCGTCAACGCCGGCCAACTGGCGGTGTACGACGAGCTGCCAGAGGAACTGCGGGAAAAGGTCGAGGATGTGATTCTCAACCGCACCCCGGAAGGCACCGAGGCGCTGCTGGATATCGCCGAGAAATATCGCGGCGACGGCAGTGGTGCGGCGCGCAAGGAAGACCTGAGCTGGCGCGAGCTGCCGGTGAACAAGCGCATCGAACACGCGCTGGTCAAGGGCATCAATAACTACATCCTGGAGGACACCGAGGAGTCCCGCGCCCAAGCGGCGCGCCCGCTGGACGTCATCGAGGGCCCGCTGATGGACGGCATGAACGTGGTCGGCGACCTGTTCGGCGCCGGCAAGATGTTCCTGCCCCAGGTGGTGAAATCCGCGCGGGTGATGAAACAGGCGGTGGCCCATCTGCAGCCCTATATCGAGGCCGAGAAAACTGCCGACAGCAAACCCAACGGCCGCATCCTGATGGCCACGGTGAAAGGCGACGTGCACGATATCGGCAAGAATATCGTCGGCGTGGTGCTGGCCTGCAACAACTACGAAGTGATCGACCTGGGTGTGATGGTGCCGGCGGAAACCATCCTGCAAACGGCACAGGAAAAGCAGTGCGATATCATCGGCCTGTCCGGCCTGATCACGCCGTCGCTGGACGAGATGGTCCACGTGGCCGCGGAAATGGAGCGCCGGGAATTCGATATCCCGCTGCTGATCGGCGGCGCCACCACCTCCAAGGCGCACACGGCGGTGAAAATCGACCCGCAGTACCACCGCAACCAGACGGTGTACGTGGCCGACGCCTCCCGCGCCGTGGGCGTGGCCAGCAACCTGATTTCCGACGAGCTGCGCCCGGCCTACGTGGAGGGGATTCAGGCCGAGTACGAAAAGGTCCGCGCCCGCACCGCCAACCGAAAGCGCAACGACAAGCGCCTCGGTTACGAAGAAGCACTGGCGGCGGCGCCGCAGTTCGACTGGCAGAATTACACCGCCGCGGTGCCGAACAGACCCGGCATCACCACAATCGACGATTTCCCGCTGGAAAAACTGGTCGACACCATCGACTGGACCCCTTTCTTCATCTCCTGGGACCTGGCCGGCAAATACCCGGCGATCCTCGAGGACAAGGTGGTCGGCGAAGCGGCCAGGGACCTGTTTGAAAATGCGCAAAAGATGCTGCGCGAAATCATCGACCGGAAACTGCTCAAAGCCCGCGCCGTGTTCGGCCTCTGGCCGGCCAACAGCGACGGCGACGATATTGTCGTCTACACCGACGAAAGCCGCAGCTCAGAGCTGGCCCGCCTGCACCAGATGCGCCAGCAGGTACAGAAGCGCGGCGGCGACGGCTTGTGTCGCTCGCTGGCCGATTTTGTCGCCCCAGTCGATTCTGGAATAGCCGACTATGTGGGCGGCTTCGCCGTGACTACTGGACTGGGCGCCGACGAGCTGGCGGCGGAGTACGAGGCGAAACACGACGACTACAACGCGATCATGGTCAAGGCCCTGGCAGACCGGCTGGCGGAATCCTTCGCCGAGACCCTGCACCGGCAGGTGCGCAGGGACTACTGGGGCTACGCGCCGGACGAGCAGCTCTCCAACGAGGAGCTGATCAAGGAGCGCTACCGCGGTATCCGCCCCGCCCCCGGCTACCCGGCCTGCCCCGACCACACGGAAAAGGCCACCCTGTTCGAACTGCTGGACGCGCCGGACAACGCCGGCGTGCGCCTGACCGAGCATTTCGCCATGCTGCCGGCGGCATCCGTCAGCGGCTGGTATTTTGCCCACCCGGAGGCAAAATACTTCAATGTCGGCAAGATCGGGCGCGACCAGTTGCAGAGCCTGGCCGAGCGCAAGGGCATGACGGAAACCGAGCTGGAGCGCTGGCTGCGGCCGAATCTCGACGATTGAGCAGCGGGATGTATCGCCTGCACGGCAGATGTGCAGGGTGCGCCGTGCGCACCGATGAGGGCCGGGGAAAACCAACGCAGCCGGTGCGCACAGCGCACCCTACCCTGTAGGAGCTGGAAGTGGATAGAGAAGAGAGAAAAGAGAGAAAAGAAAAAGACGAGAATCGGGAAAAAAAGCGCCCTTCATTCGGCCAGGTGGTACTCAGCACCCTGGCCGCGGCCATCGGCGTGCAGAGCAATAAAAACCGCGAACGGGATTTCAAGGGCGGCAGTATCAAGGCCTATGTCGCCGCCGGCATTATCTTTACCGCGCTGTTTGTGTTGACGCTGGTGCTGATCGTCAAGACCGTGCTCGGCAATATGGGGTGATCTCCCGACTGTCCCCATGGCCGCGAACAAATGATGCCCGCGGCTCAATAGCCGGTCATTTCCAGGTAGCCGACGCCCGAATGGCTGCCCTCCACCACCACGTCGCCCTCCCAGTAGGGAAAAACGGTATCCATCCAGCGATCCGCATTGCGCGCGCGCACGATCACGTCCAGATCCCGGGACGGCAGGCGCAACCGCCAGCGGGTGGGCAGTTCGCGCCCGGCCACCGAACTGTATGTTGCGGGGGTCAACCGCAGGTCGTCGTCGGTGAGTGGGGTCTGCTGTCCGTCCGCGTCGATCCAGCTTCCCGACAGATAGTCATCGCCCTCCCCGCCACCGCCGCGCAGCCGAAAGGCCATCAGCTTGGCGCCGCCCGAAAGATGCAGCGAGAACCAGTCCCAGCCGCGCTGGTCGGGGGCCAGCAACTGGCTGCTCCATTCGCGATCCAGCCAGGCCCGGCCGCTGACCGCTCGTGTTTGTCCATCGATCTCCACCTGCCCTTCCACCCGGTAAAACGGCTGGCTGTAGTAGTGAGAGCCGCCGCCGTCGGCGGACTTCTGGCTGAAGCCCGACTCGCCGTGCAGCACCAGTGGCCCGTCGGCCTCCAGCGCCAGCCGGTAGCCGAAGTGGCGCCCCGCGTCGCTGCCCTGCGCCGTCACCTGCAACCGCGCCAGGCCGCCGCCGGCGGGGTTTTCCATACGCCAGTGATCCAACCAGGCCGCAAACGGCTCGACCTCGACACCGGCCTGGCCGCGGCGGTCCGGCAGCGCCATGTCGCGGGCGAAGCGCTCGGCGACGAAATGCGCATCCGGTGTCGACAGCGCGGCGTGGGCCATCCAGATCTGGCGGCTGGCCCAGGGCGACCCCCCGTCCTCGCCGTCGTCATCGGGCGGGGACAGCGCCTGGCGAAACAGGGTCCACTGGATCCCCAGTGGCGTGCCGTCGGCGTCTTCGAGATTGGCGGTCAGATACCACCATTCGATGCGGTAATCGGGGTGAGTGCCGTGGTCTTCGGGAAATCGCAGGGCGGCACCCGGCCGCGCCCGACTGTAGCCCTCCGACTGCCTGCCCAGCCCGGCAAAACTGTCGTCCGCCGGCTCACTGCCGCACTGGCGCAGCGCCAGCACCGCGAACAACACCAGCGGCACCGACAGCAGCACCGAACAGAGGAAAAAACGCTTCGCACTTCCGGCCTTGTTCATAGGGCCTCGAACTCCGTCAACAGCCTGCGCGGCGATGTGCGCCACAGCCGCCAGGCCGGCAACAATGCGGCGACCAGGGCCACACCCAGCGCCACCGCCAGGGTGGCGGCGATCTGCGCGGGGAAGACATACAGCGGCAGTCGCCAGCCGAAGGCCGCCACATTGATCACCGCCACCAGGCTCCAGGACAGCGCCAGGCCCAGCGGCACCGCAAGCAGTGCCGTGACCAGGGCCGCGCCGCACAGCTGGGCGATGCCGGCGCCGGCCAGCGGCCCGCGCG
>NZ_JAPIVK010000043.1 GCF_026183675.1 Microbulbifer halophilus
GGACTCGGGACTCGGGACTCTCAGTAGGGTGCGCCGTGCGCACCGACCGATCAATGTCAAAAGGAATACCGAGGCCGTCCCGGGGCCTCCTTACGAACCGAACTTCGCCCCTCCCTACAGGCCCGATCAACGGTGCGCACGACGCACCCTACGAAGCAATCCTCCCACACTGCTACCAAAAGTGCTTGCCGGCAGATTTTTCCAGCGTCGCGAGCATTTCCTCGTGTGCCCGTATTTCCTCGGCCGTCGCCGCCATCACGCTCAGCGCGGGCCGGTCTGCGGAGAGGCGGCGGATACCGGTTGTTGCCTGTTGCTGTTCGTCGCCGTCCTCACCTTCTGAAGATTGCTCACCAGCCAGTGCCAGATCTGTCTGGCCACCGGTCATCATCAGGTAGACGTCGGCGAGGATCTCCGCATCCAGCAGGGCGCCGTGCAGGTCGCGCTGGGAGTTGTCGACAAAGTAGCGCTTGCACAGCACGTCCAGGTTGTTCTTCTGGCCCGGATGCTTCTCCCGCGCCAGTGCCAGGGTATCCAGCACGCCGCAGTGGGCGGCCACATTCTGCCAGCGCGGGCTGCCGAGCCACTTCAGTTCCCAGTCGATAAAGCCGACGTCAAAGGGGGCGTTGTGGATCACCAGCTCGGCGCCCTCGCAAAACGCCATGAAGTCGTCCGCGATCTGTGCGAAGACCGGTTTGTCCTGCAGGAACTCGTTGGTGATACCGTGCACCTCGATGGCGCCGTCGTCGACCTCTCGCTCCGGGTTTATGTACTGGTGGTAGTGGCGGCCGGTCAGCTTGCGGTTGACCAGTTCCACACAGCCGATCTCAATGATGCGGTGACCGCTTTTCGGATCGAGACCGGTGGTTTCAGTATCCAGAACTACCTGGCGCATGGTCACTTCTCCAGTTCATCGATGCCGCGGTTGGCGAGCTGATCCGCACGCTCGTTGCCCGGGTGGCCGGCGTGCCCCTTCACCCAGTGCCAATGCACTTCATGATCCGCAATGCTTTCGTCCAGCGCGCGCCAGAGATCGGCGTTCTTTACCGGCTTCCTGGCGGAGGTTTTCCAGCCGTTCTTTTTCCAGCCGTGAATCCAGCTGGTAATCCCCTGGCGCAGGTACTGGGAATCGGTGTGGAGATCGACGCGGCACTTCTGTCTCAGGGCCTGCAGGGCCTCGATCGCCGCCAACAGCTCCATGCGGTTGTTAGTGGTATGGGTTTCCCCGCCGTAGATTTCCCGTTCTTTTCCGCCGTGAACCAGCAGCGCACCCCAGCCGCCCGGGCCGGGATTGCCGCGGCAGGCGCCGTCGGTGTAGATGGTAACTTCTTTCAATTTGCTGGCTTTTATCTGCTGTTTGTGCGGCGCCCGGCGCCGGCGTCATCGTTTTCGGTGGCGGCGGCGCGCGGCGACACGCGGGCTCGAGGGCACGGCCGTGAGGGAAGGTTTCCGCTCTCCGCGCCAGTTGAGCTTGATGGTACGCATGCGCGCCACTTCTTTGCGCGCGACTATGATGTAAAAGCCCCCGCAAGGCAAGTGCCAGCGGGCGCCCGCCCGCTCCATCCAGGTGGTCTTGGCCAGCAACTCCCCCTGCTGCAGCGGCAGCCGGAAGAAGCCCCGCTCGACCGTGTTCGCCTGCAGGTCCAGGAGATTCATCCAGTCCGCCAGCCGGGCAGCGCGCAACTGGTTGCCGCGCTGGTGCGCGCCGCCCGAAAACAGCAGCCGCGACAACCCCAGCAGGGAAAACGGATTGAAACCGATCAGCACCAGATGGCCGCCGGGAATCATCACCCGCGCCGCCTCGCGCAGTACCTGGTGGGGATGGTTGGAAAAATCCAGCAGGTGGTGCAGCAGCACCACATCGATGGATTCCGAGGGCAGCGGCAGCTGCTCGAACTCCACCAGCGCTGCCCCACTTTGCTCGAGCGTGGCACCCAGTCGAAATCGGTGATTGATCCGACTGCAGGCGGAGAAATCGATGGCGCTGGTCACACCGGCCTGCATCAGGTGATAGCCGAACAACCGCTCCACCAGCGGCTGTGTCAGTGCCAGCTGCTGGGTAAGAATTTCCCGCCCCAGGCTGCTATCGAACCAGCGCGCCAGGCCCGGACAGGACTCCGCCAGCGAGGGGGGTTCCGTACTGCGCCTTCGAAAAGACTTTTTCTTCGCCATCGTGTCTCCCGCGCGAATGGTCTTCCGTGAGTATCTTCTCGGGCAAACGCCGGTACCGCAATACCACTACCCGCAATTGCCTGATACCCTATGGTATGGTCGTGTTAACAATACCGGGTCTGGAATATGCTCACAATCTCCCCCATTCCAGCGTTCAATGACAACTACATCTGGCACCTGAAGCGCGACGGGCAGCAGTGGGTAGTGGATCCGGGCGACGCCGCACCGGTGGTCGAAGCGCTCGGTGACCGCCCCCTCGACGGCATCCTGATTACCCATCACCACCCGGATCACACCGGCGGTATCGCGGCGCTGCGCAAGCGCTACGACTGCCCGGTCTATGGCCCCGCCTCCATCGACGGTGTGACCCGACCGATGGCCGCGGGAGACAACCTGGAGGTACTGGGGTTGCCGGTGGAGGTGATCGACGTACCCGGCCACACACTGGACCACCTGGCACTGGTGCTGCGGGAGACCGACTCCGGGAGCGCCAATGGTATCCATCTGTTCTGCGGCGACACCCTGTTCGCCGCCGGCTGCGGCCGCCTGTTCGAGGGCACACCGGCACAGATGTACGCATCGCTGGGGAAGCTCAGTGCCCTGCCACCGGAGACCCGCGTCTACTGCGCCCACGAATACACCCTGGCCAACCTGAAATTTGCCGCCGCGGCCGAGCCCGGCAACAACGCGATAGACAATCGCATTGCCGAAGTCGAGGCCATGCGCGCAGACAAGCGCCCCAGCCTGCCCTCCACCATCGGCGAGGAACTGGCCACCAACCCCTTCCTGCGCTGCCACGTTCCGGCAGTGGCGCGCCGCGCCGCCGAGCGCGCGGGCAAGGAGAACACCGACGAAGTGGAAGTCTTTGCGAGCCTGCGCCGCTGGAAGGACAATTTCTGATCTGCGAGCCCGCACACGGCGCACTGGACAAAAAGCAACCTGTGCCAGCCGCCGGGTGGTCCGACTTTCTGCTTAAAATCCAGTCAATTATTATTGACCGAAACTTATCCGCCTCTTTAGAATCAGACAATTACAACCAAAAGTTCAGGTGCAGCACAAAATAATTGCACACTGGGCCCGGAAATCAGAACAACGACTCGCGGACACCAGCATGGTTCAGAAAAGATTTGCCGTTGCACTACTGGCAGCGGCGGTGGGGGGCTGCGCGCAGATGGCTGAAAAACAGCCCGCGCCGCAGGACACCAGCACCGAGACCTCCGAAACCCCGGCCAAGGTGGCCGTCAGCAGCGACCTGAGTCCGGCAGAAAAGGCTCTTCCCCCGACGGATATCTGGGACCGGCTTCGCCGCGGCTTCCGCCTCGACCGGCATACCAACCATCCCAAGGTCGAGGACTACATCACCTACTTCTCCCGCAACGAAGGCTATATGTCGCGCGTCACCGAACGCTCGCGCCGCTATATTTTTCACGTTGCGGAGCTTCTGGAAGAAGCCAACCTGCCGCTGGAGCTGGCGCTGCTGCCCATTGTGGAGAGTGCCTACGATCCCTTCGCCTACTCCCACGCCCGCGCCTCCGGCATGTGGCAGTTTATTCCGGCCACCGGCCGCCACTTCGGGCTGCGCCAGAACTGGTGGTACGACGGCCGCCGCGACGTGGACGACTCCACCCGCGCGGCGATCGAATATTTCACCTACCTTTCCGGACACTTTGACGGCGACTGGGAGCTGGCGCTGGCCGCTTACAACGCCGGCGAGGGTCGGGTCCGCCGCGCGGTCGAGCGCAACCGCCGCCGCGGCAAGGGAACCAGTTTCTGGGACCTGGACCTGCCGCGGGAGACCCAGCGCTATGTGCCGCAACTGCTGGCGCTGGCGGAAGTGGTATCCCGCGCGGACTACTACCGGGTACCGCTGCACGATATTCCCAACAAGCCCTATTACGCCGAAGTGGATGTGGGCACCCAGATCGACCTGGCCCAGGCGGCGGAACTCGCCGATATCGAACCCGAAGAGCTCTCCCTGCTGAACCCGGCCTTCAATCGCTGGGCCACCGATCCCAACGGCGACCACGAGCTGCTGATCCCGCGGGAGAAACGCGATACCTTCCTCGCCGCACTGGCAAAACTGCCGAAAGATCAGCGGGTCACCTGGCAGCGCTACAAGATCTCCCGCGGCGACACCCTGTCCACCATCGCGCGCCGCTACGAAACCACCGTGGCCGCGATCCGCGACACCAACAAGCTGCGCAACAACACCATCCGCGCGGGCAAGACGCTGCTGATTCCCAGCGCTTCCGGCCCGTCCGGGCAATACGCCTATGCAGTGGACCAACGGGTAAATGGCGGCGGATCATCCGGGCAGGGGAGCAAAACCGATTACACCGTGCGCCCGGGCGACACCCTCTGGGAGATCGCCCGTTCACTGGGTGTCAGCGTGCGCCAGCTGGCGCGCTGGAACAACATGGGCACCGGCGACACCCTGCGCCCGGGGCGCAAACTGGTCGCCTACTCCACCGGCGACAACAGCCGTACCACCCGCAAGCTCTCCTACCGCGTGCGCAGCGGCGATTCCCTCTACCGGATCGCGAAGAAATTCAGCCTGGATATCGGCGATATCCTGCGCTGGAACAAGATCAGCAAATCCAGCTACCTGCAACCGGGTCAGCGCCTGACGCTGTTTGTGAACAGTGCCGGGGGATAAGTGAGTGGCATTGGTGAGTAAAGTGGAGCGAGTAGCCTGGTGACAGATGCCACCGCATAAACCCTGACCGATACGAAAAAAGCCCGCAGATGCGGGCTTTTTTTGGTTTGCCGGAGGAGTGTTGGAGTTCGCGGAACCCACTCCAACCGACTCACTGATTACCCGTCAGCGTCAGTCGCTTTCTCGGGAACCTCGACATCCGCCCGGCTGGACAGATATTCCTGCACTGCCGCCAGCTCGGCACTGCCGTTCGCGGACGCCAGTTGCTGCATCAGCGCGCGGCGCTGCTCGCGGCTCTGGCGGGACAGATCGCCCGGGCGTACGTCGCGCAACTCCAGTACCACCCGATCGCCGTTGCTGGTGGCAAAAGTTTCCACGGCGCTGCCGGAAGCCGGTGCCGGCATTTCGAAGGCCTGCCCGATGATCTCCGCGCGCTCGCCGAAGCCACCGCGGCGGGTCTTGTCGCTGGTCTCCAGGGTCAGTCCCTCGGCTTCCGCCAACTCGGCGAAATCGCCGCCGGACTCCAGCTTCTGCTGCAGCGATTCGGCACGCTGGGCGAGCCGGGTGCTGGCCTTGTCCCGCTTGATGGTGTCGACGATCTGCTCGCGCACCTCTTCCAGCGGGTAGGTCCCCGCTGGCTTGTGGTCAGTGACCCGGAGTACCACCGAGTGCTCGTTGCTCAGGTCCAGTACATCCGAAGTGTTGCCATCCAGCATGACTTCCCGGGCAAAGGCCGCGCTGATCACCTTGTCTTCGCCGGCGATACCCGGACCGCCCTCGCGGCTGAACAGCGGCACCGTTTTCACTGACACGCCCAGTTCCCCGGCCGGTCCGGCCAGTGTCTCGGCGTTGTAGGCGAGATCCGCCAGGCGACCCAGGGCGTCGACAAACTCGCGCTCCGCCTCGGCATTGCGCAACTGGGCGGCGATCGCCGCCCTGCGCTCTTCAAAGGTGGGCGGTTCGTCCCCCTTCACCTCCAGCAGCTTGATGAAGTGCGTGCCGGCATCGGTAGTCACCGGCCCGGACACCTGCCCCACTTCCAGCGAGGCCAGGGTGTCCTCGAAAGCTTCGGGGAAAACGTCGCCGCTGGTAAAGCCCACATCGCCGCCCTCCTCGCTGGAGACTGCATCGTCGGAATACTCCTGCGCCAGTTCGGCAAAATCTTCCCCGGCGTCGAGTTTCTGTTGCAGCTCGGCCACTCTCGCTTCGTCGTCACCCTCGATCAGGATATGCGCGGCATGGCGACGGGTGCTGGCCTGGAAGCTCTTCACTTCCTGCTCGTACTGGGCGCGGATATCCTGCTCGGAGACATCGATATTGGACGCGAACACTTCCGGCTTCAGCTCGATATACTCGATGGCCACCTGCTCGGGGCGCTGGAAATCCTGCTGGTGAGAGTCATAGTACCCTTTGACCTCGCTGTCGCTGACCGAAACCTGATCGAGCAGGTCCTTTACCGGCAGAATGGCGTAATCGAAATCGCGCTCTTCCATGGAGATGGCAACCACCTCCTCGGCGACCGCGCGGGTGGTGAAAGCACTGCCGGTAACGCCATCGGTGAACTGCTGCAAGACCAGATCCTGCTCCATTACCTCGCGGAAACTGGCCGGGCTGTAACCCATGCGGCTCAACGCAGACCGGTAGGCCTGCCGGTCGAATTTGTCATTCACCTGGAAACCGGGAATCTGCACGATTTCCTTGTCCACTTCGGCGGCGCTCATGACCATGCCGCTCTCCTGTGCCGCCTGGCGCATGACCGAGCTGGAAATCAGCTGCTGTAACACCGGTCCGCGCAACCGCTCATCGCTCAGCAGATCCTGGGGCACGTTTTCGCCGTACTCGCTCATGATCTGGTTGCGGCGATTCTGGATTGCGCGCTGCAAATCGAGGTTCGTGATTTTCACACCGTTGACTTCGGCCACCTCGTCGGCGGCACCGCCGCTGGCCCCGGAGAAAAAATCGATCCCGCCAATGACCATTATGAAACCAAAAAAGGCCGCGACAATGATCGCCGCAGTACCCTTGAGGTTGTCTCGCATGGACTGAAGCATGCTCAGCTCCGAAAAAAATTAACGCTATTATTACCAGGTACACAAAATCGCCGGGAGCGATTCTGGTCAGCTTTTAGCTGCCCCGAAGGGGGGAGCGGCTCGGCGTTCCGAGCCATGGAAGGCCCGAAACAAAAAAGGCGCATCCGAGAGATACGCCTCTTTGAAGCTTCGGCTGTATTGATCGAGGCTTCTTAGTTGACTGCGTCTTTCAACGCTTTACCGGCCTTGAAACTCGGGATTTTCGCCGCTGCGATTTCGATCGGATCGCCGGTGCGCGGGTTGCGGCCGGTTCGGGCTGCGCGCTCTTTGACGGAGAAAGTACCGAAACCTACCAGGGCAACCTGATCGCCTTTCTTCAGGGTGCCGGTAATGTTGTCTACCATCGCGTCCAGGGCACGGCCTGCGGCTGCTTTCGGAATATCCGCAGATGCGGCAATCGCTTCAATCAGTTCGGACTTGTTCACGCTTAATCCCTCTGTTCTTTTCTAGGTATGTTTCAGGTATCCCGGACGGGGATACCTTTCTTTGCTGTGTATTCGAGCCATCGATCACCGGCGAAATATGCGCCGGCCAATAAGCATCGTTTTATACCAACTGCCCGGTAACGGGTCAAGGAACCACGGGGGTTTCCGGGGAGTTGGACAGGTTTGTGGCCACTTTTATCCGCCGACAGATTATTTTTTAGCCTCTGTCGATATCAGGGGGTGATTCGGTGGCCAAATGTCACGCGGGCACCCGGGAGTGCCCGCGATCGACTCAATGTGTGCGCATGGAACGCTGCGAACGCTCTTCCGCCCGCTTCTGCAGTGCGGAGTATTCTTCATCCGACAGGGATTGCGGCTCGTGCTCCAGCGCCAGCTCCAACACCTGATCGATCCATTTCACCGGTTTGATCACCAGATCCTCGAGAATATTGTCCGGAATATCCCTGAGATCCCGTTCGTTCTCCGCCGGTATCAACACGGTCCGGATACCGCCGCGGCGGGCTGCGAGCAGCTTTTCCTTGAGACCGCCGATACGCAGGACTTCCCCGCGCAGGGTGATTTCACCGGTCATCGCCACCTCGGAACGCACCGGGATACCGGTCAGCACGGAAGCCAGGGCGGTGCACATGGCGATACCTGCCGAGGGGCCATCTTTGGGCGTGGCGCCCTCCGGCACGTGGATATGAATGTCACGGGTCTCGTAAAAGTCCGGGGCGACGCCGAGGGCCTGGGCCCGGGCACGCACGACGGTAAGCGCCGCCTGGATGGATTCCTGCATCACGTCGCCCAGGGACCCGGTCTTGATCACGCGCCCCTTGCCCGCTACGGCAGAGGACTCGATGCTCAGCAGTTCGCCACCCACCTCTGTCCAGGCGAGGCCGGTAACCTGGCCGATTTTGTTTTCCTCTTCGGCGCGGCCAAAGTCGTATTTGCGTACGCCCAGCAGATCCTCCAGCTGTGCCGGTTCGATCACTGCCTTTACAGTGGTGGATTCGCGCACGTGCTCTGTAACCACCTTGCGGCAAACCTTGGCAATCTCGCGATCCAGTCCGCGCACGCCGGCCTCCCGCGTGTAGTGGCGTATGACGTCGCGCACGGTGTCGTCCGACAGCGACAACTCATCTTTCTTAAGACCGTTGGCCTTGAGCTGTTTCGGCACCAGGTAGCGCTGGGCAATATTCAGCTTTTCGTCCTCGGTATAACCGGGCAGACGAATGACTTCCATCCGGTCCAGCAGCGGCCCGGGAATATTCATGGAATTGGACGTGCAGACGAACATCACGTCCGAGAGGTCGAAATCCACTTCCAGATAGTGGTCATTGAAAGACTTGTTCTGTTCCGGATCCAGTACTTCCAGCAGTGCCGAGGCGGGGTCGCCGCGGTGATCCATGCCCATTTTGTCCACTTCATCGAACAGGAACAGCGGGTTTTTGACACCGACCTTGGATATTTTCTGAATCAGCTTGCCGGGCAGGGAACCGATATAGGTGCGGCGGTGGCCGCGGATTTCGGCCTCGTCACGCACACCGCCGAGCGCCATGCGCACATACTTGCGATTGGTGGCACGGGCGACAGACTCCCCCAGGGAGGTCTTGCCCACCCCGGGCGGGCCCACCAGACAGAGAATGGGACCTTTGAGTTTCTTGACCCGTTTCTGCACCGCCAGGTATTCGAGAATACGCTCCTTCACTTCCTTGAGACCGTAGTGATCCTTCTCCAGGATTTCCTCGGCTTTCTTCAGGTCGTGGCGTACTCGACTGCCCTTCTTCCACGGCACGCTCAGCATCCAGTCGATATAACTGCGCACCACCGAGGCTTCCGCCGACATGGGCGACATCATTTTCAGCTTGGCCAGTTCCGCGCGGGTTTTCTTTTCCGCCTCCGCGGTCATACCGGACTCGGCAATTTTCTTCTCGAGATCCTCGATCTCATTAGGCTCTTCGGTGATTTCGCCCAGCTCTTTCTGAATGGCTTTCATCTGCTCATTCAGGTAATACTCGCGCTGGCTCTTCTCCATCTGTTTTTTAACGCGACCGCGGATCTTTTTTTCCACCTGGATCAGGTCGATTTCCGAATCCATCAGGCCCAACAGGTGCTCCAGCCGGTCCTTTACACTGGTGGTTTCCAGCAGTTCCTGTTTCTGCGGCAATTCCAGCGACATATGCGCGGCGATGGTATCCGCCAGGCGCCCGGGCTCGTCGATACCCGACAGCGAGGTGATCACCTCGTTGGGCACCTTCTTGCTCACCGAGACATACTGTTCAAACTGCGTCATTGCCGAGCGCACCAGCGCCTCGGCTTCGGCTTCCGGAAGCTCTTCCGTCTCCATCGGCTCCACCGTGGCACGGTAGTGGCCCTCGCCCTCGGTAACCTCGGCGATATTGACGCGGCGGCTGCCCTCAACCAGTACTTTTACCGTACCATCGGGCAGTTTGAGCAGTTGCAGCACGCTGGCCACTGTACCGACGCGGTAGATGTCTTCCGCACCTGGGTCGTCTTCCGACGCCTGGCGCTGCGCCACCAGCAGAACCTGCTTGTCGTCGCGCATTGCGTCTTCCAGCGCATCGATGGATTTCTCCCGGCCGACAAACAGCGGGATCACCATATGCGGATAGACAACGACATCGCGCAGCGGCAACAACGGAAATTCAAGTTTGGTGTCGGATGGCTGATCCATAGAACTCCTCTCGGCCCGATCACTGGGGGTACTGGGGCGGTATCACTCGCCGCACTCATTGGGGCAGCCCGGCTCACGCCCATCTGAAGCTAGTAGATGGGGGGCGAGGCGACGGAATACAAGTCTAATCTAACGGCGAGTTGGTACCGACAGGAAAAAAGGGGCACTCTGAAGAGTCACGCCGCAACAGTTCCGGGCACTCATCAAGCCATCTTCGTAGAGAAATGTGCCAAACAGCCACGATCGATGGCCCATCCGCGGAGAAGTGCCGCAACACCTTTCCTCCGGCCCACAGCCCCGCCACAGGCTGTCGGCAATGCGGAGATCCTGTTCCGGCACCGGCGACTGTACACAGTTTTCTCGTGTGCACAAAAAAGCCCCGAAACGGGGCTTTTTTGTGCGGGCGACGGGATCAGTCCTCCGGCGCCGCCTTCTGCGAGGGGGTGTCGTTGGTTTCATAGACCAGCAGGGGGGCCGACTCACCCTTGATGACCGCGTCGTCGATCACCACCTTGGCAACATTATCGGTGGACGGGATGTCGTACATGGTCTCCAGCAGTACCGATTCCATGATGGAGCGCAGGCCCCGGGCGCCGGTTTTGCGCTCCATGGCCTTGTCCGCCACCGCGTCGAGGGCGTCCGGCCGGAAGTCCAGCTCGACATCCTCCATCTCGAACAGTTTTGAGTACTGCTTGGTCAGGGCGTTGCGCGGCTCGGTCAGGATCTGGACCAGCGCGGCGCGATCCAGCTCTTCCAGAGTCGCGGTCACCGGCAGGCGGCCGACGAACTCGGGGATCAGGCCGTAGTGCACAAGGTCCTCCGGCTCCAGGTCCAGCAGTATCTGGCCGAAATCGCTGGTGCTGTCCTTGGACTTGACCTCGGCACCGAAGCCGATACCGCCTTTCTCGGAACGGTCGCGGATCACCTTGTCCAGGCCAGCGAAAGCGCCGCCACAGATGAACAGGATATTGCCGGTGTCCACCTGCAGGAATTCCTGCTGCGGGTGTTTGCGCCCGCCCTGAGGCGGGACCGAGGCCACAGTGCCCTCGATCAGCTTCAGCAGGGCCTGCTGTACGCCCTCACCGGAGACATCGCGGGTGATGGACGGGTTGTCGGACTTGCGGGAAATCTTGTCGATCTCGTCGATATAGACGATGCCCTGCTGGGCCTTGTCGACGTCGTAGTCGCACTTCTGCAACAACTTCTGGATAATATTCTCCACGTCCTCGCCGACGTAGCCGGCCTCGGTCAGCGTGGTGGCGTCGGCGATGGTGAAGGGCACGTTCAGCAGCCGCGCCAGGGTCTCGGCCAGCAGGGTCTTGCCGCTGCCGGTGGGGCCCACCAGCAGGATGTTGGACTTGCTGAGCTCGACCTCGTCCTTGGACTTGACGGTGGACTTGCTGCGCAGCCGCTTGTAGTGGTTGTAGACGGCCACTGCCAGCACGCGCTTGGCGCGGTCCTGGCCGATCACATACTGGCCCAGGATCTCGGTGATCTCCCGGGGAGTGGGCAGCCGCCCCTCGGGGCCGTCGGAACTTTCCTGCACCTCTTCGCGAATGATGTCGGTGCACAGTTCGACGCACTCGTCACAGATGAAGACAGAGGGGCCGGCGATCAGCTTGCGCACTTCCTGCTGACTTTTTCCACAGAAGGAACAGTACAGCAGTTTGCCGTTGTCTTCTCCGCTGCTCTGGTCGGTCATCAAAATACTCCGTGGTCTGCAGCCAGCCTGTGTCCGGCATTACTCATGGGTTCTATTAGCAAGATGCTGTCTTTTGGCGGGTTTTTCAAGCCCTTTGTGTCACGGAAACCCCGCGGGCCCACCCGGACACCGGGCATTGAACGCGCCGGGCCGCCGGCGGCCCGGGCGATTCATCGCTACTTGTCCATCGCCTCGCGGCGGGAGAGGACGTCGTCTACCAGGCCGTATTCCCTGGACTCATCGGCGCTCAGGAAGTGGTCGCGCTCGGTATCGCGCTCGACATCCTGCACGCTGCGGCCCGTGTGGTGGGCCATCAGCTCGTTCAGGCGCTGGCGGATCTTGAGGATCTCCTGGGCGTGGATATGGATATCGCTCGCCTGCCCCTGGGCGCCACCGCTGGGCTGGTGGATCATCACGCGGGAGTTGGGCGTGGCAAAACGCTTGCCCTCGGCGCCGGAGGCCAACAGGAAAGCGCCCATGCTGCAGGCCTGGCCGATGCACATGGTGCTCACATCCGGCCTGATGAACTGCATGGTATCGTAGATGGACATGCCGGCAGTCACGGAGCCACCCGGAGAGTTGATATACAGGTGGACATCCTTGTCGGGATTCTCCGCCTCGAGAAACAGGAGCTGCGCCACCACCAGGTTGGCCATCTGGTCTTCGACCGGCCCCACCAGGAAAATCACCCGCTCCTTGAGCAGGCGCGAATAGATGTCAAAAGAGCGCTCGCCGCGGGCCGTCTGCTCCACCACCATGGGCACCAGGCCGGTGGCTGTCGGGTCGATTGAGGACTGGGGGAAATCAAATCGTGCCATAGATACCGTAGCTTCCTTATGTGGCGTATTGGGCGAGTCAGCCCACCCAGCAATCGGCCGGGGGCTGAAAATTCGGTCTTTCTGAGCTTAACCGGTCAGGCGCGAGAAAGCCAGCCGGCGGAAAAGGAGGGGAAAGGATTGGCGACCGACAGCTTCGGTCGCCGATCTCCAGTATCGGCAGCGCGAGGCCGCCGGCACTGCACAGGAGTGATCAACCCTGCTGTTGCGGCTTGATCACGTCGTCGTAGCTGCTCTGCACCTCTTCGACCTTGGCGGCGTCGAGTACGAAATCGACGACCTGGTCTTCCAGCACAACGGACTCCACGCCCGACAGCAGTTCGCGATTGCTGTAGTAGTACTCGACCACTTCCTGCGGCTGCTGGTAGGTAGAGGCGAGCTCTTCCACCTTGGCCTTGACGCGATCGGCATCCACTGACAACTTGTTTTCCTTGACGATTTCGCCAACCACCAGGCCCAGCACGACGCGGCGCTTGGCCTGGTCTTCGAACATGGCGTCCGGCAGCATATTCTCGGCGTCTTCCTCTTTGATCTGGCCGCCGAACTGCTGCACCATCTGGCCGCGCAGGGTCTTCACTTCGCCGGCTACCAGGGAGGCGGGCAGCTCGACCTGGTGCTTCTCGAACAGCTGGTCCATGACCTGGGTCTTGACCTTGTTCTGCGCGGCGTTTTTCAGTTCGCGCTCCATGTTGTTGAACACTTCTTCGCGGAACTTCTCTTCGCCGCCCTCTTCCACGCCGTAGGCCTTGAAGAACTCTTCGTCCAGCGCCGGCAACTCCGGCTTTTCGGAAGCGGTCACCTTGATGTTGAAAGTCACTTCCGCGCCGCGCAGCTCTTCCGACTGGTAGTCTTCCGGAAAGGTGACCTCGATGTCCTTTTCCTCGCCCGGCTTCATGCCCAGGATGCCGTCTTCAAAGCCCGGGACCATCTGCCCGGAGCCCAGCTCCAGCTGCTGGCCTTCCGCACTGCCACCCTCGAACTCCTCGCCGCCTTTGCGTCCGACGAAGTCGATGGTCACGCGGTCACCTTTCTGGGCCTTGCGCTTGGTCTCTTTCCAGCCGGCCTGCTGCTTGCGCAGCACTTCGATCATGTTGTCGACGTCTTTGTCGGTCACTTCGGCAACCGGGCGCTCGATGCTGATTCCGGACAGGTCCTGCAGTTCCACTTCCGGGTAGACTTCGAAGCTGGCCACGTACTCGAGGTTTTCACCGGGCTCGCTCTTCACCACTTCGATGCTCGGCTGACCGGCCGGTTTGACGTCTTCTTTTTGCACCGCCTCGTAGAAAGAGCGGCTCATCACTTCGCCCAGCACTTCCTGGCGCACACCGGTACCATAGCGCTGACGCACAACTTTCAGCGGCACCTTGCCCTTGCGGAATCCGTTCATACGGACGGTTTTGGCCGCCTGCTGGAGGCGCTTGTCCACTTCTTTGTCGACCGTCTCCGCCGGCAAATTAACCGTTAAACGACGCTCCAGGCCGGAAGTTGTTTCGATGGAAACCTGCATGTTAATCCTCGTGAGACTCTATCTTTATCAACGCCGCGGCGCCCTCTTTATCGCCGCAGCGCCAACTTTACCGGGGACTCACCCCACATGGCTCTTACAGCGGAATTGCACAGCAATTCCCGACCGACGCCAAATACAAACAGCCCGCACCAGCCCCGGAGGGGCAAGGGGTGCGGACTGCGCGAATACTCGATTGGTGGGGACGGGGAGACTTGAACTCCCACACCTTGCGGCACCAGAACCTAAATCTGGCGTGTCTACCAATTCCACCACGTCCCCGGAATCTTCCTCGGCGCTAACTCCTTGATATCCCTGCAATTTAATGCAAAAACACCGGACCCCGGCGACGAGGGGAGCAGATTGTGCCACAGGCGCATAGGCGCTTCAACAAAACCGATTCCAACCCCTCCCACAAATCCGCTCCCGGGCGGTAAGGCAATTCCGCAGCAGGGCCTTCGCATCAAACAGAAGAGCCCTTCTCTACCCCCGCTCCCTTCCGCCGGACCCCGGCGGCGGCACACTGCCCAAACAGGAAGCTCCCCTCTCCCGCTGGGAGAGGGAGCGGGCGCGGCGAGAAGCGTTGGACTTCGCTGCGCTCAATCCAACCTACCCCTGTCAGATAGCAAGAGGGCGCCCGAAGGCGCCCTCTTCCCGGATCCCGAAACAGGTTAAACCCGCTCGAGGATCGTCGTAATCCCCTGCCCCAGACCGATACACATGGTCGAGACACCCAGGTCGCCGCCCTCGTTTTGCATCACGGACAGCAGGGTGCCGGTAATGCGTACGCCGGAGCAGCCGAAGGGGTGACCCAGGGCGATGGCGCCGCCGTAGAGGTTGACCTTGGTGTCCATCTGGTCGAGCAGCTCCAGGTCCTTCAGCACCGGCAGGGCCTGTGCCGCGAAGGCCTCGTTCAACTCCACCTTGTCGATATCGCCGATGGACAGACCGGCGCGCTTGAGCGCCTTCTGGGTGGACGGCACCGGGCCGTAGCCCATGATGGACGGGTCCACGCCCGCCAGCGCCATATCGCGCACCCTGGCGATGGGCTCCAGCCCCAGGGCCTGGGCCCGCTCGGCGGACATCACCAGCATGATGGAGGCGCCGTCGGTGATCTGCGAGGAGGTGCCGGCGGTGACCTGGCCGTTTTTCGGGTCGAAGGCCGGCTTCAGCTCCGCCAGGCTCTCGGCGGTGGTATCGGGGCGGATGGTCTGGTCGGTCTCCACCAGGAAGGGCACGCCGTCTTCATCGTGGCCCTCGATGGCGATGATTTCCCGGTTGAACTTGCCGTCTTTGGTGGCGGCAGCGGCGCGCTGGTGGGAGCGGGCGCCGAATTCGTCCATTTGCTGGCGCTGGATGCCGTGCATCATGGCCAGGTATTCGGCGGTCATACCCATGGAACCGGCGGCCTTGGCCATATGGCGGCCCAGCATCGGGTTGGGGCTGACGTGTTCCATCATGTTCAGGTGGCCCATATGCTCGACGCCGCCGACCACATAGACATCGCCTACACCCGCCTGGATATTGGCCGCGGCGGTGTGCAGGGAGGACATGGAGGAGCCACACAGGCGGTTGACCGTCTGCGCCGGGATGGTGTGCGGCAGGCCGGCGCGCAGCAGGATAAAGCGGGCCACGTTGAAGCCCTGTTCGTCGCGCTGCATCACGCAGCCCCAGATCAGGTCGTCGATCTCGGCCGGATCCAGTTTTTCGTTGCGCTGCAGGAATTTCTGCAGCAGCTCGGCGGACATGTCGTCGGCGCGGACATTCCGGTAGACGCCGTTCTTGGAACGGCCCATGGCCGTGCGCGCGTAGTCGACGATTACCGCATCTCTGGGATTCAAACTCATTGCAATTTCTCCTCACTCGCCGCGGGAGCCGGGCGGGCTTCCGCAGCAATATTTCGCATTAGTCGGCGGCCTTGTAATAGGTTTCGCCGTTGGCGGCCATTTCGCGCATACGCTCGGTGGGCTTGTACAGCTCGCCCAGGTCGGCGTACTTGTCGGCGATCTCGACGAATGTCTTCATGCCGATGCTGTCGAGCCAGGCGAAGATACCGCCGCGGAAGGGCGGGAAGCCGATACCGTAGATCAGCGCCATATCGGCCTCGGCCGGGGAGTCGACGATGCCCTCTTCCAGGCAGCGCGCCAGCTCGGTGGCCATGGGCACCATCATGCGCTCGATGATCTCGTCTTTTTCGAACTCTTTGCGCTCGGCGACGTGCGGCTTCAGCAGCTCGTAGGACTCGTCGGTAGCCACTTTTTTCGGCTTGCCCTTCTTGTCCTCTTCGTAGTTGTAGAAGCCCTTGTCGTTCTTCTGGCCGTAGCGCTCCGCCTCGTACATGATCTCGGGCGCGGCCTTGAAGGATCGGCCCATACGCTCGGGGAAACCCTCGGCCATGACTTTCTCGGCGTGCACGCCGGTGTCGATACCCACCACGTCCATCAGGTAGGCCGGGCCCATGGGCCAGCCCCAACGTTCCATGACCTTGTCTACGGCCTGGAAGTCGGCGCCGTCGCGCACCAGCATGGAGAAGCCGGCGAAATATGGGAAGAGCACACGGTTGACCAGGAAGCCGGGGCAATCGCGCACGACGATGGCCTTCTTGCCCATTTTGTTGGCGAAGGCCACCACGCGGGCAATGGCGTTGTCGGATGTCTTCTCGCCGCGGATCACTTCCACCAGCGGCATCTTGTGCACCGGGTTGAAGAAGTGCATGCCGAGGAAGTTTTCCGGGCGCTTGAGCGGTTCGGCCAGGCTGTCGATGGAGATGGTGGAGGTGTTGGAGGCGATCACGGTGTCATCGCTCACCTTGTCTTCCACTTCGGTCAGCACGGCGTTCTTGACCTTGGGATTTTCCACCACGGCTTCCACGACCACGTCTACATCGTCGAAACCGTCGTAACTCAGGGTCGGCTCGATGCGGTTCAGCACTTCGGCCATTTTCGCCGGTGTCATGCGGCCGCGATCGACCATCTTGGACAGCAGCTTGCCGGCCTCTTTCAGGCCCAGGTCGATGCCCTTCTGGTCGATGTCCTTCATCTTGATGGGCGTGCCCTTGTAGGCGGACTGGTAGGCGATACCGCCACCCATGATGCCGGCACCCAGCACAGCGGCGCGCTCGATTTTCTTGTCGGCCTTTTTCTCCCAGTCCTTGGCCACCTTACCGATGGCCTGGTCGTTCAGGAACAGGCCCACCAGGGATTTCGCGGTGCCGGTCTGGGCACACTCGATAAACTGCTGCTGCTCGATCTTCAGCGCTTCATCGCGATCCAGCTTGTAACCCTGCTCGATGGAGGTCACCGCCGCCACCGGGGAGGGATAGTTCTTGCCCGCCTGCTGGCCGACAAACATCTTGGTGGTGAAGAAAGCCATCAGGGCTTCGGTGTCGTTCAGCGGGATCGGGGATTTCTTGATCTCGCGGCGCGCCTTGTAATCCAGCTCGCCGTCGATGGCGCGGCCCAGCAGTTTCAGCGCTGCGTCTTTCAGCTCGTCGGTGGCGACTACCGAGTCCACTGCATGGGCGGTCAGGGCCGCATCCGGCTTCTGTTCCTTGCCGGCGGCGATCCACTCGGCCGCCACGTCCACACCCACCAGGCGCGGCAGGCGCACGGTGCCGCCCCAGCCGGGGAGCAGGCCCAGCTTCACTTCCGGCAGGCCCACCTTCGCCTTGTCGCCCATCACCCGGTAGTCACACCCGAGGCAGACCTCGAAGCCACCGCCCAGGGCGTAGCCATTGATGGCTGCCACGCTCGGCACCGGCAGGTCTTCCAGGCGGCTGATGTTCTCGTTGTTCTTGCTCATCAGCTCGGCGATCCCCTCGGGGCCCTCCGAGAAGGCGCCACCGAATTCGGTGATGTCCGCGCCGACGATAAATACGTCCTTGCCGCTGGTCAGCAGCACACCCTTCAGGCCGTCCGCCTTTTCGATCGCGTCCAGAGCCTGGGAAAATTCGGAAACCGTCTGCCGGTTGAACTTGTTGACGGACTCGCCTTGCAGATCGAACTTGAGCTCGGCGACGCCGTTGTCCAGCATCTGCACCGATAGCGCTTTGCCACTAAATAACATTGAATGACCTCTTGTATTCGGGGCCGCTCGATACGGCCCGGGGTCGGGTTTGTCTCGCCACATCCATTCGGGGCCGCGCCCTGCGCAACGGCCGCTCTGTGGCTCGGTAGTCGGTCCGCACCCGGCGAACCCGTTATCGTGACCGGGCGTACTCACACCCCGGATCGATGACGCATTGATCCACTACGGTCACTTTCGGAACACTAGTATAGTCACATTCAAACAATTGTTTGAATACCATTTCTTACAAATTGGATGGCTGCAGTGACGCGGGAGATCACTATTTCACCACCGGCGGACCGCGCGGCGGAAAACACCGGGCGCGGCTAGTGTGGTGTCTCATACTAAATGCAGATATCAGCGGGCCGCTAAGCGGCCAGATGCAAGGCGCATTCGCGCAGGCGTAGTGGTTCTACGTCAAGCGCATGCAACGCCGCAGATGGCTGCTTAGCGGCCCGCCCGAAGGGAGCCCCCCCCTCTTCACCTGGTAGAGAGGGTCCACAGCGGCGTTACCGCTCTTGCAAATGGAACCACCATTCCCTGCGAGCGGCGCCTTGCTGTGAACAATTTGGGGGGCTCTGATATCCGCATTTAGTATGAGACACCACACCAGTCTATATGCAGCGGCCCCCACTATTAAGCAGTTGGCGCGGCTCTGCCTGTATTACCGAAAACGANCCACACCAGTCTATATGCAGCGGCCCCCACTATTAAGCAGTTGGCGCGGCTCTGCCTGTATTACCGAAAACGAGCCGGATCGAGGCACACCGGTCAGACGCTGGGCGGGGAATTGGCGCTGACGAGAACACAGTCGCAGTCGCCCGGGTTGCGGAAACGGTGGGGACGGCGGCTGTTGAAATAGTAGCCGTCGCCGGGCCCGAGCACGGCAACCTCACCGCCGACGGTAACTTCCAGCCGGCCCGAAATCAGGATACCGCCCTCTTCGCCCTCATGGCTGAGCAGCTCCGGTCCGGTATCCTCCCCCGGCGGGTAGGTCTCGTAGAGAATCGACATATCCCGACTGCTGTTGGAGGCGCCGAGCAGCCGGTACCGAATCGGGCCGGTGCCGACATTGGGCATTTCGTCGGCGCGGAAAAACACCTGGGACTTGTCGTCGAACTGGAGCGTAAAGAACTCCGCCAGCGACATGGGAATACCGTCGAGCACCTTTTTCAGGGAGCCCACGGACGGGCTGACGCGGCCCTGCTCGATCAGCGAGATGGTGGCATTGGTAACGCCGGCGCGCTTGGCCAGTTCTCGCTGCGACCAGCCGTGCATCTTGCGGACCATCTTCAGGCGGGCGCCGACATCGTCATTATTGCCCGCTTCCGGCGGCTGCAGCACCGATTCCATATTTGCCATTGTTGTCGTGGTCCGTGGTGAGTGGCCAGTGGTTAGTTTCTCAGATTTCGGGGCCGGAGGTGCCAGCCGATGGCACGAGCCGGCCCCCGAAACCTGAGTTAGTTTGCCCCAAATCGCACACCACTGACCACCAACCGCGCCATCAGCTCATATCGTCAAACGGATTGACATCGGACAGCGCCACCGGTGGTATTCCCGGCAGGGTCACCTGCTCGGTGGACATTTCGATCGCGCTCTCGTCCACCAGCCCCTCGCCGAAGCGGTAAATCGCATTCAGGTCGCCACGGCTGGCGCGCTCGTCGTAGGAGGCGGCCCGGACCGTCACCGCCTCATTGCGCCGGCCATGATCGGTCAGTGCCTTTTCCCCGTGGCGTTTCGCCAGCATCCGCCGCACCAGGTGCGGCGACAGCACACTGGCGGTGGCGTTGTTGCCACCGAAACCCTTGGAGTTCAGGAAGGCCACATCGAGGGATGCCCGATCCCGCTCGGTGTGCTGCAGTGCAATATCCAGATGACTGTGGTGTACATCGTCGGCAATCCGGTCGATGGTAGTGACACCCGGCAATATACCGCGTTCGAATATCCCCAGGCTGGTTATCAGCTGGTCGCCGCTGGCCGCGGCCACCGTGTGGCCCAGGTAGGCCTTGACCGCACACACCGGCCAGTTGTCGACCCCGAAAGTATCGGCCAGCCGATCGAAGATGGCGGACTCGGTGACCCGGTTCTGCGGTGTGCTGGATCCGTGTGCCTGCACGAAACTGCGCCGGCGCAGGCTCTCGTCGCCGACAATGGCACGGGTCTCCGACAGCGCCCGCGCCACCGTCAGATAGTTGCCCGGGCCGGGCGCGGAGATGGACTTCTTGGTGCCATCGGCGTTGACGAACACATTCGCCACGGCACCGTGGATCGGCGCTCCCAGCTCCAGCGCCAGGGCATCGTCCATCAGGATCACCCACTGGCTGCCCTCACCCAGGGTGAAGCCGCAGTTCTCGCCGAAGGGCCGGCTGGCACGGCGGTAATCGATCTCGCCCGGGAACAGCTTGCGCAGGCCGTCGCGGTTTGCCAGCGCCCCCATGGTGGCGTAGCCGTCCACCACCTCCGGTACCAGCG
This sequence comes from Microbulbifer halophilus, assembly GCF_026183675.1. Lineage (GTDB taxonomy): Bacteria > Pseudomonadota > Gammaproteobacteria > Pseudomonadales > Cellvibrionaceae > Microbulbifer > Microbulbifer halophilus. The sequence continues at coordinate 20,618 of NZ_JAPIVK010000043.1, forward strand.
GCGCCTCGGCGGCACCCACCACCGCCACTCGCGAGCGGCCACTGCGGATATCCTCCACTGCCGCGCGCAGGTTGTAGAGATAAGTGGCGCAGGCGCCGGCAACGGCGCCAGTGGTGCCGACACTACCGAGTACATAGGCATTGACGAAGTCCGCGGGCATGCTGGTAAGCCCGAGCGCCAGTTGCTTGGAGCTGACGCGATTGCCGCGCAGGCGCGACTGCAGCAGGCCGCCGTTGCCGTAGGGATCCAACTGGCTCATGGCGGAGCTGGCGTAGACGGAAATCCTGTCCGGCCCGGCCGCAGCGGCCACCGTCTGCCAGTCGATACCCAGTGACTGCACCGCGTCGGAAGCGCCGAGAATCGCCAGTTGCAGTCCGCGGGGATGGAAGCGCGAGTTATAGGCATTACCCGGCTCGAAGCCGGTCGGCAACTGACCCGCAGACGCCACCGGAATTTCCCGGTGGCTGTCCAGCATTACCGACAGGCCGTCACAGCGCACCCTGACGCGACCGTCGCCCAGGGATTCCACCCGCCAGTCCGCCGGCAGCGGCTCCGGCAGTTGCCGTGCGGGCATCTCGAAAGTAAACCCGTCGCCGTTGCTGAGCTCCGCCGACTGGTGGAAATGGCACTGGCGATAGTCGTAGAAGCGCTTTTCCAGCTCGCGTACGAGGGTGCCGTCCAGTACCTGCTTCTCCAGGGCCGGATCCAGCGGGCCGCCGGCCTCCGCGCCCGTGCGCAGCCCCATCAGCGCCGCCAGGTCCGACAGGGTCCCGGCGCGCTCGGCCGCTCCCAGCTTGTCCAGCACCAGGCGGCGATAGCCGCGGTGAAAGGAGCTGCGTCCGGCGGGGTTGAAGCCACCGAAGGCGGTAATGACGGGAAGGCGCTGCATCCTGACCTCCAGCAAATAACGCTGTTCAATTAACAATTTCCGAGGGAAGGTCAGTGTAGGGGGTGGCGATTCGGCCGGGTTATGGGCATACTGGCCAGCAAAATTGAGTTTTTGGCCAATTGCGCCAGTGCGCGCCGAGAAGTAATGCGAACAGTCACATTTCTCCTGATCGATCAGATGCTGGCGACCGGCACCGTGTTGCCACTGGAAATGTTGCGCGGCGCCGAGAGCCGCGCGCGCGTCGAGGGCGATACCGAACCCATGCGGCTGGTCACCGCCAGCCTGGACGGCCGCCCGGTGAGTACCCGTTCGGGTTTTTCCTTCCCCCCGGACGTGGCGCTGGCGGACGCACCGGACAGCGATATCGTCTATATCCCCGCCCTGTGGCGCAACCCGCGCCCGGCGCTGCGGCGCAGCGGTGCCCTACTCGACTGGCTGCGGCGCCAGGCCGAAGCGGGGACGGCGATCAGTGCCGTGGGAACCGGGGTCTGCTTCCTCGCCGCCGCCGGGCTGCTGGATGGCAAGCCGGCCACCACCCACTGGCACTATTTCGACCGCTTCAGCGCCGATTACCCGCGGGTGAAACTGAAGCGCCAGTACTTCATCACCCAGGCAGACAAGCTGTTCTGTGCCGCCAGCGTCAACGCGCTGGCGGATGTCACCGTCCACCTGATCCGCCAGTTCTACGGCCCCGCCGTAGCCAGCCATGTGGAGCGCAACTTTTCCCACGAAATCCGGCGACCGTTCGAGGAGATCGCCTACTCCGAGGGCGCCGTGCACCTGCACCCGGACGAGGAGATCGTCCAGGCCCAGACCTGGCTGAAGGAGCACTGCAGCGGCGAGGTGCGCCTGAGTGAAGTGGCGGCGTATTTCGACATGAGCGTGCGCTCATTCAACCGCCGCTTCAAGCTCGCCACCGGACAGACGCCGCTGCAGTACCTGCAGAACGTGCGCGTGGATACGGCGCGGGAACTGCTGCAATCGAGCAACCTGTCGGTCAACGAGATCGCTGAGAAGGTCGGCTACCAGGATATGGGGCATTTCACGGCGCTGTTCAAGAAATTCCTGTCGACCACGCCGAGCGAATACCGCACCACGGTACGGGCGAAGCTATTTCGGGTGAATACGTAAAGGGGACCGGGGACGATCAATGCCAGAAAAGAAGTTCCAGGCCAGATGCAAAGGCCCTGCTGGCGGTGGCTGTTTGTGAGACGATTGCCGATGAGGCTGTTGAGCAAACAACCACCGCCAGCAGGGCCGCCCCGGGTTCTGCTTGCAGGGACCGATAGCGCGAGGCCGATACGGATCGCGGGGCGGCACCCGGCGGCCATGCACACAACGTATGGAGCAGTTGTCTGTCAGGGCGACCCTACGCGAATTGCTTGCGCAGAAAAATCACGTCGCTGCCGGCGAACTGCAACTCCGCAGAAAACCGCTCCGCCAGCCAGCGAAACGTCTGCACACTGAAAAAACAGATATGGGTCGGGTCGCGGATATAGTGCCAGTTGGCGAAGCGCTCCCGCGAAATTACCAGTTTGGTCATCAACGCCATCAGGCCACCGGGACGCAGACGCTCCCAGAGCCACTGCAATTCCCCGGCGGGGTCGGCCAGGTGCTCGACCACTTCGGTGGCGACGACAAAATCGTAATCCCGCTCCACGGCACCGCTATCCGGCGCAAAATAAGTGTCGTAGAGCTCGACCCTGTGGCCCGCCTCGACCAGCATCCTTGCCAACAGCGGCGCCGGGCCGCAGCCGAAATCCAGTCCGCGACTGCGCGGCCGGAGCTGCTCCAGCAACGGCTCCGCACAGCGGCCGAGAAAACGGCGATAGCCCGCGTCTTCGAGCGAGTTTTCATGCAGTTCGTAGTAGGCCTGTTCGTCGGCGGGAGAAAGGTGGTATTCGGCGGGCACGAAAACCAGTGCGCACCCGGCGCACTGATGGTAGCTGCGAAATTTATCGCGGTGATACGGCTGTGCCGCCGGCTGGCGGCACAGGGGGCATCGCTCGGTCAAGTCAGGCCGCTTCGGAGTCGGATTTTTTCTCCGCTTCTTCGTGCTGCAACAGACTGCCGCTGCTGATTTCGATCTTGCGCGGCTTCATTGCCTCGGGAATCTCACGCACCAACTCGATGTGCAGCAGGCCATTGGCGAGCTTGGCATCGGTCACCTTGACGTGATCTGCCAGCTGGAAACGGCGCTCGAAATTGCGCGCGGCGATGCCGCGATGCAGGTATTGGGTTTCACCTTTCTCTTCCGCTTTCCTGCCGGTGACCGTCAGGCGGTTCTGCTCGAGCTGGATGTCGAGCTCGGACTCCTCGAAACCGGCCACCGCCATGGTAATGCGGTAGTTGTCCTCACCGGTCAACTCGATATCGTAGGGCGGATAGGAAGGCTGCTTCTGCTCACTGGTAGTCATCGCATCCAGCAGGCTGGCCATACGATCGAAACCGATTGCAGAGCGGTACAGGGGGGAAAAATCTACATTGCGCATAGTCATATCCTCAATTCAGAGCAATATTTGGCGTTTGCCCGTCCGCAGACCGGGCGTTGGTCGGGGGCACCTCGCTTGAGCCTGCCGCCCGTACTCTGTAAATAGGGCCACTGCAGAGGGATTCAAGAGGGAGTAGGGAAAAATTTATGGCACCGGGAGAAGCTGAAGTGCCGGCGGGCTATTCGCGACTGTTCATCGGCGTCCGGCCGGATGCCGATACCCAACACTTTCTGGATGGACTGGTGGGTCACTGCAAGCGGCAGCTGGAAACCGGGCAACTCGAGAGCACCCGCTGGACCAGTCACCTCAACCGCCACCTGACGCTCGCGTTTCTCGGCGAGACGCCCGACGGCCTGATTCCCCGGATAGCGAATCGCCTCCAGCAGATCGCCGGGCGACAGCCCCGCTGTGAGGGCCGCATTGCCTTTCTGCAGCCGTTTCCGCAGCGGCGCTCGCGACTGCTGGCCGCGGAACTGCTCACCAACCCGGAACTCGACCGGCTCCACGAGGCCTGTCGCCGGCTGATGATGGAGCTGGGCATGCGACCCGAGAGCGCCGCCTATCGGCCGCATTTCACCCTGGCGCGCAACAGGCGTGGCTTCCCGGGGTTCGAGCCGCTGCCGGCCGACTTTATCGCCGCACTCGATAACCTCGTGCTGTACCGGAGCCGGCCGGCAGCGGGCGGCAGCCAGTACCTGCCGCTGTACGAGGCACAACTGGCCGGGGCTCCGGCCACCTGACACGAAAAAGCACCCGGGAGGGCCTGGCAATGGAGGCTCTGCGTACCGGCCCGGGCCGCCGGGGGTTCGCATCCCGGAAACCGGGGCTCATAAAAGAAGCCCGCTTCGAGCGGGCTTCTTTGTGGTGGATATTCAGTCTTTCAGGTGGTCCAGAACATACTCCGGGTACATCACCAGGCGCGGTCGCGACAGGCGCCGGCCATCGAAGATAAATACGTAGCGGACACCGTCGTCGTCAGCCGGAATGGTGCGGCGGAATTTCCAGGTGTTGATCTCGTAGGTCTGGCGCCCGGCCTCCACCGGCGCCACCAGGCGATACTGGTTATGGCCGAGGAACTCGAACGGAATCGATTCGCCCCGCGTCGGCTCCAGATCCAGGGTGCGGAAGGTATGCTTGCCCTCCTCACCGTCGGACAGCAGTTTCTCCAGCCGCTCCTTCTCGCCCTTGACATACTCCAGCAGCTCCGGATCGATCTCGCGTGCCGGCTCGGCAGCTTTTGGCTGCGGCTGCGATTCCGGCTCCACCTCGGCAACGGACGGGGCCGGTACTTCCGGCTTGCTCACCGGCGCGGCCGCCTTCTCCACCGAGGCTGCGCGCTTGGCTGCATCCGCCTTGGCCAGCATGGTGTTCACCACCTTCTCGATTTTCCGCTCCTGATCGGCAATACGGCTCTCGCCCCGGGCAATCGCGCTCTTGGCCTCATCCAGCTCAGCCTGCAACTCCTTGTAGTTCTCGCGGATAAATTCCACCCGGCGCGTGCGGCTATCGACGCCCCGCTCCGCCATCTTGAAACCGTGCTTCGCCTTGTGCAGTGCGCGCTCGGTATCGGAGTTGCCCTTCTGCTGGTGCGCGCTCTGCGCCTGCTCCAGTTCGCTGCGACTCTCGTCGTAGTGCTGCCGGGCTTTCTCGAGCGACTCCTCAGCGCGCTTGAGCTTGTAGTCGTAGGACAGGATTTCGTTCTCGATATCCTCCATTTCAACCGCACGGTTTTCCTGCGACTGCTCCATCCGCGCGAGTCGATTTTTTTCCGCCGCCAGAGTCTCCTGCGTCTGTGCCGTGGCACCCGCACCCCCGATCACCAAAAGGCCCGCCAGAAACAGCGAGCAGTACCGCGTTACCGCCATAGTAAAGAACCTATTACCCGGTTTTTATAAATCCATAGGAAAAGCGCATCGAGGACACTTTTTGTACAAGCGTCCCATTGCATATGGCGCCAATTTTACGCAGCGACCAGCCAGCCGGCAATGACCGATCGTCGAGCGGTCGCCTACGGTCGGTAAACGGCGACCATCGTTGCGCCATATTTCACCCAGGCGACGATATCGCGAATTTTTTGTGACATTTTGCCTTCACAACGCTTGATTTTTTTTGGCGCGCCAGCATTATGGGTTCTAGGGAGAAAGATCGCTGGACTCAGCGGAACTCCGGAACGGGCGTAAAACACCCAGCGCTGTTCAGTCAGCAAATACCCGTTGCGACCTCTGCTTCCGGAACCACTGTCGAACGCGGCAACTCCCTATAGGGCGCCCTACCTTCTTTTCAGCAAACCGCATACGCGGCCTGCAAGGTTCCTTTTAACCGGAGGTAATTGCCCATGAAATCCGCGCCCAACGATAACATCGTGTTCCGGGATATCGATAAATCGGCTGCCCTGGCCGACACCGTATCGAGAAAACTGCACAAACTGGAACGTTATTGTGGCGACATTATTCGAAGTCGCGTAGTTCTGGAGGCCCCTCACCAACACAAAACCAAAGGCAAGCAATACAAGGCCTCAGTCGAACTCGCGCTGAGCGGCAACCCCGTAACCATCAGCAACCAGAACGAATCCATTCACCGCGCGGTCAACAGCGCCTTCGAGTCGGCCGAGCGCTGCCTGAAGGAACGCAGTGAACGACGCAAGACCAAGCGGCACCAGGGGCTCGCCCCCATCGCCGATACCGTCGAGTAGACCGATCCGTCAATAACGAACCAAGAGGCGATGCCGCGGCATCGCCTTTTTTGTGCCTTTGTCAGAGCCCGCCCGGGCTCTTGCACAAAGCCCTCAGGCTACCGGGTTGCGCATGGTGACGAATTCCTCGGCCGAGGTGGGGTGAATGCCGACAGTCTGGTCAAACACCGCTTTGGTGGCCCCCGCCTTGATCGCCACGGCAATCCCCTGGATGATCTCTCCCGCCTCCGGGCCCACCATATGGGCACCGATGACCTTGTCCGTGGAGGAATCCACCACCAGTTTCATCAGGGTGCGCTCGTCGCGGCCGCTCACCGTGTGGCGCATGGGTTTGAAATCCGCCTTGTAGATGGTGACGGCAAGCCCCGAATCCCTGGCCTCCTCTTCCGACAGGCCCACGGTGCCGATATTCGGCTGGCAGAAAACCGCCGTGGGGATATTGTTGTAATCGATCTCGGCCGGCTTTCCGGTCCGCAGGTGCCCGACCAGCGCCATCGCCTCGGCCAGCGCCACCGGCGTCAGCTGGGGTTCACCGGTCACGTCGCCCAGGGCATAGATGGAATCGACATTGGTGCGAAAATTGTCATCGACCGAGATGGTGCCGTCCCGGTGTGTGACCACGCCGAGCTCTTCCAGGCCCAGGCCGCGGGTATTCGGGCGGCGCCCGGTAGCGTAGAGCACGGTATCGACCGCCAGGGTTGCACCGCCTTCCGCATGCACCAGAAGGCTGCCGTCCTCCTGTTTCTCTATCGATTCAATCGTCTGGTTGAAATGGAGCTGTACACCTTTTTTCCCGATTTCATCGCGCACGAAATGACGCACATCGCGATCGAAACCGCGCAGGAAAAGCTCCCGTCGGTAGGACAGATGGGTCTCCGCGCCCAGCCCGGCAAAGATGCCGGCGAACTCCACCGCGATATAGCCGCCGCCGACCACCAGAATACGCTGCGGAAATTCGGGCATGGAAAACACTTCGTTGGAAGAGATGGTGTGCTCGCGCCCCGGGATGTCCGGCACAAACGGCCAGCCGCCCGTCGCCACCAGGATACGCTCGGCGGAATAGCTCCGGTCGCCCACCGCAATCCGCTGCGGGGCCTCGAACCGTGCGCGGCCATCGATGACGGTGACGCCGGCGTTCGCGAGCAGGTTGCGGTAGATGCCGTTCAAGCGGCCCACTTCAGCGGCGTTGTTGTCGCGCAGCGTGGGCCAGTGGAATTCGGCGTTGCCGGCGCGCCAACCGTAGGCCGCGGCATCCTCGAACTCCTCCCTGTAACCGCTGGCGTAGACAAACAGCTTTTTGGGCACACAGCCGACATTGACACAGGTGCCGCCCATATAGCGATCTTCGGCTACCGCTACCCGCATTCCGGCATTGGCGGCCATGCGCGCAGCGCGCACCCCGCCGGAACCGGCACCAATCACGAACAGATCAAAATCAAATTCCGCCAAAACAGGCTCCCAATCACTCATTAAGGTAATATCGATGGCAAATCGCCGTTCTTTTAACCGATTTTACTCGACATGTAGTTTATTGATGCTCAATTGGTACAATTATGACAGTTCCTACTTAATACCTGTTGACATCGTCTTGTGCATTCGATATTCATTGTGACACTTGTCACAAAAAGAAGCCTGTTAGCGAAAACAACAAATCATGGGCCACTAAAATGGACTTCCTCTCTTTTCCGCTCCAAAGAATCCTGTGCCTGCTGTGCCTGCTGCTCGCCTGCGGCCCGGGCCACGCCAAGAGCCACCCCTCGTACCTGACCCCCAAATACTGCGAGAGTGTGGTCGAGCAGTTTGTCGATGCCGGCATGCGCAGCCTCGACACCTATGTCAATGAACACTTCGATCCCCGCTTCGGAGGAGGCATTCGCAACACCATCAATTTCCTCGAACAGCGGGAAGGCTGGTTGAGCGAATGCAACGACTATCTGCTCGATACCAACCAGGGCAGTATTTTCTACAGTGAAAAGCTCACCCGGGAGATCTTCATCGCGATGAATGAGCTGGCTACCGAACTGCAACATGTACGCGAAGGTGTCGAATATCCGGACTCGGCTGGCAACAACAATCCGGCACCGTTCATCAAGCGCCACTTCCAGGATCTCGCGGAGCTGGTGGATCAGCACCATACCCATATACTGATGAAAAAGCAGTTCCAGTAATCACTGCCGGGACTCATCGCCGGCTCCCCGGGTATTCTTCATCAGGGCGTCGGCGAGTTCCCGCTCGCTGTTTTTACCCAGCATCTGCTCCTTGAGACTGGCGGCAATGCGCCGCGTGAGCGCACCGAGCCGCGGACGCTGTTTTTCCGAAAAGGGAACGGGCCTGCAGGCGTGTACTGCGGCGAGGCCGATACGCGCCATAAACAGGCTGGCGCCCATGCCCTGCCCCAGCCGCGCGGACACGCTGCTCAGTACGCTGTCGCCCACCAGCTCCGGCCACAGCTCGCTGATGGCGTACTCGCTGGCGCCGCTGTAGGCAATCAGGGCGAGCACCTTCTTGAACAATCGCCAGCGCACCACGATGGACGGGCGCACACCGTAGATCTGCGCCACATCGTCGATCATCCGCAGGGATTGCCGCAGCGCCACCAGGATATCCAGCGTTGCAAAGGGACTCAGCCCCACCAGTGCGCCGGTGGTGGTGCCGTGTCGCACTATGCGACGGAGCGCCTCCTGGTCCAGGGCCTCGAAAAAAGTCACTTCCAGGTGGTGCAGCAGCTCGCTGCTATCGTAGTAATCCGGCGTTTTCTCGAGCACTCGGCTCAGCAGTACTCCCTGGGGCTTGCCGGCGAAGTGCTCCGCCAGTTCCCGGCGAAATGGCGACACCTGTTCACTGCTGCGACAATCGCGCAGTTCGGCCGCCAGCTCCTGCGTTTTCTGCAGTTTGCGCAGCGGCTTTCCGGCGCGGAAATACTCCCACACCGCACTGACGATGGTGGCGCAGAAAGCGGCAATCACCACACCCGCCAGCGCGCCCAGGCTCCAGTGAATATTCGTCGCCCAGTTGAATAGCTGGCGCAGCTCCCAGGCAACGGCGGCGCCCGCCAGACCGAGTGCCGCCAGCAGTGCCGGTTTCCACAGGCGCAGGCGGAATACCGGCAGCCGCAGTTCGGTAAAGGAGACCCGGTCCGGCAGGGATTCGCCGGTGGTGATCGAGCGCGGCATTTCCCCGCCCTCCCCGCTCAGGGACTCGACCCGGGTGGAGTCGCGATGGATCGATTCCGTCTCCGGTTCGTCGAGCGCCTCGATGTGCGTCTGCCGGCGTCGGGGCTTTTCTTTTTTCTCACTCATCAGACCTTGTCTCCCAACAGCAGATTAAGGAGTGCGTCGACGCGGATATGGGGGATGCACTGATCCGCATCCATACCCGCCGGCGGGCGCAGCTGCGGCGGCGCCGCATCGGCGTAGTGTTGCCAGTCCTCCCCCTCGCGCGGCAGCCGGGCAAAGATCTCGGCATTTTCAAATCCCAGGTAGTGCCCCCCCATATCGTGGCCCACCAGCATGTGGCGGCCGTTGCGCAGGCTCTCGTTGGAGCAGCGCACCGCCGCAATCGCCTCGCAGAACAGCGGCAGACCGCGGTGGCGCGCACCGGCGAACGCCTGCTGCAACTGCTGCCCCAGCAATTGGCGCAGGGCATCGTGGTCCGCGGCCAGGACCTGGTCCACCTTGGTGGCGGCGAACAGCAGCCGGTCGACCCGTGGCCGCCAGAGTTTGCGCAGCGGGCCACTGCTGCCATAGCGGAAAGTGTCGGCGATATGGCCGAAGGCCAGCCGCATATCGTCCAGCGCCTGTTCGCCGGCGAACAGGGTGCCGATCATGTCCACCAGCACCAGTTGCCGGTCCAGATGGCGGAAGTGGCTCTCGACGAAAGGCGTCACCTCCCCCTCCACATAGTCGCGATAGCGGCGGGCGAGCGTCTGGTAGTTGCTGTCTTGCGGCAGTTCTTCCAGCTCGTCGACGGAGCGGTTGCGCAGATCCAGCAGCGGCAGTACGCCGTACTCCCTGTCGTCGAGCAGGGCGCGGCCCGGCTGGAGATAGCTGAGTTTGCGCCGGCCGCGGCAGTCGAGCAGAAACTGCCGGTAGTCGCGCCACAGTGCCGAGAGTTTCGCCTCTTCGGCGGTGGCGGTGGGGTCCAGCGCCGCCAGTTGTGACAGCGGCCCGGGCGCCAGCCCCGCGCGCGCATCGCCGTCGATCAGGTGGGCCTGCTGGCGGCACCAGTCGCGATAATCGAGGTGCAGCAGCGGCAGGTCCATCAGCCATTCGCCGGGATAGTCGCGCAGTTCCAGGATCAGGGTGCGGGTGCGGGCGCCGCCGAGCCGGCGGCGGTGACGCAGGTGGATATGCAATTCCATTGCCGATACGTCACGGGTGCTCTCAGGCCACCGGGGCGGCTGGGCCATCAGCGCATCCAGACACTCGGCGTAATCGAATGGCGGCAGGCCGGAATCCAGCGCCGGCTTCAGTTCCGCACCCAGCAGGTCGCCGTTCAGGGCCGGGGCGAACCCCGGCAGTTGCGCCCGCTGCGGGTGGCTCAACTGGTAGATCAGGCTGGTCAGGAGAGTGGACTTGCCGGCGCCGCTGAGGCCGGTGATGCCGACACAGACGCGGCGATCGAGTAGCCGCTCCGCGGCCCAGTGGGACTTCTCCTGCGCTTCGCGGCGCCACTGCCGCCATCTGTTCCGCAGGCGCCGGCCGCGCCCGGCCGCCTGCTCACTGTCGCTGCTCGGACCGCTGTCGCTCATCGGGCAATTCCATCCGGAAGGGGTATAAAGGTAAAGAATCGGGTAGGAGGCGGGATTACCCCCGCCGTCCTCCCACACCACC
>NZ_JAPIVK010000044.1 GCF_026183675.1 Microbulbifer halophilus
AACGTCCGCGGCCGCCCCCAACCGCGCCGTCGCGGCCGCCGCGGCGAGAATGCGGCCGCCGCCCGCGTCGCCGAGGTCCAGAGCCAGGAAGAGTTGAACCGCGAGGTCAATGAAGCGATCAACGAAGCCGAGAGCGAATCTCGCCAGGCCACCCGCAAGGGCAAGGCACCGGAAACCGGGCAGCCTGCGAGCCAGGCCAAAGCCGACACCGAAGCGAAGAAGGAGAAGCCCCGGGATCGCCGCCGCAAGGAACAGCCGGCCACATCCGAGCGCCCTGCCCCGGCGGAAAAGGCCACCGAGAAAAAAGCTGACAAAGCACCCGCTGCCCGTCAGCAGGAGCCGGTCGCCCAACTCCAGCCCTCCGCGGCATCGATCGAGCCGACTCCGGAACAGCCCGCGGCCGAACAACAGCCGGCAGAGGTGAAAAAACCGGAGGCCGAACCGGAAGCATCGAAGGCTACCGAGCCGGAAACCGCGGAAAAGGAAGTTGCAGAAAAGACTGCCACTCCGCCGGAGTCCGCGGGGCCGGCACAGCGGCCCGCTGAAGCCACAGAGCCCGAAGCGGGGCCCGCAAAAGAGACGGTCGCCGCGGAACCGGATGCCAAACCCACCGCTACTCCCGAGAAGGAAGCGGCCGGCGAAGAAGTGGCCATAGCGGAAGCTGAAGCCCCGGAAACCGAGGCGGCCAAAGAAACGCCACAGGCGCCAGCCACCGAAGCGACTCCGGCAGCGCCCTCCGGCAGCCGCGCCGGCAACGACCCGCGGGTAAACCCGAAACCGCTGCAGGAGTTGGCAATCGTCACCCAGCACCCCGATATCGGCGAGTTGCGCCCCCTCAACACGGCGCAACCGGCGGATATCGAACACAGACCGCGCGCCCTCACCCGTCCGGTCAACGACCCCCGTGTCGCCCGCCGCACGGACGAAGCAAATGAGGATACCGACAACTCCGCCGAGGCCAGTTGATCGACAACCGATGGAAAGCGGTAGAAATACCGCTCCCATCGCCTCATAAGGCGCGTACAGCACTGTTCAATAAATCAGCTAAGCTATTGAATCACTTAAAAAAATCGTCCATCCCCTTGTACCGGCCGACACGGCCGGTATAATGCGCCGGACAATTCGGAGGGGTGGCTGAGCGGTCGAAAGCGGCGGTCTTGAAAACCGTTGACTGTAACAGGTCCCAGGGTTCGAATCCCTGCCCCTCCGCCATACAAAAACCCGGCTTTATGCCGGGTTTTTTCGTATGGAGACGGGGCAGATTTGGATGTCCCCCTTGTTCGGGCCGGATCGAGCCAATCCGCCCGCAAACAGGGGGCGCTTCCGGTGGGAACAAGCACGTGCCAGAAGCCTTTCACCCTTGGGTACTCACGCAGCCAGAACCAGCGGCGCTTTCATCCCCTGAACCTGCGACTTCCCCATCTCTCACCCCCGCCATTTGATCTATCGTTAAAAACAGGCACCTCGTTCACTGCCTTAGTTGTTCCCCCCAAACCTCCATTTTCAAGCCCGTCAACCTCGAGGAAGAGCGTCATGAGTAAACCCTATGTACGTCTCGACAAAAACAATGCCGCCGTACTGATGGTGGACCACCAGGCCGGCCTGCTGTCACTGGTCCGCGACATAGCCCCGGACAAGTTCAAGAACAACGTGCTGGCACTGGCCGATTCCGCCGCATACTTCAAGCTGCCGACCATCCTGACCACCAGTTTCGAGGACGGCCCGAATGGACCGCTGATTCCCGAGCTGAAAGAGACGTTTCCCGACGCGCCCTACATTGCGCGACCCGGGCAGATCAACGCCTGGGACAACGAAGACTTTGTGGCCGCCGTCAAGGCCACCGGAAAGAAACAACTGATTATCGCCGGGGTGGTCACAGAGGTTTGCGTCGCCTTTCCCGCCCTGTCTGCAATCGAGGAGGGCTTCGAGGTATTCGTGGTCACCGACGCGTCCGGCACTTTCGATGAACTGACCCGCCACTCCGCCTGGGGCCGCATGGCGGAAGCCGGCGCCCAACTGATGACCTGGTTCGGCGTGGCCTGCGAACTGCACCGCGACTGGCGCAACGATGTCGAGGGGCTCGGCAAGCTGTTCAGTAACCATATCCCCGACTACCGGAACCTGATGACCAGTTACACCACGCTTGCCGAGTCCAGGTAACCGACCGGGCATATCTCGACGTCCCTTCGGAGGGACTCCCACGTCGAATTCCCCCAAAACAGATTCGGAGCGAACGGAAACGGACTCACGCGGCGACAGGTCGCCAAGAGTTCCGCAGCCCCGGCGCCGGAGGTCGCGATGTCCTTGCCCTCCGCGAGACGGCGTTGTACTGGCCATTGGCAGCGACAGGGAAATCGTGCCGCTGGCCGGCGACAGGACCCAGGTCATGAACCTGAATGGAAAACGCGTTATTCCGGGGCTGAACGACAGCCAGCACCTGATTCGAGGCGGCCCAGTGAGTGCACGTGGTAGACGGTTAGTCGGAACTCCAGTTTGCCGAGCGCTGCATACCGACCCTCGGCGAAATCAATCGCGCCGCCCTGAAAGCGGTTGGTTCAGAAACTCCGTGTGATACTGAACACCATTTCTCCGTTTCCCAGCTTCGGGTTGGCCAGGAAGGGATCCACACCATTGGTATCGTGCCAGCGCAGATCGAAAGTGAAGTGGTTCCAGGTCTGCGAAATGCCGATATCCCAGTAGGTATAGTTCAGGGCGTCGAACTCCGACTGAAAAGTCTGCTCGCCGACCCGGGCGGAGATGGAGATGTCCCGCTGGAAATCGGCGCTGACGGTCACTTCATAGGCGAGCGACTCCACACCATTGAGAAAATCATCGCCGAAATAGTTATCCGAATACCAGAAGCTGGGCGATATGGTGATGTTACCGGCACTGTAGCTCGGCGTGATATAGACCTCCCCGTAGTCCAGATCCGATGGGGATCCCGGATAGAAGTAGGCCCAGTAGCCTAAATCATAACTGAAACCACTGTCGCCGATATCGCCGGCAACACCGATATAGGGGTCCAGCTCCATACTGTTGCCAGTGCCGCCGAAATCGGTATTCGTGGACCAGACACCGAGATAAACGCCACTGTCGTGAGACCAGTTGAAATCGACATTTACCTGCGGGCGGTTGTTGGAATTGGAGATGCTGCGGAACATGTAATCGGAGGCGAGTTTGGCACTGCCGGCAAAAGTGCCAATCGTATCATCACTTTCCTCTTCCGCGCTGTAGCCGGCGGCGCTATACAGAACCATACAGGCCACCGCCCATACGGCGGCAATATCGGACTTTTTCATTGGATCTTCCCTGTCCTAAAAACCAAAACCGTCTCACTGCTATAGACGTCAGCCAGTTTTTTTCAAGCAAGGGCGTGGTATTCACCGGAAGTCAATCAATAACGCGCCTACCTATCGACTCCGCTACCACAATCGGCAAATAATGGCGACGCGTCCCTGCGCCACCTTTATACTTCCGGCAATAAAAAATAATTGCTTACAAGCCGGAGCTACTGACCGGTAAGCGCTTCGGCCACGCCGTCAAAGGCCGCTTTCTCTTCATAGGGTCCGTTGGACGGGCCGCTGAACAGAAGGGGCCAGTCGTCGGCGCCCTCGCGCTCGTCGAAGTCCAGTAGCCAGCTATCTCCATCCCACAGGCCCCACACAGTGATGCCACCCCGCAGGTGTGAAGGCACTACATCCAGGTAGGTTTCCACAATGGATTTGTAGCGACTCTTCTGCAGTGCTGCCGCTTCCGCGGTGTAACTGGTGTATTGCGGGAAAGGTGTGGAGGCATAGGGATTGTTGATCGGTACATCCAGCTCGGTGATTTTCACTTTCAGGCCGCGATCCACGATCTCCTGGAACGCTGTACGCATCTGCGAAGTAGACGGCCAGTCGATCTGCACGTGCATCTGGAAGCCGACACCGTCAATGGGCACGTTACTGGCCTGCAGGTCATCCACGATTTGCAAAAGGCAGTCCAGTTTTTCGCTGTTGCCACCCTCGGTGTCGTAGTCGTTGTAGTACAGGTCCGCGCCGGGATCGGCCGCGTCCGCCACCGTGAAGGCCTGGGCGATATAGTCGCTGCCTAGCCGCTGATAGAACAGCGAGTTGCGATAGCAGTTGGACTGGTTTTCATCAATGGCCTCGTTGACCACATCCCAACTTTCCACACGGCCGGCAAAATGATCGGCGATGGTGCTTACGTGATCGTTCAGCATCGCCTCGAAGTCGCCGCTGTAGTTGCTCATCCACGACGGCACCTGGTAATCGGAGTGCCAGATGAAAGTGTGGCCGTGTACCCCGATACCATTGGCGCCGGCCCAGTTCACCATCTCATCCGCATCGGCAAAGTCATAAGTCTGCTCGGACGGATGCAGGTAGCTCATCTTCATGATGTTGCCGGCGGTCAGCTCGCTGAAATGCTGGGCGATGGAAGTCTGCTTCTCGGCAATATCGAGGAAGCTGCGACTCTCGTTGCCAGCGGAAACCGCGACGCCTATCGGGAAGGCGGCGAGACTGTAGAGATTCTCCGCCGAACCGCCCGAGGAAGAGCTGCTGGACGAAGAACTGGAGGACGAACTGGATGAACTGCTCGACGAGGAGCTGCTCGAACTGGAGGAGGAAGAGGAGCTGCTGGAGCCACCCCCACACAGCGCGCCGGTAACGTCCGGTGTTTCGGCGCTGCCGCTGGAGGTACCCTGAAAGCCGAACATCACGCTCTGCCCCGGCTGCAGGCTTCCGTTCCATTCCGCATTGCGGGCGGTGTAGGGATTGTCGCCAGAGATATCGGAACTCCAGTGGTTAACGATGCGGCTGTCGCCGCTGTACTGCCACTGCACCTCCCAGTTGTCGATAGGCGTCGGGCCGTCGTTGGTCACCGAAACACTGGCAACAAAGCCGGAATTCCAACTGTTGTCGACACTGTACTCACAGGCCGCCATCGCACCGTGAGAAGCGGTGCCCAGCAATGTGACGACCAATGCCCCCATGTATTGGTGCAGGCGCTTTGTTTTTTTCAATTCTGTCGATGACGACAGGTCTGTAAAACTATCCATATTTCTCTCTCGTCGCTTTGGTTGTGGACCTCTCGAAAGGGAAGCTCTTCCGCCAACGACTTCACCATCAGACTGCCTTGGCTGGGCCGAAATTGCGTACAGACAAGAGCGATCGCACAGTCCCAATGACTGCCAGGTCATACTATCGGCAGGGCGGAGACTCAACCACGGGGAGATGGCTTTGATATGGAGAAATGTGAACCTGGTAGCGCTACCAACGTGATACCTCTTTGCCGGTCACGGCCCGGCGGGCGGAGTATGGCACCGCGACCGCCCCGATGGGGCAACTTCCCGGCCAGAGGGCTGGGCCGGGCCGGGTGAAAGATCCGGTCTAGGCTATAGATTGGCGACACTGAATCCGTATTGTCCCGGTATTAGAGCAACTTTATGGCGTCGAAGTACTACCCTGTCGGGATTATTGCCCTCTGTATCCTCGGCGTGGGTGCGGGTATCGGCCTGCTGCTCTACTTCGACCTGGACGAACGCATCATCGAAGTGCTGCAGTGGCTGGAGGCCCAGGGCTGGCAGGCGAGCCTGCTGTTTGTACTGATCATTGCCGTGGCGATCGTGTTGCTGCTGCCCGGGGTGGTTTTCACCATGGGCGCCGGTTTCGTCTTCGGAGTGATCGAGGGCACATTGCTGGTGGTGGCCGGGACGGCCCTGGGTGCCACCCTGGCCTTCCTGATCGCGCGCTACCTGCTACCGGAGCGCCCCTCGCGCTGGGTGATGTCCCATGTGCGCCCGGCACATCTCGGGGAAGTGATACGGGAGGAAGGTTGGAGCATGATCATGCTGACACGGCTCGTGCCCCTGTTCCCGTTCAAACTGTCCAACTATTTCTTCGGCCTCACGCCGGTGCGGCTGCGGGATTTTGCACTGGGCAACCTGATCGGGATCATCCCGATCAGCCTGAACAACGTCTACCTGGGTTCGATTGCCGCCGACCTGACCACCCTGGGGCAGGTGGAATCGGAGCGCACGCCGCTGCAGTGGACCCTTTACGGGGCCGGTTTTGTGCTGGCGGTAATCGGTGTGGTGGGGCTTACCCGTATCGCGCGGCGCACACTGGTCCGGAAAATTGAGAAAGAGGATCTCTGATGCCCTGGATGAAATGGCTCCCGTGGCGCTTCTTCGTTCGCCGCTTCGCCACTGCGCACGGCTTTCTCGATCCCCTGTCGGTGATGGCGCGGCTGCAGCGCTTCGCCGAGCCGTCGGAAGTGGCGGAACCCATCGAGCTGCTGCGCGCCGGCGCCATTTTCCATGCCCGCGCCCTGATCAACAGCAAGGTGATCCAGCACAACCTGGACTGGGTCTGGCCCTACTGGATCGAGCGCCAGTTCGATCCCCTGGATGAATCCTTCATCCCGCGCGCCTTTTCCATTACCCACTGCAACCTGAGCCACCGCAACTGGACCGCCGTGGGCCTGCCGGACTGTGAAGAAATGCCAGTCGTGGATCCCCGCGGCCTGCTCACACCCCACTACGACGGCTGGTCCATCGACACCTGGGTGATCGGCGACGACGGCCACCGACTACTGCCGTCCAAACTGAAAGAGTGCCAGCAGCGACTGCTGATGGATGAAAATATCGCCGTGCGCACCGAGACTTCCGGCGAAGGCCTGCGCCTGACCAACACCGCCAGAGTCGAGCGCGATAGCAACGACAGCCACTGCCTGCTGCAACTGAACGCCATGGGGGAAAGCGGCGGCTGGCTGGTGGTGGCGTTGCGCCCCTGCAACCCGGAGGGCGTCAGCTTCGTGCACAAGGTCTGCCTCGACGACGACCGCCGACACTGGCGAATCGAGGACAAACCGGCGGTGGAATTCGATCGCAAGGTGGATCGCCACCTGGCGTCCGATTACCGCAACGGCGACAGCTATCTGCACCTGGACGACCGCGGCGGGCGCCTGCACAGCGAATGCGAAGTGGGCATGGCCAGCGCCGCCGCCCTCTTCCGCCTGGAGACCGGCAAACCGCTGAATATCGACGTGAAAATCCCGCTGCACAGCGGCAGGCACAAGAGCCGGCTGTCGCCCCACTGGCCCGACAACCTGCAGGGCCACTGTGCCCTGTCGGTGCCCGACGAGCAGTTCCAGTTCCTCTACGATGCCGCCATCCGCACCCTGGTCCTGCACTCGCCCAAGGATGTGTACCCCGGGCCCTACACCTACAAACGCTTCTGGTTCCGCGATGCCGCCTTCATGATCCAGTCGCTGCTCTACGCCGGACTGATCGAGCGCGCCGAGCGGGCACTGGACCAGTTTCCCCACCGGCAGAAGCACGATGGATTTTTTCACTCCCAAGACGGCGAGTGGGACTCCAACGGCGAGGCGCTGTGGATCTTCGATCTCTTCTGTCAGCTCACCGACCGCAAACTGAAAGCCGCCTGGCGCGAACCGGTGTTGCGCGGCGCCCGCTGGATCGATGCCAAGCGCCAGTCGCAGGGCCGCAGCCACTGCGACGGCCTGCTGCCGGCGGGCTTCAGCGCCGAACACCTGGGCCCCAACGACTGCTACTACTGGGACGATTTCTGGGGTGTCGCCGGCCAGCGGTCCGCGGTGGCCATCAGTGAGCGGGAGGGCTTCACCGAGCGGGACACCTTCGCCGCCCAGGCGGAGGATTTCCAGCGCACCATCGACGACAGCCTGGCCCGCTGCGCCGAGCGGCTCGGCCGCCCGGCCATGCCGGCGTCCCCCAACCGGCGACTGGACGCCGGCGCCATCGGCTCCATCGCCGCCGGCTACCCGCTGCAACTCTACCCGGAGAACGACGAGCGCCTGACGGACCTGGCGGAATTCCTGATGGACAAGTGCTTTGTCAGCGGTGGCTTTTTCCAGGATATGATCCACTCCGGTATCAACGCCTACCTCACGCTCCATATCGCCCAGGTACTACTGCGCGCCGGCGATGCCCGATGCCTGGAGCTGATGCGCAGCGTCGCCAGGCTCGCCTCCCCCACCGGCCAGTGGCCCGAGGCCATACACCCGCACTCTTTCGGCGGCTGTATGGGCGACGGCCAACACGCCTGGGCCGCGGCGGAATGGGTGGCGATGCAGCGCAACTGCTTTGTGCGCGAAGAGGGCGACAGCCTTGTACTGGCCTCCGGCCTGCCGCCCCAATGGCTCAGGGGAGAGGAGCAGGCGGATACCGGTGCCGAAAAACCCATCCGCTTCGGACCGGCGCCGACACGCTTCGGTACCGTCACCCTGGCGATCGAGCCGGGCGCCGCGCCGCGGGTATCCTGGGAAGCGAAATGGCACCGCGAAGCCCCATCGATCCAGGTACGCGCACTGGGATATGCAACCGCCGCGCCGGAAGCAGGCGTCAACCACGTGGAGCTGTCACCACAGTGAACATCGTGATGCTGACCAATACCTACCTGCCCCACGTGGGCGGCGTGGCCCGCTCGGTAGCCGCGTTTACCGAGGAGTACCGCAAGCGCGGACACAGGGTCATGGTCGTCGCGCCGGAGTTTGCCCAACGCATCCCGGGTGAAAGAGGCGTGATCCGCATTCACGCCATCCAGAATTTCAACGGCAGCGATTTCTCCGTCGCCCTGCCCTTTTCCGGCCATCTCAGCGATCACCTCAACGAGTTCCGGCCGGACATCGTGCACGCCCACCATCCGTTCCTGCTGGGCATGACCGCCCTGCGGATTGCCCGCGCGCGGCAACTGCCGCTGGTGTTTACCCACCACACCCTCTACGAGCGCTACACCCACTATGTGCCCGCAGACTCCGAAGCGCTGAAGCGCTTCGTGATCGAACTGGCTACCCGCTACGCCAACCTCGCCAGCCTGGTGTTCGCGCCCAGCCACAGCATCGCCCGACTGTTGCGGCAACGCGGTGTGGAAACGCCCATCGCCGAAGTCCCCACCGGGGTCAAACTGCAGGACTACAGCGGCGGTGATGGCGCGCGCGCACGCCGCGAACTGGGCATACCGGCATCGGCATTCGTCGCCGGGCACCTGGGTCGCCTGGCAGAGGAAAAAAACCTGGAGTTTCTCGCCACCGCCGCCGCCGATTTCATGCAGCGCAATCCGCGGGCCCACTTTCTGGTGGTGGGCAGCGGCCCGATGGAAAAGCGGCTGCGGCGACTGTTCGACAGCCGCGGCCTGGGCGATCGCCTGCATATGCCCGGAACCCTGCAGGGAGAGGCCCAGCGCGACGCCTACACGGCCATGGATGTATTCGTCTTCGCCTCCACCAGTGAAACCCAGGGCATGGTACTGACCGAAGCCATGGCCACCGGCACCCCGGTGATCGCACTGGACGCCAACGGCACCCGCGAGGTGGTGCGCGACGGTCTCAACGGCCGGTTACTGATGCGCCAGAGCCACAGCGAATTCACCGCCGCGCTGCAGTGGCTGCTGGAATTGCCGGCACGACGACAACGGGAACTGCGCGACGAAGCGCTGGCCACGGCGGAGCAGTTTTCCATGGAAAACTGCTCCGAACGGGCGCTGCAACTCTACGAGCCCCTGCTCGGCCAGCCCTGGTCCCTGGACGACTCCCTGTACGCCCAGTGGCAGCGCATGCGCAATACCATCGGCGCCCAATGGGAGATCCTCGAAGGCGTCACCGGCGCAGCCGGCGCCGCCTTCAGCCACCCACCGCACAAGCAACCCTAGTCGGGAGCGCAATGTTAGATCGTATTGCATCCAGGCTCCGCCGCTGGCGCCGACGTTTCAGCCGCAGCGAGTGGATGGCCCAGCTACTGGGCCTGCCCACCAGCGAGTGCCCGCCGGGCGACCCGGGGCTGGTACTGATCCAGATCGACGGTCTCGCCCACCCGCAACTGGAACAGGCGCTGGCCAAAGGGCGTATGCCGTTTCTGAAACGGCTGATGGAAAAGGAACACTACCACCTGGAGCATCTCTACCCGGGCGTACCGTCCACCACCCCGGCCGTGCAGGCGGAACTCTTCTTCGGCGTTCGCCAGGCGGTGCCGGCCTTCGGCTTCATGATGCGCGAGAGCCAGAAGCTGGTGCGGATGTACGATCCGCATGTGGCCGCGCGGGTGGAGGAAAAACTCAACGCCCGCTGCCGCGACCCGCTTCTGGCAGGCGGCGGCAGCTGCTACCTGAGCCTGTTCCGCGCCGGCGCCGCGCGCGGCGAGGCCCACTTCTGCCCCGCCGACCAGGGCTGGGGCCCGGCGCTGCGCGATGCCAGCCCCTGGAAAGTTCTCCTGCTGTTGCTCACCAATGCCTGGAGCCTGGTGCGCACTGCGGGGCTGGTGGTGGTGGAATTCGTACTGGCGATTGTCGACTGTGTGCGCGGCGTATTCCGCGGGCAGGACCTGGTCCGCGAACTGATGTTCATCCCCACGCGCGTCGCCGTCACCATCCTGATGCGCGAACTCTGCACCATCGGGGTCAAAATCGATATCGCCCGCGGCCTGCCGGTGATCTACGTCAACCTGCTGGGCTACGACGAACAGTCCCACCGCCGCGGCCCGCGCTCCGCGTTTGCCCACTGGGTGCTCAAGGGCATCGACGACGCCATCGCCCGTATCTGGCGCGCCGCGCACGGCTCCGACCGACGCCACTACGATGTGTGGATTTTCTCCGACCACGGCCAGGAACAGACCCGCCCCTACGAGCGGGAATTCGGTCGCAGCCTGGGCGAGGCCCTGGCCGATGCCCTCTCGGACCTACCCGGCAGCCCGGAACAATACCCCAGCAAGGGCCGCCGCGGCATCGACCTGGAGCGCGCGCGGCTGTTCGGCAGCGAGTGGATCGAGAAGATGACTCCGGACGAGGGCGGCGACGAACACGCCGGTGACACCCCGCTGGCACTGGCGGCACTGGGCCCGCTGGCGATGCTCTACAACCTGGAACTGGACGGCACCGAGCGCGCCCAGGTGGCGCAACTGATCGTGGAGCAGGCACGGGTGCCACTGGTGCTCTACCGCACGGACCCCGCCGACCCCGCCTCGGCGGTACACGGCTGGTGGGCCCACGGGCCGGTAAAACTGCCGCAGGACGGCCCCGCGCTGCTGGGCGCCAACCATCCGTTCCCCGACGAGACCATCGCCGACATGGTGCAACTCTGCAGCCATCCGGACGCCGGCGACTTCATGATGTACGGCTGGTGCGCAGGGATGGACCAGCCCCTGACCTTCGCCATGGAAAACGGCAGCCACGGCGGCGCCGGTCCCAACGAAACCCACGCCTTCGCGCTGATGCCGGAGGATATACCGCCACCGAACCCGGAGCGCGGCCACTGGCGCCCGGAGGAACTGCGCGCCACCGCCCGCGCCTACCTGCGAGGCCTCAATCCGGCGACGGCGAGACCGCGCCGCGCCGCGGTGAAAACCCTGCGCGTGATGACCTACAACGTGCACAGCTGCCGCGGTATTGACGGCAAGCTGTCGCCCCAGCGTATCGCCCGCGTCATCGCCCGCTACCAACCGGACGTGGTAGCACTGCAGGAGCTGGATGTACTGCGCGAGCGCAGTGGCGGCCTGGACCAGGCCGAGCGCCTCGCGCGGCTGCTGGCCATGGACGTGCATTTCCACCCGGCCCTGCATCTGGAGGAAGAGCGATACGGCGACGCCATCCTCACCCACCTGCCGGTGCGGCTGATCAAGAAGGACATACTCCCCGGCCCGCCCAATGGCAAAAGCGGCCTGTTCAACCCGGCCGCGGATGAACCCCGCGGCGCCATCTGGGTCGAAGTGGAACACGAAGGTCAGAAGCTGCAGATCATCAATACCCACCTGGGCCTGTCCAAGGCCGAACGACTCCGCCAGGTGGACGCGCTGCTGGGCCCGGAATGGCTGGCGCACCCGCACTGCAGCGGCCCCAGGCTGCTGATGGGCGACCTGAACGCACTGCCCAATTCCGCCGAGTGCAAACGGTTGGGCGGCCATCTGCGCGACGCCCAGGTGGCGGCCCCGGACCACAAACCCCGGGGGACCTTCTTCAGCCGTATGCCCCAGGCGCGTATCGATTATATTTACACCAGCCCGGATTTTCGCGTCGAGCGGATCCTGGTACCCGGCACGGAACTGACCCGACAGGCATCGGACCACCTGCCGCTGATCGCCGATATCGAGCTGCCGACCGGCGACGGCGACAGCCCGGGGGATTGAAAAGACGCCCGTGCGCCCCAATATTACCTTGGTGAGTCGGCAGCGTTGGCAAAGAAATCGCAACGCAGTCGATGGCAGATTTCCGGCCGGCGGTCGCCGGGTGACGAACTGACTTGATGGTCCCGACCGCTGGCTATATGATTCCCGTAACGTTCAATAGCAGGAGCCGCTAATGCAGCAGCAAGTTTACTCACAGTCCCGCGCAGTGGATCGCTCGGAAACGGCGAAGGTGCTGCGCAATACCTACGCCCTGTTGGCCATGACCGTACTGTTCAGCGCCTTCACCGCCGGCGTCGCCATGGCGGTGGGCATGGGCCGCGGCATGGGCATCATCTGTTCACTGGTCGCTCTCGGCCTGATCTGGTTCGTGCTGCCGCGCACCGCCAACTCCGGCAAGGGCATTGCCGTTGTCTTCGCCTTCACCGGCCTGCTGGGCGCCTCCTTGGGCCCGATCCTGAGCTACTACATATCGGCCGGCGCCGGCCAGGTGATCACACAGGCACTGGGCACAACCGCGCTGATCTTCTTTGCCCTGTCCGCCTATGTGCTGACCACCCGCAAGGATTTCAGCTTCATGGGTGGCTTCCTGTTCGTGGGCCTGATCGCGGTACTGGTCTGCGCCCTGGGCATGATGATCGCCAGCATGTTCGGCTTCTACATGCCGCTGGCCAGCGTGGCCCTGAGCGGCGTCATCGCCCTGCTGTTCTCCGGCTTCATCCTGTACGACACCAGCCGCATCGTGAACGGTGGCGAGACCAACTACATCATGGCGACCACGTCCCTGTACATTTCCATCCTGAACCTGTTCACCAGCCTGCTGCACATCTTCGGCTTCGCCGCCGACGACTGATTCGCAGCCGCTGGAACGGTCAACCGCAATGCCCCGCTCCGCGGGGCATTCTTGTTTGGTACCTATGAAATTTTCCCTGGTTGTCTACGGCGCACCCCATGCCTCCCAGTCCGCGGCTACCGCGCTGCGCTTTGCCCGCGCGCTGCTGGCGCAGGGGCACCAGCTCTACCGCGTCTTCTTCTACGGCGATGGTGTCCACAATGGCAGCGCGCTCAGCGCCCCGCCCCAAGACGAGGCCGACACCATCTGCGGCTGGCAGGCGCTGCAGCGGGCGCACGGACTGGATCTGGTAGTCTGTATCGCCGCGGCCCAGCGCCGCGGGCTCTTGAGCGAGAGCGAGGCCCGCCGGCTGGAGAAGCCCGCCGCCAACCTGGCCGACGGCTTCGAGCTGGCGGGCCTCGGGCAGTTGACCGATGCCACGGCCAACTCCGATCGCGTTGTAACCTTCGGCTAGGGAGACACAGAGATGGCAAAACACATACTCGCCCTCTGTCGCCAGGCGCCCTATGGCAATGCCCTGGCCCGCGAGGGGCTCGAGGCCGTACTCGCCGCGGCCGCGATGGAACAGACCCCCGAGCTGCTGTTTTTGCGCGACGGCGTCTTCCAGCTTCTCGGCAGTCAGGAACCCGCCTCAATCGAGCAGAAAAGCCTGCTGCGCAACCTGCAGGCGCTGCCGATGTTCGGCGTCGAGACCATCCACGTCTGCGAGAGCAGCCTGCGCGAACGGGGTATCGATGCAAAACAGCTGGAAATCCCCGGCGCGGAGATCGAACTGGTCGCCGATACCGGCGAGTTTATCCGCGGTTTCGATACGGTCCTGAGTTTCTGAGGCGCACGACATGACACTGCATATCGTCAGCAAATCCCCCTTCAGCTCCAACGCCCTCGCCGACTGCGTCGGCACCTTCGGCGACGACGACGCCCTGCTGTTGATCGAGGATGGCATTTACGCACTGAGCGGCGACATACCGGAATCCCTCGCCGCGGGGCCCGTCTACTGCCTGGAGGCGGATGCGGAGGCCCGCGGCCTGCAGATACCGGAGAATATCCGGGCCATCGACGACGCCGGCTGGGTGTCGCTGTGCGCCGAACACAAACCGATTGTCAGTTGGTTCAGATAATGGACACCATGCAGATCGAAGGCCGCGAGATTCCGCTCGACAAAGAGGGCTACCTCCGCAACCTGGAAGACTGGAGCCCCGCCGTGGCCGAACAGCTCGCCAGCACCGAGGGGGTCGAGCTGACCGAATCGCACTGGGAGGTGATCCGGTTGTTGCAGGATTTCTACCGGGAATTCGAACTGTCGCCGGCGATGCGGCCATTGGTGAAGTATGTCGGCCAGCAGTTGGGGGCCGACAAGGGGCGGAGCATCTACCTGATGCAGCTGTTTCCGCCGAGCCCGGCGAAGGTGGCCAGCAAGATAGCCGGGTTGCCGAAGCCAACTAACTGCCTGTAGCTCAGCCCTCTCCCAGCGGGAAAGAAAACGTATCGTGCAACCCTGCACTCTCTGTCTACGTACCTCCCCTCTCCCACCGGGACAAATCCGTCGGGAACGGATTTGGGCAGCTTTAGCTGGCCGAAGGCCGTGCGCCAAGGATGGCGCACGCCAGTGGGGCCGGGGGAGAGGGCGTCTCAGGCATGCACTATAGCTGACCTGCTGCCTGTAGCTCTCCCCTCTCCCTAACCCTCTCCCAATGGGAGAGGGGACTGGATCGTGCAGCCCCTCGCCTCTCTGAGAGGGCCGGCCTCAGACATGCACAATCACCCGCCGCTTGCCACGATGCTGCCGGTGCTCCCAGAGATAAAGCCCCTGCCAGGTCCCCAACATCAGGCGTCCATCTTTAACCGGCACGGAAAGACTGGTCGCCGTCAGCGCCGCCTTGATATGCGCCGGCATATCGTCCGGCCCCTCCAGGGTATGGGTATAGAGCGGATCATTTTCCGGCACCAGCCGGTTCAGCCAGTTCTCCAGATCCACCCGCGCCGAGGGATCGGCATTCTCCTGGATCAGCAGGCTGGCGGAGGTGTGCTGGATAAACAGGGTGCAGAGCCCCTCATCCACGCCCTGCCCCGACAGCCAGTCGGCCACTTGGTCGGTAAATTCGTGCAGTCCCTGACCGCTCACTAGAATTTCAATCTCACCAATTGCCATAGAGATTCCTTCGCTCTTTCCTTTAAAATGCGCGCCCGCTCTCAACCAGCCACAACGGCATTTTAATATGGCCATACACCGGGTTAACACCGACGACTATCACGACCAGCTCCAGCGCAAGGCAGAGCGCCTGCGCGCGGCCTACGGCGAATACACCGACCTGGCGCCAGAACTGTTCCCGTCCCCGCCGATCCACTATCGCCTGCGGGCCGAGTTCAAGGTGTGGCAGGAAGGCGGTCGCGCCCACTATGCCATGTACCGCCAGGGCGAATACAAGAAGCCGTTTATCATCGACGAGTTCACCGTCGGCTCCGAGCTGATCAACGAACTGATGCCGAAAGTACTGGCGGCGGTCAACGAGAGCGAAATACTGAGAAAACGCCTCTTCTCCGCCGAGTTCCTGACCACGCTAAGCGGCGACGCGTTGATCACGCTGATCTACCACAAGAAGCTGGACGAACAGTGGGAGGCGGAGGCCCGCGCGCTGCAGGAAAAGCTCGGTTTCCCGATCCTGGGTCGCTCTCGCAAGCAGAAACTGGTATTGGAGCGGGATTATGTGATCGAGAAATTGCCGATCGGTGACAGGACTTACCAGTACAAGCAGGTGGAGGGCAGTTTTACCCAGCCCAACGGTGAGATCTGCCGCGCCATGATCGGCTGGGCCAGGGATGCCTGCAAAGAGGCGGGCGGGGATCTGCTGGAACTCTACTGTGGAAACGGCAACTTCACCATTCCACTCGCAGAGCATTTCGACAAGGCGCTGGCGACGGAAATATCCAAGGCGTCGGTCAATTCCGCACAGGAAAATATCCGCGCGAACGGCGTCGACAACCTGGATATCGTGCGTCTATCAAGCGAGGAATTTACCCAGGCCATCGATAAGGTGCGGCCCTTCCGACGCCTGAAACATATCGACCTGGACCGCTACGATTTCTCCACCGTACTCGTGGACCCGCCCCGGGCCGGGCTGGATGCGGACACCTGCGCGATGGTGGCGCGTTTTCCGCGGATTCTGTATATCTCCTGTAACCCGGAGACACAGCTGGAAAACCTGAAGGTATTGAGCAAGACGCACCGGATCGAGCGCTTTGCGCTGTTCGACCAGTTTCCGTATACGGATCACACCGAATCAGGACTTTTGCTGGTTCGCAAATAAATCGATCCATCCGCAGACATGCCCTCACCCTGGATTTAGATCTGGGCCAGACCGCCATCGGCAAACAGCTCGGCACCGTTGACAAAACTGCTGTCGTCCGAGGCCAGAAATAGTGCCGCCCTGGCGATTTCACTCGGCTTGCCCACGCGGCCCAGCGGTACCATATCGGCAAAGCCGTCCAGAAACCCCTGCGCGTGCTCAGTGGGTACCAGACCGGTCAACCCGGGCGTTTCCACGGGGCCGGGGCTCAGGGTATTGACGCGAATACCGCGCGGTTTGAGATCCAGTATCCAGTTGCGGGCGAAGCTGCGTACCGCTGCCTTGCTGGCCGCATAGACACTGAAGTTTTCGGTACCGCTACTGGCGGCAGTAGAACCGGTAAGAATGACCGAAGCCCCCTCGCGCAGCAGCGGCAGCGCCTTCTGAACCGTGAACAGCATCCCTTTGACATTGATGCCGAAAATACGGTCGAACTGTTCCTCGGTGATGGCGCCCATGGGCAGAAAATCACCGCCCCCCGCATTGGCGAAAACGATATCCAGGTGACCGGTTTTTTCTGCGATCTCTTCGTAGATACGGTCCAGGTCTTCCATTCTGGAAATATCGCCGCGAATGCCGATGGTGCCCGGCCCCGCAGCGGCCACGGCCTCTTGCAGCTCTGCCTGGCGGCGCCCGGTAATAAACACCGTTGCGCCCTGTGCCGCGAACTCCTGTGCGGTGGCTCGGCCAATACCCGTGGTGCCGCCGGTAATCAGTGCGACTTTACCTTCAAGTCTTTTGGTCATGATGATTCTCCGATGGTGAACAGGCTGTGTTGGGCCCCTCGGAAGGAAGCGACCTGGCCGCGCCTCGTACGCGGTCCCACCCACGGCAGCGCCGTGGAACCGGGTACAAACCAATCGATTTTTTCTGCAAACAGTGCCTGCACTCCCTCGGCATCGGCGGCGCCCAGACGCTCGAGTAACTGCGCTGCGGTGCTGCGGGTGTCTTGGATCTTCATCGTCTCTGTGTCCATTGTTTATGGAAAGTGCTGTGGTGTGCATTCGGCGACCCCGGCTGGTGTGAGGCAACGGCTGCCCAGGGCAACCGCAATTGCAGACTGCAGCGTCAGCTACGTATGCAGCCAAGGTCATTTCGAATCCACAATGCGAACTATAGAGCTAACTTTTTGGACGAATAAGTCCCGAGTTGGTAGTATCAGCTTCAACCAAATGGAACAGGAATTGCCGTGGAGACCCTGGGAAATCTGACTTCTTTCGTGCGCGCGGCGGAAGCGCTGAACTTCTCCGAGGCCGCCAGGCGCCTCGGCATCTCCGCCGCCGCAGTGAGTAAGAATGTGGCCCGCCTGGAGAGTAATCTCGGCACTCGTCTGTTCCACCGCAGTACCAGGCGTCTGACCCTGACTGAGGCCGGAGAGCGCTTGTACGCTGAGGTGGCCGACAGCCTGGACAATATCCAGGCCGCCATTGCCCGGACCGATGAAGCGCGACAAGTACCCGCCGGCCGACTGCGGGTCAGCCTGTCTCCCTCTTTCGGCATGACGCATGTGCTGCCCCTGCTGGCCGATTTCAAACAGCGCTATCCGGAAGTCGTACCCGACTGGCACTTCGAGAATCGCCGCGTCGATCTGGTTGCGGAAGGGTTCGATGCCGCCATCAGCGGCGCCGTCGAGCTGGTGCCGGGTGTGGTGGCGCGGGAGCTGTTCAAGTTACACCTGGTGGCCGTCGCCTCGCCCGCCTTCCTGAAAGCGAACCCTACCCCCCGGGGCCCGGACGACCTGGCCGACCTGGACGGCATCGTCGTGCGCTCGACTCACAGCGGCCGATTGCGCAGCTGGACCCTGCAGCATAGAGACGGAACCACCTGCAATGTCAGCCTCAGGCCCTCGGTGATCATGAATGACCCAGAGGCCATCTGCCGCTGCGCGGTCATGGGCCTCGGGGTTACGCTGGCGCCGGTGGACTGCGCCTACAGCTGGCTTCAACGGGGGGAGTTGGTGCGACTGCTGCCGGACTGGCATGTCGATCTGGGAGCGGTAGTGGTCTATTACTCCGGCCAGAAACTGCTGCCATCCAAGACCCGCGTGTTTATTGATTTCCTAGTCGAGTACTGTCAGAGAGAGCTGGCACCACGTTTTCGCGCCGTTTGACCATTTCCCAGCACGACGTCGAAAGTTACAAGAACGATTTCCAAAAAAGGCTGACTAGTGGTTCGGATATCGATCGCGTCCATGGGCCCCGATTCATTTTTCAGACCGCTCAGAACTCCCGCCCGATAATCCGCTTGGCCGCATTCAACGCAAAATCCTGATACTCGCTTTCAACCTGCGCCATCTCCATCTCAAACTGAAACTGTTTCTTCCGCGGCAGCTTTTTCCATTCCTGCAGAATCGGAATATGGCTGGTCTTGTCGGCCACGGTATAAAAAGCCACAAACTCGTCCTTCACCGCCTGCTCCACCTGCAGCGCATCCAGGAGCACACGAATCCGGATCGACGCCTCGGTAACACCGACACCATCGTCGAGTAATGTACGGGCAAGAATCTGGATACTGTCGTTGACCCGCTGGCGCTGATCCAGGGCAGACTGTTCCAGCTCCACCAGTTGTGCGGCCTGTCTCTTCTGCGCCAGATGCAGTTTGCGCAGGTAGTAGCCGGCCACTGCGGCCAGCGCGAAAATAATCAGCGCGGCCACAACCAGTAGCCATATTGGGAAAGCCGTCATGGGGAAACCTCTAGAAAAAATTGCTCAAAACCAGACTTGCAACAGCGCCAGCCCCAGGCTGGCGGTCACAATCGACAGCAGTGTACTCAGGGCGACGATATTGGCCGCCAGCTGGCTGTTGCCACCCATGGCGCGCGCCATGATAAAGGACACGGTCGCGCTGGGCGTGGCCGCCAGTAGCAGCAATACGCCCATGACCTGCGCCGGCAGTTGCAGCAGCCAGCCGCAGGCGAGCAGGATGGCCGGCACACCCAGCAGCTTGATCGCCGTGGCCCCGAAGGCCGCCAGCGAGCTGCGTCGCAACAGGCTGAAATCCAGGCTGGCGCCGATACACAGCAGCGCCAGCGGCAGTGTGATCGAGGCCAGGTAGTCGCCGGTCTGCAGCAGGATATCCGGCAGCACCAAGCCGATCTCCCGGCACACCAGCGCCAGTACAATGGCGACGATCAGCGGGTTACGGGCGATATCCTTCGCCAGTTTGCCCCAACTGAAACGCACCTCATTGCTGTAGACCGCAAACAGCGTCACTGCGGCGAGATTATACAGGATGGTCACCACCGCCATCAGCAGCGCCGCCTGCGCCAGGCCGCCGCTGCCGTAGGCATTGGCCGCCCAGGCCAGGCCGATAATGCCCAGGTTGCCGCGGAAGGCGCCCTAGATAAAGGCACTGCGATCGCCCCGCGCCAGCGGCCGCGCTGCCAGCCAGGCCAGCGGAATGGTGATCACCGTGCCCAGCAGGCCCGCCGCCAGCAGCGGCAGCTCCTCGCCCAGTTCGGCGTCAGCGGTAAAAATATTGATAAACAGCAGCACCGGCAGCGTGATCATAAAGACCAGCTTTGACGCATCGTCCACAAAAGCCTCGCGTAGCAGGCCAATGCGCATCAGCCAGTAGCCGATGATCAATGTCAGGAAAATGGGTCCGGTGACGGACAGGGCAAAGGCGAAAGTCTCCACGGAACGTTATTCGCTGTCGTTTTCGGCTTCGGTTTCCGTATCGGCTTCCGGTTCCGGCAGTTCTTTCCGATCGGCCGTATCCGCCTCCTCGCGCAGGTCCGCGCTGATCTGTTTGCGGGTCTTGGCACCCAGCTTGCGCAGGCTGTCGATGCGCTTGACGGCGTTGCCGCGGCCGGTGGCCAGGCGCTTGTAGGTCTGCTGGTAGGCGTCGTCCGCCTGGCGCAAGCGCTCCCCCAGCGCATCGAGGGATTCCAGAACCATCGCGAACTGATCGTGCAGCTTGCCCGCCTCCGCGGCGATTTTTTCCGCGTTCTTGTTCTGCTTCTCGTAGCGCCAGATATTCTCCACCGTGCGCAGGGTCGCCATCAGGCTGGTGGGGCTCACCAGCACGATATGTTTTTCGTAGGCATCGCGGAACAGGTTCGGATCGCCCTGCATGGCCAGCATGTAAGCGGCCTCGATGGGTACGAAAATAAAGACGAAATCCAGCGTGCGCACGCCCTCGAGCTGCTCGTAGGCCTTCTTGTTCAGGCCGGTGATATGGGCGCGCAGGGAGTTTACATGCTGCTTCAGTGCCCGGGCGCGTTCCTCGTCGGTGTCGGCGGAGGCGTAGCGCTCGTAGTCCACCAGTGAGACTTTGGAGTCGATGATCAGGTCCTTGCCTTCCGGCAGCCGCACGATCACATCCGGCTGGCGGCGGCGGCCATCGCTGGTGGTGGTCACCTGGGTGTCGTACTCGCGGCCCTTCTGCAGGCCGGACTGCTCCAGCAGCCGTTCCAGCACCACCTCGCCCCAGTTGCCCTGGATCTTGCGGTCGCCTTTCAGCGCCGAGGTCAGGTTCAGGGCCTCGTCGCTGATGCGCTGGGTCTGCTCCCGCAGCGCCTTGATCTGGCCCACCAGGCTGCCGCGCTCGCGGTTCTCCTGGTCGTAGACATGCTCCACCCGCTTGCGGAAATCCCCCAGTTGGCGCTCCAGCGGGTCCAGGCTCTTGCGCAGGCTGTCCTCGCTGCGGCGCGCGAAGGCCCGCTGCTTCTCCTCGAAGATGCGGTTGGCCAGGTTCTCGAACTGCTCCGTCATCGCATTGCGGGTCTGCTCCAGCAACTGGCGCTGCTCCGCCAGCGCTGCCTCGCTCTTCTCCACCAACACCTGGCTTCGGGTCAGGCGCTGCAACTTGTCCGCAAGCTCGGCGCGCAGCTCCTGTACCTCGGCACCCAACTGCGCCTCCCGCTCGCGGCTGCCATCCAGCCGCGACTCGGCCACCTGCAGCTCCACCGCCGCCTGCGCGAGCCGCCGCTGGGCGCCCGCCCGCGCCAGCCAGAATATCGGGCCGAGCACTATGGCCAGGGCGACGGCGGCGAGGATGGCGTGTTCGACAGTCACTTGCAGCGGGAACAATTCCATAAAAAACTCTGGGATTTGCGGTATTCTTGTACGACTGAGTCAAGTAGTCGGGATGGTTTTGCAGGTCGATGACGGAAGTCGCTCATTCTAACAGTTTGCCCCCCAGCGCGCTGATCTTCGATTCCGGCGTGGGCGCCATCAGCATCGCCCGCGAGATCCGCCGGCTGCTGCCGGGCCTGACGCTGCATTTCGGCATCGACAACAGTTTCTATCCCTACGGCAGCCGCAGCGAAGAGGAACTGCGGCCACGTATCGTCGAGCAGGCCGGCGCGATGATGCGTGCCAGCGGCGCCGACATCCTCGTGGTGGGCTGCAACACCGCCAGCACCCTGGCCCTGCCCCAGCTCCGCAAAGTGCTGGACAGGCCGGTGGTGGGCGTGGTGCCGGCGGTCAAACCGGCGGCCGCCGCCAGCCGGGCCGGCACCATCGCCCTGATCGCCACCGAGGGCACTGTCAACCGCAACTACACCCGCGACCTGATTCGGCAATACGGCAACGGCTGCCGCGTGATCAATGTGCCGGCACCGGAACTGGTGCGGCTGGCGGAGGCCAAGCTGCGCGGCGAGACAATCACCGCCCGGGACCTGGAACCGGTGCTGGCGCGCATCTTCCACACCGCCGGCGGCGACAGGGTGGATATCGCCGTGCTCGCCTGTACCCACTTCCCGCTGCTGCGGGAGGAGCTTGACCGCTATGCGCCGCGGCGTATTCAATGGGTGGATTCCGGTGCCGCTATCGCTCGCAGGGTGAGCTGGTGGCTCGATGAGCTGAAACTTGCGCAGCCGGACAAACCCGGGGCCAGCCGGCTGCTAACCAGCGCCGTGGATGAAGATAGAAAGATCCTCGGGGCCTTTGCAGAATTCGATCCTAGTCCCCTGAATACCGTGTAGGGTGCGCCGTGCACACCACCAGCGTCGACGTGAGGGATATCCCATGAAAAGACTACCGAGTCGATCCTGTCGAGATCACAGCTCCCCTTCTACGAACCCCGAACTTTCAACAAAGGGCGTACAATGGTTGCGAGAAAACCGGCAAGCCCTTGAGGCTCTCAACCGTTTTGCGGACATAAATGGACTCTTTTCCCAGCGGCTCAGAATCCAATTGGGCACACAACCACCTGAATAATCACAAGACTTCCTAGAATGCTCCAACCCGCCTTCCCCGCCCTGGAAATTCTCACACAGCTCCCCCCGGGAGGCCTGCTGCTGACCCCCAACAACCGCCTGCGCAACCGCTGCCAGCAGGTCTACGCCGCGCAACAGCCCGCTGGAGGTTGCTGGGCGCCGCCGCCGGTGGAATCCCTGAATGGCTGGCTGGAGAAAACCTGGTTCCGGTTGCAGCAACAGGGCTGGAAGCCGGCTCTGAAACAGGTACTCAACCGCGAACAGCGCCAGCTGCTGTGGCAGCGCGCCCTGGACGAAGCCCTGGAGCGGGAACTGCTGAACAGCCAGCAACTCTGCCGCGACGCCGACGGCGCCCTGGCGCAACTGCTGCAGTGGCAGCTGGTCACCGACATTCACCAGCTGGACGAGGCGGTGGAACCACTGCTAGAACAGTTCGCGCTCAGCCTGAACCGCGACGACTACCCGCTGTTCCGCATGATCCGCGCCTTCGCCGAACAGCTGGACCACCACAACGCCATCACCCCGGACCAGCGCGACCAATTGATCCTGCGCGCCCTGAACGAAGGTGTGCAGGAAAAACTGCCGCAGATCGACACCGCCGGCTTCGCCCAGATTTCGCCGCTGGCGGAGGCGATTATCGACAGCGCCGCCGAAAAGGTCATCGCCCACCCGGCCAGCAGACGCAGCGCAGAGATCCAACGCGCCCCCTGCCGGGACCTCGAACAGGAGCTCTACCAGACCGCCCGCTGGGCCGCGGAAAAGCTCGAACAGGACAGCCGCGCCAGCGTGGGTATCGTGGTCAACAATCTGGGCCAGTGCCGCGCACAGGTGGAATCGGTCTTCTCCCGCGTACTGGAACCGCAATTCCTCGACCCGGGGCAACACCGCTACACACTGCCGTTCAACTTCTCCGCCGGCACCCCGCTGGCCAACACACCTATCGGCAGCGCCGCCCTGCAACTGCTGCAACTACTCGATGACGACTGGGACTACTCGCAACTGCGCAACCTGCTCTTCTGCCCATTCTGGGGCAACGAGGACGAAACCTGGCTGCGCAGCGCCCTCTTCCGCCGCCTGCAGAAACTGGAACTGCGCCGCATCGACGGCGCCACCCTGCGCTACTGGGCCGAGCGCACCGCCGAGGGCCTGGGCCTGGAAACCCCGCAACTGCCGCGGCAACTGGAACAGATCGGTGACCGTAGGCGCCGCTGGCAGCGCGCCCCGGCGGAAATCTGGGCCGCGCGCTTCTCGGAAGTACTGGCCACACTCGGCTGGCCCGGCCCGCGCAACCCGGACAGCCAGGAATACCAGCAGTTACTGCACTGGGAGAGCGCACTCGAAGACCTGGCCGCGCTGTCCGCCGTGGGCGGCAGCCTGACACTGACCCAGGCGCTGCAGCAGCTGCGCCAGATCGCCAGCCGCACACCCTTCCAGGCGGAGACCCGCGACGGCCCGCTGCAGATTCTGGGCGTGCTCGAGGCCGGCGGCCTCGCCTTCGACCACCTGCGCCTCGTCGGCTTCGGTCAGCAGCAATGGCCCACCGCGCCGGCTCCCAACCCGCTGTTGCCGGTGCAGTGGCAGAAACACTGGAAAATGCCCCGCGCCAGCGCCGAACGGGAACTGGAACTGGCCCACGAACTCACCGACGATCTGCTGAACGCCAGCACTGATATCGTCGTCAGCTACACCAGCGAGCAGGACGGCGTACACCAGGGCCTCAGCAACCTGTTCGGCAACCCCGAACCGATTGCGCCGCTCGACGGCGATGCCCTGCTGGAACACAACACACAATTGGCCGACGGCCCGGCACTGGAAAAAATCGCCGACAGCCAACTGCCGCCACTGACCCCTGCCGACTGCGAACACGTCCGCGGCGGCGCCTCGGTGCTGAAAGCCCAGGCCCTGTGCCCACTGAACGCACAACTGCGCTACCGCCTCGGCGCCAGTGATTTTATGGCCCCGGATATCGGCCTCTCCCCCGCCGAGCGCGGCAATATCGTCCACCAGGTACTGGCGGAATTCTGGCAGCAGTGCGGCGACGCTGCGCATCTTCGGTCGATGGAAGAAGAAGAACGCAACCGCCAGATCAACGAAGCCATCGACAATGCCCTGCGCAGCGTGCGCAAGAAATACGCCCACCTGCCCGCCGGTTTCTGGACCATGGAGCAACAGCGGCTGCAGCGGCTGATGGACCAGTGGCTGGCCCTGGAAGCCGAGCGCCCCGCCTTCGCCGTGGAAAAAATCGAATGGGACCAGGCAGTGGCCATCGGCGGACTGCATTTCAACCTGCGCCTCGACCGCCTGGACCAGCTCGCCACCGGCGAGCAACTGGTGATCGACTACAAGACCGGCCAGACCAGCATCAACGACTGGCTCGCCGACCGCATCCGCGAACCGCAACTACCGCTCTACGCCCTCGCCCAACCAAAGGCCCGCGCCCTCGCCTTCGGCCAGGTGCGCAACGGCGAATGCCAATGGCGCGGCTGCGGCGAACTGGAACAACCGATCCAGGGCATCAAGGCCATCGCCGACACCCAGAAGGACTCCCCCTATTCCACCTGGCAGGACTTGAGCGACCACTGGCAACAGGGCCTGGAAATGCTCGCCGGCGAATACCGCAACGGCGTCGCAACGCTTGTCTTCGACCGCCCCGCAGACAACAACCGCGATCTCTGGCCCCTGAACCGCTGGCCCGAACGCGCACAGGCAACGGAGTAGCCCCTCCCGGGACCGCGGAGCTCCAGCTCCGCAAGAGCGGCGAAGCCGCCCCCTGGACACGCCGAGCTCCAGCTCGGCATGCGGGCCGAAGGCCCGCCTGGATCCCGGACCAAGCCCGGGATGACGACTCCCGGGAACGCGGAGCTCCAGCTCGGCAACCGGGCCGCAGGCCCGCTTGAATCCCAAGTCAAACCCGGGACGACAAACGAACATAACGATAGAACTTCCAAATGACCGAAGTACTGGAAAAAACCCAACAACCCGTAGACGCCCAAGCCCGCACCCAAGCCCTGGACATCACCCGGAGCTTCGCCGTCTCCGCCCCGGCAGGCTCCGGCAAAACCGGCCTCCTGACCCAGCGCGTACTCAAACTCCTGGCCACCTGCCAGCACCCGGAAGAAGTCCTCGCCATCACCTTCACCCGCAAGGCCGCCGGCGAAATGCGCGAGCGTTTGATCGAAGCCCTGCAACAGGCCCGCGACACCCAGCGCCCGGAAAATCCGCACGAAGCCATCACTTGGGACCTGGCAAGACAACTCCTGGAACGCGACCGCGAACTCAACTGGCAACTGCTGCAGATGCCCCAGCGCCTGCGCATCCAGACCATCGACGGCCTCTGCCGCAGCCTCGCCAGCCAACTGCCGATCGAAAGCGGCCTCGGTGCCCCGGGCGAACCACTGGAGCAGACACAAATCGCCTTCGAAATGGCCGTGGTCAACCTGCTCAAACACCTGGACGGCGAAACCCCGGACAGCGCCCTGCAACAACTGCTGCTGCATCTGGACAACGACCTGGGCCAGCTCAACAAGCTGCTGCAGATGCTGCTGCAGAAACGCGACCAATGGCTGTCACCGCTGCTCAGCGTGGGCATGGAGGGCGCCCAGGATTATTTCCACTTCGTGATCGACGAACTGGTGGCGGAAAACCTGGCCGACCTGGCCGGCGAACTGCGCGCCTACGCCGGCGAACTGGTGGAGTTGGCCAACTACGCCGGCAACAACCTGCAGCGCGACAAACCCGGCCACCCGCTGTGCGCCTGCACCGACCTCGACGGCCTGCCGCCCACCGACAACAGCGCCCTGCCCCAGTGGCTAGCGCTGACCGAACTGCTGGTCACCGCCAAGGGCGAACTGCGCAAGGCCGTCGACAAGCGCGTGGGCTTTCCGCCGGTGGACAAGAAGGACCCGGAAACCGCGCTGGCCGACGAATACAAGGCGCGCATCAAAAACCTGCTGAGCGAACTCAAGGGCAATGAACCGCTGCTGGCTGCCATCAACGAAGTCCGCCAACTGCCGTCCGGCCTGCAACAGAACCAGTGGCAACTGCTGGAGGCGCTGGCGCAGGTACTGCCCAGACTCGTCGCCGAACTGAAACTGGTCTTCCAGCAACTGGGCGCCACCGACTACACCGAAGTGGCCCAGGCCGCACTGGTGGCTCTCGGCAACAGCGACGAACCCACCGACCTGGCGCTGAAAATGGATGTGCAGACCAAACACATCCTCGTGGACGAATTCCAGGACACCTCGCAGATGCAACTGCAACTGCTGGAAAAACTCACCGCCGGCTGGCAGCCCGACGACGGCCGCACACTGTTTATCGTCGGCGACGGCATGCAGTCCTGCTACGGCTTCCGCAACGCCAACGTGGGTATTTTCCTCGATGCCCGCAACCGCGGGATCGGCGAGGTCACACTCACGCCGCTGGACCTGCAGGTCAACTTCCGCTCCGAGGGCGCGGTGGTGGACTGGGTCAATGAAACCTTCCAACAGGCCTTCCCCACCGAGGACAATATCGGCCGCGGCGCCGTGCGCTATCTGGAATCCAATGCCTTCAAGGGCGTCAAATGGCCGGGCCCGGCAGTCAATTTCTACGGCTGTATTGACGACGAGGAACGCAACCGCGAAGCGCAACAAGCCGTCGAACTGGTGCGGGACCTGCGGCAAAAAGATCCCGACGGCCGCATCGCCATCCTGGTGCGCCAGAAAAAACACCTGGAGCGGATACTGCCGGCATTGAGCGCCGCCGGTATCGAATTCCAGGCGCCGGACCTGGCACCGCTGGCCAGCAAGATGGTGGTGCTGGACCTGCTCAGCCTGACCCGCGCCCTGCTCGACCCCAGCGACCGCATCAGCTGGCTGGCGCTGCTGCGCGCCCCCTGGTGCGGCCTGCAACTACCGGATCTCTACACCTTGGCCAACTGGGGCAACGACGACACGCCCCCCACGGATACCAGCGCCCGCCCGTTGCTGCTGGCCCTGCGGGAAATCGACCAGATCCCGCTACTGAGCGAAGACGCCCGCGCGCGACTGCAACGCGCCGCCGAACCCATACTGCAAGCCTGGCAAGAGCGCGGCCGCAAACCGCTGCGCGCCTGGATCGAGGGCCTGTGGCTGGCCCTCGGCGGCCCCGCCACCGTCGCTCACAAAAACGAACTGGACAATGTACAGGACTTTTTCCAGCTGCTGGAGCATTTCGACAGCGGCGGCCACATCGAGGACTGGCAGCAGTTCTACAACGCGCTGGAAAAACTCTTCGCCCGCCCCGGCGAGGACGCCGGCGTACAGGTGATGACCATCCACAAATCCAAGGGCCTGGAGTTCGAGCACGTACTGATCCCCGGCCTAGATCGGGGCGGCAAGCCCGGCGGCGACCAGCTGCTGCGCTGGGCCGAATGGCTGAACCACGAGGGCGAATCCCGCTTCCTGCTGGCCCCGAAAAGCGCCCGCGGCGACTCCGACCCGGTGTTCGACTTCCTCAAGCACGACAACAGCGAACGCGAACGTCTCGAAGGCACCCGCCTGCTCTACGTCGGCTGCACCCGCGCCATCCGCTCGCTGCACCTGCTGGCCGCCATCAAACGCGACGAAAAGAAAGGCACCCTAAAAGCCCCCGGCAGCGCCGCCCTGCTGGCCGGCATCTGGCCGTCCATTCCGCAACACGAAGACAGCGACTGGTGCCACTGGCTGGAAGCCCCCGAAGAAACCGGCGAAGACACGGGCCACAACAGCGACCGCGACTACCTGCTGCGCCTGCCGCAGGAATGGCAGGCGCCGGCGATGCCAAAGCGGGAATGGCTGGCCGAATACCGCACACCCGATTACCGGCCACCGGAATCCGAAGAACCCAACATTCCCGAATTGAACCAGGTCGTCCAGCGCTGGCTGCGCCACGCCGGCACCGTCGCCCACGAAACCCTCGCCACCATTGCCGAATCGGGTCCGCAAGACTGGAACGCGGAAAGACTCCGGCAGCAACGCCCCCTCTGGCAACTGCGCCTGAGCCAACTGGGCCTCTACGGCACCGGCCTGGAACAAGCGAAGGAAAAAGTCGAACAGGCCATCGCCAACACCCTCGCCTGCCAAACCGGCCGCTGGCTACTCGACGCCAGCCACCGGGAATCCGCCTGCGAACTGGAGCTCCACAGCGGCGGCCGCCAACTACGCCGCTCCATCGTCGACCGCACGTTTATAGACGCCGAAGTCACCCGCTGGATCGTCGACTACAAAACCGCCGAACCCACCGAAGGCGAAGACCGCGAAACCTTCGTCGCCACCCAACTGGAAAACTACCGCGGCCAACTGGAAGCCTACCGCAAACTCTTCTACGCCAGAGGCGAACGCAAAATCCGCTGCGCCCTCTACTTCCCCCTGCTCCAACACCTGGCCGAACTCCAGTAAGCCCCTGCATTTCTTCCCTCTCCCCTTGGGAGAGGGGCCGGG
The DNA here is from genome assembly GCF_026183675.1 of Microbulbifer halophilus. Classification (GTDB taxonomy): domain Bacteria; phylum Pseudomonadota; class Gammaproteobacteria; order Pseudomonadales; family Cellvibrionaceae; genus Microbulbifer; species Microbulbifer halophilus. The sequence continues at coordinate 28,952 of NZ_JAPIVK010000044.1, forward strand.
GGAGAGGGCCGCCGGGAACGCCGAGCCCCAGCTCGGCAAGCAGCCCAAAGGCCCCCTCCCGGGACCGCGGAGCTCCAGCTCCGCAAGGCGGCGAGGCCGCCCCCCCCTAGGAATGCCGAGCTCCAGCTCGGCACGCGGGCCAAAGGCCCGCCAAAACCAACCCCCCTAATCCTCATAACCCACCCAACCACCGCAAAATCCAACCAGAAACCCTTAAAACTTTAGGAAAAACCTTCCACCCCAACCCCAATCCCCCAAAAAACCCATTCGTTACAAATGAAACCCTCGCCCCAACCCCGCTCCCTGAGTAGCATAGATCCCCGCTTTGCCCCGCAAACAAAGCGATTCAGCGAATACAGGCAAGTAGTGAACGACATGACCACACAGCAGTTCGACGACCTCAACGTCGTCTCCCAGGACATCCTGATCAGCCCCGAAGCGCTCAAGGCCGAGCTGCCGGTGAGCGAATCCGCCGAAGCCACCGTGGCTACCGGCCGCACCGCCGTGCGCGACATCCTCGACCGCAAGGACCACCGCCTGATGGTGGTGATCGGCCCCTGCTCCGTCCACGACGTGGACGCCGCCATCGACTATGCCAAGCGCCTCAAGAAACTCGCGGACCAGGTGTCCGACACACTGCTGGTCGTCATGCGCGTCTATTTCGAGAAGCCGCGCACCACCGTCGGCTGGAAAGGCCTGATCAACGACCCCTACCTCAACGACTCCTTCAAGATCGAGGAAGGGCTGCACACCGGCCGCAAACTGCTGCGGGACATCGCCGAACTGGGCCTGCCCACCGCCACCGAGGCGCTGGACCCCATCTCGCCCCAGTACATGCAGGACCTGATCTCCTGGTCCGCCATCGGCGCGCGCACCACCGAATCCCAGACCCACCGCGAAATGGCCAGCGGCCTCTCCTCCGCCGTGGGCTTCAAGAACGGCACCGACGGCAGCCTGGGCGTGGCCATCAATGCCCTCCAGTCCACCGCCAATCCCCACCGCTTCCTGGGCATCAACAAGGAAGGCCAGGTAGCCATCATCCACACCGCCGGCAACAAATACGGCCACGTGGTACTGCGCGGCGGCAACGACAAACCCAACTACGACTCCGTCAGCGTCGCCATGTGCGAACAGGAACTGCAGAAAGCCGGCATCCAGCCCAACATCATGGTCGACTGCAGCCACGCCAACTCCAACAAGAACCACGAGCTGCAGCCTCTGGTGGTGGACAACGTCACCCACCAGATCCTGGACGGCAACAAGTCCATTATTGGCATCATGGTGGAGAGCAACCTGAAGGAAGGGAGCCAGAAGATCCCGGCGGATCTGAGTCAGCTCGAGTACGGCGTTTCGGTGACGGACAAGTGTATTGGCTGGGAGACCACCGAATCGCTGTTGTTGGGGATGGCGGAGCAGTTGCGGGAGCCGTTGAAGGCGCGCAATTCTTAACCAGCCAGATTCGGCAACTATCTACAAGGGTCGGCATTGCCGGCCCTTTTTATTAAGCGCCCGAACAATTTGAGCAAATAACAATCAATTCCGACAACATAGGGCAGTCACCATGACTCAACCCCAAACCGCCCCACGTAAAAGTGGTCATTGAGAGCGATATCTCAGGAGATGCCGGGAAGATAGTAATAAATACAATAAAAACATAGACTTGAGCAGTACACGAGAATCGGGATATGAGTCTCGAAGATCGCTTTTCCGGACAGGGAAGAAACTAGTAATATGCCTGCAGCCCTGATGCCTTGTACGCTCACAGCTTTTTGCGTCGATCGTACCAACTGAGATATGAGGCGATAGATATTGGTCGTGGTGACCATTATATATAATGTTAACACCGGTAGACGTACTAGCCGCAAAATATTAAAAGGGGGGGGGTTATGGATTTAGTAGCAAAAGAAGGTTTCGAGGATACTTGTGTAGACCTGATGATGTGGGCTATGGGTCGCGAACTTACAAAGACAATGAGCTTCGATGAGGCTAAAAGTAATTGCAGAATGGTGCTGGAAATCAATCCATCTCAAGCCATCGATGTAATAGTAGAAGCACTCACTTTAAACGAACGGCGTTCGGAGGTTCAGAAATTTTTAAGTAAAGCAAACAAATTTGAGCTCATAGATGGTTCAGAAGTGGAGTACTTTCTAAAAAAAGATTACATCATGACTAATGATCATAGTGTTCAGGAAAGCGTGTCAGGCGGTATGTCTATCTTCTTTTGGATGGTAATTATATTGGCTGTAATAGGCCTATTTTCACTGTTTTAGAATTTCCAATCCAGTGACATATGGCACATATATGAATCTTAATCTAACTCAAATTGGACTTATTCTGGACATTCTTGGTTTTACCGCCATTTTTATTTTTGGTGGGTTCCAGTTTGGAATCATGCAGTATATGGAAACAAGAGCCAAATGGTACGTAATTCCAGTAAGAATTTGTGGTAGCGTCCTGATCATTTTGGGTTTCATCTTTCAGATTTTTGGAGCTTGGAACTGAGTTCGGCAGTGTTAATCGGGTAAGGACGGGTATTTAGCCCGCCCTCCCCACAACAC
>NZ_JAPIVK010000045.1 GCF_026183675.1 Microbulbifer halophilus
TAAGCACCCACACATATTGCTTGATCGACTTTTTAAACAACTCAGCTGGGCGCAAGGCCCTAACTGCGGGACGCGTATTCTACACATCCAAACTGCTTTAGCAAGTGCTTTCTGCAGCTTTTTTTGAGGCTCCCGGGCGGCTTAGCAAGCCTTTCCGGAACCTCGCGAAACCGTTGCCGGCTCCGCTTGAAGTGGCGCGCATTATAGCGGCCTCTCCGTTCCTGGCAAGCTCTTTTTCGAAGAACTTTGCCACCTCCGAAAACATCTCAAACTTGCCTTCCGGAGGGAGCGATTCCGTTGCCGGCTTCGCTCAAGGTGGCGCGCATTATAACGGCCTTCTTTTTCCCCGCAAGCATTTTCGCAACCAATTTTGAGCGCTGCTTTCGGGGACGATTGCGGAGCGATTCTTCGCGTCCAGCAATCCGGCCCGGCGCCGCCGGGCCAAAAAAAACACCCTCTCGAAAGAGGGTGTTTTTTCAGATGGCGGTGAGGGAGGGATTCGAACCCTCGATACCTTGCGGTATACACCCTTAGCAGGGGCGCGCCTTCAGCCACTCGGCCACCTCACCGTTTTTCTTTTCCGTCAGCGGTTGGCCGTTGCCGGTGACCGCTGAAAGAGGACGGCATCATACCAACGGCAAAGCAAAAATCAATGGGGAATCAATAACTTTTTGACGCTTGGCGGTCCGACGGTCGGCTATCCGCGGCTCTTTGAATACTTCTCGCTCAGCCCGAATCAGGAGGCCGGGAAAACCGCCGGCTGTCAGCCCGGCGGCGCCCCGGCCTCCAATAAAAAAGGCCGGGCATACCGGCCTTTTTCCCGGAGTGGCAGCGACGGTTATTCGTCGCCGCCCTCCTCGTCGGGGGAATGTTTTTCGCGCTGGATGCGCTGGTAGATTTCCTCGCGGTGCACCGCTACCTCTTTGGGCGCATTGACACCGATGCGCACCTGGTTGCCTTTCACACCCAGTACAGTAACGGTTACATTGTCACCTACCATCAGCGTTTCGCCAATCCGGCGGGTTAAAATCAACATTACCTACTTCTCCTTGATCATCCTGTGATAGACGCAGCGGGATGCTCCCTTAAGCTGCGCTTGTAGTCATCATAACCGGACGGCGGCGCAAAAAGTCGAATATTGTCCATCACACTATTCAGTATTGACCAGCAGATCGAAATCTCAACAGGTCGGACTCCACGCCAAGTGACCGAATCGCTATGGAAAACTCCTGGTCGCCTTCAATCTGGTTATAGTTTCGGTGCGCCGAAGCCCACCGTTCAACTGGCTGCCCGGGGCTCGGAGAGCTCGAATTCACTGTGCAGTGCGCGCACTGCCAGCTCCAGGTAGCGCTCATCGATGATCACCGAGATCTTGATCTCAGAGGTGGTGATCATCTGAATATTGATATTGTCTCCACCCAGGCAACTGAACATCCGGCTGGCGACATTGGCATGGGAGCGCATGCCCACACCGACAATGGATACCTTGGCGATCTTGTCGTCGGAAATCACTTCCTTGGCGCCCAGTTCCTCTGCCACCCGCTCCAGTACTTCGCGCGCCTTGGCCAGATCGTTGCGGTGCACAGTAAAGGTGAAATCCGTAGTGCCGTCTACCGCACTGATGTTCTGCACGATCACATCCACTTCGATGTTTTCGGCACCGACTGGCGCGAGAATCCGGCAGGCCACGCCGGGGGTATCCGGTACACCGCGGATGGTCAGCTTGGCTTCATCCCGGTTGAAAGCGATGCCGGAAACGACGGGCTCTTCCATTTCGTCATCCTCGTCCAGACTGATCAGTGTGCCCCCTCCCTCTTCGAAGGTTGAAAGCACGCGCAGGGGTACCTTGTACTTGCCGGCAAATTCCACCGCGCGGATCTGCAGCACTTTGGAGCCCAGGCTGGCCATTTCCAGCATCTCCTCGAAGGTGATGCGATCCAGCCGCCGGGCGCTGTCGACCACGCGCGGATCCGTGGTATAGACACCGTCCACATCGGTGTATATCTGGCACTCGGTGGCATCCAGCGACGCCGCCAGGGCAACGCCGGTAGTATCCGAGCCGCCGCGACCGAGGGTGGTGATATTGCCCTCGTCGTCCACCCCCTGGAAGCCCGCCACCACGACCACGCACCCGGCATCCAGGTCGCGGCGCATCCGCTCCACATCGATGCGCTGAATGCGCGCCTTGGTGTGCGCATTGTCGGTGAGAATTTTCACCTGGCCACCGGTGTAGGAACAGGCGTCATAGCCACGCTTTTTCAGCGCCATGCTGAGCAGGGCGATGGTGACCTGCTCGCCGGTGGACACCAGCACGTCCATTTCCCGCGGATCGGGCTTGTCCTGTATCTGCTGGGCGAGATCAATCAGGCGGTTGGTCTCGCCACTCATCGCGGACAACACCACCACCATGTCGTGCCCCTGGGCGCGGGAAGCCGCTACCTTGTCGGCCACGGCCTCGATGCGCTCGATGGAGCCCACCGAAGTGCCGCCGTATTTCTGCACGAACAAACTCATTGATCAGCGTTTCCTTACTGCTCGCCCTTTTCAGGGGCTGCCCTGTCGCGCACCCGTACCAGTTCGCGCGAGTCGCGCACTAAATCACCAAACTTCGGTGAAATCAACTTGCCGTCAGTTATCTGCCACCAAATTGGCCCAAATTAACCAGTGCTCTGCCGTGGCCCCAAGTGAAGTGGCCGGGGCAGCGCCCGACCACCGGTTACGGGCCACTAGCCGTCAACCTGCCCCTCGACCCAAGCCGGGACCTCTTTCAGCATAGTGGGCAGGGCTTCCACATCGGTACCACCACCCTGGGCCATATCCGGGCGGCCACCGCCCTTGCCGCCGAGCTTGCCGGCGGCGAAGCGCATCAGGTCCCCAGCGGCCACGCGGTCGGTGAGATCCCTGGTCACTGCCGCCACCAGCGCCACCTTGCTGTCCGCCGGCGCCGCCAGCAGTACCACGCCACTACCCAGTTTGTTCTTCATCTGGTCGGCGAGGTTCCGCAGGGATTTGGGATCGGCGCCGTCGATGGATACCGCCAGCACTTTCATGCCGGCCACTTCCACCGCCTGGCTGGAAAGGTCGCCGCCGGCGCCGCTGGCCAGTTTGGTCTTCAGCTGCGTCACTTCCTTCTCCAGCTTGCGGTTGCTGGCCAACAGCTGCTCGACCTTGTCCGCCAGGGTATCCGGGCGGGTCTTGAGCAGCGCCGCCGTGTGCTCGAGGCGCTGCTGCGCTTGATCGAATAGCGCCAGCGCGTGGGCGCCGGTCACCGCCTCGATGCGGCGCTGGCCGGAGGCGATACCGCTCTCGCCGACAATGCGCAGCAGGCCGATATCGCCCGTGCGCTGCACGTGGGTGCCGCCGCAGAGTTCGATCGAGAAGGGAGTGCCGCCGTCCATTTCTCCCATGGAGAGGACGCGCACCGTGTCGCCGTATTTCTCGCCGAACAGCGCCATGGCGCCCTTCTTCCTGGCGGTTTCAATATCTGTCTCTTCAATCTGCACCGGGGTGTTGGCGCGGATCTGCGCGTTCACCAGCGCCTCGATCCCGTGCAACTGCTTGGTTGTGACCGCTTCCGGATGGGAAAAGTCGAAGCGCAGGCGCTCGGAGTCCACCAGCGAGCCCTTCTGGGTCACATGGTCTCCCAGCACCTTGCGCAGTGCCGCGTGCAGCAGGTGGGTCGCCGAGTGGTTGAGCGCGGTGGCCCGGCGCACCTCGGCGGAGACTTCCGCCTCCACCCTGTCGCCAACGGCGATGGCGCCGGAAAGCACCTTGCCGCTGTGCAGGTGGTGGCCGCCCTGTTTGGTGCAGTCGAGCACCTCGAAGCGTCCGGCGCCCGTGGCATCCAGATAGCCGCTGTCGCCCACCTGGCCGCCGGATTCGGCGTAAAACGGTGTGCGATCGAGCACGATCGCGCCCTCTTCGCCTTCGTCCAGGCGCTCTGCCCGCTCGCCGCCTTTGACGATAGCGACCACGGTGCCCTCCGATTCGGTGGACTCGTAGCCGAGGAATTCGGTCTCGTCCTCCAGATCCAGGGCCTCGGTATAGTCCTGCTTGAACTTGCCGGCGGCGCGGGCGCGTTCGCGCTGGGCTTCCATCTCTTTTTCGTAGCCGGCCATATCCAGGGCCAGGCCGCGCTCTCGGGCGATATCCTGGGTCAGGTCGGTGGGGAAGCCGTAGGTATCGTGCAGGGTGAATACCAGCTTACCGGGAATTTCCGTGCCCTCGAGGGAGTTCAGGGCGTCGTCCAGCAGTGCCATGCCCTTGTCCAGGGTCTTGGCGAACTGCTCCTCTTCCTTGCGCAGGGCCTTTTCGATGATCTGCTGCTTATCGCGCAGCTCCGGGTAGGCGTCGCCCATCTGTTCCGCCAGTGCTGCCACCAGCTTGTGGAAGAAGATCTCCTTGTGGCCCAGCTTGTGGCCGTGGCGCACGGCGCGGCGAATGATGCGGCGCAGCACGAAACCGCGGCCCTCGTTGGACGGCATGACGCCGTCGGCGATCAAGAAGGCGCAAGAGCGGATATGGTCCGCGATCACGCGCAGGGATTTCTCTTCCAGGTCATCGCAGCCGACGATCTCGCCGGCGGCTTTCAACAGCGCCTGGAACAGGTCGATCTCGTAGTTGGAATGCACGCCCTGCATCACCGCGGCGATGCGCTCCAGGCCCATGCCGGTATCCACCGAGGGTTTCGGCAGCGGGTGCAGCTCGCCGTCGGCAGTGCGCTCATACTGCATGAAGACCAGGTTCCAGATCTCGATATAGCGGTCCAGGTCGTCGTCGTCGGAGCCGGGCGGGCCACCGGGCACGTCCTCGCCGTGGTCGTAGAAGATTTCGGAACAGGGACCGCAGGGGCCGGTATCGCCCATCTGCCAGAAATTGTCCTCATCCAGGCGGGAGAAGCGGTCCGGGCTGATGCCCATTTCCTTCAGCCAGATATCCGCGGCTTCGTCGTCGCTGATATGCACGGTGACCCAGAGGCGCTCTTCCGGCAGCCCCAGTACGTCGGTCAGGAAGGTCCAGGCAAACTGGATCGCCTCGCGCTTGAAGTAGTCGCCGAAGCTGAAGTTGCCCAGCATCTCGAAGAAGGTATGGTGGCGGGCAGTGTAGCCGACGTTTTCCAGGTCGTTGTGCTTGCCGCCGGCGCGCACACAGCGCTGGGAGCTGACCGCGCGGTTGTAGGGGCGCGACTCCTGGCCGAGGAAGGTTTCCTTGAACTGCACCATGCCCGCGTTGGTGAACAGCAATGTGGGGTCGTTGCCGGGCACCAGGGAACTGGAGGGCACGATGGTATGCCCCTGCCCGGCAAAGTAATTCAGAAAGGCGTCGCGAATTTCTGCGCTCTTCATCCAGCGTAATTCCACTTCGTTGGTTAAAGTTTGTATTGGCTCAGGTTTCAACTGTAGGAGCCTGCTGGCAGGCGAACAGCCGGAGCCTTCGCTGCAGCGGGCTCCTACAGGGAAAATCCGGGCTAGTCCGGCACTGCATCTGCCAACCCCTGCTCCGGCATCTCCTTCTCCGCCAACAGGTGAATGTGCAGGTGAAAGACGGTCTGGCCCGCGCTGCGGCCGTTATTGACCACCAGCCGATAGCCGTCCAGCCCGAGTTTGCGCCCCAGTTCCGACGCCACCCACATCAGGTGGCCGAGCAGCGGCTTGTCCCCGGCGCCGGCATCGGACAGGTTGACCAGCGGCTTGCGCGGAATGATCAGCAGGTGGGTGGGGGCCTGGGGAGAGCGGTCCCTGATGACGATGCACTGATCGTCCTCGTAGACTTTCGGCGCATCTATCTCCCCGGCAATGATACGGCTGAAGACGCTGGGCTCAGGCATGGGTCACTTTTCCAGCTTTTCATCCGTGGTCAGTTGGCGCGCCTCGGATTCCAGCATCACCGGAATGCCATCGCGCACCGGGTAGGCCAGACCGCTGGCCTTGCAGACCAGCTCCTGCTGCTCCTCGCGATACTCGAGCGGCGCCTTGCTCACCGGGCATACCAGCAGACTCAGCAGTTTCTTGTCCATGTTCCACCCTCTCCGAACCCACCGCGGGTCAAAAATGACCGCGTATGGTACAACGGTTGGGCGGCTATTTCACGGCATCCCGTCGGCGCACGTCCGCTTCAGCCGGAAGCCGCGGCATCGGGCAGGGGCAACAGCGAGCGGAGATGTTGCAACAGGAGGTCGATCGCCTGCGGCCCCTCTTCCACCTCGTTGAACAGCTCGTGGTAGGCGGCTGGGAAGGAGTGCAATACCTTGACCTCGCTGCCGATTTGCCCGAACCAGCGGCGCGCGGTGGCACTGTCCACCAGCCGGTCCGTCTCCGGGAGCAACAACAGGCAGGGTTCGGCAATCCGCTCCAGGCGCGGGTAGAGGAATTCCCGCTCGCGCAGGAAGGCGGCAAACCAGCCGGCGGATACCCGCCCGTGCACCAGGTCGTCCGCCCGGTAGGCCTCGACCACCGCCGGGTCGCGGCTCAGCCAGCGCGGGTCGATGCGGTTGGGCAGCGTCAGGCGCGGGGCAATCCGGGCCAGGTGGCGAAGCAGCCAGCGCTCCCCGCGCCCCGGCTCCCGACCGCCGCGGAATGCCGGCGCCGACAGGATCAGGCTGTCGGCGCCGCCGTAGCGCACCTCGCAGCCGCAGGCGATAACGCCGCCCATGCTGTGCCCCAGCAGGTGGACGGCTTTGCCGGGATTGTCCCGCTTCACCAGCCGGGTAAAGTTGTGGAGATCCTCGCTGTAGAGGGCGAAATCGTCGATATGGCCGCGCACGCCGTCGGACTGGCCGTGACCGAAGTGGTCCAGCGCATAGACACTGAAGCCGACCCGATTGAAATACCGGGCCAGTTGCCGGTAGCGGCCGCTGTGTTCGCCCAGGCCGTGGGAGATCACCAGGACGCCGACCGCCCCCTCTACCCACCAGCGCCGATAGTGGATGCAGTTACCGCGGGATACGAATTCCATTTTTCTCTCCTCGTCGTCGTTATTCTTGTTTTCCCCGCCGGGCCGCAGGGTGCGCCGCGCGCACCGGCTGGTAAGTGCACCGTAGGTATCGGTGCGCGCGGCACACCCTACGCTCGAGTGTCTATTCGCGCTCGAGCCCTCCACTGTACTCGCCGCGCATTGCCAGATGATTAAGCCTCGCGCGTTTCAGCAACGCTTCCTGCGCCGCGGCGCTGTTTTCCTCCCTGCCCGCCCAAGCCTTCAGGGCCGGCTCCTGCAGGGCGCGGCCGTAGGAGAAGCTGAGCTGCCAGGGGGCGTGCCAGAGCTGGTTGAGCGCATTCAGGTTGGCGCTGGCCTCCTCCGGCCCCTGTCCGCCGGAGAGGAAGTTGATACTCGGCACCGCCGCCGGCACGGTGCGGCGCAGGCTGCGCACAGTGTGCTCGGCCACCTGCTCCGGCGGCGCCCCGCCAGCGGGACGGGAGACGCACTCTTTGCCCGGTGTCACCATGCTCGGTTTCAGGATCATCAGTTCCAGGACCACGCCGTGCCGGTGCAGGGCGTGAAATACCTCGTGCCAGACCTGCTCGTTCACCTCGGCACAGCGCTGGATATCGTGGTCGCCGTCCATCAACACCTCCGGCTCCACGATCGGCACCACACCGCGGGACTGGCAGACGGCCGCGTAGCGGGCCAGCATTTCCGCATTGGCGGTCAGCCCCAGTCGGGTGGGATTGTGGGGGGAGACGGGATAGACCTCGCGCCATTTGGCGAATCGGGCGCCCTGTTCCCGATAACTGTCGAGCCGTTCGGCGAGGCCGTCCAGGCCGTAGGTGATCATATCGCCGGGGGCGCCGGCCAGCGGCCCCTTGCCCTTGTCGACCTTGATACCGGGAACGATTTTCGCGCCCGCAGCCAGCTCCGGTAGGGGCCTGCCGGCGCCGTCCGACTGGCCGAGGGTCTCCTCGAATAGAATGACGCCACAGATGTAGTCGCCCAGCCCTTCCGTCGACAACAGCATCGAGCGATAGAAACGGCGGTGCTCCTCGGTGGGGTCCACCCCGACTGCGTCGAATCGTTTGGCGATGGTGCCGATACTCTCGTCGGCGGCCAGAATACCGCGGCGGCCGTCCACCAGATCGCCGATGGTGGCCTGCAATTCTTCGGTTACGGACATGTTTTTCACCTCCCTGCCTTGAGGATAGGCCGCCCGCTGCCGTCCGCGCAGTCAGAAAGCGCGACAGGCCGCCACTGCCCGCCGCCAGCCTGCCACCAGCTCGCCGCGCCGGGCGTCGTCCATCCGCGGCACAAAATCCCGCTCTATCTCCCGCAGGCAGCGCGGCAGCTCGCCGGGACGCCAGATACCGGCACCGATACCGGCCAGCAGCGCCGCGCCCACGGCGGTGGATTCGATCTGCCGCGGCCGCTCCACCCGCACCCGGGAGAGGTCCGCCTGGAACTGCATCAGGAAATTGTTGGCGCTGGCGCCGCCATCGGCGCGGATATGGCTGATTCCCACCTCCAGCGCCTGCCCCATCAGCCGGGCCAGCTCGTCGCTCTGGTAGGCGATGGATTCCAGCGTCGCCCGCACCAGTTCCGCCTTGCCGGTGCCGCGGCTGAGCCCGCAGATGGTGCCGCGCGCGTTCGGGTCCCAGTGGGGTGCGCCCAGGCCGCTGAAGGCCGGCACCAGGTAGACGCCGCCGGTGTCCGCGACCCGGTGGGCGATGGTTTCCGTCTCCGCCGCCTCCCGGATCAGCCCCAGCTCGTCGCGCAGCCACTGCACCGCGGAACCGGCGTTGAATACCGCCCCCTCCAGCGCGTAGACCGGCGCGCCGTCGGCGCCGCAGGCGATGGTGGTGAGCAGGCCCCGCGGCGCCTCGGGGCGCTCTTCGCCGGCACAGGCAAGCATAAAACAGCCGGTACCGTAGGTATTCTTGACATGGCCGGGCCCGGTACAGCCCTGGCCGAACAGCGCCGCCTGCTGATCCCCGGCGACGCCGCAGATGCTGATTTCGGCGCCGAGAAAGACGTCTGGGTCGGTATTGGCGAAGTGGCCGGCCGACGGCCGGATTTCCGGCAGTATCGACTCCGGGCAGCCGAACAGCGCCAGCAACTCCGGATCCCAGCCGCACTCCTCCAGGTTGTACAGCAGGGTGCGGCTGGCGTTGGTGTGGTCGGTGAGGTGCGCGCGGCCGCCGCTCATCTTCCAGATCAGCCAGCTATCGACAGTGCCGAAGCAGAGTTCACCGGCCTCGGCGCGGCGCAGCAGCTCCGGCTGCTGGCGGAAAATCCACTGCAGTTTGCTGGCGGAGAAATAGGCGTCCAGCACCAGGCCGGTCTTTTCCAGCAGCCAGTCGGCCCTGCCGGCCCGCTCCAGTTCCCTGCAGAGTTCCGCCGATCGGCGGCACTGCCAGACGATGGCCGGGCACACGGGTTCGCCGGTCTGGCGGTCCCAGAGCACCGTAGTTTCGCGCTGGTTGGTGATACCGATGGCGCTCAGTTCGGAAGCATCGGCGCCGGCCCGCTCCAGCGCTGCGGCACAAACCCGCAGCGTCACATCCCAGATTTCACTGGCGTTGTGCTCGACCCAGCCGGGACGGGGATAGTACTGGGGAAATTCGGAATAGCTGCGGCCGCGGAGTTCGCCGCGGCTATCGAAGACGAAGGCGGTGGTACCGGTGGTGCCCTGGTCGATAGACAGAATCATTGGGGATTTCCGTTCTTATACTCTGCTGCGGTGAGGCTGCCTTTGGCAAGCCTGCGGCCCGCGTGCCGAGCTGGAGCCCTCAGCGCCGCTGAAGAAAGCTCGGCACTTCCAGACTAGTCAGAGTATAAGTCGGATTCTTCCGCGTCCAGCGCCCAGTGGATGGCATCGGCGGGGAATCCGCGGTAGGCGAGATAGCGCTGCCGGCGGGCGCGCTCCTTGAGTTGCTGCTCACGCGACAGCGCGGCGCTGACAGGGGTGCGGAATTTGCGCTGCAGCTGTTCGGCGGCGAGGGCGAACCAGTCCGCCTCAGCCTGCTCCAGCGCGTTCTCGATCAGGTCGTCGTCCACGCCGCGCTGCTGCAGCTCGCGGCGGATGCGCAGCGGTCCCTGGCCGCGCTGGACCCGGGAGCGGGCGAAGACTTCGGCGAAGCGGCCGTCGGACTGGTAGTTGAGTTCGCGCAGGCGCTCGAACAGCGCCTCGAAATCGGCATCGGGGAATTTGCCGGCGAGTTTCTCCCGCAATTCCCTGCGGGAGTGTTCGCGGCGCGCCAGTAGCTCGAGCGCTGCGCCGAACAGCGCCCGGGCCTCATCCTGGCAGTTGTCCTCGGGCACAGACACTTACTCTTCCGGGATTTCCGCGGCTTCTTGCTCTTCCGGCTTCTCCGGCACCAGGTCGCCCAGCAACTGCGCGCGCAGCTCTCCCTCGATCTCCTGACAGATGTCCGGGTTTTCCTTCAGGAACTTGACCGCGTTGGCCTTGCCCTGGCCGATCTTGTCGCCCTTGTAGCTGTACCAGGCGCCGGCCTTGTCCACCAGGCCCAGCTTGACACCGTAATCGATCACCTCGCCCAGGCGGTTGATGCCCTGGCCGTACATGATCTGGAACTCGGTCTGCTTGAACGGCGGCGCCACCTTGTTCTTGACCACCTTCACGCGGGTCTCGTTGCCCACCACTTCGTCGCCCTCTTTCACCGAGCCGATGCGGCGGATATCCAGGCGCACGGAGGAGTAGAACTTGAGCGCGTTGCCGCCGGTGGTGGTCTCCGGGGAGCCGAACATCACGCCGATCTTCATGCGGATCTGGTTGATGAAGACGCACAGGGTACCGGTGTTCTTGATATTGCCGGTGAGCTTGCGCAGCGCCTGGGACATCAGGCGCGCCTGCAGGCCTACGTGGGAATCGCCCATCTCGCCCTCGATCTCGGCGCGCGGGGTCAGGGCCGCTACCGAGTCGACTACCAGCGCGTCCACGGCGCCGGAACGCACCAGCATATCGGCCACTTCCAGCGCCTGCTCGCCGGTATCCGGCTGGGAGACGATCAGTTCGTCGACATTCACGCCCAGCTTCTCGGCGTAGTCCGGATCCAGGGCGTGCTCGGCGTCGACGAAGGCGCAGGTACCGCCGGCGCGCTGGGCCTCGGCGATCACCTGCAGGGTGAGGGTGGTTTTACCGGAGGATTCCGGGCCATAGATCTCGACGATACGGCCGCGGGGCAGGCCGCCGACGCCCAGCGCCACATCCAGGCCCAGGGAACCGGTGGAAACCGCCGGGACCTTCACACGCTCTTTGTCCCCCATGCGCATGACGGTACCCTTGCCGAACTGGCGCTCGATCTGTGACAGCGCCGCCTCCAGCGCCTTGTCTTTGTTGGAATCCATGGCCCTTCCCGTGTGTTGAGTAGTGTGAATTGGGGGCAAGCTTAACGAAGGATTACTGTATAAGCAACCAGTAATCCTGGGTGCGCGGAGCTCCAGCTCCGCTTGCGGTCCGCAGGACCGCCCTGACGCCCGTCTGGAGCATCTCTACTCCGGATGCGCCCGCACCAGCTCCAGCATCCCCTGCAGCGCCGCGGCCACCGCTCCGGCCTGTACCGCCGCGCGATCGCCGTTGAACTGGAAACAGCGGGCGTCGATCTCCATCGGCTCCTGCCCGGCGGCATCCGCCCAGGCAATCCAGACGGTACCCACCGGCTTCTCCTCAGTGCCCCCCTCCGGACCGGCGATACCGCTGACCGCCACCGCCACATTGGCGTCCATCAGCGCGAGCGCGCCGCTGGCCATCTGCCGCGCCACCTGCTCGCTCACCGCGCCAAAGGACTCCAGGTCCTCCTTCGACACCCCGAGCAGCTCCCGCTTGATCCGGTTGGCGTAACTCACCAGTGCCCCCTCGAACCAGTCGGAGGAGCCGGAGACAGAGGTGATCGCCGCGGCGACGCCGCCGCCGGTACAGGATTCCGCTGTGGTGGCGCGCCAGTTGCGCTTGTGCAGTTCTTCGCCGAGCGCCTGCGCCAGCCGTCCAATCTCGGTCCCTTCAGTCATCTGCTGTTACCACTCTCCAATGCACTCGAAACAAAGGGACCTTATCACCGTTCTTTTCACTGCCAAACAGTGAGAGGTAAGCCGACTCCAGACGCCGCCCCTTACCGCAGTCCAGTCCCCACCTGCAAGGCGCTCTCGTGTCCCACCCCTATTCCGGCTCGCGCCCCGGCAACCGGATATAGCCACCACCCGACATTTCTTATACTGTAAAAACATCTATGGTTGCATGTATTAACCGCCAGAATGTGCCGAGTGTGCAAATATCAAGCGAGGGCGCGGCCAGCGGTGGGCGGTAACATTCTGCATTCCGGGGAAACCCCGGAAACCTATACAAAAACATAGAGTTAAGCCAAATATTAAGCGGCCTGATAAAATACCCGGGCCAGTACCAGCGGGAGTAACACATGTCCACAGATGTCGTCGATGCGGAAGTATCGCCAACCGGGCAGCTCGACATCCTGTCCAAATACGAAATCCACAAACTCACCGACGACAGCCGCGGTCCCCAATACGAACTTTTCCGCAACTGCTCACTAGCCGTTCTCAACTGCGGCAACTACATGGACGACGGCAAGGAGCTGCTGGAAAAATATGCCGATTTTGATATCTCGGTTATCCCCACGGAGCGCGGCGTCAAGCTCAAGGTAAGCAACGCACCCGCGAGCGCCTTCGTGGATGGCAAGATGATCCGAGGTATCGCCGAGCATCTCTTTTCGGTGCTGCGGGATATCATCTACGTCAACAGCGAAATCACCGACGATCCCCGCTACAACCTGGTTTCCGCACAGGGCGTCACCGATGCCGTATTTCATATCCTGCGCAATGCCGACACTTTCGACCGTACCCGCTCACCGCGGCTGGTCGTCTGCTGGGGCGGACACTCCATTTCGCGCGAGGAATACGACTACACCAAGGAGGTGGGCTACGAGCTCGCCCTGCGGCACCTGGATGTCTGCACCGGCTGCGGGCCGGGAGCGATGAAAGGCCCCATGAAAGGCGCCACCATCGGCCACGCCAAGCAGCGCGACCGGAAAGGCCAGTATCTCGGCGTGACCGAGCCGGGCATCATCGCGGCGGAATCGCCCAACCCGATCGTCAACCAGCTCGTAATCATGCCGGACATCGAAAAGCGCCTGGAGGCCTTTGTGCGCACCGGCCACGGCATCGTGGTATTTCCCGGCGGCGCGGGTACCGCCGAGGAAATCCTCTACCTGCTGGGCATACTCCTGCACGAGGAAAACCGGCATCAGCCTTTCCCCCTGATCTTTACCGGCCCGGCCGGCTCGGCAGACTATTTCATCCGCATCGACCAGTTTATTGCCAACACCCTGGGAGAGGCGGCCAGGTCGCGCTACCAGATCATTATCGACGACCCGCCAGAGGTTGCGCGACAAATGGCGGCCGGCATCCAGAAGGTACGGGAACACCGCAAGGAAACCGGCGATGCCTACTACTTCAACTGGCAGCTGAAGGTCTCGACCGAATTCCAGCGCCCGTTCTTGCCCACCCACGAGCAGATGCGCCGCCTCGAGCTACACACCAACCAGGCGCCCTACCTGCTCGCCGCCAACCTGCGCCGCGCGTTTTCGGGGATTGTTTCCGGCAATGTAAAAGACAGGGGCATCCGAAACGTGGAGAAGAATGGCCCCTACGAACTGCGCGGCGACCCGGCCCTGATGCGCAGTATGGATACCCTGCTGAATTCCTTCGTCAAGCAGCAGAGGATGAAACTGCCCGGCAAGGAATATGTTCCCTGTTATCGGATCAGTGAGGGGTGATATTCGGCCACGCCGAGTGGTTATTTGGAGTTCTTCGTAAGTCAGTGTGAAGGCTCCGGCTCACGATTTACCCTCGTCTATCGAGGGTTCTCGTCATACCGGCGAAAGCCGGAATCCAGGTGCCCCCGAACTGGATACCGGCCTTCGCCGGTATGACGAGCCAATAAAAAGTATATTCTTTGGCCTGAATCCGTGATCCAAGGGTGCGTGCAGAGCGTCAAGGGCTGCGCTCGGCGCTGTCATGAAGTCACCGGTCCACGATTCATCCTCGTCTATCGAGGGTTCCCGTCATTCCAGCGAAGGCCGGAATCCAGGTGCCCATGACCCCAACCCGTGATCCAGCCCCGCCAGACCCAACTGATCAGAATTTCACCCAAAGCATGCCTCTGCTTGTTTTTTATTCGACGGCCGAAGACCGCGTCCCCCGAACCAAAGATTCGGGCTTTCAGAGCACGGCACGGATTCCCGACCCGAGCCCGAACCGACCCGGTTTAATCACCAGCCCGACCCGCTACAATAGGCCCCCCTTTCCACCCAGAAACCCGACAAAGAAGAAGTAACCTCTCCATGCCGCAAACCGCGACGACCTCCAGCTCCAAGACCAGCACCCAGCACACCCCCATGATGGTGCAGTACCTCAAGATCAAGGCCCAGCACCCCCAGGAGCTGGTGTTCTACCGCATGGGCGACTTCTACGAGCTGTTCTACGACGACGCCAAGCGCGCGGCGGAGCTGCTGGACGTGACCCTGACCGCCCGCGGCAAGTCCGGCGGCGAGCCGATTCCGATGGCGGGTATCCCCTACCACTCCGCCGAGGGCTACCTGGCGCGGCTGATCAAGCAGGGGGTGTCCGTGGCCATCTGCGAGCAGATCGGCGATCCGGCCCTGGCCAAGGGGCCGGTGGAGCGCAAGGTGGTGCGCATCGTCACGCCGGGCACCGTCACCGACGAAGCGCTGCTGAACGACCGCCGCGACAACCTGCTGGCGGCGGTGGCCCATATTGCCGACAAGGGGGGCGACAAGTTCGGCTTGGCGCTGCTGGACCTGGCCACCGGCCGCTTTGTGGTGCAGGAGGTGGACACCCTGGAGGCGCTGGCGGAGCAGGTGCAGCGCCACCGGCCGGCGGAGCTGCTGGCGGCGGAGGACCTGGGCCTGCCGGCGGAGATCGAAAACCTCCCCGGCCTGCGTCGCCGCGCACCCTGGGAGTTCGAGCTGGAATCGGCGCTGCGGCTGCTGAACCGCCAGTTCGGCACCCTGGACCTGGAGGCCTTCGGCTGCAGCCACCTGCACGCCGCCGTCACCGCCGCGGGCTGCCTGCTGCAGTACGCCCGCGATACCCAGCGCACCGAACTGCCGCATATCCGCAGCCTGCAGACCGAAACCACCGACGACACCGTCGCCCTCGACGGCGCCAGCCGCCGCAACCTGGAGATCGACCTGAACCTGTCCGGCGGCGACGACAATACCCTGCTGTCGGTCTTCGATACCTGCAAAACCGCCATGGGCAGCCGCCTGCTGCGCCGCTGGCTCAACAATCCCCTGCGCCAGCTGACCACACTGCAGAACCGCCAGGACGCGGTCGCCGCGCTGGTGGACGGCTACCGCTTCGAGCCGCTGCGCGACAGCCTCAAGCCGGTGGGCGATATGGAACGCATCCTCGGCCGCCTGGCGCTGCGCTCGGCGCGCCCGCGGGACCTGGCGCGGCTGGGCCAGTCGCTGGCGCAGTTTCCGGAGATCCGGCGTCAACTGGCGGAGACCGATGCCGTACTGTTGCAGGAGCTATCCCGCGAGATCGGCCAGTGGCCCGAGACCGTCGATCTGCTGGACCGGGCCCTGGTGGAAAACCCGCCGGTGGTGATCCGCGATGGCGGCGTCATCGCCACCGGTTACGACAGCGAACTGGACGAGCTGCGCTCCATCAGCGAGAACGCCGGCGACTACCTGGTACAGCTCGAAGTTCGGGAAAAGGAACGCACCGGCATCCCCACATTGAAGGTGGGCTACAACCGCGTACACGGCTACTTTATCGAGATCAGCCGCGGCCAGAGCGACAAGGCGCCGGCGGACTATATCCGCCGCCAGACCCTGAAAAACGCCGAGCGCTTCATCACGCCGGAACTGAAAGAGTTCGAGGACAAGGCGCTGTCCGCCAAGAGCCGCGCCCTGACCCGCGAAAAGGCGCTGTACGAGGAGCTGATCACCCAGCTGAACGAATCCCTGGCGGAGCTGCAGACCGCCGCGGCCGCGGTGTCGCAACTGGACGTGCTGGCCTGCCTGACCGAGCGCGCCGACAACCTGCGCCTGTGCCGCCCGCAACTCGACACCGAACCGGGCCTGGAGATCGAGGCCGGTCGCCACCCGGTGGTGGAGCAGGTGCTGGACGATCCCTTCGTCGCCAACGATATCAGCCTGCGCGACGACCGCCGCATGCTGGTGATCACCGGCCCCAATATGGGCGGTAAATCCACCTATATGCGCCAGACCGCGCTGATCGCCCTGCTCGCCCATGTGGGCAGCTTCGTGCCGGCAGACGCCGCGCGCATCGGCCTGCTGGATCGCATCTTCACCCGCATCGGTAGCGCCGACGACCTGGCCGGCGGCCGCTCCACCTTCATGGTGGAGATGACCGAGACCGCCAATATCCTGCGCAACGCCAGCGAGCACAGCCTGGTGCTGATGGACGAGATAGGCCGCGGCACCAGCACCTACGACGGCCTCTCACTGGCCTGGGCCTGCGCCCACTACCTGGCGGACAATGTGCGCGCTTTCACCCTGTTCGCCACCCACTACTTCGAGCTGACCGAATTGCCGCAGCAGTGCCCGGAGGCGGCCAATATCCACCTGGACGCCACCGAGCACGGCGAGGGTATCGTCTTCCTGCACCGTATCCAGGAGGGGCCGGCATCGAAGAGTTACGGCCTGCAGGTGGCCGAGCTGGCGGGGATTCCCGGGGATGTGCTGGTGGAGGCGCAGCAGCGGCTGGAGGCATTGGAAAGTAACGGGACCCGGGAAACCGCAATCGCGCCGCGGGAAGTGCCCGCACCACAGCCGCAAGCTGCACCGCAGGCGCCGGGTTCACCACAGCAAGTGGACCTGTTCGGCGCCCCCGGCCACCCGGCCGTGGACGCGCTGGAGGAGCTGGACCCGGACGAGCTGACGCCACGACAGGCGCTGGAGCGGCTGTACGAACTGCGCAAGCTGCTCTAGCCGCCCTCTCCCCGGTCCAAACCAGTCCCCTCTCCCACCGGGAGAGGGTTAGGGAGGGCAACAGAATTTGCTTGCCGGGCAGATCCGCCCCTCTCCCCCGACCCCTCTCCCGGTGGGAGAGGGGAGCTTTGCGGATAGCGCCGGGGCCTGGCTGCAAAACCTCCTGCCGCCCCAAACCAGTCCCCTCTCCTCCGGGAGAGGGGGAGGGGGAGCGCGAAGCGCGCCTGCGGCCCGCGTGCGGAGCTGGGGCTCCGCGCTCCCGGGTTATAACCACCCAACCAATCGAACTCAAAACCCACTACAATTCGCGCCAGTAATTGCTAAAATCCGCCCCTTTGAAGATTCTGGGTATTACCGAGGGACACGCATGACATTCGTAATTGGGGAAAACTGCATCAAGTGCAAACACACCGACTGTGTGGAAGTCTGCCCGGTGGACTGTTTTTACGAGGGCCCCAACTTCCTGGTGATCCACCCCGACGAGTGCATCGACTGCGCCCTCTGCGAACCGGAATGCCCCGTCGACGCCATCTTCTCCGAGGACGAGGTGCCCGAGGACCAGCAGGAGTTCATCGAGCTGAATGCGGAGTTGTCGGAGGTCTGGCCGAATATCACCGAGAAGAAAGACCCGCTGCCGGACGCCGAGGAGTGGGATGGCAAACCGGACAAGCTGGAGCTTCTGGAGCGCTGAGCGCCAGCCCTCTGTGCGGGAAAGCCGCCTGCGAAAGGCGGCTTTTTTGTTGGCAGACAACCCGCTTCCACTGAAACCTTTACCCCACAAGATCCAGCCGATGAAATCCCTCCGCGTGCTCCTGCGCCAGACCATGGCCGTCGCCCTGCTCAGCCTGCCCCTAGAAAGCTTCGCCGGCGACGACCGCCGCATCGCCCTGACCCTGGATGACAAGCCGCCATCCGGCACGCCGGGGGAACTGCTGGACGAGCTGGAACGGCTTCGGATAAAGGCCACCCTGCTGCCGGCGCGCAGCGAACTGGCAGAGTCCCCAGCCGCCATCGACGCCGACGGAGTCGACGGCAGTCGCGCCGGCCGGGTGGAACTGGCCCGGCCGACAGCGCGCAGGGAGATCGACGGCGCGGCGAAAATATTGCGGCAACTCGCCCATCGCGACCCGCTCGCGCTGCACCCACCCTATGCCCAGATTCCCCGTCTACAGCAACGGGATCCAGGGGGCGATGACACATTCCCGGCCCACTGGCAGCAGCCGCCGGAAGCCGATTCCGGCCTGGACGACCCGCAGGAAATCGCGGACTATATCGCCGACAACGCCTTCCCCGGCGCCGTCGTACTGATGCACCCGATGCGGGGGCAGCGGGACCAGGTGCTGAAAACCCTGCCGCTGATCAGCGAGAAACTGCGCGGCAGGGGCTACGATTTCGCGACCCTGTCGGAAGTCATCGGCGACCGCCGCAAGCGGGAAAGCGAGGCAATGGAGACCTGACGCATAGCGGCACGCAAGGGGCCGTGAACCCCATCCTCCCGCCAAAGCCGCGCCACTACTCCCGGCGGCTCCGCACCCCGATGGGCAGGTCCCTGTCCCGGTGCGGTTCCATACCCAGCATTTCCACTACATGGATAAAGCCCAGTACCATCTCCATGATCCCCAGGGTCTCCACAATCTCCCTGTCCCCCGCTCCCAGCTGCTGGGCCTTGGCGATCAACCGCTCGCCGTGATCGTGGGGGGCACTGGCGCCGTGGCGGGCCAGGTTGAACAGCGCCCGCTCGCCGTCTGAGAAGTGGACATTGTCGGGGTCGGTGCGCACCACCATCACCTCCTCCCGCGGCATTCCCATACTCTCCAGCGTCATGCTGTAGTGATAGATGCCGTAATCGCAGTTATTCGCCGCACAGATCGCCAGCGCCATGCTCTCCTTGAGCTGTGCGGACAGGCAGCCGTGCATCATCAGCGCCTCAACCTTGTTCCAGTTGGCTTCCATCAGCGCCGGGTGATGGGCATAGACGCGAAACAGGCTGGGCACTGCGCCTATCAGGCTCTCAATCCTGGAGATGGTTGCCTGTACCTGCTCGTCTTCGGGGTGTTCTACCAGGGAAATTCGGGTCATGAGATACCTTCAACTCACCTTTTCGGCCTATCGATGTGCATGGATCATCCGCCGGACACTGTATATAATCCCAGCATGCGAAAGATCATCCACTGCGATTGCGACTGCTTCTACGCCTCGGTAGAAATGCGCGACGACCCCAACCTGCGCGGCCGGCCACTGGCAGTGGGTGGCGCCAGCGACAGGCGCGGTGTGATTTCCACCTGCAACTACGAGGCGCGCAGCTACGGCGTCCGCTCCGCCATGCCCACCGCCCAGGCAAAAAAACTCTGCCCTGATCTGATTGTAGTACCCGGTAACATGAAAAAATATCGGGAGATCAGCGCTCAGATCCGGGATATCTTCCTGGTATACAGCGATACCATAGAACCGCTCTCCCTCGATGAAGCCTTTCTCGATGTGAGCGACAGCGGCCACTGCCGCGGCAGCGCCACCCTGATCGCCGGAGAGATACGCCGGCGCGTGTATCGGGAACTCGGCATCACCATCTCCGCCGGGGTCGCCCCCAACAAGTTCCTGGCCAAGATTGCCAGTGACTGGAAAAAGCCAGACGGTCTCACCGTGGTGGCGCCCGGGGCCGTGGACCAGTTCGTGCTGCGGCTGCCGGTGACGAAGATTCACGGTGTGGGCCGGGTCACGGCGGAGAAGATGCAACGCCGGGGCATCCGCACCTGCGCGGACCTGCGCAACTATTCCCGCATTGAGCTCACACAGGATTACGGCAAGTTCGGCCAGCGACTCTACGAGCTCTGCCGCGGTATCGACGAGCGGCCCGTGAACGGTGACGGCTCCCGCAAGAGTGTCAGCGTGGAACACACCTTCAGCGAGGACCTGGCCAGCCTGGAGGAGTGGCAGGAGCAACTGACCGAGCTCTATATGCGCCTGCTGGAGCGACTCGACAGGCTCGACGATCGCTACCGCATCAGCGGCGTGGTGGTAAAGCTGAAATACCGCGACTTCACCACCAGCACCCAGGAGCGCAGCAGCCACTCGAGCCGCATCTCGGCGTTCAAGCAGCTGTTGGAACAATGCTGGAAGCGGCGCCCCGAGCCCATCCGCCTGCTGGGTGTGGGGGTCAAAGTCAAGGATTTACGCGCCGAACTGGGCCCGGAACAATTGCCGCTGCCACTGCCCGCGAGCGGCCGTCTCTCGGCCTGACAGCCCGCCCCGTGGAGTACCGATCGGCACCTGCCGGTCAGCAAATCTGGCGTACCCCCGCACTCACCCGCCGGGGCCGTTCGGCCGGGCCAACTATACTCCCCAGACCCACAGCGGAGAGCTGAATGATGAAAAGAGTGGCGCTCGTCGGGTGGTTCCTCAACTATGCCGGAAAGCTGGAACACCCGCAGTTATTCAAGTGGATCTGCGCCATTTTCCTGGTCAACCTGTTTATTCCGGACCCGATTCCGTTCGTGGATGAGCTGCTGCTGGGACTGGCAACCCTGTATCTGGGGAACCAGAAAAAGGACCGGCAACGGGAGACTCCCACGGAGAAACCCGCCGGTCGCGGCAAGGGTGAGGACAGGCCGAAAGACCGTAAATAATTGCTCGCCTACAAGCCGCTCGAGCAGTCACCAATGGACGCACGGAGGCGTGAAAGCTTGTTCCATAAAGATTTTCAGCACCTGGGCGACGAGGCGCTGCTGGAGTACTACCACGCAACGCGCAATCTCGAAGCCTTCCGCCAGTTGTACGTGCGTTACAAGGACTGCCTTTACCGCTATTGCACCCAGATGAATTTCGCTGGCGCCGGCGCGATTCTGGAGGAACTCTGGAGCGGCCTGCTGGAGCGGCCGCCGGAACTGCGCGGCCGCCTGCTGCGCACCTGGCTGTTTATCCGCACCGACCGCCTGCTGCGCAACTACGCCGGCAGCGACCCGAATACGCCGCGGGAAATTCCCGCAGCGGACAACCCCCTGCTCAAGGGGTTGCAGCAACTGCCGCGCATCGAGCGCAATATCCTGCTGCTGCATCTCGAGTGCCAACTGCCACTGGCGACAGTCGCGGATATCGAAAAGCTGTCCCTGAAAAAGTGCCGCGAACACTTTCAACGCGGCCGGGAGAGGCTGGAGGAAATCTTGCACGGACCGAAAAGGCAACCCTGGCGTATTGAAGAGGTGAGCGTATGAATGTTTGGGAGCGCCAATATCGGGATGCGGCCGCGGAGATCACTTCGCCCGGGGCCCTGGACGAAAAGATCCTGAAGCGGGCCCGCCAGTTCAAACCGATCAAGCGGGACAACAACCGTGTGTTGTCCGGGATCGCCAGTGGCTGTGCGGCACTCGCCGTGGTTGTGCTATTAATCCACCCGGCGCAGTACCTCGGCGCCCTGACACCCGGCCAGCATTCAACCGGCAGCGCAGGGCAGGCGCCCCTGAACGACTGGCAGAGCCACCGGTCCGGGTCGGTTGCCGCGGCCGATCCCTGGTTCGCCCTGCGCAGCGAAGTGAAGGCCGGCAACTACCTGGCACTCTGCCAGCACTGGCGACGCCAACAGCGTGGCAAAGCCAGTGAACAACTGCCGCGCGACCTGGAAAACCAGGCGCGGGAGCATTGCCGGCTGCTGCAGACCCGCTGAGCTCAGGGAACTTCCACCTGCAGGGTGTGCCGTGCGCCCCCTACTCCAGTGTCAGGATCACCTTGCCCCGCGCGCGGCGTTCGGTAATCGCCGCAAACGCCTGCACGAAATCCTCGAAGGGATAGACTTCCGTGGTGAGCGGTTCCAGTTCGCCCTTTTCCACCATCTGCAACAGCTCGGCGAAATTCTGCAGGTTGGCCTTCGGGTCGCGCTGCGCCCAACTGCCCCAGAAAATGCCCATGATATCCCCCGCCTTCAACAGCGGCAGGTTCATCGGCAGTTTGGGAATATCCCCGGAAGCGAAACCGATCACCAGATAGCGCCCACACCAGACGATGGAGCGGTAGGCTGCTTCGGTAAAGTCGCCACCGACGGGATCGTAAATCACGTCGGCGCCCTTGCCGTCGGTCAGCTCCTTGATCCGCTCCTTGAGATCTTCCTGCGAGTAGTTGATCAACTCGTCCGCCCCCACTTCCCGACAGAAGTCCAGCTTCTCCGCCGAGGAAGCGCAGGCGATCACCCGCGCCCCCATCGCCTTGCCGAGCTGTATGGCGGTCACGCCGACGCCGCCGGCCGCGCCCAGCACCACCAGGGTTTCCCCCTCGCGCAGTGCGGCCCGCTGTTTGAGCGCGTAGTAGGAGGTGGCGTAGGTAATACAGAAACCCGCAGCCTGCTCAAAACTGAGCGCTTGCGGCATGGGCACCAGCAGCTTCTGGTCCACATTCACCTGCTCGGCAAAGGCCGAGGTGCCGGGCATGGCGATCACCCGGTCACCCACCTTGAAGCCTTTCACCTCCTCGCCGACAGCGCTGATCACACCGGCGCACTCGCCGCCGGGTACAAACGGCAGCGGCGGCTTGACCTGGTATTTGCCGGCGATGATCAGGGAGTCGGGGAAATTGATACCGGCCGCGCGGACGTCGATCCGCACTTCGCCGGGTTTCAGTGCCGGCAGCTCCCGCTCGATGATTTTCAGCGATTCCGCCGGCCCGTATTCCTCGCAGACGAGTGCGCGCATTTTCTGCTCCCGTAAAAGAATGATTATTCCACAACTCAAGTTTTGGAGTTCGAGGTGCTTGCAAGTGGCACAAGCTGGAGCGAGGTGCACCTCGCTCCAGCTCCCGGAACTGAACCCCGAAACTTGAGTTCCACAAGCAAACGGCCTTCCCGCCGTTCGCTGATCACACCACTTCGAACAACCCGGCGGCGCCCATACCGCCGCCGACACACATGGTCACAACGACATACTTCACACCGCGGCGCTTCCCCTCCAGCAGTGCGTGGCCCACCATGCGGGCGCCGCTCATACCGTAGGGGTGGCCGATGGAAATGGCCCCGCCGTTCACGTTCAGTTTGTCGTTGTCGATACCCAGCTTGTCGCGGCAGTAGAGCACCTGCACGGCGAAGGCCTCGTTCAGTTCCCACAGGCCAATATCGTCCATCGACAGGCCGGTGCGCCTGAGCAGCTTGGGAATGGCGTAGACAGGGCCTATGCCCATCTCGTCCGGCTCGCAACCGGCCACGGCCATACCGCGGTAGATACCCAACGGTTCGAGATTCCGCTTCGCCGCCATTTCACTGTCCATCAGCACCATTGCCGCGGCGCCGTCGGAGAGCTGCGACGCATTGCCGGCGGTAATCACGCCGTCTTCACGCACCGGGTTGAGTCCCTGCAGGCCCTCCAGGGTCGTCTGTGGACGGTTGCCCTCGTCTTTTTCCAGCGTGACCTCCTCATAGGAAATTTCGCCGGTGTCTCGATCCTTCACCGCCTTGGTGCAGGTCACCGGTACAATCTCGTCCCGGTACAGGTCCGCCTCCTGGGCAGCGGCAGTGCGCATCTGCGATTGCAGGGCGTACTCGTCCTGGCGCTCGCGCTCGATACCGTAGCGCTTCGCCACCACCTCGGCGGTATCGATCATGGGCATATAGACATCGCCGTGCATTTCCAGCAACGCCGGATCCGCCACGCGGAAGCTGTTCATATGCTCGTTCTGCACCAGCGAGATATGCTCCAGGCCGCCGGCGACCGCCAGCGGACAGCCGTCCTGCACGATCTGCTTGGCCGCCGTGGCCACCGCCATCAGGCCGGAGGAGCACTGGCGGTCGATGGTCATGCCGGCGACACTGGCCGGCAGCCCCGAGCGCAGCGCAATCTGGCGGGCCACATTCTGCCCGCTGCTGCCCTGTTGCAGGGCGACGCCGAAAACACAGTCGTCCACTTCCGCCCCTTCCACACCGGCGCGCTGCACCGCGGCCTCCACCGCGTGTGCGGCCAGGCTGGGCGCTTCGAGATTGTTGAAGGCACCGCGATAGGCCTTGCCGATCGGGGTGCGCGCGGTGGAAACGATAACCGCTTCTTTCATGTCCCTCTCCTCAATCCAGTTCCACATCCAGGGCCTTGGCGGCCTTCTGCACGAACTTCACCGTCTGGTTCAGGCCGCCGAACAATTCTTTCTGTTGGTCGCCGTCGCTGATGGTATCCAGGTCCGCCAGTACCGCCTCCGGGGTCTGCTGCTCCGGCGCCAGGTAGACACCTTCGGTTTCCACAATCCGCGCGCAGGCGAAAGAGCCGGCACCGGCGCCGAGGATATAGCGGTTGGGCGCCGCCTCGGCCACCAGCGCCAGCAGCCCCGCGGTCACCGATTCCGGTGTCATCAGGTCCAGTACCTTGGGATCGGGAATGATGTCCTCGGTCATGCGGGTGCGGGCGGTGGGAGACAGGCAGTTGATCTTGATACCGTACTTTTCCCCCTCCAGGTAGAGGGTGTTCATCAGGCCCACCAGTGCCATTTTCGCCGCGCCGTAGTTCGACTGGCCGAAGTTACCGTAGAGGCCGGAGGAGGAAGTGGTCATGACGATGCGGCCGTAGTTCTGTTTGCGCATCAACTCCCATACGGCCTTGGTGCAGTTGACCGAGCCCATCAGATGTACTTCCATCACCAGCCGGAAATCGTCGATTTCCATTTTGGCGAAGGATTTGTCGCGCAGGATGCCGGCGTTGTTGACGAGAATATCCACCCGTCCCCACTTTTCCACCGCGGCCTCCACCATGGCTTCCACTTCCGCGTAGTCGGTCACATTGGCACCGTTGGCAATGGCCTCGCCACCGAAGCCCTCGATCTCCGCGACCACCTGCTGGGCCGCGGTGAGGGAGCCACCGGAACCGTCGCGCGCGCCGCCCAGGTCATTGACCACCACCCTGGCCCCGCGCCGCGCCAGTTCCAGCGCATGGGATTTACCCAGGCCGTTGCCGGCACCGGTGACAATCGCCACCTGTCCATCGAATCGAACACTCATCAGAAAATCCCCCTTATCCGGTAAATTGCATAAACAGCCACTCGGCAACCAGGGCCGGTTTTTCCTCGCCCTCGATGTCCATGGTGGCTTCCAGTTTGATCTGGTACTGGCCGGGATTCTTCTCCTGGATATCCAGTATATTCGCCCGCACCCGCACTTTGCTGTCGACTTTCACCGGGTTGATGAAGCGCACTTTATCCAGGCCGTAATTCACCCCCATCTGCAGACCCTCCATGGAAATCTGCAACTGCTCGGCAAAATAGGACAACAGGGAAAGGGTCAGGAAGCCGTGGGCGATGGTGGTTCCGAAGGGGGTCTTTGCAGCAGCCTCCGGATCCACATGGATAAACTGGCGATCCAGGGTGCACTCGGCGAAGGTGTCGATGCGCTGCTGGTCAATCTTGAGCCAGTCCGTGGGCTCGGTTTCCAGGCCGATAAAATCCTGGATTCTGTCGCGGGGAATCTGTGTAGACATAATGTGCTCCGTTTTTATGTTCTGCCGGGAATCGGGTTGTCACCTTTTAAAGCGGTGCGCGCGGCGCACCCTACATGGCGGCGCAGGGTGCGCCCTGCACATCGGTCAATAGGCCGAGACACCGCCGTCTACCGACAGCGCCTGGCCGGTGACGTAGGTCATCTTCGGCGACAGCAACATCAGCATCGCCGACACCACCTCTTCCGGTTCACCCAGGCGCTTCATCGGGCAACCGTTGGCGAGAAATGCCTGCAGTTCCTCGCCGCCGACGGTCACCATCGGCGTCAGGGCGAAGAAGGGGCAAATGGCATTGACCCGAACGCCGTGCTTGGCGTTCTCCAGCGCCGCGGTTTTGGTCACGCCGATCACCGCGTGCTTGGCCGCCGCGTAGGAGGCGATCTTGGGCGCGCCGCCCAGGCCCGCCATCGAGGATACGTTCAGGATCACGCCACCACTGCGCTGTTTCATCAGCGGCAACTGGTACTTGAGGCCGAACATGACGCCCTTGAGGTTCACGTTGAACTGGCGGTCCATTTCCGCCTCGTCGGTCTCTTCGAGCGACATCATCGGCGGCGCGATACCGGCGTTGTTCACTGCCAGATCCAGGCCGCCGAACGCCGACTGCGCCAGTTCCACCAGCTCCGCACAGTCCCGTTCGGAGGAAACGTCGCAGCGCTGCGCGCGGACTTCGATAGCGTCTCCGCCCAATTCGTCGGCGATTTTTGCCAGGCCGGCTTCATTGATATCGCCCAGTACCAGCTTCGCCCCCCGGTCACCCAGTTCGCGCGCCAGCAATCTGCCAAAGCCGCTGGCGGCACCGGTGATCAACGCCACCTGTCCGGAAAAATCGAGCATCGGATCCGTGTCCATCAGATACCTCCACAGGAAGTCATACCACCGTCGACGACGACACACTCGCCGGTGGTATAGCTGGATGCATCAGACACCAGGTAGAGCACGGTGCCGGCCATTTCCTCCGGCTCGGCGTGGCGGTGCATGGGGATATGGCCGATGGCGGCATCGTAGATTTCCTCGTGGGAAAAGAGCGCGCCGGCAAACTTGGTCTTGGTCAGGCCTGGCAGCAGCGCATTGACGCGGATATTGAACTGGGCGCACTCCTTGGCAAAGGCGCGGGTCATATTGACCACCGCCGCCTTGGTGATGGAGTAGATACCCTGCCCCACGCCCGGCTGCAGCGCATTGATGGAGGCGGTATTGACGATACAGCCACCGCCCTGTTCGCGCATCAGCTTGCCGGCTTCCACGGACATGAAAAAATAACCGCGGATATTCACATCCACGGTTTTCTGGAAGGCGCCCATATCCGTATCGAGGATATGGCCGAAATAGGGGTTGGTGGCGGCGTTGTTGACGAGAATATCCAGCCGGCCGTACTTCTGGCGGATATCACCGAAGACCCGTTCGATTTCCTCGGTATTGCCGATATGGCAGGGCAGCGCCTCGGCCTTGCCGCCGGCATCGACGATGGCATCGGCCACCGCCTGGCAGCCCTCGATCTTGCGGCTGGAAACCAGCACGTGGGCACCCTGCTCGCCGAGCAGTTTGGCGATCGCCTCGCCGATGCCGCGGCTTGCGCCGGTGACCAGGGCGATTTTTCCGGTGAGATCAAACAGTTTTGTAGCCATTTTCCTGTCCTCTGAATTCAATCAATTTGTGGGGCGCGCCGACCGGGCCTGGGGAGGCCGTCGGAGCTTGGCCTGTAAGCAGGTTTCGGGACGGCCCCGCTGCCGGGATATAAACCGGCCCGAATGTCAGTACTCTTTTTCGATCACATCCAGCGCCAGCTGCGCCAGCGGATCGACAAAGGCGCCCAGCCTGGCCGCGCTCTTGCTGGAGGCGTTGCCATCCTGGGCGCGCTTGGCCACGCCCTGGATGATGGCCGCCAGGCGGAAGAAGCTGAACGCCAGATAGAAAGCCCAGTTGTCGATCCCGTCGATACCCCTGCGCTCGCAGTAACGCGCCACATATTCGCTTTCCGAGGGAATACCCAGTGCCTTGCGATCCACGCCCATGAGCCCGGAAATATTGCCGGAGTCCGCGGGCATGCGGAGCTGCATGCACTGGTAGGCGAGATCCGCGAAGGGGTGGCCGAGGGTGGAGAGCTCCCAGTCCAGCACCGCGATGGCGCGGGGCTCGGTGGGATGAAACATGATGTTGTCGAGCCGGTAGTCCCCGTGCACCAGCGCCACGCGGCCGTCGTCCGGCGGCAGGTGGCCGCCGAGCCAGTCGATCAGCTGGTCCATCGCCGCTATGGGCTCGAGTTCCGAAGCGCGATACTGACCCTGCCAACGCTCGAACTGGCGCTCGAAATAGTTACCGGGCTTGCCGTAATCGGAGAGACCCGCGGCCTCGATATCCACACTGTGTAGCGCCGCCAGCACGCGGTTCATTTCCTCGTAGAAGGCGCTGCGCTGAGTGTTGTCCAGTTCCGGCAGTGCCGCGTCCCAGAAGATGCGGCCCTGGCAGTATTCCATCACGTAGAACATCGAACCGATCAGTTCGCGGTCCTCGCACAAGTGCAGCACCCGCGGCACCGGCACATCGCTATCCGCCAGCGCGCCCATGACGCGAAACTCCCGATCCACCGCGTGGGCGGATTTCAGCAGTTTTCCCGGCGGCTGGCGGCGCAGCACATAGCTGCCGCCGGGGGTCTCCAGCCTGAAGGTGGGATTCGACTGGCCGCCGGAAAACTTGCTCACCTGCAGGGGGCCGCGAAAGCCTTCGATATGCGCGGCAAAGTATTTCTCCAGCGCCTGCACGGGCAGTTGGTCCACCGCCCCCTTCTCGTCCGAAACCGTGTTGTCTGTCATCGCCACTCCGGTTCTCTGTTTCAGGATTCCGCGCCGTAGCGGGCCGCCAGGTTGCGGCCCAATTGCATCATGTGTACCTGGTCCGGCCCATCCGCCAGGCGAATGGTGCGCGCGTAGGCATAGTGCTGGGCCAGATGCAAATCCTGGCTCAGCCCGGCGGCGCCGTGAATCTGCATGGCCCGATCGATCACGGTGCAGGCCATCTGCGGCGCGACTATCTTGATCATCGCGATCAGGTCCCTGGCCGCCTTGTTGCCGTACCGGTCCATCTGCTCCGCGGCTTTCAGGGTCAGCAGGCGCGCCTGTTCGATTTCGCAGGCAGACTTCGCGATATCCTCCCGCACCGAGCCCTGTTTGCTCATGGGCCGTCCGAACACTTCCCGCTGCTCGGCGCGTTGCGACATCATTTCCAGTGCGCGCTGGGCGCCGCCGATCAGGCGCATGCAGTGGTGAATGCGGCCCGGGCCGAGGCGCCCCTGGGCGATTTCAAAACCGCGACCCTCGCCCAGGATCAGGTTGGCTGCCGGCACGCGCACATTGTCGAAAATCACTTCCGCGTGCCCTTCGGGCGCGTCGTCGTAACCGAACACCGTCATCGGGCGCAGGATTTTTACTCCCGGTGTGTCGGTGGGCACCAGGATCTGCGACTGCTGCTTGTGGCGATTCGGGTTGTCCGGATCCGTCTTGCCCATGACGATCATGATCTTGCAGCGCTTGTTCATCAGGCCGCTGATATAGAACTTATGGCCGTTGATGACATAGTCGTCGCCGTCGCGCACGATCGAGGTTTCGATATTGGTGGCATCGGAGGAGGCGACCGCGGGCTCGGTCATGGCGAAGGCGGAGCGGATCTCACCAGCCAGTAGCGGTTTCAGCCACTGTTCCCGCTGCGCCGCACTGCCGTACTGGACCAGCACTTCCATATTGCCGGTATCCGGCGCGCTGCAGTTGAACACCTCGGAGGAGAAGGAGATCCGCCCCATTTCCTCCGCCAGGGGTGCGTATTCCAGATTGCTCAGCCCCGCACCGAAGCGGTCGTCGGGCATAAACAGGTTCCACAACCCTGCCT
Source organism: Microbulbifer halophilus (assembly GCF_026183675.1). Classification (GTDB taxonomy): domain Bacteria; phylum Pseudomonadota; class Gammaproteobacteria; order Pseudomonadales; family Cellvibrionaceae; genus Microbulbifer; species Microbulbifer halophilus. The sequence goes on from NZ_JAPIVK010000045.1 coordinate 29,270, forward strand.
GCTGCGCTTTGGCCTTGAGCTCTGCGAGAATCGGCGGCTCTCCCCAGCGGTCCTCCAGCAGTTGCCGGTGATAGGTTTCCTCCCCCGGGTAGACGTGCTCGTGCATGAAACCGCGCAGCTTTTGCAAAAGCTGCTCTACCTTGTCCGAATATTCAAAATCCATCGCTCGCTGCTCTTAGCTGTAGGTGATAAATTCCTGCCGCTCTTCATTTTCCAGGTGCGGCACATGGTTGAAGCTGTGCAGGCTGATGCCGCCGCTGCCGGAAAAGAAACGGCTCACCGATGTGTTCTTGATCTGCATATTCAGTCTGGTGACCGTTTCCGCGTGCGCCCCCAGTACCTGGCGCACCATCATCGAGATGGCGCCGCCGGAGCTGACCACCAGGGTCCTGGAACCCCTCGGGCTGTCGCCGATCATTCCCAGCGCCTCCTCGATCCGCTGTTCGAATACCGGCCAGCTCTCCGCCGGGCTGATTTCGCCCCCCGCCCAGGCGATCATGGCCTTTTTCAGGAAACGGTAGTAATCGGATCGCGGGGCGCCATCCGCGGGTACCGAGCCGGGATCGCGCTCGCCGTAACTGCGCATCACGCTGTGGAAATCGAACTCGTTCACCTGCGGCACCAGTTCCAGCCGGGACACATCCAGGTCCAGGCCCTCGCAGATGCCCTGCGCCGTCTCCCGGTGGCGCAGCAGGTCGCCGCAGACAACGCGGTCGAAACCCATCCCCGCCATTCGCCAGTGTTCGCCCAGCCAACGCGCCTGCCGCCAGCCCAGATCGGACAGTTTGTCGTAGTCGGCGGCGCCAAATGAGGCCTGCCCATGACGCACCGTGTAGAACTCAGCCAATTGCTTTCCCCTTTCCAGAATCCCAACCCTAGCGCCCGGCAATAGATCATCGAAGTTTATTATGCGAATATCCAATCATTCACAGAAATGATGAACGGTGACACCGATGCAGCTACAGCAGGTGGACATGAATCTCTTCCCGGTGCTGGAAGCCATCTACAATGAGCGCAACCTGACCCGCGCCGCGGAACAGCTGCATATTACCCAGCCGGCGGTCAGCAACGCCCTGTCGCGCCTGCGACGCACCCTCGATGACCCGCTGTTCACCCGCACCCCCGCCGGCATGACCCCCACGCCACTGACCGAAAGCATCATGCCGCGGGTGCAGCAGGCACTGAACCTGCTCGGCACCAGCCTCAGCGAACAGCGCCGCTTCGATCCGGCCACCGAATCGCGCACCCTGCGCCTGTCGATGAACGATATGGCGGAAACCCTGCTGCTGCCGCGGCTGCTGGAGCGGCTGGAACGACAGGCGCCGGGGATCAATGTGGAGTCCTACTATGTGCCGCGGGACCGGCTGGCACAGGAACTGGCCGCCAACACCCTGGATTTCGGCCTGGATATCCCGCTGGCCACCGCCACCCAGCTACACCAGCAGCGCCTGACCAACGACCGCTACCTGTGCATGCTGCGCAGCGACCACCCGCTGGCGGAGCAGACCAGCCTGACCCTGGAGCAGTACCTGCGACTGGAGCATATCCACGTCTCCAGCCGCCGCAGCGGACCGGGGCTGGTGGATATCGCCCTGAACAAGCTGGGCCGGCGGCGGGATATCAAGCTGCGGGTACAGCACTACCGGGTGGCGCCGCTCGTGGTGCTGCGCACCGACCTGGCCCTGACGGTGCCGGTCAGCCTCGCCAACCAGTATTCCGCGCGCCTGTTCGAGCTGCCCTTCCAGATACCGCAGATGGACTGGCACCTGCTGTGGCACAAGAACCAGCACGACGACCCGGCCAGCCGGTGGTTGCGGGAGCAGTTGATGGAGTTGTTTGTCTGATTGGGGACTGGGGGTTCTCAGTAGATACCATCTGTCCCTACATCCCTCAAGGGGCTATCTGGCCC
>NZ_JAPIVK010000046.1 GCF_026183675.1 Microbulbifer halophilus
AGAAAAGCGGGCCCAGGCCGAGGGTGGGGAAGGCTGATCGCTTACAATTTTCCCGCAACGAAACAGCAGCTGCGAATTTCTGACAACAGTGCCCAGCTCGGTAACGGTGCGCCGATGACAGCCCCCCTTCCCCACGGATCCCCCACCGCGGCGGATATCGCCGCCGCCCGCAAAAATATTGCCGCGGCACTGGAGCCCACCCCCTGCCTGCGCAGCCGGCCGCTGGAAGAGCGGTTGGGCCGCCCCCTGTGGCTCAAGTGCGAGTTGCTGCAGCGCACCGGTTCCTTCAAACCCCGCGGCGTACTCAACTGGCTGGCCGGCGCCGCCCCGGACGAGCTGGCGCGGGGGCTGATTACCGTGTCCGCCGGCAACCACGGTATGGCCCTGGCCTGGGCCGGCGGCGAGCGGCGGATTCCGGTGACGGTGGTCATGCCCGAGGGCGCCAGCGCCTACAAGGTGGAGGCCTGCCGCGATTACGGCGCCGAAGTGCTATTGCACGACGATATCCACGCCGCCTGGGCCCACGCCCGGCAGCGGGCGCAGGACACGGGCGCGACACTGGTGCCGCCCTACGACCACCCGCGGATCATCGCCGGCCAGGGCACCGTGGGACTGGAGCTGCTCGACCAGCTGCCCGGACTGGACACGGTGATCTGCCCGGTGGGCGGCGGCGGGCTTATCTCCGGTATCGGCCTGGCGCTCAAGGCCGCCAAACCGCAACTCCGCCTGATCGGGGTCGAACCCGCCGGCGCCGCCACGCTGAAAAGCGCCTGGGACGCGGGCGGCCCGGTGGACCTGGAAAAACCGGCGACCCTGGCCACCAGCCTCGGCGCCAACCGCGCCGGCGAATGCACCTATCCGATCAGCCGCCAGGTGGTGGACGAGCTTGTTGCTCTGGAAGAAGACGCCATCGCCGCCGGCACCGAGCTGCTGCTGGGCAGCGGCAAGCTGTATGCTGAACCCGGCGGCGCCATTGCGGTGGCAGCCATCGCCAGCGATACCGTAATCCTCGGGGAAGATGAATACGTGGCGGCGGTGGTCAGCGGGGGAAATATGGAGAAGAAGGAACTGCTGAAATTGCTCTCCACAGCTCTTTGACGGTGCGCCCGGCGCACCCTACATGATGCCAATCATTGTGGGCCTCCGGGCAGGGTGCGCCGTGCGCACCATTAACCCTGAATCTTCCACACATTGTGAATTTTCGGATTGCGCTGGAAATCCTTGTCCAGCAGTGACAGCTTCTCCACCGAAAACTCTCCCTGAATATCCTCATCCATCCTGAAACTGCGCAGGTTGTTGGAAAACACCAGTGTGCCGCCGGGGGCCAGCAGCGCCATGCACTGGCGGATCAGCCTGCCGTGATCCCGCTGGATATCCAGCACGCCGCGCATTTTGGCGGAGTTGGAGAAGCTCGGCGGATCGAGGAAGATCAGGTCGTAGTGGCCGCGGCGGTTCTGCTGCGCGGATTCCAGCCACTGCAGGCAGTCCGCCTCCACCAGTTGATGGCGGTAAGGATCGAGATTGTTGCGGCGGAAATTGCGCGCGCTCCAGGACTGGTAGGTTTTCGACATATCCACGCTGGTACTCTGTTCACAGCCGCCCAGCGCCGCCTGCACCGTGGCGGTGCCGGTGTAACAGAACAGGTTGAGAAACCGGGCGCCGCGCCCCCGCTCGCGCATCTGTCCGCGGAGATAGCGTCGCACCGGCCGGTGGTCGAGGAAGAGGCCGGTATCCAGATAGGCCCGGAGATTCACTTCCAGTTGCGCACCGTACTCGTCGACCCACAGGGACTGGCCTTCGCCCTCCCCCTTGCGGTACTGGTCGCCCCCCTTGTGGCTCTGGCGGCGGCGCTCCTTGATGCTGATATTGCGTTGGGGGATTTCCAGCACTGTCTGGACCGCCCGCACCAGATGCCGCAGCCTTGCGCGCGCCTTGTCCTCGGGAATACTGGCCGGCGCGCGATATTCCTGCACATGGGCGAAGAGATTACCCTCCAGCGTGCGGTAGAGATCCACCGCGGCCGCGTATTCCGGCAGGTCGGCGTCGTATAGCCGGTAGCAGTCGATGCCGTTTTTCTTCGCCCACTTGCCGGTGGTGCGCAGGTTCTTGCGCAGCCGGTTGGCCACCATCTCCACTTCCGCGGGCAGTTGGGGGGCGGAATCCGTTGCCTCTTCATCTTCGCCGGATCGCGCGTGCACCTCGAACAGCAGCAACTGGCTGGGAATACTGCCGTTGTACAACTGGTATCGCTTGTGGGAACGCAAACCGGTAGCGAACCCCAGCTCCGGGTTGCCGGTAAAAATACCCACCTGCCAACCGGCAAACCCCGCCTTCAACTGGCGTCCCAGTTCGTCATAGGTCCCCCGCAGCGCCTCCTGCTCGCCCAGGCGCTCGCCGTAGGGCGGGTTGCTGAGCACCAGGCCGGGTTTGACCGGCCGGTGGCTCGGCACCTTGAAGGCCGCCACCGGGCGACAGCTGACCCGCACCTGGCGCTCCAGCCCGGCGCGGGCGATATTCGCCTCGGCGGCAAACAGGACCCGGGCGTCGGCGTCGTAGCCGCGGATCTCCGGCAGGGACCGCTCCAGCCCGGCGCGGCGGCGCTCCAGTGCCTCCTCCCGCAGGCGCAGCCAGATATCCGACTGGTGGTTGAGCCAGCGCTCGAAGCCGAACCCATCGCGCAGCAGGCCCGGGGCGTAATCCGCCGCCATCATGGCGCCCTCGATCAGGATAGTGCCGGAGCCGCACATGGGGTCCAACAGCGCCCCGCCCCGCTCTGCGATCTCCGGCCAGCCGGCGCGCAGCAACAGCGCCGCGGCCAGGTTTTCCTTCAGCGGCGCGGCGCCAATGTGGGTGCGGTAGCCGCGCTTGTGCAGGCTCTCGCCGCTCAGGTCGATGGCGATATCCAGTTTGTCGCGGTGGAGGCGCAGGGCCACGGTCAGGTCGGGATGATGCTTGTCCACCAACGGCCGCGCGCCGCTCTGGTGGCGCAGGCGGTCGACGATGGCATCCTTGGCTTTCTGGGCGCCGAACTGGCTGTTGCGGATTGCGCGGTTGGTGCCGGAAAACTGCAGCCAGAGCTTTGCCGCCGGGCTGATATGCTCCTCCCAGGGCAGCGCCGCCACGGCCCGGTAGAGATCTTCCGCATCGCCGATGCGCGCCTGTACAAGCCGCAGCAGTATGCGGTTCGCCAGTCGGCTCCACAGGCAACAGCGGTAAGCCAGTTCCAGGGACCCCGCAAAGCGCACCGACGCCGGCTGCTCGCGCAGCCCCGAGGCGCCCAAATCGTGCAGCTCGGCGGCCAGCAACCCCTCGAGCCCCTTGGGGCAGGTGGCGGTGAATGCCAGCTCGGCGGATGTAACGTCAGTCAAAATCGGGATTCCTTCTGTTCGCAGGCGCACAGGATTCCCCTTCTGCGCCGACAGCGATAATAAAATTCCGCGGCCTATGCGTACTGTATCTAGCGGCGATCATCTTCAGCGCCAATTGTTCTTTTACAGGCGCCCTGTTGTGTCATCTCGCGGCTGAGACACAGTGGCAACACGATCGTCATATTCACTAACCTTAGAGAGACGGAACAGGAAAGCCGCCGCTGTAAACACACCAGAGCCGAGGTGCTGTATAAGATGAAACGCCAAAAACGTAGCCAGTCCGATAGAGCCTTCTGCAAAGGTTACCTTGCCGCCACGGAAAACAAACCGCTGGAGAGCTGCCCCTACGCCAACGGCGACCGCCACCAGCAGTGGGTCAACGGCTGGCGCGACGGGCGGGAAGATTACTGGAACGGGTTTGGAGCCTCAACCAAAGCGCAGAAGCTGGAACAGTTCCGCACCCTGCAGCCGGAGGACCACCATCCGGACGGCTGGAGTACCGTCTGAGTCAGCGGGCAATGATCGGGTATCGATGATCAGTGCTCACTGCTTCCGGCGGGCCAGGGAAATCGCTTCGGCGGCCTCGCGGATTACCGCCGGCCCGCAGTAGATGAAGCCGGTGTAAATCTGCACCGCGGTGGCGCCGGCGCGGATTTTTTCCGCCGCCGAGTCGCCATCGAAAATACCGCCCACGCCGATGATCGGGATGCGGCCGCGCAGCTCCGCGGCCAGCTGTGCGATCACTTCCGTCGAGCGGTCGGCCAGCGGCGCGCCGCTGAGGCCGCCCTCTTCATCGCCGTGGGGCAGCTCACTGACGGCCGACTTGTCGACCGTGGTATTGGTGGCGATCACACCGTCAATCTCGAACTCACACAGGACCTCGGCGATAGCGGCGATGGCCTCGTCGTCCATGTCCGGGGCTATCTTGACCGCCACCGGAACGCGGCGATCGCTGACCTGCGCCAGGCGCTGCTGTTTTTCCTTTATCGCGCCGAGAAGCTGCCTGAGCCCCTCGCCGAACTGCAGGTCCCGCAGGCCCTTGGTGTTGGGCGAGGAGACATTGGCGGTGATGTAGTCCGCGTAGGGGTGGACCTTTTCCATGCACAGGCAGTAGTCGTCCGCGGCGCGCTCCACCGGCGTGTCGAAATTCTTGCCCACGTTGATACCCAGCACGCCGCCGTAGCGGCGGCGCTTGACGCGCTCCACCAGGTAGTCGACGCCCAGGTTGTTGAAGCCCATGCGGTTGATGATGCCGCCGGCCTCCTCAATGCGGAACAGGCGCGGCTGTGGGTTACCCGGCTGCGGGCGCGGGGTGACCGTGCCCACCTCGACAAAACCGAAGCCCAGCCCGCCGAGGCCATTGAAGGCCTGGGCATTCTTGTCCAGGCCGGCGGCCAGCCCCACCGGGTTGGGGAGCGTCAGGCCCATCAATTCCACCGGATCGTCGGCGACGGGCCTGGCGAACAGGGAGAGCAGCCGCAGGCGCTCGGCGGCGCCGATGGCATCGAGCGATAAGTAGTGGGCCCTTTCCGGGTCCAGCGCAAACAGGGCTTTGCGCAGGTGTTCGTACATGGTGTTCCTTTTTTAATCTGACCACCGGGGTCGGGCGCCGCCCCCCGGCCCCTCTCCCGGTGGGAGAGGGGAGCTATGTTGGAGACCATAGGGGCAAGCCGCCCCATCGAGCCTTATTAAGCCCCCGTACCAGTCCCCTCTCCCTCCGGGAGAGGGTTAGGGAGAGGGCTGGTTGTGGAAGCCGCATAAATTGAAGTGGCCACTCCACCCGCCCTCTCCCCCGGCCCCTCTCCCGGCGGGAGAGGGGAGCTATGTTGGAAGCCGCAGGGGCGAGCCGCCCCGTCGAGCCTTATTAAGCCCCGTGCCAGTACCCTCTCCCGGGGAGAGGGGAGCTATGTCATTCCGCCAGCGACTCGCGATCCGCCGTGGCATTGGCCAGGTACATCAGCTCGCGCAGCGCCACGGTGAACATGGCGAAATCGCCAATGGGGGCGGTTTTGAGTTCGCTCAGCATGCTGTTCCAGCGCTGGATCGCGGGCGCCATGATATCGCTCCAGCGGGTCATTGCGCCATCCACATCCAGGTCCGCTTCGCCAGCCAGGCGCAGGATATTGATCGCCAGGCTGCTCAGCTGGTTGTCCAGGTCATCCATGCTGGTCTCGCGGGCCTGGGCCTGCCAGAAGCTGTCCACCGGCAGGTCGATGATCTGGTTGCCGAACCAGTGCAGGTCCAGGGCGTCGGCGAGACGGAAGTAGACCCTCGCCACCTCTTCCACCGGCCGCTCGCTGGCGCGGGCGGATTCGGAAATCCCCAGGGCGGAATACAGATAGGTGGGCGATGCAGCCAGCAGCGCCACCTGCTCCGGTACATTGGCCTCCTGCAGGCTCTGGTAGCGGGATTCCCACTCGCGGTGCGGCTCGCCGCTGAGCACTTCCGGCAGCGCCTCGATTACCCGCTGCACCGACTTCCGGTACAGCTCCCGGTCCCCCGCCGGTTCCAGGTCGCTGCGGCGATTGCGGATGAGCCAGCGCGCGGCGCGGCGCACCCGGCCGATCATGGAGCTCATCAGCTCTATCTGCAGGCTGGCCGGCACCCGGTAGTCCAGCGCCGCCAGTTGATCGAGGAACTCCGGCATCAGGTAGACATCGCGGGCACAGATATAGGCCGCGGCGATAGTGTTGATATCGGCCCCGGTGGCGCCGCCGATGCGGTGGTAAAAGGTGATGCCCATGCTGTTGACCATCTCGTTGGCCACCTGGGTCGCGACTATCTGCCGGCGCAGCGGGTGGTCGTAGACCAGGTCGCGGTAGCGCGCCACCAGCTCGCCGGGGAAAGCGGATTCCACCGACTCCTGCACCCGCGGGTTGCCGGTGATCTCGGAATCGAGCAGTTCCTCTTTCAGTTTCACCTTCACGTAGGAGATCAGCACCGACAGCTCCGGGCGCGTCAGGTACTGGCCCCGATTCTGGCGCTCGGTGATCTGTTCGTTGTCGGGAATGAATTCCAGCGCGCGATTCAGGCGCCCCTCGCTCTCCAGCGCGTTGATGGTGCGGCGGTATTCGTCCAGGCGCTCGGACACCTGGTATTCCGCCACCGAGAGCGCGCGGGCCTGGTCGTAGTTGTTGTCCAGCACCAGCTCGGCCACGGAGTCGGTCATCTCTTCGAGCATCTGGTTGCGCTGCTTGCCGGTGAGATCGCCGTTGGCCACCACCTTGTCGAGCAGGATCTTGATATTGACCTCGTGATCCGAACAATCCACACCGCCGGCGTTGTCGATAAAGTCGGTGTTGCAGCGGCCACCGTTGAGCGCGAACTCGATGCGCCCGCGCTGGGTCATGCCCAGGTTGCCGCCCTCGCCAAACACCTTCGCGCGCAGTTCGTTGCCGTTGACGCGCAGGCTGTCATTGGACTTGTCGCCCACCTCGGCGTGGGATTCGGTACTGGCTTTGACATAGGTGCCGATGCCACCGTTCCAGATCAGGTCCACCGGCGCGCGCAGCAGCGCGCCGATCAGCTCGTTGGGGTTGAGCCGGTTTGCCTCGATGCCGAAGGCGGCCTTCATTTCCGGGGTGATATTGATCGACTTGGCGCGGCGCTCGAAAATGCCGCCGCCTTTGGAGATCAATTTTTTGTCGTAGTCCGTCCAGCTGGAACGCGGCATTTCGAACAGGCGCTTGCGCTCGGCAAAGCTGCTGGCCGCATCCGGGTCCGGATCGATAAAGATATGGAGGTGGTTGAAGGCCGCTTTCAGGCGGATATGTTCCGACAGCAGCATGCCGTTGCCGAACACATCGCCGGCCATATCGCCGACGCCGATCACGGAAAAATCCTCTTCCTGAACATTGAGACCCATCTCTCGGAAGTGGCGCTGCACCGAGACCCAGGCACCGCGGGCGGTAATGCCCATCTTCTTGTGGTCGTAGCCCTGGCTGCCGCCGGAGGCGAAGGCATCGCCGAGCCAGAAATCGTACTCGGCGGCAATGCCATTGGCGGTATCGGAAAAGGTCGCCGTGCCCTTGTCCGCAGCCACCACCAGGTAGGGGTCGTCCTCGTCGCGGCGCACCACCTGTTCCGGCGGCACCACTTCGCCGTCCTGCAGGTTGTCGGTGATGTCCAGCAGGCCGCGGATAAAGGTCTTGTAGCAGGCGATGCCAGCTTCCTGCATCGCCTCGCGACCGCCGCCGGATGGCGGGCGGCGCACCACGAAGCCGCCCTTGGCACCGCTGGGCACGATCACCGCATTCTTCACGTTCTGCGCCTTCACCAGGCCCAGTACCTCGGTGCGGAAGTCCTCCAGCCGGTCGGACCAGCGCAGGCCGCCGCGGGCCACCTTGCCGCCGCGCAGGTGCACACCCTCCACCTGCGGCGAGTAGACGAATATCTCGAACTCGGGCCGCGGCTCGGGGATTCCCGGAATGTCGCGCGGGCTGAACTTGATGGAGATATAGTCCTTGGGCTCGCCGTCGGCATCAGTCTGGAAAACGTTGGTGCGCAGTGTGGCCAGGATCAGCTCCAGGTAGCGGCGGATCACCTGATCCTCGTTCAGGTTGTCGACACTGTCGAGACCGTCGTGAATCTTCTGGATCAACCGATCCACACGGGTCTGCCCCTCACTCTTGGAACCGCTGATACGCGGATCGAACATGGCGCGGAACAGCGCCACCAGGTTGCGGGTGATCTCCACGTGGTTGGCCAGGGTGCGCGCGATATAGGGCTGGCTGGCGCTGAACTTGGTCTGCTTCAGGTAGCGGGCGTAAGCGCGCAGCATCGAGACTTCGCGCCAGTTCAGGCGCGCCGCCAGCACCAGGCGGTTGAAGGCGTCGCTCTCGGCCACGCCGCTCCAGATGGCGGCGAAGGCATCCTGGAACAGGTTGCGGGAGGCCTGGGCATCGACACGGGTGGGCAGGCCGAATTCCAGGTGGAATTCGTGCATCCACACCTCGGTCTTGCCGGACGGACGGATGGTGTAGGGAAATTCGCCAATCACCCGCAGCCCCAGGTGCTCCAGCACCGGGATCACATCGGACAGGGTCAGCCCGCGCCCCCAGTGGAATACCTTGAAGCGCAGGCTGCCCGCGGACGCTCCCACCGGCTGGTAGAAACTCATGGCGACGCGGTTGTCGGCGTCCAGGTCGGCGATCGCCGATACATCCTGTACCGCGATACGCGGCTCGAAATCCTCGCGGTAACCGGCGGGAAAGGCGTGGCCGTAAATACTGAAGAGCCGGCTGCCCTCCTCTTCGCCGCTGCTTTCGATCAGGGATTTCTGGAATACGCCTTCCCAGGAACGGGTGATATCCACTATTTGCGCCTCCAACTGCGCTACGTCAATGTCCACCGGCTCGCTGGGGGAAACGCGAAACACGAAATGTACCCGCGCGAGGATGGATTCGGAAAACCAGGTGGTGAAATCGGAATCGCGGGCGCGCACGGCCCGGGCGATATGCGCGCAGATCTGCTCGCGCACGGTGCTGTTGAACTGCTCCCGCGGCACATACACGGTGGCGGTGACAAACTTGCCGAAGGGATCCCGGCGCAGGAACAGGCGGATACGCGCGCGCTCGTTCATGCTGAGCACGCCCATCACCGTGTGGAACAGCTCTTGGGTATTGCTCTGGAAGAGTTCGTCGCGCGGGAAAGTGTCGAGAATGCGGCGCAGCGCCTTGCCGTCGTGGCTGTGCGGATCCAGGCCGCTGGACTCCATCACCGATGCCATCTTGCGGCGGATGATGGGAATCTTGGCCGGACTCTCGGTGTAAACCGGCGAGGTATAGAGCCCCATGAAGGCGGATTCGCCGATCACCTCGCCGTCGGCGTCGTAGCGCTTGACGGTCACGTAATCGGAGTAAGCGGCGCGATGCACCCGCGATTTGACCGACGACTTGGCGAATGTGAGAAAGTTGGGGCCCTGGTAGAAGCGCTGCTTGCCCTCGTTGAAGGCCGCCTCCGGCGTCGGCTCCGCCGGTTCCTCCAGCTTCTTGAAAGTCCCCAGGCGGCGCTGCTCCACTTCGCACAGCACCTTTTTGTCCCCCTGCTGGCAAAACTCGTACTCGCGGTAACCGAGGAAGGTGAAATTGCCGTCGCGCATCCACTGCAGGAAGGCGCAGGCCTCCTGCTGGTTGGCGTCGTCGGCCAGGCCGGTGTACAGCTGGTCTTCCATGGCGCTGCAGGCGTCGAGCATGGGCAGGTAGTCGTCCACCACCAGCTCCACATCACCGAGCACATCCTCGAGGGTCGCGCTCAGCGAGGAAGCAAATGAGGAGGAAGTGTCGAGGTTGATCTCCACGTAGACCAATGCCTCACCGGCGGCCGAGATGTCGCCTGCGTCGACACTGCAATGGCGCGGCAACAGCCGCTGCAACCGGCCGCGCTTGTTGCGCTCCACCTGCATCACGGTGCTCTTGATCGAGTGGATCACGGTGTCGCGACGGTTGATCTCCATGCGCACGGAATCCACCAGGAAGGGCATATCCCGCTGCAACACACCCACCACCGTGTGGGCACACTGCCAGCCATCTCCCTCGAGACGCGGATTGAACACCCGCACCTTGGGCCTGCTGCCACTGCGTTGCTGGATAAAATCCCACCAGGTGTAAATACAACCGTAGACATCTGCCAGTCGCCGGCCGACCAGGTCTTCCAGCGGATACTGGTGCAGGAACTGCTCGGCGAACGTCACCACCGGCTCCGCCTCTTCCGCCAGCCTGTCCCGAATCAGTGCGCTGATCTGATCCACCAACTCCTCGCGGCTGTCGGTTATTACCGTCGCCATATTCACGGGGAACCTCCCAAATTCATTTTTTTCCCATCGGTTCTGTATACCCCAGACCCGAAAACATAACTGTCAGTGGCCCGGCCGCACGCCGGGCCCGGACTCTCCGCCAGCCCCATACTGGCTGGCGAACTGGTTGAACTTTGTACTGGCTCAGCGGTCTACCGCCTTCTCGATGGTTGCCACTGGCGCGAACGCCGCTAAAATCAACACGCCCATCCGCGATGGCGGCGACTATATATAAAGATGGTAGATAGCCGGTATCCTCGCGGGCGGGCGCAGGAACATTCTCAACAGAAGTGACACTATGGAAGCGAACCGGAACATCAGGGACAGCATCATTTCCCTGGGCGACTGGCTGGAACAGCAGATTATCGGCCAGGAGACCCTGGTCAATCGGATACTGATCGCCCTGCTGGCGGACGGCCACCTGCTGGTGGAAGGCGCGCCGGGGCTGGCCAAGACCAAGGCAATCAAGACACTGGGCGAGGCTATTGAGGGTGATTTCCATCGCGTCCAATTTACGCCGGATCTGTTGCCGGCAGACATTACCGGCACCGATATCTACCGACCGGAAACCGGAGAGTTCCATTTTCAACCGGGGCCGGTGTTCCACAACCTGGTGCTGGCCGATGAAATCAACCGCGCGCCGGCCAAGGTGCAGTCGGCGCTGCTGGAGGCCATGGCGGAACGCCAGATCAGCGTGGGCCGAAAGACCTATCCGCTGCCTGACTTGTTCCTGGTGATGGCAACACAAAACCCGATAGAACAGGAAGGAACCTATCCGCTGCCAGAGGCACAATTGGACAGGTTCCTCATGCAGGTGAATCTTGCCTATCCGGGTGCCGAGGCGGAAGCGAAAATTCTGCGCCTGGCCAGATCCGAGGCAAGCCTTGGCGAAAATCGCCCTTCCGAAGAGATTGCCCAGGACACCGTTTTTCGCGCCCGCCAGCAGGTTCTGGAAATGCAGATGGTCGAGGCGGTGGAAACTTATATTGTCCAGCTCATCATCGCCACCCGCGAGCCGGCGAAGTATGACAGCGAGCTGGCATCCTGGCTAGATTTTGGCGCCAGCCCTCGGGCCACCATCGCCCTGGACCGCTGTGCCCGCGCCCGCGCCTGGCTCGCCGGGCGCGACTTCGTCACTCCGGACGATGTGATGGACGTGGCCCCGGACATCCTCCGCCACCGCCTGCTACTCAGCTTCGAGGCGGAAGCCGCCGGCGTCACCGCCGACCAGGTGATCGCGCGGCTGTTGCAGCAAGTGCCGGCGATCTGATTCGGGACCAGGCACTGGGGTAGGATGCGCCGTGCGCACCGCCCATCAACGTCAAGTCGAAAGATTAGCTCCCCTCTCCCCTTGGGAGAGGGCCGGGGGAGAGGGCAAAGAATTTTGCACGAAGTATTGAACCAGACAGCCCCGCAACTCCGCGGCGCCTACCCCGAGGTGGAGCCCCTGGTGCAACTGCGCTACGCCGCCCGCCAACTGCAGCTGTTCAAACCCCGGCTGGCCAGGGCCGACCAGGCCGGCAGCCTGCTGACCCGCTACCGCGGCCGCGGCATGAACTTCGAGGAAGTCCGCTACTACCAGCCCGGCGACGATGTACGCTCCATCGACTGGCGCGTAACCGCCCGCACTGGCAAGACCCACACCAAGCTCTACCAGGAGGAGCGCGAGCGCCCGGTAGTCATCCTGCTGGACCTGCGCTCGCCGATGTTTTTCGGCAGCCGCCAGGCCTTCAAATCCGTGGCCGCCAGCGGCATCGCCGCCGCCCTCGGCTGGGCCGGCCTGCAACACAGCGACCGCGTCGGCGCGGTACTGTTCGCCGACGACGATATCGACACAGTGCGCCCGCGCCGCAGCCACCACTCGGTGCTGGCTATGATCCACAAACTGGTGGAGCGCGCCGGCAACCTCGACAGCCCGGTGGCCGCAGACGGCTGCCAGCCGCTGAAAACCCTGCTGGAAGAAGCCCGCCGCATCGCCCGCCCCGGCAGCGCCCTCTTCCTGATCAGCGACTGTCACGATCTGGACGAGAGCTGCGCCCAGCCACTCTACCTGCTGACGCGCAACACGGACCTGCAGGTACTGCGCATCACCGATCCACTGGAACGCCATCTGCCCGACCAGTCCCTGACCATTTCCGACGGCCGCCACCGCACCTTCCTCAACGCCGGCAGTCGCCCGCTGCGCGAACACTTTGCCGATAGCCAGGCCCTGGCGCGCGAGGAGGTCGAGCAACTCTGCCGCCGCCACCGCCTGCCGTTGATGGATTTCGACAACACACGACCGATTGTTCCGGCACTGCTTTCTGTTTACGGTTCGCGGCAACAGAACAGGAGGTCGACGCCGTGATTGGACTCCGCGTAGGGTGCGCCGCATATCTCCCCTCTCCCTTTGGGAGAGGGGCCGGGGGAGAGGACTGTCGGGGAGGCCGCCAATGGTGAAAATACTCCCCATGCAACAACAACCCGCGCCGCCCCAACTTTCCCCCGAGGAAAAAGAACTGCTGGCGCAACTGCACGACATCCACGAACCGGCCCCCATCGGCTGGTGGCCGCCCGCGCCCGGCTGGTGGCTCCTCGCCGCTTTGACCCTGGCCGCGATTGCCGCCGCCCTGCTGTGGCTGCGCCGCCGCAGACAGCGCCGCGAACAGAACCGCTACCGCGAGGAAGCCGTGCGCCTGTTACAGGCAATAAACCCGGCTGACACAGGCGCTACCCAGGATATCAACGAGATACTGAAACGGGTCGCCGTCACTACCTTCGGCCGCGCCCGCTGCGGCAACCTGATCGGCCGCCAGTGGCTGGGGTTTCTCGGCAACACGGCCGATATCGACTGCCCGGACGAGGCGGAAAAAGCCCTGCTGGAACATCTCTATCGAGACGACCATCCCGACGAGACCGGCAACCGGGCATTGCGGGATTACGCCGTCGCCTGGGTGCAATCCCACTCCACGGAGACAGACACAAAACGACAGGCGGCCACAACGGAGGCGCAGCGTGTTTGAATTCGCCTGGCCCTGGGTCTTCGCGCTGCTGCCGCTGCCGCTGCTGGCGCGCGGCCTGCTGCCCCGTGCCAAGCCGCTCAGCAGCGCACTGAAAGTGCCTTTCTATGCCGAGCTTTCCCAACACGGCGGCGGCAGCCCCAGCAATCTCCTGAACCTTGCGCTGATGACGGTGATCTGGGTTCTGCTGATCGCGGCGGCCGCACGCCCCCAGTGGTACGGAGAACCCATCACCCAGACCAGCAGCGCCCGCGACCTGCTGGTGGCCGTGGATATCTCCGGCAGCATGGAAACACCGGACATGCTGCTGAACGGCCGCCCCGCCATGCGCATCAAGGCGGTGAAAGATGTGGTCGGCGACTTTGTCGAACGCCGCAAGGGCGACCGCCTGGGCCTGGTGCTGTTCGGCACCCGCGCCTACCTGCAGGCTCCCTTGACCTTCGACCGCGAGACAGTGGACACGCTGCTGCAGGAGGCACAAATCGGCTTCGCCGGCCAGGGCACTGCCATCGGCGATGCCATCGGTCTGTCGGTCAAGCGACTCACCCAGCGGCCCGCCGAACAGCGTGTGCTGATCCTGCTGACCGACGGCGCCAACACCGCCGGCGAAGTCTCGCCATTGAAAGCCGCGGAACTGGCCCAGCAGGCCGGCATCACCGTCTACACCGTCGGTATCGGCGCCGAGGAGATGGTGCAGCCCGGCCTGCTCGGCAGCCGATTCGGCGCCCGGCGCATCAACCCCTCCCGCGACCTGGACAGCGAGACCCTGCAGGCCATCGCCGACAAAACCGGCGGCCGCTACTTCCGCGCCCACAACCCGGAAGAGCTGGCGCAGATCTACCGCGAGCTGGATAAACTGGAACCCGTGGAACAGGAAGCCGCCAGCTACCGCCCACTGAAATCCCTGTATATCTGGCCGCTGGGCGCCGCCCTGCTGCTGGCCCTCCTCTGGGCGGCCGCGCCGCTACTGGGCACCGCAACCGCGAAGCTCCGGCTCACCCCTGGGCGCGCCGAGCTCCAGCTCGGCAAGGCGGGCCTGCGGCCCGCCCACCGGAGGAAGACGACATGAACCTCTTCACCGACCTCCACCAGTTCCACTTCCTGCGCCCCGCGTTGCTGTGGCTGCTGATTCCCACCGCCCTGCTCTGCTGGGCCCTGGCCCGCACCGTCATCAACAGCGGCCAGCTGCAGAAAGTCATCGACGCCGACCTGCTCCCGCACCTGCTGCTCCGCGGCGGCGCCAAGCGCCCCTGGCTGTTCGGCCTGATCTTCGCCTTACTGGCCGCCGCGATCATCGCCCTGGCCGGCCCCGCCTGGCGCAAACTGCCGACCCCCGTCTACAGCAACCAGGATGCCCTGGTCATCCTGCTGGACCTGTCGCCGTCGATGATGGCCACCGACCTGTCGCCGGATCGACTGACCCGCGCGCGCCTGAAAATCCTCGATATCCTGCGCCAGCGGGAAGACGGCCTCACCGCCCTGGTCGCCTACGGTGGCGAGGCCCATATCGTCACACCGCTGACCGAAGACACCGACACCATCGCCAACCTGGTGCCATCGCTGTCGCCATCGATCGTGCCGGTGCCCGGCAGCAATATCGAAATGGCCGTGGAAACCGGCATCCAGCTATTGAAAGACGGCGCCAGCGGCCGCGGCCAACTGCTCGCCATCACCGACGGCATCGACGAAACGGCACTCGACACCGTCGCCGGACTGGTCGCTAGCCAGGACTTCAGCCTGTCCATTCTCGCCGTCGGCAGCGACGAGGGCAGCCCCATTCCCCGTGGCGACAGCGGCGGCTTTGTCACCGACAACAACGGCTCCATCATCATTGCCGATTTCGATGCCGGCCAACTGGGCAAACTGGCCCGCGACAGCGGCGGCCAGTTCGCCGAGATCAGCGTCACCGACGGCGATATCGCCGCACTGTTGCCAAAAGGCGACACACCGGAACAGGCACAACTGACCGAGCGCGAATTCGACCAGTGGCGCGAGGAAGGCCCCTGGCTGCTCCTGCTTTTGCTGCCGGTCGCCGCCCTGCTGTTCCGCCGCGGCGCTCTCGCCTGCGCCCTGCCCTTCGCCTTCCTGTTGCTGCCACCAACACCGACACAGGCGGCCGAAAACGACCTGTGGCTGCGCGACGATCAGCGGGCGACACAACTGCTGGAAGAAGGCAAGGCCGACCAGGCGGCAAAGACTTTCAAAAACCCCCAGTGGCGCGGCACCGCCAATTACCGCGCCGGCGACTATCCCGCGGCACAGAAAGACTTCGCCCAGAGCGGCGACGCCCGGGACCTGTACAATCTCGGCAACAGCCTGGCGCAACAGGGCCGCTACAGTGAAGCCATCGAGGCCTACGACGAGGCCCTGAAACAGCAACCGCAGATGGCCGACGCCGAGCACAACCGCGACATAGCCCGAAAGCTGAAGGAGCTGCAGGAAAAGCAGCAGCAACAGGAGCAACAACAGTCCGGCCAGGATCAACAACAGAAACAGGACCAGAAGCAACAGCAATCCGATCAGGGCCAGCAGCAACAACAGCAGAATCAGCAACAGGACCAGCAGAACGCCGGCTCACAGAACGACCAGCAGTCCCAGGGCTCCCCCCGGGACCAGCAATCCGACGAGCAACCCCAGAACGGCGAACAACAACAGAACGCCGAACAGCAACGGCAACAGGGACAACCGGAGAACGGCGAAGAGCAGGAACAACAAGGCGAACAACAACGGGCCAAAGCCCGGGAAAGCGACCTGGACCCGGAAACCCAGCAGGCCCTAGACCAGTGGCTGCGCCAGATCCCCGACGACCCGGCCGGCCTGATGCGCGAGAAATTCAAGTACGAAAGCCTGCAACGCCGCCGCGCCTACCGCAGCGGCGAATGGCAGCCACCGGAAAACGGCGCCAGCCAGAGGTGGTAGGAATGGAAAGCGGAATGATAAACGTTGACACCAGAATCAGCCCCGTACACTCCCCTCTCCCTTCGGGAGAGGGGCCGGGGGAGAGGGCCCCCAGGGCCGGGAACGCAGTAGGAGCGGCCCATGGCCGCGATCGGACCGGCTATACCCACTGGGCAATCCGCGCCCTACAGGCCCTCCTGATCCTGCTACTGGCCACCACCGCCCAAGCCGCCGACCAACTCACCGCCACCGTCGACCGCAACAAAATCGGTATCGACGAAACCCTCAAGTTGCGCCTGCGCTACTCCGGTGACGAAAACGGCGGCCGGCCGGACTTCAATCTGCTGGAACAGGACTTCGACATTCTCTCCCGCCAGCAGTCCAACCAGTACCGCGTCATCAACGGCCGCGCCGAGAGCTTCGTCGAATGGATGCTGACCCTGGCCCCCAAACGCGAGGGCAAACTGTTCGTTCCCTCCCTCCACTACCAGGGCGCCGTCTCCGATGCAATTCCGATCACCGTCACCGAACCCGGCTCGAGCCCCAATACCGGCGAAGATCGCCAGGCCTTCCTGGAGGTCGAGTTGGACAAGGAGAAAGTGCACGTACAGGAACAACTGCTGGTCAAAGTGCGCCTCTACACCACTGTCGGCCTGCACGATATCGCCACCGAGCCGCTGAAGGTCCCCGGCGCCCACGTGGAAAAAGTGGACGAACAGCGCTACGAACGCCGCATCAACGGCGTCGGCCACGCCGTCTACGAACTGACCTACGCCATCTTTCCCGAAAGCTCCGGCAAACTGACCATCCCGGCCCTCAGCTATGTCGCCGTCGCCGGCCGCCGGGATCCCTTCTCCCTGTTCAACCGCAACACCCAACGGTTGCGGCTACGCTCACAACCGCGAAGCCTGGAAGTACTGCCCAAGCCCGACAGCTACAGCGGCGCCAATTGGCTACCGGCCGCCAGCCTCGGCATAGTGCAGAGCTGGAGCAAGGACCCGCAGACCTTCACCGTGGGCGAACCGATCACCCGTATCGTCACCCTGCGCGCCGAGGGTTTGCGCGCGGCCCAGTTACCACCGCTGCCGAAGCTCAATGTGGAAGGCCTGAAGACCTACCCGGACCAGCCGCAGCAGGATGACCAGTTGGGCCAGAGCGGTATTATCGGCAGCCGTATAGAAACCACCGCCATCGTCGCCACTAAACCCGGGGACTACCAGCTTCCAGCTGTTACCGTAACCTGGTGGGACACCAAAACCGGCCGCCAGCGGGCAACCCAACTGCCTCCGTTTCGCTTTACGGTGGCCGGCGCGGCGACAGGCGCAATGCAGGAGCCTGACCAGACAGCCGATCTGCAACCGAACGGGACCACTGCAACGGACCAGAGCCAGTTCTGGCGCAACCTGGCTATTGTCGCCCTGGCCTCACACCTGCTGTGGTTGCTGTATTTCTTCCGCCAGCGAGGTGTCCGAAGCCCAATGCCCGGCTCAGCAAAGCCGCTGCCAAATGCCGAACAACAGGCCCGAGCGCTGGAGCGGGCTGTAGAAACCGGCGATCCCACCCAAATCCAGGAAGCCGCCCTAAACTGGCTGCACACCCGCTGGCCCCAGGTAACGGGCAACAGCCTCGGTGAGGTCAATCGGGAACTGAACTTCGAAGAGCTGGAAAAATTGCAGGAACTGCTCGATGCAGCCCTCTACCTAACGCCATCAAGACCACTAAACAAACAGCAGATGCAAATCTTGGTGAACCGCCTGCTCAAGCGCAAACTACTGGAAAAGAGCGCAGAAGAGGACAAGCCACTGCCGGATTTGTTTGTCTAGCCTGTGCTGTCAGTCAACGGAGGCTAAGAAGGATCGGCTCTTCCGAAGCAACCGTAAACCCCACCTGGGCTGTTGGGCCCATGCGCGACGCAAATTTATCGAAGCCCAGAAGGTTGCCAGTAGCAAGAACAAAAAGTCGAAGGGCAAAGACAAAAAATCGGGTAGGAGGCGGGGTTACCCCCGCCGTCCTCCCACACCACCGGGCATACGGTTCCGTACCACGGCGGTTCCTGCTTCCCGATACCGGGCGAGCTTCGTTTCGTTGTTTATTCGCCTGACGATCGACAAACACTTCGACGGCCTTGGGAGTTCCGCCCCCTCAGCAATTGTCGAGAGCCCTCTTTCGAGGCATTTGCTCCAATCTTTCAGAGAGATAAACCGACTATCCACTCATAGCAGATTCAGCCCTTCAGTTGTAAGCGATCAGTCTTCCCCACCGTCGGCCTGAACCGATTTTTCTGTTAGCGCCACTTCCCTGGCATTCCACGGCAGCAGTGCCTCGATGGCCTCCACGGTGTCCGCTGCGGCAGTTCGGTGTAAACGCGACGGAGATAGTCGTAGGGTTCAAGGTCATTGGCCTTGGCGGTTTCTATCAGGCTGTAAAGCGCTGCACTGGCTGTCGCCCCCTTGGCGGTATCGCTGAAGAGCCAGTTCTTTCGGCCGATCACGAACGGGCGTATGGCGTTCTCGGCCTTGTTGTTGTCGATATTGAGGCGGCCATCTTCTGCGTAGACGCAGAGCTTCTCCCAGTTTTTCTGCAGGTAGGACAGGGCCTTGCCCAGGGCTGTTTTCGGCAGCGCTTTTGGCAGCTCTTTGTCGAGCCAGGCTCGCAGTTTCTCAAGGACCGGCAGGCTCTGGTCCTGGCGGAGTTGGTGCCGTTCCTCCGGGGAGAGGTCTTTGCTTTTGCGCTCGATGCCGTAGAGGTGGCCGATATAGTTGAGGGCGATATCGGCTTTGTTGGGCCGTTTTTGCTTGTTTTTGTCTTTGCCTTTCGATTTCTTGTTCTTGTTGCTGTTGGCAACCTTCTGGGCGTCGATAAACTTGCGTCGCGCGTGGGCCCAACAGCCCAAGTGGGTGATGGCTTTTTCGGTGCCCACTGCGTGGTAGCCGGCGTAGTCGTCGGTTTGTAGGTAGCCGTTGAAGCCCGACAACAGGGTGTTGGCCGCCTCCCCACTGCGGCTGGGGTGGTAGTCATAGAGCACCACGGGGGCATCCGGGCGTCCGCCAAGGCGGACCCACATGTAGGATTGGCTGCCGGGCGGTCTGTCTGGCTCCTTGAGGGCTTGTACCGGCGTTTCATCGCACTGGATGCAGGGGCCGTCCTGCAAACTGTCTTCCAGGAGGTTGAGCAGGGGCTGTACCAGCTGATTGCAGCGGAGGATCCAGCTGGCCAGGGTGTTGCGGGGCAGGTCCACGCCAATGCGGTGGAAGATCTGTTCCTGGCGGGCCAGCGGCAGGGCGTCCTGGTACTTGGCCACGGTGATCTGGGCCAGCAGGCCCGGGCTGGCGTTGCTTCTGGGGAGGGGTTGGGCCGGCAGCGGGGCAATTTTGACGCCGCATTCACAGGCTTTGCAGGCGTACTTCTTGCGGGCGTGCTGTATCACCCGGATCTTGGCCGGGATGATGTCCAGTTGCTCGCTGGTGTCCTCGCCGATCTCCCGCATCTGGCAACCGCAGTCACAGGTCTTCTCTGCTTCGGGGAGGTCGTGCTCCCGGCGTACCCGGGGCAGGTCTGCCGGGAGCCGCTGACGGCCGGGCGCCTTCTTGCGGGAAAGAGTGGGAGATTGGGTGGCGGGCGCTTCCGGAGGCTCTGCGTCTGCCTCGACCTCCGCTTCATCGAAGAAGCCGAGCTGGTTCGAGGCCTGTTCGCTGCTGCTGGCGAAGCGCTTGTCACGCATCAGCAGGATCTGCTCTTCGAGCAGACGGATGCGCTGCTGCTTCTGCTGCAACTGTGTTTGCTGTTGCAGCAGAAGCGTTTTCAGCGCATTGACATCGTCGGGGAGTTGCTCGGCGGCCTGCTCAGTCATGGCCGCCATTGTATCGCAGGATCCGGCTAGGTGACCGAGTCAAACTGGAGAGATTGGTGGGGCTTTTGGCACCAGATATTCAGGCCGTCGAGGAGCTGGTTCAGCTCGCGGCCACTGCGCTTGTGGTAGGTGAAGTCGTCCTCCCGCGACCAGCAGAAGCGCTGTTTCTCCAGCCGCTTGTACCAGACCACGAAGCCGTTGCGCTCCCAGTACAGCAGCTTGATCTTGTCCCGGCCGCGGTTGCAGAACACGAAGAGGGCCTGCTGGGCCAGTGACAGTTCCATCTCCTGTTCGACCAGCGCTGCCAGGCCGTCGATGGACTTGCGCATATCCACCGGCGCCATGTACAAGTAGACCTGTGCCGACTGCCTTGGCCGCAGCATCAGGCCTGCTCCCGGATGAGGCGCCAGATCAGCGGCAGGGTCTGTTCCAGGGCCGATGCCGGCAGCTGCATATGTATACCACCGGGCAGGGCCAGCTCCACCGGGGCATCCTGGACTGGCATCGAGACCGGCACCAGTTTGCGCCGGCCCTTGTTCTGCTTGTTGCGCCAGTAGGTGAAGGTGCTGAGCTTCAGGTCGTGCCGCTGGCAGTAGGCTGTCTGGGACAGGCCGCTGCCCTTCCAGGCGTCGATGTGCTGCTGCCAGAAATCGGATTTGCTCTCGGTACTCATGTGGATCTCCTGATCGTTGAAAATCAGGAGCGTACCGGAAGAAGTGCTGTAAGCGATCAGCCTTCCCCACCCTCGGCCAGAGCGCGCTTTTCTGCTAACAACGCTTCCTTGGCATTCCACGGCAGCAGTGCCTCGATGGCCTCCACAGTGTTCGCCTGTGGCAGCTCGGCATAAACGCGGCGGAGGTAGTCGTAGGGTTCAAGGTCGTTGGCCTTCGCAGTTTCTATCAAGCTGTAGAGCGCTGCACTGGCTTTCGCGCCGTTGGTGGTGTCACTGAAGAGCCAGTTCTTTCGGCCGATCACGAATGGGCGTATGGCGTTCTCCGCGCCGTTGTTGTCGATGTTGAGACGGCCGTCCTCTGTGTAGACACACAGCTTCTCCCAGTTTTTCTGCAGGTAGAACAGAGCCTTTCCCAAGGCTGTTTTCGGTAGTGCCCCCGGTAAGTTTTTATCCAGCCAGCTGCGCAGCTTGTTGAGTACGGGCAGACTCTTGGCCTGGCGGAGCTGGTACCGCTCCTCTGGGGATAGGTGTTTACACTTGCGCTCTATGCCGTACAGGTGGCCGATGTAGTTGAGGGCAATATCGGCTTTGCTGGGTCGGTTCTTCTTGTTTTTGTCTTTGCCCTTCGACTTTTTGTTCTTGCTGTCGGCAACCTTCTGGGCCTCGATAAATTTCCGCCGCGCGTGGGCCCAGCAGCCGAGATGGATGATACCTTTTTCGGCGCCCACGGCGTGGTAGCCGGCGTAGTCGTCGGTTTGTAGGTAGCCGTTGAAGCCCGATAGCAGGGTACCGGCGACCTCTCCACTACGACTGGCGTAGTAGTCATAGAGCACCACAGATTCATCCGAGAGTCCGCCGAGGCGCACCCACATGTAGGATTGGCTCTCTGGTGGTTTGTCAGGCTCTTTCAGCACCTGCACCGGCGTTTCATCACACTGGATGATGGGGCCGTCCCTTAACCTGTCTTCCAGGAGGTTGAGCAGGGGCTGTACCAACTGGCTGCAGCGGATAATCCAGCTGGCCAGGGTGTTGCGGGGAAGGTCCACGCCGATGCGGTGGAAGATCTTTTCCTGACGGGCCAACGGCAGTGCATCCTGGTACTTGGCCACGGTGATCTGGGCCAGCAAGCCCGGGCTGGCACTGCTTCTGGAGATCGGCTGTGCCGGCAGCGGGGTAGTTTTGACGCCCGCTTCACAGGCTTTGCAAGCATACTTCTTGCGGACGTGCTGTATCACTTGGATTTTGGCCGGGATGATGTCCAGTTGCTCGCTGGTCTCCTCGCCGATCTCGCGCATCTGGCAGCCGCAGGTGCAGATCTTTTCTGCCTCGGGGAGGTCGTGCTCCCGGCGCACCCGGGGCAGATCCGCCGGGAGCTGCTGGCGACCGGCAGGTTTCTTCGGGGTTGTGGCGGGAGATGTTGTGGCGGGCGCTTCCGGCGGCTCTGCGTCTGCCTCGGCCTCCGCTTCATCGAAGAAGCCGAGCTGGTTCGAAGCCTGCTCGCTGCCGCTGGTAAAGTGTTTGTCGCGCATCAGCAGGATCTGCTCTTCGAGCAGGCGGATGCGCTGCTGCTTCTGCAAGAGAAGCGCTTTCAGCGTATCGACATCGTCAGGTAATTGCTCGGCGGCCTGCTCATTCATGGCCGCCATTGTATCGCAGGGCCCGGCTATGTAACCGAGTCAAACTGGATAGATTGGTGGGGCTGTTGGCTCCAGATATTCAGGCCGTCGAGGAGCTGGTTCAGCTCGCGGCCACTGCGCTTGTGGTAGGTGAAGTCGTCCTCCCGCAGCCAGCGGAAGCGTTGCTTCTCCAGGCGCTTGTACCAGACCACGAAGCCGTTGCGCTCCCAGTACAGCACCTTGATTTTGTCCTGGCCACGGTTGCAGAACACGAAGAGCGCTTCCAGGGCCGGGGACAGTTCCATCTCCTGCTCAACCAGTGCCGCCAGGCCATCGATCGACTTGCGCATATCTACCGGCTCCATGTACAAGTAGACCTGTGCCGACTGCCTTGGCCGCAGCATCAGGCCTGCTCCCGGAGCAGGCGCCAAACCAGCGGCAGGGTCTGCTCCAGGGCCGATGCCGGTAGCTGCATGTGGATGCCACCGGGCAACGCCAATTCCACCGAGGCATCCGGAGCCGGTATCGACACAGGCATCAGTTTACGCCGGCCCTTGTTCTGCTTGTTGCGCCAGTAGGTGAAGGTGCTGAGCTTCAGGTCATGTTGCTGGCAGTAGGCCGCCTGGGACAGGCCGCTATCCTTCCAGGCGCTGATGTGCTGCTGCCAGAAATCGGATTTGCTCTGAATGGTCATGTGGATCTCCTGATCGTTGAAATCAAGAGCGTATCCGGAAGAGATGCTGGGTTTTAGGTGGGGTTTATGGATCGCTTACGAAGTGCTGGGTTTTAGATGGGGTTTATTGAGCGCTTACGGGGTTTATCGATCGCTTACCAAAAACGCTGCCGAAAACAGCCCTGGGCAAGGCCCTGTCCTACCTGCAGAAAAACTGGGAGAAGCTCTGCGTCTACGCAGAAGATGGCCGCCTCAATATCGACAACAACAAGGCCGAGAACGCCATACGCCCGTTCGTGATCGGCCGAAAGAACTGGCTCTTCAGCGATACCGCCAAGGGGGCGACAGCCAGTGCAGCGCTTTACAGCCTGATAGAAACCGCCAAGGCCAATGACCTTGAACCCTACGACTATCTCCGTCGCGTTTACACCGAACTGCCGCAGCGGACACCGTGGAGGCCATCGAGGCACTGCTGCCGTGGAATGCCAGGGAAGTGGCGCTAACAGAAAAATCGGTTCAGGCCGACGGTGGGGAAGACTGATCGCTTACGGATGACAGACCTCCCAGGGTAAGACGCGCGACCTTCACACTTATACCCGCCGCATTTACGTCCGCAGTTTCCGTGCAAGTACTGGGCTTTGAAGATATTGGCCTTCTTACCCACTGCCACCGCCTCATATGCGATTTCTGTTCGTCGGGCCAGTGCTTTGCCTTCGGCTTCCTTCAGATTCCACCTCGCGGTGGACACCCTTGCCGTTCGGCTAACCGTTCCCCTTGCCGGGCCGGTAGAGGACTTTTCACCTCCAACTCATCCCGGGCGGCCACCACAGCGGGCCGGGACAGCGCCAATCTATGGCACTTCGCGCCATGCCTGGCGCACCAAGAAGAGTCAACCCAGAAAAGCCGATGTTGCCCTCAACTACATCAGCCAACGAGGAGTCAGCGTTAACAAAGTTTTCACGATCGTGCCTGCAGGTCCTGCACGGGTTGTAGAGCTTTTCAGGGGCGATTCCTTCACCTGCTTCCATACGCCAACAATCACTATAACCCTCATCAACACGCCTCAACCGAACCTTTTCAAAAAATCAGCAACGGTCAAAAGTTTAGTTTTGGGGTAGAACGCCTCAATGGAAGACTTAAAGACATCTCGAGATTTAAAATAGTTGCCCACAACCAAGTAACAATCTAGCTGGAGCATACTGGCTGCAATAGCAATATGCATCCTATCTGTTACTATTACCTTAAAGTTTGAAATCACACGAAAAAAAGGCTTAGGATTAGTATAAGTTGCATCTCCAATTTTACTAAGATCGAAATTTGATTCAAATAATCTATCCAGGCCATGACCTTCTTTATCTGCGCGCATTGCGTACAAACGCCAAACCCGATCATTGAAGTTAGGGACATCCAGCTCAAGTTCAATAAAGAAAGCCATATCGTGACAAAACTTGCTATCTTCGATAACTTCTGAACTACCCAAATTATCCCTCCGATAATAAATGATATTATTAGCATCTATGCGAGAAAGCTCGTATGTGGTAGGAAGTATTAGAACTTGCCTAAAATATCCTGAAACCTTCTTCGCCAGCTGATGCGAGCTTGAAAAGTTATTGCAAAACGCACCTCCACCGCCTAAAATAACCAACGCGTCAGGGTCCAGCTGATCTAACCTCCCACTCAATATCTCCTTTCTATCTAGCTCTACATAGTCAATAGAGTATTTTGAAAAGAACTGGCGACTACCTATATTAATTAGTGCATCACCATAATTTCCTGCAGCGGGCACGAAATAAATTCCTCCCGATGACAATGAATTTATGTCTTGAGCTAATCTCAACCAGCATTCATCCCCCCTTTGATTTTTTACATCAAAAAACATAAGACTACTCACTTATTCTCAAAGGTTCATAGACGCTATAAGGAATGATTTTCATCGCAGGGCACTTGTAGTGATTAAGTTTAGCCTTTTCATGATGAACGACTTTAAACGGCCCCTTTGAAATAGCATGAACAGAAGCTAGCGGCAGCGCTCTCTCAAGTTTAACTATCGACTTATAGCGTTTATCCCATCCTTTCCCATAGTTAATAATATCTTGATGACTCCATCTGCACTTAGAATATTCAACAATACTCTGCCCACTTTCAGGTGTGTATCCGTCAGTATCATAATTAAAGTTCAAAAGCCTGACTCGTTCCGCTCCAACATCTTCAATCAATTCACTGACGTAATTGTAATCACTTAATGCTATATATTCATCAACATCAATCAGAGACAACCACGAGACTACACCCAACCTCTGAATTTCTGGAATTATTTCCGAAAAGTATTGATACTGTCTCCAAGAAATTTCATCATTTATGGGTAGACCAGACTTATCAATCTCAACTTGATTCTCCTTCTTCCATTCCTTTCTCTTCTCCCAAACCAATGGCATGTTCACATCATCGTAATAGGGGCCATTTGCACCCTTGACCACCACATTAATATTGGCTGAAGTCTTTACAGCCCTAAGGATATCAGCAGTATCATCATTCGGATTATCTAGAATAATATAAAAATCCGTAAACCCAATTCTTGAATGATACTCTAACCACTCTTTTATTCTATAGCGATCTCCTCGACTCATTGTAAGTATTGCGAACCTATCCATACTTCCCCCTTTAGAAAAACATCTGAAAATCCGAACGGTTTCACCCTTCCCAATTGTATTTACTATTCAATATCGTGATCCGCCAACAATCTTACTAAGCGAAACTCTTCGAAATCTTTCTCTGGTTTGCATCCCACTACCCCCTACGGGAAACCACCTGACGCAGAGCCTCCTGCAAAGCTTGCTGAGGCCTCCAACGCAGTACACTCGATACTTTTGAGATATCCACAAGCATATCTTCTGTCAGGCCGTCAGCCAGTGACTTTCGACCAATCGCCCAAAATGCTGCCCTCAAAAACGCAACAGGGATCGGCCAGCTACGGAGCGCCGAGTAGCCAGGAGCCGTCACCGACTCCCAGCCCTCTAAGAANCTCTGCTTTCTTACATTTCGGGCACTGATACATCAGAAACCGCCGAGTAGCCAGGAGCCGTCACCGACTCCCAGCCCTCTAAGAACCGTACGTGCGGGTTTCCTCGCATACGGCTCAAGCCCCTCGAAGGCTCATTGAACCCGGCGGTTTGACCCGTTATTAACAATTTAGCGTTCCACATTACGCCGCCAGTCGGTATCTGGCAAGATAGACCCGGTCTGCCTTCCGGTACTGCCGTCCCTGCATCCATCTTTTGCGGAAGTAGCTTCCGTAACCCGGTGCATATGGGTTGGCCTTTGCCACGATCTTGATGTGGCGCCGGATCGGCAGATCGCTCAGTTTGAAGAGGGATACCCTTCGGATAATCCCCAGAGCGGTGCGGGTCTGGCCGGTGAACACGCGCCGGTAGCTGCCGTTGGGCGTACGCTGTGAGCGAGTGTAGTGGCCGTAGAGCCAGTATTTCTGGCGGTTCTTGTGTCGCCGTCGCATCCACCACCACAGTGCCCGGTAGATCAGTGTATCGATCAGGGCGAAGCTCGCCTTGGATACCCAGGGGCGGTAGTAGTTAAACCAGCCACGTAGCACGCGGTTGAGGCGTGTCAGTAGCTGGAAGGTGGGTAGTGCGACACCGCGCTTGATGAAGGCTCGGATTTTCCCGGCAAAGGCCGTGACCTTATCCCTGGCTGGCCGGGTGAGCAACTTGCCGTTGTACTTGCGCAGATTGCAGCCGAGGAAGTCGAACCCTTCATTGATGTGTGCAATACGAGTCTTCTTGGGAGACAGGGTGAGCCCGCGCTCGGCCAGGAAGGCTTCGAGCGCGGGGCGTACACGCTGTTCCAGTAGCTCCCGACTGGCACCGGTGATGACGATATCATCCGCGTAGCGGATTACGTTGACGCGGCTGCCGCTTTTGGGCACAGCGGCCTCGATGGCGGTTTCCAGTCCGTCCAGGGCCATGTTGGCCAGCAGCGGACTGATGATGCCGCCTTGCGGTGTGCCGTCGTCGGTCTGGTGGTAAACGTGGCGATCGATGTAACCACACTTCAGCCACTGCCGGAGCGGGTGTTTATCCATGGGGATATTCGCCAGCAACCAGTCGTGGCTGAGGTGGTCGAAGCAGCCCTTGATGTCCGCATCCAGTACCCATTCGGCGCAGGTCCTGCGAGACAGGGCGATATAGCACTGCTGCAGGGCATCTGCGGTCGAGCGCTTGGGACGGAAGCCATAGGAGTGTCTATCGGCGGTCGTCTCTGCCCAGGGTTCCAGCGCGAGGCGCTGCAGTGCCTGGGCCACTCGGTCGGCCATAGTGGGAATGCCCAGTGGGCGCACCTTGCCATTGGCCTTGGGGATGGAAATGCGGTGCAACGGCTGGGCGCGATAGCCGCGCCGCTGCAGGGAGCGGAGTGCTTCGGATCGATCTTGCGGCCACCGCCAGGTGATACCGTCGATACCGGGGGTTTTGCGGCCGCGGTTGTGCATGACGCGGTGTGCGGCCAGCAATTTGCCAGCGTGGGAGCTGGTGAGAAGCCGTTGCAGTGCGCGGGCTTTGTTGTAACGTTTTAGTGCAACCGCCTTCGCGATACGCCGCTGCAGCCGGTAGACGTGGCAACGGGCTGTCTCGACAGACATCGGTGGTCTATCGGTCTGGCTCGCCGTTCCCGCTGGGGGCGCACCGGCACTGGAA